>JBLNCI010000036.1:0-172878 GCA_050260515.1 Gemmatimonas sp.
AAACTTCCGAACCGGCCTGCGTGAAGCGGAAGATGTTGTCGACGAAGAACAGCACGTCCTGGCCCTGATCGCGGAAGTGCTCGGCGACGGTGAGGCCTGACAGCGCCACGCGCATACGCGCTCCCGGCGGCTCGTTCATCTGACCATAGACCAGCGCGCACTTGGAGCCGGCAACCGAGCCCTTTTTCGGATCCTTGTTGACGCCCGATTCGATCATCTCGTGATAGAGGTCGTTGCCCTCGCGGGTGCGCTCGCCGACGCCGGCGAACACCGAATATCCGCCGTGCGCCTTGGCGACGTTGTTGATGAGCTCCATGATCAGCACCGTCTTGCCGACGCCGGCGCCACCGAACAGGCCGATCTTGCCGCCTTTCGCGTACGGCGCGAGCAGATCGATGACCTTGATGCCGGTGACGAGAATCTCGGATTCGGTCGACTGCTCCGCGAATTCCGGCGCATGTCGGTGAATCGGGAACTTGGTCTTGGTGGTGACGGGGCCGCGCTCGTCGACCGGCTCGCCGACGACGTTGATGATTCGCCCGAGCGTCTCCGGACCGACCGGCACGCTGATCGGCGCGCCGGTATCGGCGACTTCCTGGCCGCGGATGAGACCGTCAGTCGAGTCCATGGCGATGGTGCGCACGGTCCCTTCGCCGAGGTGCTGCGCGACCTCCAGCACCAGGCGCTTGCCCTGGTTCTGCAGCTCGAGCGCGTTGAGGATCTGCGGCAGATCGCTTTCGAACTGCACGTCCACGACGGCGCCGATAACCTGCGTGATCTTGCCGACGTTGTTCTTCGCCATCGCTTCGACTCCTAGATCGCCTCGGCCCCGGAGACGATCTCGATCATCTCCTTGGTAATCACGGCCTGGCGGGTGCGGTTGTAGTTGAGGGTAAGCCGGTTGATCATCTCGCCCGCGTTGCGGGTCGCGTTGTCCATCGCCGCCATGCGAGCGCCCTGCTCGCCGGCGAAGCTCTCGAGGAGCGCGCGGTAGGTCTGCACGGCGAGGTTGAGCGGCAGAATCGCGTCGAGAATGTCGCTGTCGTCCGGCTCGAACTCGTAGGTCGCCTGCGGACCGCTTCCGGTCGCGGCGACCGCCGCCGGCAGCGCCAGCGGCACGAGCTGCTGAGTCGTCAGCACCTGCGAGATCGCCGACTTGAAGCGGTTGTAGATCAGCGTGGCGACGTCGAACTCTCCGGCCTCGAGCATGCGGCGGATCTCACCGGCGATGGTCAGGCCATCCTGAAAGGTCAGCCGCGGCTTGCCGATGCCGTCGAACGATTTGACGATGAGGCGACCGAACTCGCCCTTGAGCTGATCGCGTCCCTTGCGGCCGATCGTGAGAATCCTGACCGTCTTGCCCTGCTCGAGCAGGGAGCGAATGAACACGCGCGCGCCGCGCACGACCGACGAGTTGAATGCGCCGCACAGGCCGCGGTCCGACGTCATGACAACGACGAGATGCACATTGTCGTGGCCCGTGCCGCCGAGGAGCAGCGGCGCGCCGGGCGTGCCGGCGACGGACATCGCCAGCGACGCCAGCATCCGCTCCATCCGCTCGGCATAGGGCCGCGCGGACTCGGCCTGGTCCTGGGCGCGCTTGAGCTTCGACGCGGCGACCATCTTCATGGCCGACGTTATCTTGCGCGTGTTGCGGACCGACTTGATGCGGACCCGCAGGTCCTTGAGGCTCGCCATCGATGAACGCTCTTACGATCAGACGAACTTTGAGGCGTAGTCGGCGAGCGCCGCCTTGAGCTTCTCTTCCGTGGCGCTCGAAAGGTCTTTCTCGGTGCGGATCGCATCGAGGATGCCCGGATGCTTGTCGCGGGTGGTCGCGAGAAGCCCCTGCTCGAAGCGGCCAATGTCGCGCACCTCGACCTTGTCGAGATAGCCGCGGACGCCGGCGTAGATCACCACGACCTGCTCCTCAACCGGCATCGGCGAGTACTGCGGCTGCTTCAGAAGCTCGGTGAGGCGCGCGCCGCGCGCGAGCAGCCTCTGCGTCGACGCGTCGAGATCCGACGAGAACTGCGCGAACGATTCCATCTCGCGGAACTGGGCGAGATCGAGCTTGATCGTGCCCGCGACCTTCTTCATCGCCTTGATCTGCGCGGCGGAGCCGACGCGCGACACCGAGATACCCACGTTCACCGCCGGGCGGACGCCCTTATAGAACAGCTCGGTCTCGAGGAAGATCTGGCCATCGGTGATCGAGATCACGTTGGTCGGAATGTAGGCAGAGACGTCGCCGGCCTGGGTTTCGATCACCGGCAGCGCGGTCAGCGAGCCCGCGCCGTTGGCGTCGTTCATCTTCGCCGCGCGCTCGAGCAGGCGGGAGTGCAGGAAGAAGACGTCGCCAGGGTACGCCTCGCGGCCCGGGGGACGACGGAGCAGGAGCGACATCTGACGATAGGCGACGGCCTGCTTCGAAAGATCGTCGTAAATGATGAGCGCGTGCATGCCGTTGTCGCGGAAGAACTCGCCCATGGTGGCACCCGCATACGGGGCCAGGAACTGAAGGGGGGCGGGCTCCGACGCGGTCGCGGCGACGACGATCGAGTATTCCATCGCGCCGCGCTCTTCGAGCGTCTTCACGATCTGGGCGACGGTCGAGCGCTTCTGGCCGACGGCGACATAGATGCAGTAGAGCTTCTGCTTCTCGTCCCCGCTGGCGTTGACCTTCTTCTGATTGAGAATGGCGTCGATCGCGACGGCGGTCTTGCCGGTCTGGCGATCGCCGATGATCAGCTCGCGCTGGCCGCGACCCACCGGGATCAGACTGTCGATCGCCTTGAGGCCAGTCTGCATGGGCTCATGCACCGACTTGCGCGGAATGATACCCGGCGCCTTGGTCTCGACGCGGCGGCGCTCGGTGCTCTGGATGGGTCCCTTGCCGTCGATCGGATTGCCGAGCGCGTCGACGACGCGACCCAGAAGCCCCTTGCCCACGGGAACGTCGACGATGGCGCCGGTTCGCTTCACGAGGTCGCCCTCGCGGATGGTGCGGTCGTCGCCGAAGATCACCACGCCGACATTGTCGGTCTCGAGGTTCAGCGCCATGCCCTTGATGCCGCCGGGGAACTCGACCATCTCGCCGGCCTGGACGGAATCCAGCCCGTAGACGCGGGCGATACCGTCGCCGACCGACAGCACCTGGCCGACTTCCGCCACGTCGGCTTCGGTGCCGAAGTTGGCGATTTCCTGCTTGAGGATGGAGGAAATCTCCGCAGGCCTGATATCCATCAACCGATCCCTTTCATTGCCAGCTCAAGCTTCGAGAGCTTGGTGCGAAGCGACGAGTCCACCATGCGGGAACCGACCCGCACGATCATTCCACCGAGCAGCGCGGGATCGACCCGCGTGCTCAAAGCAACCTTGGCGCCCGTAGCGGCCTTCAGCGCGTCCGTCACCGCGGCGACGTGGCGCTCGGAGAGCGGCGTCGCGCTGATGACCTCGGCGGCGACCTCGCCGCGACTGTCGGCGAGCAGGCGCTGGAACGCCGCGACCATCGCCGACAGCTCGAACAGGCGGCGGTTGCGAGCGAGGAGTCCCAGGAAGTTGCCCGTGAGCGCGTTGAATCCGGCGCCCTTGACCAGAGCGCCGATCGCGCGGCCGGCGGCCTCGCGCTTGATCACGGGGCTGCGGACGAGCCGGGCAAAATCGGGGCTGTCGTCGAGCATGCGACGGACCGTTGCGAGGTCCGCGGCGACGGCATCGAGCGCGCCGCGCTCGGTCGCCAGATCGAACAAAGCCTGCGCGTAACGACCGGCGAGGCCGGACGCGCCTGAGGAAGCCGTAGCCACTTCCGAAACTCTCCCGAAACCGAGGGGAAATTGGAGTAGCCGTTCGGCGGTCTGCGCAGCGATTGGGACGCTCCGCGCCCGCCGAAGGCGTGCGTTAGGTAGCACACGGCCCCGGCGGTTGCAACCGGCGCAATGAGCGGGAAAGCCCAATAAATCCGCGCTTCTCGCGCGTGCCGCCAGCTACAGGAAACTGACCGGGTCGACGTCGACCCGCACCTCGACCTGGGTGGGGACACGCACGTCCTCGAGCCACCGGCGCAGCACCGGCTGAAGGGCCAAGCCGCGCTCGGCTCGGACGAGGAAGCGCCGCCGATGACGGCCGCGCAGCAGCGCGAGCGGCGCCGGCGCCGGACCGAGGACCGTGATGCCGCTCTCGTGCGGTGCCTTGGCGGCAAGCGACCGCGCGCCACGCTCGACCTTCGCCTCATCGGGCCCCGACAGGATCACGGCGGCGAGCCGGGCATAGGGCGGCATGTGGGCAAGCGCCCGCGCCTCGGTTTCAGCGGCGAGAAACTCCTCGCGCTTGCCCGAGGCCAACGCCCTCATGACCGGATGATCCGGCTGATAGGTCTGGAGCAGGACGCGACCTCGCCGCTGCTCGCGGCCGGCGCGGCCGGCGACCTGCGACAGTACCTGAAAGGTCTTTTCGGCGGCGCGGAGGTCGCCGCCGGCGAGCCCAAGGTCGGCATCGACCACCCCCACGAGCGTCAGCGCCGGGAAATGGTGACCTTTGGCGACCACCTGGGTGCCGACGATGATGTCGACCTTGTGGGCGAGGATGTCGCCGATCAGCGCCTCGGCGGCCTTGGGCGCCGACAGCGTGTCGGACGCGGCGATCGCGACGCGCGCCTCGGGAAACAGCCGCTGAGCCTCTTCGGCGACCCGCTCGATGCCCGGGCCGCAGGCCGCCCAATGGACGCCGCCGCACGCGGGGCACGCCGGCGGCAGCGTCACGGTGTGACCGCAGTGGTGGCAGTGGTGCGACTTCGTGCTGCGATGCTCGACCAGCCACGCCGAGCAGTTCGGGCACTGCAACCGGTGCCCGCAGGTGCGGCATAAGGTGAGCGGCGCGTAGCCGCGGCGGTTGAGGAACAGCAGCGTCTGCTCGCCCGCGGCGAGAGTCTCGGCAATCGCCGCGCGCAACGGAGGGGCCAGCCATTCGCCGCGCTCGGGCGGCGTCGCGCGCATGTCGATGGTGGCGACGGCGGGAAGCTGCGCGCCGCCATGGCGCTCCGGCAGATGGAGCATGCGGTAGCGGCCGTCACGGACGTTGGCCAGCGTCTCGAGCGAGGGCGTCGCCGACGCGAGCACCACGGGGCAGGACGCGTGGTGCGCGCGCACCACCGCCATGTCGCGGGCATTGTAGAGCACACCCTCCTCCTGCTTGTAGGAGGTGTCGTGCTCCTCATCCACCACGATCAGACCGAGGTCGCGGTAGGGCAGGAACAGCGCCGAGCGCGCGCCGACGACCACCGCGGCGCCACCGTCGGCGACCGCGCGCCATGCGCGGCGCTTCTCGCCGAGGCCGACCTCGGAGTGCCAGACCACGGGGGCGACGCCGAACCGGCGTGTGAACCGGAGCAGCCACTGCGGCGACAAGGCGATCTCCGGCAACAGGACGAGCGCCTGCCGACCCCGGCGGATGCACTCGGCGATCGCCTCGAAATAGACTTCCGTCTTGCCCGATCCGGTGACGCCTTCGAGCAGGATGGCCGCGTAGGCGTGCTGGGCCACGGCCGCACACAGCGAGTCCGCCGCCTCGCGCTGCGCCGGGGAGAGCGTCGGTCCACCATGATCCGGATCCGGTCGCGCGGGTGGCGGCTCCGGCTCAGGCGGCAGTTCGTGCAGCATTCCCGCCGCCAACAGCGCGCGCACCACGCCGGCACCGACGCCGGCGCGCTGGGCGAGCTCCGCCGTGGTGCCCGGCGCTGTCTTCGCCTCGTCGAGCACGCGGGCCCGAGCCGCGGTGAGCTTCGCCGCGACGGCGCCCGACGGCGCAAGGCGCGCCGGAGCGCGCCGCGATTCGAGCGCCTCGGGCACCGCGAGCACCATCTTCAGCACCATGCCGGCGGGGGTCAGCGTGTACGCCGAGACCCAGTCGACGAATCGCCGCTGATCGGCGCCGAGCGGTGAAACGTCGAGGCGCTCGCCGACGGTCTTGAGCGCGACCCCGTCGGGCGGCGGCGCGTCGCCGTCCCACACCACACCGACTTCGGCGCGCTTGCCGAACGGCACCCGCACGATGTCGCCGGGCGCGAGCGAGAGACCGGGCGCGACGCGGTAATGATACGGGCCCTGCAAACGCAGCGGCAGCAGAACCGGCACGATCGCGCCGTCCTTGGCAGCGTCGTTTCGGGCATCATTGCTGGTACCGGAGAGAGCCATCGGATACACTTTACCGCAACGCGCGGCACCGCGACTGTGCCGCGAATCGCTCCGGGACTGGAGCGATGATCGACTGCGAAGAGAGCCGCCATGAAATTCTTCATCGATACCGCCGACATTGCCGAAATCCGCGACCTCGCCGCGACCGGGCTGCTCGACGGCGCCACGACGAACCCGACGCTGATCGCCAAGTCCGGGCGGCCGATGGCCGAGGTCATCCGCGAGATTTGCAGCGTTGTGCCGGGCCCGGTCTCCGCCGAGGTCACCGCGACCGATTGGGAGGCGATGGTCGCCGAGGGCCGCAAGCTCGCCGCGATCGCGCCGAACGTCACGGTCAAGGTTCCGCTGACACGCGATGGCCTGCACGCCTGCAAGGTGCTCTCGGGCGAAGGCAAGATGGTGAACGTGACGCTGTGCTTCTCGGCCGGACAGGCGATCCTCGCCGCCAAGGCCGGCGCGACCTTCATCTCGCCGTTCGTGGGCCGCCTCGACGACATCAGCGAGGACGGCATGAAGCTGATCGAGGACATCGTCGCGATCTATCGCCAGTACGAGACCTTCAAGACCGAGGTGCTGGTCGCCTCGATCCGCCATCCGCGGCACATCATCGACGCGGCGCGCCTCGGCGCCCATGTCGCGACCATGCCGCCGTCGGTGCTGCGCCAGCTCTACCAGCATCCGCTCACCGACAAAGGCCTCGCCGCCTTCCTCGCCGACTGGAAGAAGACCGGCCAGTCGATCCTCGGTCCGGGGGCAGCGGCGGCCGAATGAGGGACAAGCCCGAGACGGCGGCGCCCCGTGCCGCGGTCGACATCACCGCGGCGGAAGTCCTCGCGTATCTCGCGGCGCATCCCGATTTCCTGGTGCGGCACCCCGACGCGCTCGACAAGCTTCAGGTCCCCGGTAGCCAGGCCGGCAAGGGCGTCGTCGACCTGCGCTCGTTCATGATCGAGCGGCTGCGCGCCAAGACGCGCCAGCTCGAGCGCGTGAACGGCGAGATCGTGACGATCAGCCGCGCCAATCTCACCGGTCAGTCGCGCATCCACGCGGCGGCGCTCGCGCTGCTCGAGGCCACGACCTTCGAGGCGCTGATCCAGGCGGTGACGACGGATCTCGCCGTGCTGCTCGGCGTCGACGTCGTCGTGCTCGCGGTGGAATCCGACGGCGATGGCCCCCTGCCCGGCCGGCTCGTCGCCGGCGTGCACATGGTTCCGCGCGGCGAGGTGGACCGCATTCTCGGTCCCGGTCGCGACGTGGTGCTGACCGCTGCGATGCCGGAGCCGCGCGATATCTTCGGGCCGGCTGCCGATCTCGTGCGCTCGGAGGCTCTGCTGAGGCTGCGGCCGTCGACGCACTGCCCGACGGGCGTGCTGGCAATCGGCTCGCGGACCGAGGGCACGTTCGATCCGGGCCAGGGCACCGAGCTGCTCGCATTCCTTGCCCGCGTCGTCGAGCTCTGCATCCGCACATGGCTGGACCTGCCCAAGGCCTGAAGACCGAAGGCATCAAGGCACAGGTTACTCCTGCGCTCTCCGCCGCGGCCGCGGAATGGCTCGGCTGGCTTGCCGCCGAGCGGCGCGCCTCGCCGCACACCCTCGCCGCCTACCGCCGCGACCTCGACGATTTCCTCCGCTTCATCGGCGACCACCTCGGCGGCATGCCCGACATCGGCAGCCTCGAACGGCTGGCCCCGCGCGACCTCCGCGCCTGGCTAGCCGCGCGCGCGAACCGTGGCCTCGAAGCAAGCTCGACCGCGCGTGCCCTGTCGACGTTGAGGAGCTTCGCGCGGCGGCTGGCACGACGCGGTCTCGGCGACATCCCGGCGATCCGGATCGTGCGGACGCCGAAGGTCGCCAAAACGGTGCCGAAGGCGCTGGCGGAGGACGAGACCGAGGCCCTGCTCGAGGCGAGCGAAAGCGCCGACGGCTGGATCGCCCGACGCGATCAGGCTCTGTTCACGCTGCTCTACGGCGCGGGGCTTCGCATCAGCGAAGCGCTCGGCCTCAATCGCGGCGATGCACCCAAGCCCGACGGGCTCGAGCATGCCCTGAGAATCCGCGGCAAGGGCAACAAGGAGCGCGTTGTCCCGATTCTTCCCGCGGTCGCCGCGACCATCGCCGACTACATCGCGACGGTCCCGTTCGCGATCGCCGCCGACGGGCCGCTGTTCGTCGGGGCGCGCGGCGAGCGGCTGGCGCCCGCGGTCGCGCAGCGGGCCCTTCGCAACCTGCGGCGGCGGCTGAACCTGCCGGAAACGACCACGCCGCACGCGCTGCGTCACAGCTTCGCGACGCACCTCATGGCGGGCGGCACCGATCTCAGGACGATTCAGGAATTGCTGGGTCACGCGTCGCTGTCGACGACCCAGCGCTATACGCGCGTCGACGCAGCACGGCTCAAGAAGGTCTACGACGCTGCGCACCCGAGCGCGCGTCGCAAGGCCTGACGCCCCTCGCGGCTAGCGGTTGCGCACCGTCGCAACGACCGGCACCTCGCCGGCGTTCTGGAATTTCAGCGTGACCGGGACCTTGTCGCCGGCCTTGAGCGGCGCGTTCAAGCCCATGAGCATCACATGGGAGCCGTTCGGGGCGAACACGGCGGACCCGCCGGCGGGCACGTCGACGCCGTCCATATGGTGCATGCTCATCATGTCGCCCTTCGACATCGTCTGGTGGACGTCGGCGTGCTGTGCCGCGGGGCTCGTGACCCCGACGAGCCGGTCCGGCGCCGTGCCCACGTTGCGAATCGTGAAATAGATCGCGGCGGTCCGCGCCCCGCCCGGAGTCGCCGGCGCCCACGCATCCTCGACGACGATGTCGGCAGACGTCTGCGCCGACGCCGGAAGGACAGCGAGCGCCGCCAGCAACGCGGCCGCAATGAGATCGCGCCGGCGCATCGGATTCACAGGTGCAGCGTGCGGCCGGCGACGGCGAGCGCCGCCTCCTTCACCGCCTCGCTCTCGGTGGGATGGCCGTGGCAGGTGCGCGCGATGTCCTCGGCGGACGCGCCGAACTCCATCGCCAGCACCAGCTCGGCGATCATCGTGCCGGCCTGGGCGCCGATGATGTGGACACCGAGCACGCGGTCGGTCTTGGCGTCGGCCAGAATCTTGACGAAGCCGTCGGTATCGCCGGTGCAACGGCTGCGCGAGTTGACCGACATCGGGAACTTGCCCGCGCGATAGTTCACGCCGGCTGCCTTGAGCTCCTCCTCGGTCTTGCCGACCGATGCGGCCTCGGGATGCGTGTACACGATGCCGGGCACGGTGTCGTAGTTCATGTGGCCGGTCTGACCGGCGATGATCTCGGCGACGATCTCGCCCTCGTCCATCGCCTTGTGGGCGAGCATCGGCCCGGCGATCACGTCGCCGATCGCGTAGATGCCCGGCACGCTGGTACGGAACGAGCCGTCGACCTCGATGCGGCCGCGGTTGTCGAGCTTGAGTCCCGCTTCCTTGGCGCCGAGGCCCTCCGTGTTAGGCACGCGGCCGACGGACACCAGGACGACGTCGGCCGACAGCTTCTCGGCCGTTCCGCCCTTGGCGGGCTCGACCGTCAGCTCGACGGCGGAAGCCGTCGCCTTCGCGCCGGTCACCTTCGTGCCGAGCCGGAACGCGAGGCCCTGCTTGGTCAGGATCTTCTGCATCTCGCGGCCGACCTCCCCGTCCATGGTCGGCAGGATGCGGTCGAGGAATTCGATCACGGTGACCTTCGCCCCGAGGCGGCGCCACACCGAACCCATCTCGAGGCCGATGAAGCCCGCCCCGATCACGACGAGATGACCCGGCACCTTCGGCAGCGAGAGCGCGCCCGTCGACGTCACGATCTTCTGCTCGTCGATGTCGAGCCCCGGGATGCGCGTCGACTCCGACCCCGTCGCGATGATGATGTTCTTCGCACCGTAGGTCTCGGACTTGCCGTCGGCCTTCACCTCGACCTTGCCCGCGCCAGCGATGCGGCCCCAGCCCTTGAGCCACGTGATTTTGTGTTTCTTGAACAGGAACTCGATGCCCCTGGTGAGTTCCGTCACCACCTTGTCCTTGCGGACCAGCATCGTCGCAAGGTCGAGCTCGACGCCGCCGACCTTGATGCCCTGGCTACCGAGCCCGGCCTTGGTGTGCTCGTAGAGGTACGACGAGTGCAGCAGCGCCTTCGACGGAATGCAGCCGACGTTGAGGCAGGTGCCGCCGAGGGCGCCGCGCTTCTCGACGCACGCAACCGACATTCCGAGCTGCGCCGCCCGGATTGCGGCGACGTAGCCGCCGGGACCTCCGCCGATCACGATGACGTCGAAGCTCTGGTCGCTCATGGCTGTGCTTTCAGGCAGGGATCGGAAGGAAGGCAAAAGGGGCGGCCGATGCCGCCCCTCGCCAACACGCGGTGAGACTCAGATGTCGAGCAGCAGGCGCGACGGGTCCTCGATGCATTCCTTGACGCGAACGAGGAACGTCACGGCCTCGCGGCCGTCGACGATACGATGATCGTAGGAAAGCGCGAGGTACATCATCGGCTTCACGACGATCTGGCCCTTCTCGACGACCGGGCGCTCCTGAATTTTGTGCATCCCGAGGATGCCGGACTGCGGCGGATTCAGGATCGGCGTCGACAGCAGCGAGCCATAAACGCCGCCGTTCGAGATCGTGAACGTGCCGCCCTGCATGTCGTCGATCGAAAGCTTGCCGTCGCGCGCCTTCTTGCCGAGTGCGGCGATGGTGCGCTCGACTTCGGCCAGCGACAGATGGTCGGCATCGCGCACGACGGGCACGACGAGGCCCTGCTCGGTGCCGACGGCGACGCCGATGTCGTAGTGGTTCTTGTAGACGATCTCGTCGCCCTGGATCTCGGCGTTGACCTCGGGGATCTCCTTCAGCGCCTGGATGCAAGCCTTGACGAAGAAGCCCATGAAGCCGAGCCGCATGCCGTAGCGCTTCTCGAAGGCGTCGCGGTAGGTCGCGCGCAGGCCCATCACAGCGCTCATATCCACCTCGTTGAAGGTGGTCAGCATCGCGGCGGTGTTCTGCGCTTCCTTGAGGCGCTCGGCGATGCGGCGGCGGAGCCGCGACATCTTGACGCGCTCCTCGCGCTCGCCCGCCTCTGGCGCGCGCGCCGCGGGCGACGGAGCCTGGGCCGGCTGGGCGCCGCCCTTCGCTTCCATGAAGGCGATGACGTCGCCCTTCGTCAGACGCCCATCCTTGCCGGACGGTGGAATCTTGGTGGGATCGAGGCGATTGTCCTCGACCATCTTGCGCACGGCGGGCGCGAGCGGCATCGCCGGAGCCTTCGGCTCGGTCGGCTGCGCCGGCGCGGGCGGCACCGCCATCTTCGGGGCACTCGGCGGAGTCGCGAGCGGCTGGGAGGCCGTCTTGCGCGGAGCGGCGCCCGCCCCTTCCTCGATGCGGCCCAAAACCCCGCCGACCTTCACCTCGGCGCCGGGGCCGGCGACGATTTCCGACAGCGTGCCCGCCGACTTGGCGTTGACCTCGACGGCGACCTTGTCGGTCTCGAGCTCGACTAGCGGCTCGTCCATCTCGACCCGGTCGCCGGCGGCCTTGAACCACTTCGCGACGGTCGCTTCCGTCACCGATTCACCGAGGGTGGGTACGATGATGTCCTGAGCCATGATGGGTTATCCGCTGGGGTACGCGCCGTGAGCCGACGCGCCGTCAAAATTGGGTGGGCAATCTACCACGTCGCAGGCGGCTGCAAACCGCCTAGCCTCACTCGGCGGCGCGCACCGCCATTGCGCCCGGCGCAAGGGCCTGCTCGACGAGCGCCGTCTGCTCCCGGACGTGCCGCTTGTAGAGGCCGGTCGCCGGGGACGCCGCTTCCGGACGGCCGACGTAGGCCGGGCGGCGCGATTTGACCTTGAGGCCGGCGAGGACACCCTCGATGCGGCGGTCGACGAACGCCCAGGCGCCCATGTTCTGGGGTTCCTCCTGGCACCACACCACCTCGGCGTTGGGGTAACGCGAGAGCTGCGCGATCAGCGAGTTGTGCGGGAACGGATAGAGCTGCTCGACGCGGACGAGCGCCACGTCCTTGACGGCCTTGGCTTCGCGCGCCTCGAACAGGTCGTAGTAGACCTTGCCCGAGCACAACACGACGCGGCGCACCTGCGCATCCGGAACCAGCGGCTGCGTCTCCGGCAGCACCCGGTGGAACGTCGTTCCGGGACCGAAGTCGGCCAGCGATGAGACCGCGAGCTTGTGGCGCAGCAGCGACTTCGGGGTCATCACGACGAGAGGCTTGCGGAACTTGCGGCGCACCTGGCGGCGGAGCGCGTGATAGTAGTTCGCGGGCGTCGTCGTGTAGACGACCTGCATGTTGTCCTCGCCGCAGAGCTGCAAGTAGCGCTCGAGGCGAGCGGACGAATGCTCGGGACCCTGCCCCTCGTAGCCGTGCGGCAGCAGCATGACGATGCCGGACATGCGCAGCCACTTCGCCTCACCGGCGGCGATGAACTGATCGATGATCACCTGGGCGCCGTTGGCGAAGTCGCCGAACTGCGCCTCCCACAGCACCAGCGAGTTCGGATCGGTGATCGAGTAGCCGTACTCGAAGCCGAGAACGGACGCCTCGGACAGCGGGCTGTCGATGACCTCGAAGTGCGCCTGATTGGCGTCGATATGACTGAGCGGGATGTACCGCTCCTCGGTCTGCTGGTCGATCAGCACGGCATGGCGGTGCGAGAACGTGCCGCGGCCGGAGTCCTGGCCCGACAGGCGCACGCGCGTGCCCTCGGCAACCAGCGTCCCGAACGCCAGCGCCTCGCCGGTCGCCCAGTCGATGTCGTGGCCGGTCTCGAACATCTCCGCCTTCTGCTGGAGGATGCGCTTGAGACGGGCATGCACGTGGAACCCCTCGGGCACCGTGACCAGCGCGCGACCGACTTTCTTCAGGAGATCGGCGGCCACCGCCGTGTTGCCGCGACGGTCGTCGCCCGATGCCGCCTCGAAGCCGGTCCACGCGCCCTCGAGCCAGTCGGCCTTGTTGGGCTTGAAGGTCTTCGAGGCGTCGAAGTCGCGGTCCAGACGGGTGCGGAAGCTCTGACGCTCGGCCTCGGCCTGCTCGGCCGTCAGCACGCCCTCCTGCACCAGGCGCGTGCCGTAGATCTCCGCCGTCGTCGCGTGGCTCGCGATCGTCCGGTACATGAGCGGCTGGGTGAACGACGGCTCGTCGCCCTCGTTGTGGCCGTGGCGGCGGTAGCAGAACAGGTCGAGGACGACGTCCTTCTTGAAGCGCTGGCGGTACTCCGTGGCGATGCGCGCGACATGCACCACCGCCTCGGGATCGTCGCCGTTCACATGGAAGATCGGCGCCTGATAGCCCTTGGCGACGTCGGTCGGATACGGCGACGAGCGGGCATAGGACGGCGCCGTGGTGAAGCCGATCTGGTTGTTGACGATCAGGTGGACGGTGCCACCGGTCCGGTAGCCGCGCAGATCCGAGAAGCAGAAGGCCTCGGCGACGAGGCCCTGGCCCGCAAACGCCGCGTCGCCGTGCATCAGCACGCCCATCACCTGCTCGCGCGCGGTGTCGCCGCGCTGGGTCTGCTTGGCGCGGACCTTGCCGATGACGACCGGATCGACCGCCTCGAGGTGCGACGGGTTGGCGTTGAGGGACAGGTGCAGCGTCTTGCCCTCGAACTCGCGGTCGCCCGAGGTGCCGAGGTGGTACTTCACGTCGCCCGAGCCCTGCGTCTCCTCGGGATTTGCCGGGTTGCCCTGGAACTCGGAGAAGATCGCGCTGTACGACTTCCCCATGATGTTCGACAGCACATTGAGCCGGCCGCGGTGCGGCATGCCCATGACGATCTCGCGCACGCCGAGGCGGCGCGCCGAGTGGATGATCTCCTCGAGCGCCGGGATCATCGCCTCCGCGCCCTCGACGCCGAAGCGCTTGGTGCCCGTGAACTTGAGCTGCAGATAGCGCTCGAATTCCTCGGCATTGACGAGGAAGCGATAGATCGCGCGCTTCTCGCTCGCGGTGAAGTCGGTGCGGTTGCGCGTCGACTCGACGCGCTCCTGGATCCACGCCTTCTCCTCGGGCGCCTGCATGTGCATGAACTCGACGCCGACGTTCGCGCAGTAGGTCGCGCGCAGGACGGCGAGGATCTGGCGCAGCGTCGCCGTCTCGAGGCCGAGGACGTAGTCGATGAAGATCTCGCGGTCGTAGTCGGCGTCGGTGAAGCCGTAGGACGCCGGCTCGAGCTCGGGATGGGTCCCGCGGTTCTCGAGGTGCAACGGATCGAGGTCGGCCTGCAGGTGCCCGCGCACGCGATACGCGCGGATCAGCATCAGGGCACGGATCGAATCGAGCGTGGCGGCGCGGATCTCGTCGCCGCTCACCGCCGCCTTCGGCTTCTTCTTGTCGCGCGCGACCACCTCGAGCCACGGCTGGAACTCCGCCATGTCGGGGGGTACGGCGGCGGGCCGCGCCCACGACGCGCCCATGGCCTCGCGGACCACGTCGGCCGGATTGTCGGCCAGCCCGCGGAAGAACTGCGCCCACGCCGGATCGACCGAGGCCGGGTCCTGGAGGAAGCGCGCATACAGGCCCTGCAGGAAGGCGCTGTTGGCGCCGAACAGAACCGATTGATCGCTTGAATTCGACATGTCGAGCCCTTGAGCCGAACGCCGGCTACTTGCCTTTCATGACCGTGAGCATGGTGGAGCCGATCGCCGCGGGCGACGGTGCGATGGTGATCCCCGCCGACTTCATCGCCTCGATCTTCTCCGCGGCGCCGCCCTTTCCACCGGCGATGATCGCACCCGCGTGCCCCATGCGGCGGCCGGGCGGAGCGGTGACACCGGCGATGAAACCGACAACCGGCTTCTTGCGCTTGGCGGCCTTGAGGAACGCCGACGCGTCCTCCTCGGCCGTTCCGCCGATCTCGCCGATCATGATGATGCCTTGCGTCTCGTCGTCGCCGAGGAACAAATCGAGGGCATCGACGAAGCTGGTGCCGTTCACGGGATCGCCGCCGATGCCGATGCAGGTGGACTGGCCAAGCCGCGCTGCCGTCGTCTGCGCCACCGCTTCATAGGTAAGAGTTCCCGAGCGCGAAACAATGCCGATCTTGCCGCGGGTGTGGATGTGCCCGGGCATGATGCCGATCTTGCAGGCGTCGGGGGTGATGATTCCCGGGCAGTTCGGGCCGATCAGCCGCGACCTGGACCCCTGCAGCACCCGCTTCACCCGCACCATGTCGAGCACCGGGATGCCCTCGGTGATGCAGACGATGAGCGGGACCTTCGCGTCGATCGCCTCCAGGATCGCGTCGGCGGCGAACGCCGGCGGAACGTAGATCACCGACGCGTCGGCGCCGGTCTTCGCGACGGCCTCGGCGACGGTGTTGAACACCGGCAGGTCGAGGTGCTTGGTCCCGCCTTTGCCCGGCGTGACGCCGCCCACCATCTTGGTGCCATAGGCGATCGCCTGTTCGGAGTGGAACGTGCCCTGGGCTCCGGTGAAGCCCTGGCAGATGACCTTGGTGTCGGCGTTGACGAGGACAGCCATTACGCGGCCTCCCGGACCGACTTGACGATCTTTTCCGCGGCATCCGCGAGATTGTCGGCGGACAGGATCGGCAGCCCCGACTGAGCGAGGATCTTCTTGCCGAGCTCCACGTTGGTGCCCTCGAGACGAACCACCAGCGGCACGTGCAGGCTGACCTCGCGGGCCGCGGCGACCACGCCCTCGGCGATGACGTCGCAGCGCATGATGCCGCCGAAGATGTTGACCAGGATTCCCTCGACGTGGGGATCGGAGAGAATGAGCTTGAAGGCCGTCGTCACGCGCTCGCGCGTCGCGCCGCCGCCGACGTCGAGGAAGTTCGCGGGCTCGCCGCCATACAGCTTGATGATGTCCATCGTCGCCATGGCGAGGCCGGCGCCGTTCACCATGCAGCCGATGTTACCGGAGAGCTTCACGTAATTGAGGTCGTGCTTGGAGGCCTCGAGCTCCGCCGGGTCCTCCTCGTCCTCGTCGCGCAGTGCGCGGACGTTGGGCTGCCGGAACAGCGCGTTGTCGTCGAAGTTCATCTTCGCGTCGAGCGCGAGCAGGTCGCCCGCCCCAGTCACGACCAGCGGATTGACCTCGACGAGCGAGGCGTCGAGCGCCTGGAACGCGCGATAGAGTCCGTCGAGGAACTTCACCGCGGCGTTGACCTGCTTGCCCTCGAGGCCGAGCGCGAACGCGACCTCGCGGGCGTGGAACGGCTGCAGGCCCATGGCGGGATCGATCGCGACCCGGATGATCTTCTCGGGAGTCTTCGCGGCCACTTCCTCGATGTCCATGCCGCCTTCGGCGGACGCCATCACGGTGACCCGTGCGGTCGCGCGGTCGAGCAGCATGCCGAGATAGAGCTCACGGGCGATCTGGCAGCCTTCCTCGATGTAGACGCGCTTGACCTCCTTGCCCTCGGGGCCGGTCTGGTGCGTCTTGAGGCGCATGCCGAGCATCGCGCGCGCCGCGGCGACGACGTCCTCGACCGACTTCACCACCTTGACGCCGCCGGCCTTGCCGCGGCCGCCGGCGTGAATCTGCGCCTTCACCACCCACACCGAGCCGCCGAGATCGCGGGCGACCTTCTCGGCTTCTTCCGGGGTGTACGCGACGCCGCCGCGCGGAACGGCGACGCCGAACTGGGCCAACAGGGCTTTGGCCTGATACTCGTGAATGTTCATCGGCTGCGGTTTTTTATGGTGAACGTCCTGAAACGTGAGACCGAGGCCGGGGATGCACCCGACGCGAAGAGCGCCGCGAAGATGCGGTGCGGATCGGGATTCGTCGGGACGGTCGCTCGCCGGCCCACGCCGAGCCGGACGGTCCAGCGGAGGGCCGACGGACTTTTAGCCCAAAACGGTTAAAAACCCAATACACAAAGGGGGCCGATAACCCCTCTTAAGCTATTGGAATCCATGGGGGACAGTGGGGACCCAAGCTGCCTCGGCAAGAGGCAATACCCAGCGAGACGTGGCTTTATTCGGACCGCCGCTCACAGCCGCGGAGCGCCACCCCAAAACAGACCGGGGCGGGGGATGACCCCCGCCCCGGCACTAACTCGGTACTGAGAAGAATTAGGCCTTCTTCTTCTTCGCGGCCTTCTTCTTCGCCTTCTTCGCTTTCTTAACCATCTGAGTCACCTTTCGGTTTGGTTGAACGTCTGCATTACTTTTTTAAGTGTCGGTTTCCCCGACCTAGGCTGATTTCTTCTGTAGAGACTGCGCGACCGCGATCAGCCCTTCCACGGCCGCAACTGATTTGGCGAACGCTTCCTGTTCGCCCTTGTCGAGCGGGATCTCGACGATGCGCTCGACGCCACCAGCGCCGATCACCACCGGAACCCCGACATACACGCCCTTCACGCCGTACTGACCGTTGCAGTACGCCGCGCAGGGAAGAATGCGCTTCTTGTCCTTGAGATACGCCTCGGCCATCTCGATCGCCGCCGTGGCCGGCGCGTAGAAGGCGGACCCGGTCTTGAGCAGGCCGACGATCTCGGCGCCGCCGTCACGGGTGCGCTGCACGATTTCGTCGAGCCGCTTCTGGGTGGTCCAGCCCATCTTGACGAGGTCCGGCAGCGGAACGCCGCCGACCGAGGAGTAGCGCGGCAGCGGCACCATCGTGTCGCCGTGGCCGCCGAGGACGAACGCGTGGACGTCCTCCATCGAGACCTTGAATTCCTCGGCGAGGAACATGCGGAAGCGGGCGCTGTCGAGAACGCCGGCCATGCCGACGACCCGGCTGTGCGGAAGACCGGAGGCCTCGCGCATCACCCACACCATGACGTCGAGCGGGTTGGTGATGACGATGACGAACGCGTTCGGGCAATGTGCCTTGATGCCTTCGCCGACCTGGGTCACCACCTTGGTGTTGATGCCGATCAGGTCGTCGCGGCTCATGCCCGGCTTGCGGGCGACGCCGGCGGTGACGATGACGACATCGGCGCCCGCGAGATCCTTGTAGTCGTTGGTGCCGCGCAGCGAGGCGTCGAAGCCTTCGATCGGGCCGGCCTGCGCGATATCCAGAGCCTTGCCCGCGGGCATCCCTTCGACGATGTCGAAGATGACAACGTCGCCGAGCTCCTTGAGCACGGCCAGATGAGCGAGAGTGCCACCGATATTTCCCGCCCCGACGAGGGCGATCTTCTTGCGCGCCATCAACAGTCCTGCGGCATCAACGTTACGAAGCGTCTACTCAACCTGTCGGAGATTTTTCCCACCGACACCATCCGCCGAGCGCGAATGGAGACTCAACAAGCCTCTTGACAGGTTTTCCTAGCCTGAAAAGTCGGCGCGCGCAAGTGCAGATTGAAATTTTTGTTCCCGAGTCGCTCATCGCGACTCGAATCGCGCGCGGATGGAATCGCGAATCGGATTCGCATCGTCGCTCAATCGATCGTCACCACGACCTGACCGTCGCCCGATGACGATTCGGAATACGCATGAGCTTCGGCGAGCGCATCGAGCGGGAACGTGCGCGCGATTCGCGGCGCAAACGCGCCGCTTGCGAGCATGCGGTTGATCTCCCATGCGGCCGCGGCCTTCACCGCATCGGGCAGCGTGTAGCAGTAGATGAAGTGGATCGACATGTTCGAGGCGCGCCGCGGCGTCACCGTGAGTCGCGGCTGTGGAACCCGGGACGACGCGTAGGATGCGACGACGCCGCCGTCCTTGAGGATCTTCTGGTTGACCTCGACATTGCCGCCGAACTCGACCTCCACGACGCGGTCGACACCGAGGCCGCCGGTGAGATCGAGAACGCGTCGGGCGATGTCGCCGCCGCGCAGCACGATCTCGTCGGCGCCCGCGGCGCGCGCGATATCGCCCTTGGCCGCGCTGGAGACCGTCGCGATCACGCGAGCGCCGCCGATCCTGGCGAGCTGGATTGCGCAATGGGCGACCCGCCCCACGCCGCCGGAGACGAGCACCGTCTGACCGGCGACGGAGCCGTCGAGATACACCGCGCGGTACGCGGTCATCGCCGGGATGCCGAGGCAGGCTCCCTCTTCGAACGACACATGGTCGGGCAACACCGCGAGCTTGGCCTCGGGCAGCACGACGTACTCGGCGGCGGTGCCGTACGGGCGCTTGAACTGCGCGTCCATGGTCCAGACGCGATCGCCACGATCGAACGAGGTGACCCCGGCGCCGACGGCGTCGACGGCGCCCGCGCCGTCGGAATGCGGGATGATGCGCGGGAACTCCATCCCGCCCTTCGCGCTGGCGCGGCGCTTGTAGTCGGACGGACTGATGCCCGACGCGTGGAGGCGGACGCGGACCTCCCCGGGCCCGGGCTCCGGCGTCGGCATGTCGCCGACGACGATCACCTCATGCGCGGGGCCGGGGCGCTCGTACCAACCTGCCCGCATCGCTTCGCTCCTGCAGCGGGACCTAGACGCCCCAGTCCAGTCCGATGTCGACGGCGGGCGCCGACTGGGTCATGCGACCGACGGAGATGAAATCGACGCCCGATTCCGCCTTGGCGCGGATGGTCTCGAGGTTGATGCCGCCCGACGCCTCGATGCGGGCGCGGCCGGCGACGATCTTCACCGCCTCGCGCATCATCTCCGCGGACATGTTGTCGAGCAGGATCATGTCGACCCCCGCCTCGGCCGCCTCCTTGACCTGCTCGAGCGTGTCGCACTCGACCTCGATCACCGTGAGCGCCGGCGTGCGGCGCTTGGCCGCGACGATCGTCGCCGTGAGGCTGCCGTGGGCGGCGATGTGGTTGTCCTTGATCAGCACGCCGTCGTCGAGGCGGATGCGGTGGTTGCGCGCCCCGCCGATGTAGCTCGCGTACTTGGCGACGTTGCGCAACGTCGGGATCGTCTTGCGGGTGTCGATCAGCACCGCTTTCGTGCCCTTCACCTTCTCGGCGTACTGGCGCACCATCGTCGAGATACCGGACAAGTGCTGGACGATGTTGAGCGCAGTGCGCTCGGCCGACAGGATCGCGCGGGCGTCGCCGTCGATGCGCGCGACGACCGTCTTCGCCGGAGCCGCGGCGCCGTCCTCGACGAGCACATTGACGTTGATCGACGGATCGACGCGATGGAAGGTCTCCTCGGCCATGCGGATGCCGCAGACCACCAGCGGCTGGCGAGCGACCATGGCGACCTTGAGCTTGGTGCCCTCGGGGATGGTCACCAGCGTCGTGAGGTCGCCGCGGCCGATGTCCTCGGCCAGTGCGCGGTCGATGAAATCGGTCACCTCTTTCGGGTCGAGCAGCATCCGTGTCTCCTGTCGCGGTCGTGTCGCCGTGGGCGTGATTGGCATCAGCGTGTAGCCGGGCGCTCCGCCGTTGGCAAGCGGACTGGCGGCGGCGTCACGGCATGTGCTCCGCGCTCTGGTACGCCTCGGACTGCATCTCGATCAGTCGCGATGCCGTCCGGTGGAACTCGAACGACCCCTCGCCCTCTGTGTAGAGCTCGTCGGGCGGCGCCTCGGCCGAGCAGACGAGATTGACGCGATGCTCGTAGAGGGCGTCGATCAGCGTCGTGAAGCGGATCGCCTCGTTGCGGCGGTCGGCATTCATCCGCGGGATGCCGGCCAAGATCAGCGTGTGGAAGTGCGTCGCGAGCGCGAAGTAGTCGGCCGCGCCGAGGGCGCGTGCGCACAGCTCCTCGAACGAGAACCGCGCGACGCCGCGGGCCGCCAGCGGGATCTCGAGGGTGCGGCCGAGGACGGTAAGCGTCGCCGGACCCGCGTCGGCATCGTCGTCGGTCAGGGTGCGGAAGGCGGCGTCCAGCGCCTCGGCGGCGGCGCGCCCGAGCGGCACGTGATACACCTTCATGCCGCGGATGCGGGCGCGGCGCCAATCGGTCTCCCCGTCGAGGCAGAGGACGTCCAGCTTGTTCTTGATCAGCGCGATGAACGGCAGGAACAATTCCCGCTGCAGCCCGCGCTCATAGAGCTGGTCGGGCGAGCGGTTCGACGTCGCGACGACGACCACGCCGCGCTCGAAGAGCGCCTCGAACAGGCGGCCGAGGATCATGGCGTCGGCGATGTTGGTGACCTGGAACTCGTCGAAGCACAGAAGCCAGGTCTTCGCCGCGACCTCGTCGGCGACCGCGCCGATGATGTCGGCGGTCTCGCCCGAGCCGCGCAGCGCATGCATGCGCTGGTGCACCTCCTGCATGAAGGTGTGGAAGTGCACGCGGCGGCGATGCCGCGCAGCGACCGGCGCGCTTTCGTAGAACAGGTCCATCAGCATCGACTTGCCGCGGCCGACGGCGCCGTACAGGTAAAGGCCCTGCGGCGGACGCGGCGATGCCGGGCGAAGACCGAAGCGAGCGAGCCACCCCTGCGCCTCCGCCGCGCGCGGACGGTATCCGGCGAGCGCGCGCGCCAGACTCTCGAGCTTCTCGGCGGCGAGCGCCTGCGCCGGATCGGGCGCGAGAACACCCGCCTGGCGGCGCTCACGATAGATCGCGAGAGGACCTGGGCTCATCCGACGACAACGACGGGTGCGGGGACGGGAATCACGGCGCGCGGATGATACCGGTGGGTACGCACCGGGTCCACGCGCGGCTACTGCGTGCCCGGGACGGGCAGCTCGATGTCCATGCCGCGCTTCAGGCGGCGGCACTCGTCGTACACCCACTTGGCGATCGCCATGTCGGCGGCGGCCGTGCCGTTGTTGTTGGCGTGGTACGTGATCTGCTGGTCGGTGGTGCGGCCCGGATGCATGCCGGCCAGGATCTCGCCCAGCTCGACGATCTTGTCCCAGCCGATGATGCCCTTGTTCAGCGGCTCGATGAGACCCGCCTGCTGCTCCTGCTCGATCGATTCTCGCCAGTTCGTGACGATGAAGTCGGCACGCTGCACCGTCACGTCGTCGTTCTCGCGACGTCCCGACTGCAGCCAGCCGCCCTTGACCAGCGCGTTGTTCGAGCCGACCACCGTGACGACGTGCTGGCCGGGTTCGAGCCAGTTGCCGTCGAACACCGGCACGTTGGAGTTGGTGGCGCAGATCAGCACGTCGACACCGCGCACCACCTCCTCGGGCCCGTTGGCGGGAACGAAGTCGGCGTCCACCAGCGCGCGCATGCGTTCGCAGAAGGCCTTGCGGTTCTCGGCGTTGCGGCTGAACACCTTGTACGTCTTGATCGCGCGCTCGTTCTGCAGCGCCATGATCTTGTGCAGCGCCTGTCCGCCGGTTCCGAGCACGCCGCAGGTCGCCGCGTCCTTGCGGACGAGGTGGCGGAAGCCGACTCCGGTCGTCGCCGCCGTGCGCAACGCCATCACGGACGAGAAGCCGACCCGTTTCTCGGTGATCTCGCCGACCATGATCGACTGGAGGTGGGCGGTCTTGGAATCCCACAGCAGATAGACGGGATGCTCGCGGTAGGGATAGACCTGGTTGGCGGGATCGTGGGTCACCGACTCGGCGCGGGTCAGCGATCCGATCACGCCGAGCCCCGGCACGCCGCCCGGGAAATTCGAGACGCGCACGTTCTCCGGCGAGTGCACGCGGCGTCGCGGCGCGTTGACGATCGGGAAGCGGGCGGCCTCGCGGTAGCCCTGCTCGACCAGATCGATCGCCTTGCCGATGGTGATGACGTCCTTGACGTCCTGGGGTCCCAGGAACAGGACGGTGTTGACGTTGCGCTTGGTCATGGTCGCCTCCCGATTGGCGACCGAGCTTACGACAGCGCCGACAGGAGCCCGAGCGCCGCGTGGCGCGAGGCGGTATCGGCGACGAGGTGGTGAGCCGGGCGTCCCTTGCTGGTGAACCCGTGCTGCACGCCGTCGTAGACGAACACGCGGGCGACCGGATTGCCGGCCAGCGCCTTCCGCGTCGCCTCGACCTCGTCCATCTTGATCGCGTGGTCGTTGGTGCCGACGTGAACCTGGAACGGACGGCGCACACGGTCGGCCTCGGCGAGATACTCGCCGATCTTGACGCCGTGGAACGACACAGCACCGTCGGCCCCGCAGCGGGTAAGCGACAGGAACGCGAATTGCCCCCCGAAGCAGTAGCCGAACACGCAGGCGCGGCCGTTGGCGTTGCCGTGCACGCGCGCGAACGCGAGTGCCGCCGAGAGATCGCGCACGCCCTGCTCGACGTCGAAGTTCTCGGAGCGCTCGACCGCCTTTGGCCGGTCGGGGCTGTCGCGGTCGATCGGCCCGGGGATTGTGCGGTGGAACCAGTCCGGCGCGATCACGGTGTGGCCGGCGCGCGCGTAGTCCCAGGCGATGTCGCGGCCGTCGTCCAGCAGCCCGAAGATCGGCGGCACCATGACGATCGCGGCGGCGGCACGGCTGCCGCGGTCGGGCAGGAACACCTCGGCCGGCATCTGCGCCCCGTCGGTGCAGGGAATCGAGATCGAGGCGCCGCGTTCCATGATCCCTCCGACCTGGCCGTTATCCGTGCTGCCGCTGGACCATCAGCTTCTTGATCTCGCCGATCGCGCGCGCCGGGTTGAGACCCTTCGGGCAGGTCCGGGTGCAGTTCATGATCGTGTGGCAGCGATAGAGGCGGAACGGATCCTCAAGGCGGTCGAGGCGCTCTCCGGTCGCCTCGTCGCGGGAATCCGCGATCCAGCGATAGGCCTGGAGCAGGATCGCCGGACCGAGGAACTTGTCTCCGTTCCACCAATAGCTCGGGCACGAGGTCGAGCAGCAGAAGCACAGGATGCACTCCCACAGACCGTCGAGCTTCGCGCGCTCCTCCTGGCTCTGCAGGCGCTCGGTGTCCGGGGGCGTCGGGGTCTCGGTCTTGAGCCAGGGCTCGACCGAGGCGTACTGCGCCCAGATGTGGGTGAGCTCGGGAACGAGATCCTTCACCACCGGCATGTGCGGCAGCGGATAGATCTTCACGTCGCCCTTGATGTCCTCGATCGGCTGGATGCACGCGAGCGTGTTCACGCCGTCGATGTTCATGGCGCACGAGCCGCAGATGCCCTCGCGGCACGACCGGCGGAACGTCAGCGTTGTGTCGACCTCGTTCTTGATCTTGATCAGCGCGTCGAGAACCATCGGCCCACAGGCCGCGAGGTCGATGTCGTACGAGTCGACGCGCGGGTTGCCGCCGGTCTCGGGATCCCAGCGGTAGATCTTGAAGGTGCGGACGGTCTTCGCCCCGGCGGGAGCGGGAAATCGCTGCCCGTCGACGACGCGGGAGTTCTTCGGCAACGCAAGTTCGACCATGGGACTTCTCTGCGCTCTTGTTCGCTGCGCTCTGGGATGATCAGTAGACGCGGACCTTGGGCGGAATGACCTCGACCTCGTCGGACAGCGTCTTCATGTGCACCGGGCGGTAATCGAGCCGGACGCGATTGTTCTCGTCGATCCACGCAACGGTGTGCTTGAGCCAGTTGACGTCGTCGCGGTCGGGGTAGTCCTCGCGGGCGTGGGCGCCACGACTCTCCTTGCGGGCCTCCGCCGAGGTCATCGACACGACGGCCTGCGCCATCAGATTCTCGAGCTCCAGCGCCTCGATGAGGTCGGAGTTCCACACCAGCGACCGATCGTTGACGCGCACGTCCTTGAGCGACGCCGCTTCTTCGTTGATCAGCTTGACGCCCTCGCTCAGGACCTCCTGATTGCGGAACACCGCGCAGTTGTTCTGCATCGTCCGCTGCATCGACAGACGGACGTCGGCGACCAGCCGCGAGCCGTTTGCGTGGCGCAGACGGTCGAGGCGGGCGATCGCCTTCTCGTGGGCGTCCTTCGCGAGCGGCTTCTGCAGCGCGCCCGGCTTCAGCGTCTCCTTCGCGCGGAGCGCCGCGGCGCGGCCGAACACGACGATGTCGAGCAGCGAGTTGCAGCCGAGACGGTTGGCGCCGTGGACCGAGACGCACGCCGCCTCGCCGATCGCCATCAGGCCCGGGACGACGGTGTCGGGGTTGCCGTTGACCGGCTGCACGACCTCGCCGTGATAGTTGGTCGGGATGCCGCCCATGTTGTAGTGCACGGTCGGCAGCACCGGAATCGGTTCCTTGGTCACATCGACGCCGGCGAAGATCTTGGCCGTCTCCGAGATGCCCGGCAGACGCTCATGCAGGAGCTTGGGGTCGAGGTGCTCGAGGTGCAGGTAGATGTGGTCCTTGTGGGGACCGACGCCGCGGCCCTCGCGGATCTCGATCGTCATCGACCGGCTGACGACGTCGCGCGAGGCGAGGTCCTTCGCCGACGGCGCGTACCGCTCCATGAAGCGCTCGCCGTTCGAGTTGGTGACGTAGCCGCCCTCACCGCGGGCGCCCTCGGTGATCAGGCAGCCCGAGCCGTAGATGCCGGTCGGGTGGAACTGGATGAACTCCATGTCCTGGAGCGGCAGGCCGGCGCGCAGCACCATCGCGTTGCCGTCCCCGGTGCAGGTGTGGGCCGAGGTCGCGGAGAAGTAGACGCGGCCGTAGCCGCCCGTGGCGATGACGGTCGTCTGGGCCCGGAAGCGATGGATCGTGCCATCGTCCATGCACAGCGCGACGACGCCGCGGCACGCGCCGTCGTCGTCCATCATCAGGTCGAGCGCGAAGTACTCGGAGAAGAACTCCGCCTTGTGCTTCAGCGACTGCTGATAGAGCGTGTGCAGGATCGCGTGGCCGGTGCGGTCGGCGGCGGCGCAAGCGCGATGCGCCATCTCCTTGCCGTACTCGATGGTGTGGCCGCCGAACGGACGCTGGTAGATCTTGCCCTCGGGCGTGCGCGAGAACGGGACGCCGAAGTGCTCGAGCTCGCGGACCGCGTCGAGCGCGGTGCGGCACATGTACTCGATCGCGTCCTGGTCGCCGAGCCAGTCGGAGCCCTTCACGGTGTCGTAGAAGTGATAGCGCCAGTCGTCGGGCTTCACGTTGCCGAACGCGGCGCCGACGCCGCCCTGGGCCGCGACCGTGTGGCTGCGGGTCGGATAGACCTTGGTGATGCAGGCCGTGCTGAAGCCCGCCGCCGTCATGCCGAGCGTCGCGCGCAGGCCGGCGCCGCCGGCGCCGACGACGACGACGTCGTAGGTGTGGTCGATGATCTGATAGGCGTTGCTCATCGCCTCAACCCCTGAACGCGATCTTGAGAACGGAGAACACGGCAACGGCCGCGAGTGCCCAGCAGGCGAAGCGGACGACGACCAGCGATACGATGCGCGCGGGCTCCTCGTGGACGTAGTCCTCGACGACAACCTGAAGCCCGAGCGAAAGATGGTAGAAGCCGCTGACGAACAGGAGCAGCAGCAGCACGGCGACGACCGGCTGCGCGACCCACGCCGTGACGTGCGCGTAGTCCGCGCCGGCGAGCTGGATCAGCGAGGCGACGAACCACAGCATCAGCGGGACGAGCGCGACGGCGGTCAGCCGCTGCACCCACCAGTGGTGGACACCCTCCTTCGCCGAGCCGAGTCCGCGGACGCGGCCCAAGGGCGTGCGCATGCTCATCGAGCGCCTCCAACAACGCTAAGGGCGGCGACCCACGCGATCAGCGTGAGCCCGCCGGTCATGACCAGGACCGCGACGCCGGAGGCGTAGGCCGACTTCAGCTCGAAGCCGTAGCCCGCATCCCAGAACAGATGGCGGATGCCGTTGGCGAGGTGGAAAAACAGCGCGACGCTGAACCCGAACAGCACGAGATAGCCGAACCAGGAGCCCATCAGCGCCTGTGCGCGGCCGAACGACTCGGGCCCCGTCGCCGCGGCGGCGATCCAGTAGACGAGAAGCAGCGTGCCGAGCCCCAGTCCGACACCGGTGATGCGGTGCAGGATCGAGAGGACCGACGTCATCTGCGGACGATAGATCTGAAGATGCGGCGACAGCGGACGGTTGCGTTCGACCATGGTTTGCCTGGATGGCTGAGGGCGCAGAAGGCGGGATGGAGAGCGCCGGCGACGCAGCCGTCGTTCCCCTGGAACGTCTTGGATAGCCTCGATTTTGGCCGCTTGGGTGTAGCGTCCCCGGCCCTGTGCCGTCAACGGCCCGGCGGCGCGGCTGTCATGTGCCTGGCGGTTGGCTCACCGGCCGATCCGAGTGCCCGAGATCGCGCTCGGGGGCAACCCGGTCGCGCACCAGTTGCTTGAGCTCGCGGATGTCGGGAAACCGCCCCTTCTCCTTGCGTGACCACAGCACCTCGTCCCCGAGGCGCACCTCGAAGATGCCGCCGGTGCCGGGCACCAGGGCGACGCCCGCGAGCTCCTCCTCGAACGTGAGAAGCAGCTCCTGCGCCATCCATGCGGCGCGCAGCAGCCAGCGGCATTGGCGGCAATAGTGGATCTCGATGCGACGGTCGTTCATGGGCGGGTCCCGCCGAATGTTACGGCAGCGGGCGCAAGAAAAGAACCACGGCGGCGGCCGGCGGGGAGCAGGCGCGGAATTCCGCCGGGCCCAGCGAAGCTTGTGGATAACTGCGGGGACCGATTGTGCGCGCGCTGTGGGATTCGACACCTTCGATCCACAGGAATCTCGCCCGCTGGAGGGGATTCGTATTGCCGGTAATGCCCGCCGAATCGATCATTTCGCTGTAGCAGGCATCCGAGATGGCCTCGCTGTCCTCCGACGGGAGGCGATCTCGGAGGCGACACTCGGCGGCGGGGTCACCCGATGCTGGTGTCGCCGGGACCGGCGGGCAGGCCCTTGGCTGAGGGCCAACCGCCCTCTGACGAGGGTCTGCCCTCAGCCTCGGCGCGCAAGCGGCGGGGAATTGAGAGCAACGCCGGGCGGAAAGTACGGCCTTCGGTGAGAAGGCTTCGAGTGCCGGGATGGCGGCACCCCAAGGGTCGCCATCCGTCGGGACGCAGTCGGAAGATCGCGTCCACGTCTCATGCCACGCCGCGCAGGGCTCCTTGCGAGGCGGCTTCCGGGAGGACACTTCCGGACGCGTTCCGGTGCCGGAACGAGGACGCCAGACGGGTTCGAGGCCGGACGAAGGACAGGGGCTTTCCGTAGGGACAGCGGCCCCTTGGGGGGTCGAGCCGTTACGGGACCGAGCGCAGCTCTCCCTGGGGGTGCGCCGACCGAGGCAACGGCGGAACTGTCTGCCCGCACCTGCTGCAGGAGCAGAACTGCTCCACGGGGCGTCAGGCGAGGTGTTGCGGCTGCAACCGCATCACCGCTGTGCGATCGATGGTTCTCGGACCGGTGATCCGCACGCCTGACGCCCCTCCTATTATGAGGTGGGCGCGGGCGGCGCAACGACATTTTGGGTTCCGCGCCCGTGCTCGGCCCCATATTTGGCCCACCCTTTCGGGGACGACGGTACGCTGGCGTCCCGACGCCCCACCGCGACGCGGTTGTCAGAGGCAGCGCTCCTGCGTAAGAAAGGCGTCGGCACAGCGGTCCGCCGCTGGCTCGCTTCACCGCGTCGGGAGAGACGCGCGACGCACAGCGGGGCCGAATGGAGTTTTGGATTTTCTTCGCCAAGGGCGTCGTCGCGGGATTCATCATCGCGATGCCCGTCGGCCCCGTCGCGGTCATGTGCATCCACCGCACTCTCGTCCAGGGCCCGCTTTACGGATACGTGTCCGGGCTCGGCGCCGCCGCCGGCGACACCGTCTTTGGCGCGATCGCCGCATTCGGTCTCGGTGTCCTCGCCGACGACCTCATGGCGCACAACCAGATCCTGCGCTTCGTCGGCGGCGCGATCCTGTGTCTGCTCGGGGTGCGCTCGATGCTGACACGCCGCCTCCCGAGGCTCGCCGCCGACGACCGCCGCAGCTACTGGGGCGACGCCATGTCGGCGTTCGCCGTCACCGTCACCAATCCGATCACCCTGATCTCGTTCGCGGCGGTGCTTGCCGGCCTCAACATCCACGGCGTCACCGATCACGTCCGCTGGAGCGTCGCTCTGACATCGGGCGTTTTCGCCGGCGCCACCGGGTGGTGGCTGCTGCTCACGACGGTCACCATGGGATTCCGCGGCTACATGACCGATGCGCGCCTGCTGTGGATCACCCGCGCCACCGGCGTGTTGATCGCCGTGTTCGGCGTGCTCCTGCTGTTCTCCCTGGTGTCGATCGACCCCGAGACCTTCGAAATGTTCCAGCCGACCAATCGCACGTCGACGCCGTAGCGGATTTATCGGGCTCGTCGTTCCGCCGGTCGGGAGCGGCGGGTTGGCGTTTGCCGTGCATACGGCAAAACGGCGGGAGCATCCTCCCGCCGTCTTCACTCGTCCGTTCGGATCGCTCTACGCGGCTTTGCGCAGATAGTTCTGCGCGAGCACTTCGGCGATCTGCACCGCGTTGAGCGCGGCGCCCTTGCGCAGGTTGTCGGCGACGATCCACATCGCAAGACCGTTGTCGACGGTCGGATCCTTGCGGATGCGGGAGACGTAGACCGCGTCCTCGCCGGCGCACTCGACCGGCGTGACGTAACCCTCGTCGGCGCGGTGGTCGATCACCGAAACGCCGGGCGCCTCGCGGAGCAGGTCGCGCGCCGCGTTCTCGTCGATCGGCTTCTCGCACTCGATCACCACCGCCTCGCCGTGGCCGATGAAGGTCGGCACGCGGACGCAGGTGGCGATGACCTTCACCTTGGGGTCGAGGATCTTCTTGGTCTCCTCGACCATCTTCCACTCCTCCTTGGTCTCGCCGCCCGGCATGAAGACGTCGATGTGAGGAATGACGTTGAAGGCGATCTGCTTCGTGAACTTCTTGCGGTGCGACTCGACCGGCTCGTTGACGAAGATGCCGCGCGTCTGCTGGAACAGCTCGTCCATCGCCGCCTTGCCGGCGCCCGACGTCGACTGGTACGTCGCCACGACCACGCGCTTGATGCGGTAGGCGTCATGGAGCGGCTTCAGCGCCGCGACCATCTGGATGGTCGAGCAGTTCGGGTTGGCGATGATGCGCCGCTTCTCGAACTGCCGGATCGCCTCCGGGTTGACCTCCGGCACGACCAGCGGGACGTCCGGGTCCATGCGCCAGTAGGACGAATTGTCGATGACGACGCAGCCGGCCTGGGCGGCGCGCGGCGCGTGAATCTTCGCCGTCTCGCCGCCGGCCGAGAACAGCGCGATGTCGTAGCCGGTGAAGTCGAACGTCGCCAGGTCCTTCACGACCAGGGTCTTGGTCTCGCCGAACGACACGCGTTTGCCGACCGAGCGCGACGACGCGACAGCCGCCACCTCGTCGCACGGGAACGAACGTTCGGAGAGCGTCGTCAGCATCTCGCGGCCGACGTTGCCGGTGGCGCCCACCACCGCGACCCTGTAGCCCATGGCACCTGTTCCTCTGCGGGGCTGCCCGCACCTGGCCGATTCGGCCGGAAAGGCCGATGACTTAGCGGCAACCGGCGGCCTTTTCAAGGCCAAGCGCCCGGCGTTCTAGAGCCAGGTGGTAAACATTGCGATAACGGCCGCAGCCATGGCCGCGAACGAGGCCCAGCCGACGATGCGCAGGCCCGGCGGGATGGTGAGCGGCCCCATCACCTTCTCGTTGGCGGCCATCAGCATCATCACCGCCATCACCGGAACCGCGACGATGCCGTTGACGACGGCGCTCCACACCAGCGCCGCGATGGGGTCGATCTCGACCAGGTTGATGCCGACGCCGAGCAGCGTGGCGACCGCGATCGTCGCGTAGAACGCCTTGGCGTCCCTGGGCAGGCGGCCGAGCCCGGTCGGCCACCGCAGGGCCTCGCCGATGGCGTATGCGGCCGAGCCCGCGAGCACCGGGACGGCAAGCAGCCCGGTGCCGATGATGCCGATCGCGAACACCGCGAAAGCGAACTCGCCGGCGATCGGCCGCAGGGCGTCGGCGGCCTGGGTCGAGCTCTCGATCTCGGTGATGCCGTGGGCGTGCAGCGTCGCCGCCGTGGTCAGCACGATGAACCAGCCGATCAGGTTCGAGGCGCCCATGCCGAGATACGTGTCGAAGCGGATGCGCTTGAGCTCGCGGTCGGCGTCCTTCGGCGCGTACAGCAGCGGCGCCGCGTCGGGATCCGTCCGCTCGTCCTCCGCCTCCTCCGACGACTGCCAGAAGAACAGGTACGGGCTGATCGTCGTGCCGAGGACCGCGACGATCCCGGTGATGTAGCGCTCGTCGAACACGAATGTCGGGACCAACGTGTTGTAGACGACACGGCCCCACGGGATGCCGACGACAAGCACGACGGCGACGTAGGCCAGCAGCGACAGGCACAGCCACTTGAGGATCGCGACGTAGTGCTCGTAGCTCGAAAAGATCTCGAGACCCGCGCAACCGATCGCAAGCAGCGCGACGTAGACCTGCGGCGGCCCGCCGACCGTGATGTGGATGGCATCCGCCATCGCTCCGAGGTCGGCGCCGATGTTGATGACGTTGGCGAACACCAGCAGCGCGACGGTGACGCGGAGCAGCACCGGCGAATAGTGCGCGCGGATGTTGCCGGCAAGCCCCTGGCCGGTGATGCGGCCGATGCGGGCGCTGATCTCCTGGGTCGCCGCCATCAGCGGCCAGCTGAACAGCATGACCCAGGCGACGCCGAACCCGAACTGCGCGCCGACCTGGGAATAGGTGGCGATACCGCTCGGATCGTCGTCAGACGCTCCGGTGATCAGACCGGGACCGAGAATCCGGATCCTCTTGGCGCCGGGCGAGGTCGCGCTCGGCACCTTCGCCGTCTCTCCGGAAGGTTCCCTCAGCATCCGCGGCACTCGGTCCCAATGGTGAAGACGCGGCGACCCATCATGGGACGGGCACCGGGATTTACAAGCCTTGGGTGCGCCGCCGAGCGGGTGCGGTTCCGCGAACGAGTGCGCGTCTCACTCGGCGGACGTGAGCTTCAGTCCGACGATGCCGACGAAGATGCAGGCGATGAACGCGATGCGAAGGAGGCTCCGCGGCTCGCCGAAGAACAGGATGCCGACGACCACGATGCCGACGGCGCCGATCCCGGTCCACACCGCGTAGGCAGTCCCCATCGGGATCGTGCGGACGGCGACGGCCAGCAGCACGACGCTGAGCGCCATCGCGGCGACGGTCACCGCCGTCCAGCCGATGCGGGTGAAGCCGTCGGAGAGCTTGAGACCCACCATCCAGCCGAGCTCGGCGAGGCCGGCGAGCAGAACCAGCAGCCACGCCATCGCGGGGTCCCTGCGGCCGCTGCGGCGGTCAGGCTGCGAGCTTGTCGAGTTCCTTGAGCAGGGCCTCGCCCATCTGGGTGGTCGAGACCAGCGTCTTGCCCGGCTGCATGATGTCGCCGGTGCGGATGCCCGAATCGAGGACGTTGGCGACCGCCTTCTCGACCAGCTTCGCGTCTTCGTCCATGTCGAACGAGTAGCGCAGCATCATCGCGAACGACAGCACGGTGGCGAGCGGGTTGGCCTTGTTCTGGCCGGCGATGTCGGGGGCCGAGCCGTGCACCGGCTCGTACAGCGCCTTGCGGCGGCCCGACGCATCGGCCGCGCCGAGTGACGCCGACGGCAGCATGCCGAGCGAGCCCGTCAGCATCGCCGCGCAATCGGACAGCAGGTCGCCGAACAGATTGTCGGTGACGATGACGTCGAACTGCTTGGGCTGGCGCACGAGCTGCATCGCGCAGTTGTCGGCGTACATGTGCGAGAGCTGCACGTCCTTGTACTCGGCATCGTGGAGCTTGGTGATCTCCTGGCGCCACAAGAGACCCGACTCCATCACGTTCGCCTTCTCGACCGAGGTCACGCGCTTGCCGCGCTTGCGCGCGAGCTCGAAGGCGATGCGGCCGATGCGGACGATCTCTTCGGTCGTGTAGACTTGGGTGTTGACGCCGCGGCGGCTGCCGTTCGGCAGCGTCTCGATGCCGCGCGGCTGGCCGAAGTAGACGCCGCCGGTGAGCTCGCGGACGATCATGATGTCGAGGCCGCGGACGAGATCGGTCTTGAGCGTCGAGGCCTCCGCGAGCGCGTCGAACACCATCGCCGGGCGCAGGTTCGCGAACAGCTCCATGTCCTTGCGGATGCGCAGGAGGCCGCGCTCGGGCTGGACCTCGAACGGCAGCTTCTCCCACTTGGGGCCGCCGACGGCGCCGAGCAGCACGGCGTCCGACTGCAGCGCCTTCTCCATCGTCTTGTCGGAGAGCGGCGCGCCCTCGGCGTCGTAGGCGCAGCCGCCGATCAGGCCCTGGTCGACGTCGAACGACACGTGGCGCCGCTTGTCCATCCAGCCGATGACCCGCTTCACCTCGCCCATCACCTCGGGACCGATCCCGTCGCCGGGGAGCATGAGGAGTTTCTTGTTGGCGGCCATGGGTCGGCGTCTCCGTGTCAGAAGTCGAAGTGATGGACTGGAAGAGCGATACGAGCTTGGAATGCGGGAGGTGAAATCCCCCCTCACCCTACCCTCTCCCCATTGGGGAGAGGGATGCGAAGGCTTGGCGCGGAGCGCTTAGCCGGAGCTGGGTGAGGGGGAACGATGGCTTACGCGTACAGCCAGGGGGTCTTCGACTTCTGCGCGTCCTCGAAGCTCTTGATGGCCGGAGCCTTCTCGAGCGTGAGGCCGATGTCGTCGAGGCCGTTGAGCAGGCAGTGGCGGACGAACGGGTCGATCCGGAACGCGACCTTCTCGCCGTTCGGGCGGGTGATCTCCTGCGCGTCGAGGTCGACGGTGAGGCGGGCGTTGGACCCGTTCTCGGCGTCCTTCATCAGCTCGTCGACGGTCTTCTGCGGCAGCTTGATGCAGAGGATGCCGTTCTTCGGCGCGTTGTTGTGGAAGATGTCGGCGAAGTCCGGCGCGATCACGCAGCGGATGCCGAAGTCCAGGAGCGCCCACACCGCGTGCTCGCGCGACGAGCCGCAGCCGAAGTTCTCGCCGGTGACGAGGATCTGCGCCTTGCGGTAGGCGGGCTTGTTGAGGACGAAATCGGGATCCTCCGAGCCGTCCTTCTTGTAGCGGATCGCCTCGAACAGCGCCGGGCCGAGGCCGGTGCGCTTGATCGTCTTCAGCCAGCGCGCCGGGATGATCTTGTCGGTGTCGACGTTGATCATCGGCAGCGGCGCCGCGATGCCGGTGAGCTTGGTGAACTTTTCCATCGTGTGATTTCCTTCAGCGGCGCGTCAGATGAACTCGCGCACGTCGGCGAGGCGGCCCTTGATGGCCGCGGCGGCGACCATCTGCGGGCTCATCAGGTGGGTGCGTCCGCCGGGGCCCTGACGGCCCTCGAAGTTGCGGTTCGAGGTGGAGGCCGCGCGCTCGCCGGGCTTCAGCTTGTCGGCGTTCATGGCGAGGCACATCGAGCACCCCGCCTCGCGCCACTCGAAGCCGGCGGCGAGGAAGATCTTGTCGAGCCCTTCCTTCTCCGCCTGCTCCTTGACCAGACCCGAGCCCGGCACGACCAGCGCGCGGACGCCGTTCGCGACCTTGCGGCCCTTGGCGATGGCGGCGGCGGCGCGCAGGTCCTCGATGCGGCCGTTGGTGCACGAGCCGATGAACGCGGTCTCGATCGGAATCTCGGTGAGCCGCGTTCCGGGCTTGAGGCCCATGTACTCGAGCGCCCGCTCCATCGAGCGGCGGCGGTTGCCGTCGGCGATGTCGGTCGGGTTCGGCACCGCGCCGGTGATCGGCAGCACGTCCTCGGGGCTCGTGCCCCAGGTGACCAGCGGGACGATCTCGTCGGCGCGCAGCGTGACTTCCTTGTCGTAGCTAGCGCCCGGGTCCGACGGCAGCGTCTTCCAGTAGGCAACCGCCTTGTCGTAGTCGGCGCCCTTCGGCCCCATCGGCCGGTCCTTGAGGTAGGCGAAGGTGGTCTCGTCCGGCGCGATCAGGCCGGCGCGGGCGCCGGCCTCGATGGCCATGTTGCAGACCGTCATGCGGCCTTCCATGGAGAGGGCCCGGATCGCGTCGCCCGCGAACTCGATGACGTGGCCGGTGCCGCCCGCCGTCCCGATCTTGCCGATGATGGCGAGGATCAGGTCCTTGGCGGTGACGCCCGGATGCGGCTTGCCCTCGACGCTGATGCGCATGTTCTTGGCCGGCTTCTGGATCAGCGTCTGGGTCGCGAGCACGTGCTCGACCTCGGACGTGCCGATGCCGAAGGCGAGCGCGCCGAACGCGCCGTGGGTCGCGGTGTGCGAATCGCCGCACACGATCGTCATGCCGGGCTGGGTGAAGCCCTGCTCCGGCCCGACGATGTGGACGATGCCCTGCCGCTTGTCGACGATCGGGAAGTACACCAGCCCGAAGTCGCGCGCATTCTTGTCCAGCGTCTGGAGCTGGATGCGCGAGTCCTCGTCGGCGATGTTGGTGCGGTCGGTCGTCGGCACGTTGTGATCCGGCACCGCGAGCGTCGCATCGGGACGGCGCACCTTGCGGCCGGCGAGGCGGAGGCCCTCGAAGGCCTGGGCGCTGGTCACCTCATGCACGAGATGACGGTCGATGTAGAGCACGCAGGTGCCGTCGTCGCCGCGATGGACGACGTGGCTGTCCCAGATCTTGTCGAACAGTGTCTTCGGCATGGGTATCCAGACGATGGAATGTTTACGAAAATCAGTCCTGCTTCGCGGGAGCGACGTCCGCCTCGGTGACCGGAGCGGCGGCCTGGCCCTCGGTCGGGATGACCGGGAGCATGCCGCGCTTGCCCTGGCGTTCGGCGATGCGCGCCGCCTTGCCGGTGCGGCCGCGGAGGTAATAGAGCTTCGCGCGACGGACGCGGCCGCGGCGCACCACCTCGATGTTCGCCACGTTCGGCGAGTACAGCGGGAAGACGCGCTCGACGCCCTCGCCGTACGAGATCTTCCGCACGGTGAACGAGGAGTGGAGGCCCGCGTTCGAGCGGGCGATGCACAGCCCTTCGAACAACTGGGTACGCTCGCGCTCGCCTTCAACCACCTTCACCGAGACGCGAAGGAGGTCGCCGGGGGCGAATTCGGGAACCTGGCGGGCCGCGGAGAGCTTCGCGATCTGTTCCTGGTTGATGGTTTCGATGAGGTTCATGGCACGTACCCTTATCTCTAACTTCCGTTAGCGTTAGCGTGAGCCGGATCGCGAGCCATTCGCGACCTTCGGCGTGGACAAAGTCTGCTTGCGCTCGACGTAGCGGGACCACAGGTCCGGCCGACGCCGACGGGTGATGTCCTCGGCCTGGGCAAGCCGCCAGGCGCGGACCTTCTCGTGATGACCGGACACCAGCACGTCCGGGACGGACCGGCCGTCCCAAACCTGGGGCCGGGTGTAATGGGGGTATTCGAGCAAGCCTTCGGCGAAGCTGTCGTCGGCGACCGATTGCGCGTTGCCGACGACTCCCGGCAGGAGCCGGATGCAGGCGTCGAGCAGGACGAGCGCCGCAGGCTCGCCGCCCGACAGCACGAAGTCGCCGAGGCTCACTTCCTCGAGCTCGTGGGCCTCGATCACGCGCTGGTCGACGCCCTCGAAGCGGCCGCACAGCAGCAGCACGCCCGGGCCCTTCGCCAGCTCCTCGACGCGAGCCTGATCGAGCACGCGACCGCGCGGCGTCAGATACAGCGCCGGGAGTGCGGCCTTCGCCCTGGCGGCGCGCAGCGCCGCATCGACCACGTCGGGGCGCATCACCATCGACGAGCCGCCGCCGAACGGCGAATCGTCGACCGTGGCATGGCGATCGGTGGCGAACGAGCGGATGTCCATCACGTCGAGCGACCAGACGCCGTTCTCGCGCGCCCGTCCGGCGAGCGACTGGCCGAGCGGCCCCGGGAACATGTCCGGGAACAGCGTCAGCACGCGGGCCGTCCACGGGGCCGTCATTGCCGGCGAAGTCACGGGCGTCGTGTTCATGACCGCCTCCGGCGCCAGCGCATCGGACCGCGGCGGCGGCGCGGATTGGACGACGGCTGCGGGTCCTCTGCCTCCGCACCCTCGGGCTTGGGCGCGGGCTCGAGCAGCCCTTCCGGCACCGTCACGCGGATCGTGCCGGCGACGAGGTCGACGGCGCAGGTCTCCGGCGTGAACGGCACGCAGATCGTGCCGTCGGGCCCCTCGGCGTCGAGCTCGAGGAACGCGCCCGCGCCGTAGTCTTCGACGGTGCGCACGCGGCCCAGCGCCGCGCCGTCGGCCGTCACCACGTCGAGGCCGATGAGGTCGCAGTGGTAGTACTCGCCGGGTGCCGGCTCCGGCAAAGCCTCGCGCGCGACGTACAGGCGCGTGCCACGCAAGGCTTCCGCCTGCGTGCGGCTCTCCACACCTTCGATGCGCGCGCGAACCATTTCGCCGTCCGTCCCTTCGATCGCCACTTGGAACCGTCGTCCCGTGTCGTCGCTCACCGGCCCGTAGCCCGCCACCATGCGTGGGTCCGCCGTGTAGGAGCGGATCACCACCTCGCCGCGGATGCCGCGGGCGCGAACGATCTCGCCCACGAGAACGCGGCTCTTCGGCATGGGTGCGTTCAGACCGGCCTCCCTCGTCCTCAGGCCTGCGCGCCTTCGGCCGGCGCCTCGGCGGCCTTGGCTGCGGCGTCCGCCGCGGCCTTCATCCGCTCCTGCGCCTTCGCCTTCGGCTGCGACTTCTTCGGGTTGTTGCGCGGCTTCGGCATCGGGATCGCGCCCGCCTGGCCGAGGAACTTCGCGACGCGGTCCGACGGCTGCGCGCCCTTGGCCATCCAGCTCTTGGCGCGATCGAGGTCGAGCACCAGGCGCTTCGGGTTGTCCTTCGCGACCATCGGGTCGAAGTAGCCGATCTTCTCGATGAAGCGGCCGTCGCGCGGCGAGCGCGAGTCGGTGACGACGATGCGGTAGAACGGGCGCTTCTTGGCGCCACCGCGCGAAAGTCGAATCGTGAGAGCCATACGGGTCCAGTCTCCTGTGATGTCCGGCTCGGCCGGAGGTTTCGTTGATACGTCGATACGGTTCAGTGCTGGCGCGGCATCAGTCCCGCGAGGCCCGTTCGCGCGAGCCCGGCGGATCCCAATTTCCGCATCTTCTTCATCATCGTCGCCATGTCGCGGTACTGCTTGATGAGACGATTGACCTCTTCGACCTTCGTGCCCGAGCCCGCGGCGATGCGCCGCCGGCGCGAGGCGTTGAGCAGGTCGGGGTTCTTGCGCTCCTTCAGCGTCATCGAGCCGATGATCGCCTCCTGGCGCGAGATCATCTTGTCGTCGACCTTGGCGTTGGCGAGCTGCTGCTTCACCTTCGCGACGCCGGGCAGGAAATTCATGACGCCCGACAGCCCGCCCATCTTGCGGAGCTGCTTGAGCTGGTTGCGCATGTCGTCGAGATCGAAGGTGCCCGCCTGCACCTTGGCCGCGAGCTTCCGCGCCTCTTCCTCCTCGACGACCTGCGCCGCCTTCTCGACCAGCGCGATGACGTCGCCCTGACCGAGGATGCGCGAGGCGATGCGGTCGGGATGGAAGTCCTCGAGCGCGTCGAGCTTCTCGCCGACGCCGATCAGCTTGATCGGCGCGCCGGTGATCTGGCGCATCGACAGCGCGGCACCGCCGCGCGCGTCGCCGTCCATGCGGGTGAGAACGATGCCGGTGACGCCGACGCGGTCATTGAACGCGCGGCCGACGGTGACCGCGTCCTGGCCAGTCATCGCGTCGGCGACGAGCAGGGTCTCGATCGGCTTCGAGAGATCCTTGATGCGCTTGGCCTCGTCCATCATCTCGTCATCGATCGCGAGGCGACCGGCCGAGTCGAGGATCAGGACGTCGTAGCCTTCGAGCCGCGCGCCGGCGAGCGCGCGCTTGGCGATATCTTCAGGGCTCTGGCCCGGAACGATGGGGAGACTGGCGACGCCGATCTGGCGCGCGAGAATTTCCAACTGCTCCTGCGCCGCCGGGCGGCGGGTGTCGAGCGACGCGAGCAGCACCTTCTTGCGGCCCTGCGACAGCCGGAGCGCGATCTTGCCCGCGGTCGTGGTCTTGCCCGAGCCCTGCAGGCCGACCATGAGGAAGATCGTCGGCGGGCTGTTCGACAGCGTCAGCGACGACGATGTCCCGCCGAGCACCTTCGTCAGGTGATCGTGGACGATCTTCACCACCATCTGGCCCGGGGTGATCGAGCGCACGACGGCGGCGCCGACCGCCTCCTTCTGTATCTCGGCGACCAGGTCCTTGACCACCGGCAGCGCGACGTCGGCCTCGAGGAGTGCCACGCGGACCTCGCGCAGCGCCTCGCCGACGTCCTCGTCCCGCAGCACGCCCTTGCGGGTGAGCTGCGCGAACGCATCGGTCAGGCGGTTGGTCAGGGTTTCGAACATCGGTCCATCCGGAAACGGGTACGCAAACGCACAAAACGCCAGTGCGCGACACTCGCGGACTGGCGGCCACCCCCTCCAGCGGAGGTGGGAAATCTCAACCGAACTCGGCGTGAGGGGGCGGACTTTAGGCCGGGGGGACGGCGGGAGTCAAGAAACCGGGAGTCGAAAACCCCGCCAAAGCTCGGGAATTCCAGCGCTTTCGGCCCCGAAACAGGCGCGAAACGGCGGGAATCCCGTTGCTTTCCCCCTCCCCGGGCCATATGTAGCGGGCCATGGAAGGCCTGCCGTTCATCAAGATGCACGGCCTCGGCAACGACTTCGTCGTCGTCGACGCCCGCCGCAAGCCCGTCACGCTCACCGCCGCCGCCGCACGCGCCATCGCGGACCGCCGGCGCGGGGTCGGCTGCGACCAGCTCATCGTGCTGGAGGCGCCGCGGCAGGCCGATACCCAGGCCTACATGAAGATCCGCAATGCCGATGGGGGCGAATCGGCTGCCTGCGGCAACGCGACGCGCTGCATCGGCGCGCTCCTGATGGGCGAGACCGGAGCGACGCTGGCCCGGATCGGCACCGATGCCGGCATCCTGACGGCCGAAGGCTCGGGGGCGTCGGTCACCGTCGATTTCGGCGCGCCCCGCCTCGGCTGGCGCGAGGTGCCGCTGGCCCGGGACTGCGACACGCTCCATGTGCCGATCTCCGAGGGTCCGGTCAGCGATCCCGCGTGCTGCTCGATGGGCAACCCGCACGCGACGTTCTTCGTCCCCGACGTCGAGGCCGTCGACATCGCCACGCACGGGCCGAAGCTCGAGCATCACCCGATGTTCCCGGAGCGCGCCAACATCGGCTTCGCGCAGATCCTCGCCCCCGACCGCATCCGGCTGCGGGTGTGGGAGCGCGGCGCCGGCATCACGCTGGCCTGCGGCACCGGCGCGTGCGGGGCCCTCGTGAACGCCCACCGCCGCGGCCTCGCCGCCCGCCGCGCCACGCTGATCCTCGACGGCGGATCGCTCACCATCGAGTGGCGCGAGTCCGACAACCACGTGCGCATGACGGGCCCCGTCGCCGTCGCCTATCGCGGCGAGATCGACGCCTCGCTGATCGCGGCGTCATGAACGAGATGGCGGTTCGCAGCGACGAGAAGGAGCCCGAGGCCGTCAGCCCCGAGGTCGTCACCTTCGGCTGCCGACTCAACGCCTACGAATCCGAGACGATGCTCCGCCACGCCCGCGCCGCCGGCCTCGACAACGCGGTGATCGTCAACACCTGCGCGGTGACCGCCGAGGCCGAGCGTCAGGCGCGCCAGACCATCCGCCGCATCCGCCGCGAGCGCCCCGACGCCTTCATCGTCGCGACGGGCTGCGCCGCGCAGACCAATCCCGCGATGTTCGAGGGCATGCCCGAGGTCGACCGCGTCGTCGGCAACGCCGAGAAGATGGAGCCCGCGACGTTCCTGTCGTTGCGCACCGACGCGCATCCGCGCGTCGTCGTCGGCGACATCGGCACGGTGCGCGAGACCGCCTCGCATCTGGTCGGCGGCTTCGACGGCCGCGCCCGCGCCTTCGTGCAGGTGCAGCAGGGCTGCGACCACCGCTGCACGTTCTGCATCATTCCCTACGGCCGCGGGCCCTCGCGGAGCGTTCCGCTGGGCGACATCGTCCGCGAGGCGCGCGCGCTGGCCGAGCGCGGCATCCCCGAGCTCGTCCTGTCGGGCGTCGATCTCACGTCGTTCGGCGCCGATCTGCCGGGCACGCCCGCGCTCGGCCAGATGGTGCGCCGTCTGCTGGCGCTGGTGCCGGAGCTCAAGCGCCTGCGGCTGTCGTCCATCGACGTCGCCGAGGTCGACGACGATCTGATGCGGCTGATCGCCGACGAGCCCCGGCTGATGCCGCACCTCCACTTGAGCCTGCAGGCCGGCGACGATCTGATCCTCAAGCGCATGAAGCGCCGTCATTCCCGCGCGCAGTCGGTCGCCTTCGCCGAGCAGGTCCGGCGCCTGCGCCCCGACGTCGTGCTCGGCGCCGATCTCATCGCCGGCTTCCCGACCGAGACCGAGGCGATGTTCGCCAACACGCTGGCGCTGGTCGAGGACTGCGGGCTCACGCACCTTCACGTGTTCCCGTACTCGGCGCGCGCCGGCACACCGGCTGCGAAGATGCCGCAGGTGCCGCTCGAGGTCCGGCGCGAGCGCGCGTCCAGGCTGCGCTCCGCCGGCGCGGCTGCGCTTGCGAAGACTCTTGCCGCGCGGATCGGCAAGTCCGAAGACGTCGTGGTGGAGAAACCCGGCTTCGGACGCACCGCCCATTACCTCGCCGCCCGCCTCGAGGGCGCCCTCGCCGCCGTGCCGGCGGGCGCGGTCGTCAGCGGGCGGGCGCGCGCCGCCGACGCCGAAGCCCTCGCCGTCGCATGACCGAAACGCAGGAACCGAAGCGCACGGGCTGGTTCGCGCGGCTGTCGCAAGGCCTCGGCCGCTCCGCCGAGAAGCTCGGCGGCAGCATCAAGACGCTGCTGGTCGGCGCGAAGCTCGACGACGCCGCATGGGCGTCGATCGAGGAGGCCCTGATCATGGCCGACCTCGGCCCGGACGTCGCCGAGATGCTGGTCGAGCGCCTCAAGGCGCGGCGTCTGCCCGAGGGCGCGACCGAGCGCACGGTCCGCGAATCCCTCGCCGACGAGATGGCGACGATGCTCCATCCGATGATGAAGCCGCTGGCGTTCGATCCGGCGCGCAAGCCCAACGTCGTACTCGTCGTCGGCGTCAACGGAAGCGGCAAGACGACGACGATCGGCAAGCTCGCCAACCAGCTCCGCGCCCAGGGCAAGAAGGTGATGGTCGCCGCCTGCGACACCTTCCGCGCCGCCGCCGTCGACCAGCTCCGGCAATGGTGCGAGCGCTCCGGCGTCGCGTTCTTCGCCAAGGAGACGGAGGCCGACGCCGCGTCGGTCGCCTACGACGCGCTCGCGCACGCGAAAGCCGAAGGCTACGACGTGCTGCTGGTCGACACCGCGGGGCGCCTCCACAACAAGGAAGCGCTGATGGCGGAGCTCTCGAAGATCAGCCGCGTGATGGCGAAGGTCGATGCGACGGCGCCGCACGCGACCGTTCTGGTGCTCGACGCGACGACCGGCCAGAACGCGCTGACCCAGGTCCAGACGTTTCGGGACGTGGCCAAGATCACCGGGCTGATCGTCACCAAGCTCGACGGCTCGGCCAAGGGCGGCGCGGTGATCGCGCTGGCGGAAAAATGCGCATTGCCGATCCACGCCATCGGCGTCGGCGAGGCGATCGACGACCTGCAGCCGTTCGGCGCGACGGCGTTCGCCCGCGCGCTGTTGGGGCTCGACGAAGCGGCCTGAACCTCAGGCGCTCTCAGACGACGATGTTGACGATGCTTCCGCGCGGCAGCGGCCGCGATGGATCGGGGGCGGCCGCGCGCTGCGGCGCGGGCTGCGACACGGCCTGCGACACTGGCTTGGACGCGGGCTGCGGGGGTGCCGCAGGACGGGCCGCTTCCGGGGCGGGACGCGGACGCGTGGCGTCGATGCCAAGTCCGGACAGTGCGGTGAGAAGCGAGTTGCTGGGCGTGATGGCCATGGGCGAGGCACCCTAGGGCGCGATTCTTTAACGAAGCGTTACCGCCGGCCCGGCGCGAAAATAAACCGCGCGCGGCGCTGGCCTTCGACGCTCGCTTTACCTTAGTTTAAGCCTGAATCCGTACCACTTGAGGAGCGGACGGCCCCGCGACGGGGCCGCCACGGGGGATGTCGCGCCGCCAATCGCTCCGATGTTCGGGCGCCGCGGCGCGATCAGCGTGCAGGTCATGGACGACAAAGAACTCACCGAACTGTTGGCACTCGCGCGGGAGAAGTCGAGCTCCGGCCGCAAGGCGCTGATGGACGCGGTGGCCGACCTGTTCTGCGACAGCCAGGGCGTGCTCAGCGACCGCGAGCGCGCGCTGATGAGCGACATCCTCCACCAGCTCGTCCACGACGTCGAGATGTCGGTGCGCCGCGCGCTCGCCGAGCGCCTCGCCGTCCATCCCGCGGCGCCGCGCGAGCTCATCGTCGAGCTCGCCAACGACCAGATCGAGGTGGCGCATCCGATCCTGATGGGCAGCCACGTCCTGCACGACACCGATCTCGTCGAGATCGTCCACCATCGCACGCTCGAGCATCAGCTCGCGATCGCGATGCGCAGGAACATCAACGAATCCGTGACCGACGCGCTGGTTGAATCCGGCAACGAGGACGTCATCAAGGCGATGCTGGAGAATCCGTCGGCCCGCATCTCGCGCGCGACGATGGAGTATCTCGTCGAGCAGTCGAAGCGCGTCGACACCTACCAGAACCCGCTGCTGAAGCGTCCCGAGCTCGAGCCCGCGCTCGCCAAGCGCATGTATCTCTGGGTCTCGGCGGCGCTGCGCACCTACATCGTCACCAAGTTCAGCGTCGATTCGGCGGCGCTCGACGAGACCATCGAAAGCGCGATCGAGGACGCCATCGCCAATCACCAGGCGAGCCATGCGCGCCCGAACAAGCCGGCGGAGCTCGCCGATCGCCTGGTCGAGGAAGGCAAGAACACGCCGCGCCTGTTGGTCCAGCTCCTGCGCCAGGGCGAGGTGCCGCTGTTCGAGGCGCTGTTCGCCCGCATGAGCGGGGTCCGCGTTCGGCTGCTGCGCCGGCTCCTGTTCGAGCCGGGCGGCGAGGCGCTGGCGATCGTCTGCCGCGCCATCGGCATCGACAAGCCGGACTTCGCCACGATCTTCATGCTGACGCGGCGCGCCCATGCGTCCGACCGCGTCACCAACCCGCGCGACCTCTCGAAGGTGCTCGAGTTCTACGACCGGCTGAAGCCGGACGTCTCGAAGAAGGTCCTCAGCCGCTGGCAGCGCACCTCCGAGTACCTCAACGCGCTGCGCCTGCTCGAGGACGTGCAGTCGGCGCCCGCGGACACCCGCGAGGACTGACGGGCGCGCGTCCCCCAGTCTCGCCGTCGCGACCACCGCCGTCTGCGACTCAAACACCCACCATTCTCCACCGACGCGAGCCATCGCGCGCGGCTGTGCAAAAGTGTCCCAACTGTCCCAGGTGTCCCAAATGCCCAGTGTGGGACAGTGGGACAAATGGCCCTACTCGTTGATTTCGTTGAACATGTTTGTCCCACGCCGGCGAAATCTCGCGGGAGGCGTGGGACAGCAGCGAGGGGCTGAGCGGGGTAGCTCTAGCGCGCGAACTCCGTCGCCCGCGCGAGCGCGGCGACGCCGGGGAGTTCGCGGCCCTCGAGCCATTCGAGGAACGCTCCCCCCGCGGTCGAGACATACGAGAGCTGGTCCATGACGCCGGCCTTGGCCAGCGCGGCGATGGTGTCGCCGCCGCCGGCCACGCTCATCAGCTTGCCGGCTTTCGTCCGCTCGGCGATGGCGCGGGCGATGGCCGTGGTCCCGGCATCGAACGGCGTCAGCTCGAACGCGCCGACCGGGCCGTTCCACACTACGGTCTTCGCCGTGGCGAGCGAATCCTGGACCGCGCGGACCGTCGCCGGCCCGACGTCGAGCATCATCGCGTCCTTGGGAACCGACGAGACCGAGACCGTCTCGTTCGCGGCATTGGCCTTGAACTCGCGGGCGATCACCGCGTCGGTCGGCAGGATGATCTCGCAGTTGTCGCGCTTGGCCTGGGCGAGGATGTCGAGCGCGGTGTTGAGCATCTCGGGCTCGCTGATCGACTTCCCGATCTCGCGGCCCTGGGCGGCGAGGAACGTGTTCGCCATGCCGCCGCCGATGACGAGGCGGTCGACGCGCTTCGCGAGATTGCCGATGAGCTGCAGCTTGGTCGAGATCTTCGCGCCGCCGACGATCGCCATCACCGGCCGCGTGGGCTTCTCGAGCGCCTTGCCCAGGGCCTCGAGCTCGGCCTGCATCAGCCGGCCCGCGTACGCCGGCAGCAGGCGCGTGATCGCCTCGATCGAGGCGTGGGCGCGGTGCGCCGCCGAGAACGCGTCGTCGACGTAGACGTCGCCGAGCTCGGCCAACTGCCGGGCGAAGCCCGCGTCGTTCTTCTCCTCGCCGGCGTGGAAGCGGAGGTTTTCGAGCAGCGCGACGTCGCCGTCGCGCAGCTTGTCGACCGCCGCCTTCGCCTCGGCCCCGACGCAGTCGGACGCGAACGCAACCGGCACGCCGAGCGATTGGGCGAGCTCGGGCGCGAGCGGCTTGAGCGACATCGACGGCACGACCTTGCCCGCCGGGCGATCGAAGTGCGAGATCACCACGACGCGCGCCTTCTTGGCGACGAGCTCCTTGAGCGTCGGCGCCAGACGGTCGATGCGCGTGCGATCGGTGCACTTGCCGTCCTTCATGGGGACGTTGAGGTCGACGCGCACCAGCACCCGCTTGCCGCGAACGTCGACGTCGTCGAGGGTCTTGAACTCCGGCACCGCTACCTCCCGATCACTGCCCGATGTCGCCCGAAGATCAGCCGAGCTGGCCGACCTTCGCGCCGATGTCGACCATGCGGTTCGAGAAGCCCCACTCGTTGTCGTACCAGGACAGGATGCGGACGAAGGTGCCGTCGACGACCTGGGTCTCGGTGAGGTCGAAGATCGAGCTGTGCGGGTTGTGGTTGAAGTCGACCGACACCAGCGGCTCGTTGTTGGCGGCAAGCACGCCCTTGAGCGGCCCGTTGGCGGCCTTGAGGATCGCGTCGTTGACCTCCTCGACGCTGGTCTTGCGCTTGGCGTCGAACGTGAGGTCGATCATCGAGACGTTGATGGTCGGCACGCGCACCGAGGTGCCGTCGAGCTTGCCCTTGAGCTCCGGCAGGACGAGGCCGACGGCCTTGGCCGCACCGGTCGAGGTCGGGATCTGCGACATGTTGGCGGCGCGGGCGCGGCGCGGATCCTTGTGCAGCGTGTCCTGCAGGCGCTGGTCGCCGGTGTAGGAGTGCACGGTCGTCATGAAGCCGCGCTCGATGCCGATCGCCTTGTGCAGCACGTAGGCGACGGGCGCGAGGCAGTTCGTCGTGCACGACGCGTTGGAGATGACCTTGTGCTCTTTCTTGAGCAGGTTGTCGTTGACCCCCTTGACGACGGTGATGTCCTCGCCGGTAGCCGGCGCGGAGATCAGCACGCGCTTGGCGCCCGCGGCGATGTGCTTCTCGGCGCTCGCGCGGTCGGTGAACACGCCGGTGCACTCGGCGAGCACGTCGATGCCGAGGTCCTTCCATGGCAGCTTCGAGGGATCCTTCTCGGAGAACACCTTCATCGGACCGCGACCGATGTCGATGCCGCCGTCGGTCACCTTGACGGTACCGGGGAAGTGGCCGTGCACGGTGTCGTGCCGCAGGAGATGCGCGTTCATCTCGGTCGAGCCGAGATCGTTGATCGCGACGACGTCGAGGTCGTTGCGGTTCTGCTCGTGAATCGCGCGCAGCACCAGCCGACCGATGCGTCCGAAACCGTTAATCGCCATACGAATGGCCATGACACCCTCCGAAATGCTTGGTTCCTAATTCTTGAGACACTGCAGCGCGCGCTCGGCCATCGCCTCAGCGGTGAGGCCGAAGTGCGCGTAAAGCTCCTGGTACGGCGCCGAGGCGCCGAAGGTAGGAATGCCGAGCGCTACGCCGCGTCCGTCGGTGCCGACGAAGCGCTCCCAGCCGAACGGGCTCGCCGCCTCGATCGAGATGCGGACCGTCTCGGGATCGACGACCGAGCGGCGGTACGCCGCGTCCTGCGCGGCGAAGCGCTCCCACGACGGCATCGACACGACGGCGGCGCCGACGTTCTTGGCCGCAAGGAGATCGCGAGCCTTGACCGCGATCTCGACCTCGGAGCCGGTGGCGATCAGCGTGACGGCGCGCGGCTTGCCGTCGGGCGCGTCGCGCAGCACGTAGCCGCCGCGCGCGCAGAGATTCTCGTCGGTGTGCTCGACGCGGAGCGTCGGCAGGTTCTGGCGGGTGAGCGCGAGGATGCTCGGACGCGCGCGGTCCTGCAGCGCGAGCAGCCAGCACTCCGCGGTCTCGACCGCGTCGGCGGGACGATAGACCGCGAGGTTCGGCATCGCGCGCAGGCTCGCCAGGTGCTCGATCGGCTGGTGCGTCGGGCCGTCCTCGCCGAGACCGATGGAATCGTGGGTCATCACGTAGATGACGCGCTGGTGCATCAGCGCCGAGAGCCGGATCGCCGGGCGGCAGTAGTCGGTGAACACGAGGAACGTGCCGCCGTAGGGGATGACCCCGCCGTGGAGCGCGAGGCCGTTCATCGCCGCGGCCATGCCGTGCTCGCGCACGCCGTAGTGAATGTAGCGGCCGCCGTAGGAGTTCGGCGTCAGGACCGCCTCGACCTTGCTCTTGGTGTTGTTCGAGCCGGTGAGGTCGGCCGAGCCGCCGACCATCTCGGGAATCACCGGCGTGATCACCTCGAGGACTTCCTGCGACGCCTTGCGGGTCGCCCACGCGGGCTTAGTCTCGCTGATCGTCTTCTTGAATGCGTTGATCGTCGCCTCGGCGGTCTTCGGCAGATTGCCGGAGAGCGCGGCATTGAAGCTCTCGCGGCGGTCCTTGGGCGCCGCCTCGAGGCGCGCCTTCCACGCGCGGCGCGCATCGGCGTTGCGGGCTCCGGCGGCGCGCCACGCGGCGGTCACCGGCTCCGGCAACGTGAAGGCGGCGTGCGGCCACCCGAGCTTCTCGCGCGCCCCCGCGACCTCGGTCGCGCCGAGCGGCGAGCCGTGGGTGCCGGCCGTGCCGGCCTTGGTCGGCGCGCCATAGCCAATGGTGGTCCGGCAGGCGATCAGCGACGGCCGGTCCGACGAGCGCGCGCGGTCGATCGCCCGCGCCACCGCGTCGGGATCATGGCCGTCGACCTTCTGGGTTGCCCACCCGTACGCCTTAAAGCGCCCCTCGACGTCGTCCGAGACCGAGAGATCGGTCGGCCCGTCGATCGAGATGTGATTGTCGTCGAACAACACGATCAATTTGTTGAGCTTCAAATGGCCCGCGAGCGACGCCGCCTCGTGGCTGATCCCCTCCATGAGGCAACCGTCGCCGGCAATAACGTACGTGTAGTGATCCACAAGCTCGGCGCCAAAGCGCGTGGCAAGATGGCGTTCGCCGAGCGCCATTCCGACCGCGGTGGCGAATCCCTGCCCCAACGGCCCGGTGGTCGTCTCGATGCCGGGGGCGACGCCGAACTCGGGATGACCGGGCGTGCGGCTGTCCAACTGCCGGAAACGGCGGAGCTCATCCATCGTCATCTCCTTCACGCCGAGGAGATGGAGGACGGCGTACAGCAGCATCGAGCCGTGGCCGGCCGAGAGCACGAAACGGTCACGGTCCGGCCACGCGGGGTCCGCGGCGTCGAACTTGAAGAAGCGGGTGAACAGGACCGTCGCCGCATCGGCCATGCCCATCGGCATGCCGGGATGTCCGGAATTGGCTTTCTCGACGGCGTCCATCGCCAGGGCGCGGATCGCGTTCGCCATGTCGGCGTGGGTGACGTTGGCGGCCTTACCTTCCGGCAAAATGCGGCTCCTTGTGCCCTGGGGACTGACCCGGAAAATTCAGGGGATGCGCCCGGAATACGGGGCTTGCGGGACAGGAGGGTGATAAGCAATCGCCCTCAAAGACGCAAGGCTAACCCGCCCTTTGCGCCATGCAGCGGCGGAGAATCAGCCGAGCGTGGCGCGGCTGCCCGTGGGCGGCGAAAAATGCGTTGCAATTGCAGTCCTCGGGCAGGATTAAGAGCCATCCTCCGCCGCCCCGCCGCCTTCATCGTAAATGAGCCAGATCGCCCCGCTTCGCCCCCGAATCCTCCGCATGGTCGTGGCGCTGGTCATGACGATCGCCGCCGCCCTGGCGTTCGAGCAGGTTCACATCCCGATCCCGTGGATGCTGGGCCCGCTGATCTCGATGGCCGTCGTCAACCTGCTCGGCGCCGCGCTGGAGCCGATTCCCTATGGCCGACAGACCGGACAGGTCTTCATCGGCACCGGCGTCGGGCTCTACTTCACGCCCTCGGTGCTGGCGGCGCTGGTCTCGCAGGCGTGGGTGATCTTCCTCGGCGGCATTCTCGTGATGGCCGTCGCCGCCGTCGGCGGCCGGCTGCTGGCCAGGGTCAGCGGCATCGACCGGACGACCTGCTTCTTCGCCACCGTCCCCGGGGGAGCGGCGGAGATGGCGGTGCTGGCCGCCCGCTACGGCGGCATGGTGCCGGCGGTCGCCATCGCCCAGTCGATCCGGGTCGTGATGCTGGTGATCATCGTCCCGGCGGTGGTGACCTACTCGGGGGTCGCCGCCGGCGCACGCGAGCCGCCGCTCGCGCTGCCCTTCGCGCTCCAGCCGTTCGCGATCATGATCGCGGTCAGCATCGTCGCCGGATACGTGTTCCAGAAGCTCAAGCTGCAGAACCCATGGATGATGGGGCCGCTGCTGGTCACCGCGGCGCTCGCGTGTTTCGAGACCGGCCAGTCGGCGATCCCGCGCCTGATCTCGAACCTGTCGCAGCTCATGCTGGGCATGGCGCTGGGCTCGCGGTTCGAGCGCGAGTTCTTCCTGCGCTACCGCCTGTTCATCCCGATCGCGCTGCTGAACGGCAGCTACATCATCGTCGCCTCGGCGGCGGTGGCGCTGGTGGTGACGTGGCTGGCGGGAATTCCGCTCGCGACCGCGCTGACCGGGTGCGGGCCCGGCGGCATCGCCGAGATGACGATCACCGCCAAGGCGCTCAGCCTCGGCGTCGCGACGGTGACGGCCTTCCAGCTCGTCCGCATCGTGCTTGCGAACTTCGGCGCCGTCTACGTGCTGAGGCTCGCGGTCGGCAACGTGAAGCCCGTGGTCTCGGGCCCGAAGTTCTAGCGACGCTTCGGACGTCAGTGCCCGGCGGGGCCGTCGCCGTCGATCAGGATGAACGCGATGCGGCAGGGCTTGTCGGAGCGGTTGCTCCAGGCGTGGTTGGTCGCGCGCTGGATGCAGACGTCGCCCGCTTTCATCGTCACCTCGGAATCGTCGAGCACCAGCACGACCTCGCCCGACAGAACGATGGCGTAATCGAGCGTCCTCGTCCGATGCATGAACGGGTGCCGCGGCTTCTCGCCGCCCCCCTTGGTTCCAGTGATCGCGTGCCCGCCGCCCATGTCGCCGAACGCCTGGCGCGCCGAGTCCTCGGTGACCTTGCCGATGTAGTCCTTCTCCGGCGGGAACTCGACGATGCGGAAATTCGTGCCGTGCTCGACCGGCTCCAGCTTCACGAGCCGCGCGCCGGCGTCGTCGCCGCCGGTCTTCGCCGGCATCGAGTCCGTCATCCAGAGATTGTTGATGACAACGCCCGGCCGCTGCGGCGACTGCTTCACGTTGGTCGCCACGCCGTCGATCACGACGATCGAGCGGCCGTGGGCATCGTTGCCGGTGACGACCCGGCGGATTCCATTGCTCATGCGGTGTCCTCCCGCCGCCACTATAGCCGCACCGCACCGCCGCAAAACACTCCTCGCCGCCGCCGTTCTGCGGTTAAATGGCCCAAAGCGGCCCGAGAAGCCGCGCTGGAGAACACATGAGTCCTGAAGAGCGCATCGTCATCCACTCGGACGGCCTGAAGCTCGCCGGTATCGTGCGCCGGCCGTCCGGCATGCGCGCGGGCGAACGCCGGCCGGCGTTCCTCGTCCTCCACGGCTTCGGCAGCAACAAGGACGCGGGCAACGTCACCGGCCCGTGCGCGCTGCTCGACGAGCTCGGCTACATCACGCTGCGCTTCGACATGCGTGGGTGCGGCGAGAGCGAGGGCGAGCGCGGCCGCCTGATCTGCCTCGAGCAGGTCGCGGACACGCGCGCCGCGCTCTGCGCCATGGCCGCGCGCTCCGACGTCGATGCCGCGCGCATCGCGGTGCTCGGGTCGAGCTTCGGCGCGGCGGTCGCCGTGTACACCGCCGGTGTCGATCCCTCGGTCGCTGCCGTGGTGTCGAGCGGCGGCTGGGGCAACGGCGAGCGGAAGTTCCGCGGCCAGCACAGCGCGCCGGGCGCGTACGAGAAGTTCCTCGCCATGCTCGAGGAGGGCCGCCGCCATCGCGAGCGCACCGGCCAGTCGCTGATGGTGCCGCGCTACGACATCGTCCCGATCCCAGAGCACCTGCGCGCGCATCTCGCGAAGCAATCGGTGCAGATGTTCCCCGCCGAGACCGCCCAGAGCATGTTCGACTTCAAGGCCGAGGACGTGATCGGCAACATCGCGCCGCGTCCGGTGCTGCTGCTCCACAGCTCGACCGACTCGGTCACTCCGACCGAGCAATCGATCGAGATGTTCAAGCGCGCCGGGCAGCCCACCGAGCTGCACCTCTTCGCCGACACCGACCATTTCATGTTCGCCGAGAGCAACACCCGCGTGCGCGCGGTCGTGCGCGACTGGCTCGCGCGCTACTTCCCTGCGGCCGCGACCACGCGCGAGCCGGCGAGGACCGCATGAGCGACCACAAGCCGCTGATCGAGAACGCGCTGCTCCGGAAGCTCGCGGCCGGAGAGACCGCGCTGTGCCTGACGATCCGCATCTCGCGGACGCTGCACGCCGTCGCCATCGCGCGCGCCGCCGGGTTCGACGCGCTCTACGTCGATATGGAGCATTCGAGCACCTCGTTCGAGGACGCCTCGCAGATCTGCCTCGCCGCGTGCCTCGCCGGTGTCGTGCCGCTGGTGCGCGTGCCCTCCCACGAGGCCTACGACATCAACCGCGCGCTCGACGGCGGTGCCGCCGGGATCATCATTCCGCACGTCGATACGGCCGAGGAGGCGCGCGCCTGCGTCGCCGCCTGCAAGTTCCCGCCGATCGGCAAGCGCTCGGTCGCGGGCTCGGCGGCGGTGATCGGCTACGCGTCGATGCCCGCCGCGGAGATGAGCCGCGTACTCAATGCCAACATCATGGTGATCCCGATGCTGGAAACGCCGACCGCGATCGCCAATGCGGACGCGATCGCCGCCGTGGACGGCATCGACATGCTGCTGGTCGGCACCAACGACCTGATGTCGGAGATGGGAATCCCCGGCAAGGTCGACGACCCCAAAGTGCGGCAGGCCTACGCGACGGTCGCCGCGGCATGCAAGAAGCACCGCCGCCATCTCGGCATCGGCGGCATCAAGGGCGGCGCGATCCTGTCCGATTTGCGGGCGATGGGCGCCCAGTTCCTGCTGGCGCGCGCCGACGAGGCGATGCTGCTCGACGCCGCACGCGAGGAGACGAAGACTCTGCGCGGCATCTTTCACTAGACGCTCAGCGATACCGGCGGCCCGGAGAGGCCGCGGTCACACGACAACGGAGGCACGTCATGGGAATTCACTCGCGCACCGCGGCGCTCACGATCGCGCTGACCATCGCAATGGGGTTGAGCTCGATCACTGCCGCTGCCGCCGACGCGATCTCCGACTTCTACCAGGGCAAGACCATCACGCTGTACGTCGGCGCGGGAGCCGGCGGGAGCTACGACATCTACGCGCGCACGCTGGCCGAATACATGCCGGCGCACATTCCCGGCAAGCCGACCATGATCGTGAAGATGGCGGGCGGCGCGGGCGGCGGACTCCCGGCGGCGAACCAGGCGCACAACACCGCGCCGCGCGACGGGACGTTCGTCGCGATGACCCAGCAGACGATCGTCGCCAACCAGCTCCTCTATCCGAAGTCGGCCCACTACGACGTGCGGCAGTGGAACTGGGTCGGGCTGATGGCACCGACCCGCAACATGCTGGCCGTGTGGCACACCGCGCCCGCCCAGTCGATCGAGGAAGCCAAGCAGAAGGAAGTCATCATCGGCGCGACAGGTCGTGCCTCGCCCACCTACATCGTTCCGCAGGTGCTGAACGAAGTGCTCGGCACCAAATTCAAGATGGTGCTCGGCTACAACGGTGTCGCCGACCTCAACCTCGCGATGGAGCGCGGCGAGATCCAGGGCCGCGGCGCATCGTGGATCAGCGTCGCCACCCAGGCGCCGCAGTACATCACCGAGAAGAAGCTGAAGCCGCTGGTCGTCGACGGCCTCACCCGCGAGCCGCTCATCCCTGACGTGCCGCTGATGATCGAGCTCGCGCCGACGGAAAAAGATCGCGAGGTGATGGCCTTCATCTCGTCGGCCGCCGAGTTCGGCCGCTCGGTGTTCGCGCCGCCGGGTGTCCCCGCCGACCGTGTCGCGGCGCTGCGCACGGCCTTCGACGCGACGATGAAGGACCCGGCGCTCCTCAAGACGGCGGAGCAGCGCAAGATCCCGATCGAACCGCAGGACGGCAAGGCGCTCGGTGACGTCGCGACGAAGATCGCGTCGTCGTCACCGGAGGCGGTCGCCGCGGCCCGTCGCCTGATGGGCATCGCCGAGGACTCCGCCCCGGAATAAGCACCGACTTGCGCCGGCATGCGTCGCCCTCTAAGACACCCGGCACCCGCAGCTCTGAGCACTGAATGACGATGCTGTCTGCCGAGACAATTTCCGTAGGCGGTCCCTGGTTCGAGGATTTCGTCAGGGGCCGGACGATGCCAATGCCGCCCTCCGTCACGGTCACGGACGGTCTCGCCGCGCTGCACCAGGCGGTGTTCGGCGATCGTCTGCGGCTGCCGCTCGACCATACGTTGAGCAAGGACGTCACCGGCGACACGCGGGCGCTGGTCCACCCGATGCTGGCGACCAACATCGCCATCGGCATGTCGACCTACGCGACGCAGCGCGTCAAGGCCAACCTGTTCTATCGCGGGCTGGTGCTGCAACGGCCGGTGTTCGTCGGCGACACGCTGACGACGACGACGCGTGCGGTCGCACTCAAACAGAACGCGCCGAAGCCGGGACGCGCCGCCACCGGGCTCGTCGTCCTCGAGATCACGACGGTGAACCAGCGCGGTGAAACCGTGCTCCACTTCTGGCGCTGCCCGATGATCGCGTGCCGCGATCCGGACGCGCGCACCGGTCACGCCGACAGCTTCGACGCCATTCCCGAATCCATTGCCGACTCCGAGATCAAAGCGGCGGTTCCGCGCTGGAACCTCAGCCGATTTCGTGAGCGGGTGCCAGGCAGCCACTTCGAATCTCTCAAGATCGGAACGACGTACGCAATCGAAGGCCGGGACAGCGTCACGTCGGCTCCGGAGATGGCGCGGGCGACGCTCAATCTCGCGGCGACGCACTTCGACGCCGCCGCCTCGACCTACGGCCAGCGGCTGATCTTCGGCGGCCACACCATCGCGCTCGCAGCAGCCGCCGCGGTGCGAGCCTTGCCCGAAATGGTGACGATCGTCGCGTGGCGGTCGTGCGATCACCTCGCTCCGGTGTTCGAGGGCGACATGCTGGCGACGCGGATCGAGGTCACCGGCCTCACGCCGCTCGCGAGCGGCGGGCTGGCCGACCTCCGCGCCGTCGTCACCGCCGAGCCAGGAGAGGCCGGACGCGCGGCGCTGAAGGTCGCGCCGGGCACGAAGACGGACGTGCTCGACTGGCGCTTCGTCGCGCTGTTCGCGTGAGGGGCCAAATATGACGGGTGTGCTTTCCGGCATGCGGGTCGTCGAAGGTTCGGCATTCATCGCCGCGCCGCTGGGCGGCATGACGCTGGCGCAGCTCGGCGCCGACGTCATCCGATTCGATCCCATCGGCGGCGGGCTGGATTACACGCGCTGGCCGATCACCGAGGACGGCACGAGTCTGTTCTGGGCCGGCCTCAACAAGGGCAAGCGGTCGATCCAGATCGATTTGTCGAAGCCCGAGGGCCAGGAACTCGCGCAGGCATTGATTACCGCGCCGGGCAAGGACGCCGGCCTGTTCCTCACCAATTTCCCGCCGCGCGGCTTCCTCGACTATGAGAGGCTAAAGGCGAAGCGCGCCGATCTGGTGATGCTTGTCGTCACAGGCCATTACGACGGCAGCAGCGCCGTCGACTACACCGTCAACTGCGGCGTGGGGTTCCCCTTCATTACCGGGCCCGAGGAGATGACCGAGCCGGTCAACCACTCGCTGCCGGCGTGGGACGCGATCTGCGGCCTGACCGCGGCCACCGGCATGCTCGCGGCGGAGCGCCATCGCTCGCGTACCGGCGAAGGGCGCCTCGTCACGCTCGCGCTGTCGGATGTTGCGTACGCGATGGCCGGCAACGTCGGATTCCTCGCCGAGCTGGCCGTCAACGACGCCGACCGGCCGCGCACCGGGAACTATCTGTACGGCGCGTTCGGCAAGGACTTCCCGACCAAGGACGGTCGCCGCGTGATGATCGTCGGGCTCACGGCGCGTCAGTGGGCCAACCTCAAGAAAGCGACCGGCCTCGGGGCGGAGTTCGACGCGATTGGCCGGACCACCGGACTCGATCTCGAGGACGAGGGAAACCGCTTCCGCGCGCGCACCGAGATCGCCGCCGTGGTGGCTCCATGGGTCGCGGCGCGGCCGCTCGCCGAGGTCGGCGCGATCTTCGACAAGGCGGGCGTGGCGTGGGGCCCCTACCGGACCTTCCGCGAGATGGTCGCCGAAGATCCGCGTGTGTCGGAAGCCAACCCGATGTTCCGGATGACCGACGATCCCGGCATCGGGCGCTATCTGATGCCGGGCTCGCCGCTCGCGTTCGCCGGCCTCGACCGCCTCCCCCCTCGCCCTGCTCCGAAGCTCGGCGCGAATACCGACGAAGTGCTCGCCGAGGTGCTGAATCTGCCCTCGGCGGAGATCGCTCGGCTGCACGATAGAAAGATCGTAGCCGGCGCGTGACGGCACGGGACCGCGCCGCCGCTCTTGCTTTTGCCGTAATCGTCCCTAAAACAATCACGGCCCGCTCACAGCCTGAGCAGTGGCGATAGATCAAAACGGGAACGGGGAGAACCGGCGTCCATGGCGTCCGTCGTACCGGCAATGATTGAGATCGAGGGGCTGAAGAAGCGCTTCGGCACGATCCAGGCTGTCGACGACGTGTCGTTCACGGTCGGCCGGGGCGAGGTCCTCGGTTTTCTCGGCCCGAACGGCGCGGGCAAGTCGACGACGATGAAGATCCTCGCGGGTTTCCTGCCGGCCGACGCCGGTCGGGCCCGCATCATGGGGTTCGACGTGGCCGCCGACCCGATCGAGGCCAAGCGCCGGCTCGGCTACATGCCCGAGGGCGCGCCGAGCTACCCCGACATGACTGCCGAAACGTTCCTCGGGTTCGTCGCCGACGTGCGCGGCTACACGGGCGCCGAGCGCCGCAAGCGCATCGTCACGGCTGCGGGACGGACGCAGCTCGAAGAGGTCATGCGCCAGCCGATCGAGACCCTGTCGCGCGGCTTCAAGCGCCGCGTCGGCCTCGCCGCCGCCCTGCTGCACGATCCCGACGTGCTGGTCCTCGACGAGCCGACCGACGGGCTCGATCCGAACCAGAAGCACGAGATGCGGATGCTGATCCGCGCCATGGCGCCGACCAAGGCCATCGTCATCTCGACCCACATCCTCGAAGAGGTCGACGCCGTGTGCTCGCGCGCGATCATCATCGCCCGCGGTCGGGTCGTCGCCGACGGCACGCCGGCGGGCCTCGAAGCGCGCTCCGCACGCCACAACGGTGTCACCGTGCTCGCCGGTGCCGACTCGCGCGCCCGGCTCAAGCCCCTGCTCGCCGCGCTCTCGGGCGTGTCGACCGTGGTCGAGCAGGATGACAGCCTGTTCGTTCAGCCGCTCGACGGCCGTCCGATCTTCGAAGAAGTCCGCGCGCTGATCCGCCAGCGCAACATCGAGGTGCGCGACGTGCGGCCGGAGCGCGGCCAGCTCGAGGACGTGTTCCGCTCCGTCACCATCGGAGGCGGCCGATGAAAGCCATGGTGTCGGTGTTCCGGCGCGAGCTCGCGGCCTACTTCGCGACGCCGCTCGCGTACGTCTTCATCTTCATCTTCCTGGTGCTGTCGGGCGCGACGACGTTCTTCCTCGGTGGCTTCTTCGAGCGCGGCCAGGCGGATCTCGCGCCGTTCTTCGGATTCCATCCGTGGCTCTATCTGCTGCTGGTGCCGGCGATCGCGATGCGGCTGTGGGCCGACGAGCGCAAGACCGGCACCATCGAGCTGCTGCTGACGCTGCCGGTCTCGATCGGACAGGCCGTGGTCGGCAAGTTCCTCGCCGCGTGGGCGTTCTCCGGCATCGCGCTGGCGCTGACGTTCCCGATGTGGATCACCGTCAACTACCTGGGTTCGCCCGACAACGGCGTGATCCTGACGAGCTACATCGGCAGCTTCGTCATGGCGGGCGCCTATCTCGCGATCGGCGCCGCGTTCTCGGCGCTGTCGAAGAACCAGGTCATCGCGTTCGTGCTGGCGGCGGTGTTCTGCCTGCTGTTCACGGTGTCCGGCACGCCGCTCGTGCTCAACGCCTTCTCGACCTGGGCGCCGGCGGCGCTCGTCAACATCGTCGCCTCGCTCAGCATGCTCGCGAACTTCGACGGCATCTCGCGCGGCGTGCTCGATGCGGTGAACATCGTCTACTTCGCGTCCGTGATCGTCCTGTTCCTGTTCGCGAACGCGGTGTTCGTCAGTCTGTACAAGGCCCGGTGAGCCGATGAAACCGCTCCGCGACATGTCGACCGCCACGCGCGCCTACCTCGGCATCGCTTGCGCGCTCGTGCTGTTCGTCTCCGCCAACGTGCTGGCGCGGGCCGAGCTCACCGGCTACCGCATCGACTTCACCCAGGACAAGCTGTTCACGCTGTCCAAGGGCACGCATGCGGTGATCGCCCGCGTCGACGAGCCGATCACGATGCGGTTCTACTTCTCGAGCGCGCTCGGCAAGGAGATACCGGCCCTCGCCAAGTACGCGCAGCGCGTCCGCGACATGCTCGGCGAGTACTCCGCGCTCTCGAACGGCCGCATCCGCGTCGAGTACTACGATCCGGTCGCGTTCTCCGACGCCGAGGACCAGGCGGTCGCCGCCGGGCTGCACGGCATCCCGCTCGACCGCACCGGCGAGCAGGTCTACTTCGGCCTCGCCGCCGTGAACGCCACCGACGACCAGGAGACGGTCCCGTTCTTCTCGCCCGATCGCGAGCAGTTCCTCGAATACGACCTGTCGAAGGCGGTCCAGAGCCTGACCCAGCCCAAGCGCAAGACGGTCGGCATCCTGTCGCCGCTGCCGATCCAGGGCTTCCCCGGCACGCTGATGGCGCGGATCAATCCACGCCTGGCGCAGCCATGGCAGATGCTGGCCCAGCTCCGCCAGATCTTCGACCTCAAGCTGGTGGACACCAATAGCGTCGAGATTCCCGACGATGTCGACCTGCTGATGGTCGTGCATCCCGCCGGGATCACCGACAAGACGATGTACGCCATCGACCAGTTCATCCTGCGCGGCGGCCGCGCCTTGATCTTCGTCGATCCGCTCTCCGAAGCGGCCGAGCAGATGGTGGGGCCGGGCGCGAAGCAGATCCCGGTGAGCTCCGACCTGAAGCCGATCTTCGAGGCCTGGGGCATCCAGTACGACTCGGACAAGGTGGCCGGCGACATCCCGGCCGCGCGCCGCGTCAATGCCGGTACCGACACCCGTCCGGTGCCGGTCGAATACCCGGCCTGGCTCGCGCTCAAGAAGCAGAACGCCGCCGCCGATCAGCCGATCACGTCCGAGATCGAGACGCTCAACATGGCGTCGGCCGGCGCCATCAGCCTGAAGCCGGACGCCAAGGTGACAATGACTCCGCTCGTCACCACGTCGGGCAACTCAATGCTGATCGACAGCGAGAAGCTGCGCGGCAAGCCCGACTTCTTCGGCCTGCTGCGCGACTTCAAGCCGGGCAACACGCCGCTGGTGCTCGCCGCGCGGGTCGCGGGAGAGGTGCCGACCGCGTTCCCGGACGGCCCGCCGAAGGACGAGCCGAAGTCCGACGAGGAGAAAAAGGACGAGGCCGCCAAGCCCGCCGCGGCGAAGGACGAGTCCAAGCCCGAGGAGCCGAAGGCGCCGACGCACCCGCATCTCGCCAAGTCGAACGGTCCGATCAACGCGGTGATCATCACCGACGCCGACATGCTGCAGGACCGGTTCTGGGTCAGCCTGCAGGACGTCTTCGGCCAGGCGATCTCGATCCCGGTCTCCAACAACATGGACCTGGTGTCGAACGCGCTCGACTACCTGACGGGGTCCCAGGACCTGATCGGGCTGCGCGCCCGCGGCGTGTCGCAGCGGCCGTTCGAGCGCGTGGTCCAGCTCACCCGCGACGCCGAGGTCCGGCTCCGCAACAAGGAACAGGAGCTCCAGAAGCAGCGCGAGGACACCGAGCGCAAGCTGATGGAGCTGCAGCGTCCGGCGCAGTACGGCGCCGACGCGCCGAACACCCCGGGCTCGGTGATCCTCACGCCGGCGCAGGTCGAGGAGATCAACCGCTTCAAGAACGAGCTCCTGCGCATCCGTCGCGAGCTGCGCGGAGTGCAGCTCGAGCTCCGCCAGGACATCCAGCGTCTGCAGACCCGGCTGTGGTTCTTCGACATCGCGCTCGTGCCGCTGCTGGTCGCGCTCGTCGCGATCGCCATCGGCTTCATGCGCATCCGTCACCGTCGCCGCAAGTCGCTCGTCGAGGCCAAGGGGTAAGCATGACCCGCCGCGCGTTCACCATCCTCCTCGTCCTGACGGTGATCTCGGCCGCCGCGGCCACCGTCGTCACCATCCGTGGCGAAGGCACGACCGCGCCGCTGACCAAGCCCGAGATCGTGTTCCCCGGCCTCACCCAGCGCCTCAATGACGTCGCGCGGGTCGAGATCGTCCGCGCCGGCGAAAAGACCACGCTGAAGCGCGAGGGCCAGGGCGAGAATGCACCGTGGGTGCTCGTCGAGGCCGCCAACTACCCGGGCAAGATCGACCGCATCCGCGAGGCGCTGATCGGCATCGCGCAGCTTGAGACCGTCGAGCCGAAGACGCGGTTGCCGGACCACTACAGCAAGCTCGACGTCGAGGACCCGTCGCAGGCCGGCGCGAAAGGTGCGCGTGTGACGCTGTTCGACGGCGCGAACAAGCAGCTCGCGGATCTCATCGTCGGCAAGCCGAAGCTCGGCGGCGGCTCGCAGGACGCGCTCTACATCCGCCGCCCCGACGAGGCGCGCGCCTGGCTCGCCCGCGGCAAGGTGTACATCCCGGAGAATCGCTACGGCTGGGTCGACACCAATATGCTGACCGTCGATCTGCTGCGCATCAAGCGCGCGACGATCAACCAGCCCGGCAAGCCGCCGCTGTCGGTGTTCAAGAACGATCCGTCGGAGCGCGACTTCACGATCGAGAACCAGCCGCCGAACTCCGAGATCAAGGACATCTTCGGCGCCGAGGACATCGCCCGCATCGTTCAGTCGGTGAACTTCGAGGACGTGAAGCCCGCGTCGGAGATGGACGTGCCGACCGACGGCACGCCGTGGGGCGAGTTCTGGACCTTCGACGGGCTGAAGATCTCGCTGTGGATGCGCGAGGTCGACGGCAAGGGCTGGGTCGCGTACCAGGCGTCCGCGGCCGAAGGCGCGACCCCCGACGAGAAGGTCCAGGCCGAGATCGCCGACCTCAACAAGCGCCTGTCGCCGTGGCGCTATCAGCTCGGCAGCTTCGAGTACAACGGCCTGCACAAGACGATGGCCGACCTCGTCGAGATCAAGAAGGCCGAGGCGCCGGCGCCAGGCGCGCCGGTCCGCCGCTGACCCTCAGGGCACGGGGCGATAGACGAGAATCGCCGCGGGCGACGACGTCGCGCGCGCCGCCACGAACAGCCGGTCGAGCTCCGGCACGAACAGCGACGTGCGAGCCCCCGGCGAGGTCGCCACGCGGCCCAAGCTGCTCAAGCCGTTTTCGTTCTGCTCGAACACCTCGACCGCGCCCTCGCCGCAGCTCACGTACACGTGCGGCCGCTTGGGATCGAAGAACACGTCGTCGGAGTCGCCGCAGGTCGGGGCGGAGGCCGCTTGCGCTCCGTTGCCCGTGTTGAAGAGGCCGAGGCGCGCGGGCTTGCGGTAGACGACGGCGATCTGATCGCCGATCGCGCTGATCGCCATCGGGAAGTTCGCCACCCCCCGCTCGACTTTCCACCCCGCCACCCGCTTGCGGCTCGCGCGGTCCACCACCGAGATCTCCCCGGCGTCGGGCACGTTCACGAACACGCGCCCATCAATGGGATGCAGGCGAAAGCCTTCCGGGTGACCCGGCAGGGCGACGTCGAACAGCTTTTCGCCGCGCACCGCATCGATCCAGGCGAGCGCACCTTTTCCATAACCCGCCACCAGATGGTCGCCGTCGAGGCGCAGGTTGTCGGCGTCGCTGCCGAGGCGGACCACGCCCGCCGGCGAGCCGTCGGCACCGCGGAACAGATGCACCGTGCCGTCGCGGGCGCTGGCGGCGGCGATGAGATCGGGTTCGGGGAGATACGCGACGCCTTGGGGCTCGCCGACGCCGTGAACGCGCGCGACGCTCGCCCCGGCCTTGAGATCGACGATATCGAGGGTGTCGTTGCCGAGTTCGGCGACGATCAGCCGGCCGCGGCCGAGATCGACAGCCATGTGGTCGATCCGGCCGCTCACACCGTCGAGCGGAATACGGTAATCGAGAGCGAGCGGCTGTGACGTCTGGGCCGTGGCAAGCGGCGCCAGGGCTGCCGCGGCGAGGGCAACCGTCGAGGTGAACGGGAAAAGCTTCGTCATGGTCCGTGCTCCTCAGCCCGCCGCGCCGGCGCGCGGCGGGGAGTGAGCGGAGCTTGGACGAGATCGTCTGACGGGGAGCCCGCGATGTCCCCGATCCCTTATAGCCGTCCCGGCCGAGGCGGGTCGGTTGCAAAACTATGTGAACGCCGGCGCACCGATCCTGGGTAAACCACGGAAATACTGTGGGTTTTGCGACCTGATTTCGTCCCACCGCCGCGCTCGGGAATGGACAGGGCGGGGGATTTCTTCTATCTACCCGGGTGCACCCGGCGTCGTAGCCCCCATATAACCGGCTGGATTTGCCGTGCGATTTCGTTTTCCCGGAGATAGGCCCCGATGAGCAAGGTCCCGCCCACCCCGAAGATGTTCTACGTCACGCACCCGTTCGTGTGCGTGAACGCCCGCGAGCCCGGCCATCCCCGCGGAAGCTGCGCCGAGAAGGGCTCGAAGGAGCTCCACGGCTACATGAAGTCGCGGGCGAAGGAGCTCGGGATCAAAAACATCCGCGTCAATCAGGCGGGGTGCCTCGATCGCTGCGAACTCGGCCCCAACCTGCTGATCCAGCCCGAGGGCATCTGGTACCAGATCCGCACCAAGGCGGATGTCGACGAGATCCTGCAGAAGCACATCATCGAGGGCGGCCGCGTCGACCGGCTCATGCTGGAGCCCACCGACCGCCTGCCGAAGGACGTCGAGGCGCGTCGCGCCAAGGCGGCCGCGGCCGAGTGACGTCGCCGATCGCCGTCCCGTCCGCGCCTTTACCCGTTCAGGAGAACCGTTGAAATGACCGCCCAGCCGCGCGATCCCGCGCCGTACTACGAAACCCACGTCTTCTGCTGCATGAACCAGCGGGAGCCCGGGCACCCGCGGAGCTGCTGCGCCGACCGCGGCGGAGTCGAGCTGCGCGAATACATGAAGTCGCGCGCGAAGGAGCTCGGCCTCAAGAAGCTCCGGGTCAATCAGTCCGGCTGTCTCGAGCGCTGCGAGCTCGGCGCCGCCCTCGTCATCTATCCCGAGGGCATCTGGTACACCTACTCGACCAAGGACGACGTCGACGAGATCCTCGACCGTCACATCATGAAGGGCGAGATCGTCGAGCGCCTCGTGCTCGAGAACGAGCAGAAGGTGCCGAAGCCGACGGCGAAGAAGCAGCTCGCGCTCACGGTCGCGAAGGTCGTCGACGAAACCGCCGACATCAAGCGCTTCGAGCTCGTCTCGGCCGACGGCAAGCCGCTGCCGGAGTTCACCGCCGGCGCGCACATCGACGTGCTGATGGACAACGGCCAGCGCCGCTCCTACTCGCTCGCCAACAATCCGACCGAGCGCAACCGCTATGTCATCGGCGTCCTGCGCGAGCCGGCGAGCCGCGGCGGATCGGCCTGGATGCACGACGCGGTAAAGGCCGGAATGACGCTGAAGGCCACCGCGCCGCTCAACAACTTCAAGCTCGCCGAGGACGCGAAGGAGCACATCCTGATCGCCGGCGGGATCGGCATCACGCCGATCCTGGCGATGGGCCATCGCCTCAAGGCGCTCGGCGCGAACGCAACGCTGCACTACTGCACCCGCTCACCCGAAAAGACGTCGTTCAAGGCGGAGGTCCAGGAGGCGTTCGGCGGCAAGGTGGTGTTCCACCACGACGGCGGCGATCCGTCGAAGGGCATCAAGCTCGCCGACGTCCTGAAGACCCGCCACGAGGGCGCCCACCTGTACATCTGCGGGCCCTCGGGGCTGCTCGAAGCCGCCCGCAAGGCGTCCGCCCATTGGCCCGACGAGACCGTGCACTTCGAGCACTTCGCGGCGACGCCGATGAAGAAGCCGGCGACCGCGAACGAGCCGTTCGAGGTCTACCTGTCGCGGCGCAAGCTCACGCTCACCGTGCCGGCCGACAAGAGCATCCTCGAGGTCGTGCGCGCCGCCGGCGTCGAGGCCGACTCGAGCTGCGAGACCGGCATCTGCTCGACCTGCGAGACCCGCCTGATCTCGGGCCGCGCCGATCACCGCGACGAGGTGCTGTCGGAGGCGGACCGCATCGCCAACAAGAAAATCCTGATTTGCACCTCCCGCGCCATGCCGGGCGAGAAGCTCGTGCTCGACCTCTGAGACGAGCGACCGGACGGAACGAAACGGGGGCCTTGCGGCCCCCGTTTTTTTATCCCTCGGATCCGAGACTGTTGCGGTAGTGGTACTTGGCGGTGTGGCAGATCAGCCGGCGAATCTCGATCGGCCGATCCCCGATGCCGTAACCGACGCGATCGATCCGCAACAGCGCGGTCCCTTCCGGAATCTCCAGAGCCGCCGCTTCGTCCGCCGACGCCGACACGGCCCGCAGCTCCTCGTCGGCGCGGGTGACGACGATGCCGAACTTCCGCTCGAACACCAGATAGACATGCGGCTGCGGATCGTTTCGGTAGATCTCCTCGAAGTTCGGGAAGATCGTCTCGGGGAGCACGATCTGCTCGATCAGCGTCGGAACGTTGTGGAACAACCGCACGCGGTGCAGCCGGCAAACATGGGTGTCGCGCTTGAGGTCGAGCGCCTTCATCTCGTGCGGCGACGCGGGTTCGCGCTTCAGCAGGAGAATGCGATTCCCGGGCGGCGGCAGCTTCTCCCCGGTGTCGGCGGCGATCCGGAAGAAGTGGAATTTCGTCGCCGGCAACGAGCGGGCAATGACGAAGGTCCCCTTGCCCTGGCGGCGCACCACCAGCTTCTCGGCTTCCATGTCCTCGATCGCCTTGCGGACCGTGCCTTGGGACACGCCGTACTCTTCGGCGATCTTGAACTCGCTCGGCAGCATATGGCCCGGGCGCCAGTCGCCACTGACCATCCGGCCGATGAGGAGTTCGCGGATCTGGGAGTAGAGGGGGCGCGACCGGGGCGATCGCTGAGGATTTGCCATGGACGGTGTTGACCTGCCCGGGTAAGGGCGCCTGCCGGGCTGAGTATAGCGTCCGCGCCGCCGCTGCCAATCGCGCCGTTGGTCTGCCGGCCGGTCGTACCGGCCCTGATCGCCTCAGGGCGACGGCCGGAACCCCGCCGCGTACAGTGCCGACAGGTCCGTGCCCAGCCATTCGCTGGGTATTTCCCGAACGCCGGGCTGGCCCCGCATCTTGCGATACAGGAGGGCCCCGGGCGCGGCGAACTGGATCGCGAGGCCCGAGTTGTTCTTGAAGTACACGATCCCGCCGCCGCGCGGCGGCTGACGGACGGTGGCCCGGCCAACGACGACGTCGCCCAGCACGTGGACGCTCTCCCGCGCGACCGCCCCCGCGGCGATCGGTTCCAGGAGCTCGGTCTGGTCGTTGTCGACCACGCTTTCCCAGTCGTTGACGATGATCGACGACGCGCGCTCGAACGTTCGGCGGTCGACCTCGGAGCGCTTGTTGGTGACATCCGAGTTGGCGATGGTGATGACCATCTGGCCGTCCTCGAGCCAGTCGCCCTCGACCACCGGGCGCATCGAGGAGGTGCAGCACAGGACGATATCGGCGCCTTCGATCGCCTCGCGCGCGTGCTTCGCCGCGCGGATGGCGACGCCCTCGCGTGCGGCGTCCTTCACGAACGCCGCGAGATGGTCCGCAGTCGGGCTATAGACGCTCACCTCCCGTATCGGCCGGACCCGCAGCATGGCCTCGAGGCCGGCGCGCGCCTGTTTCCCGGTCCCGAACAGGGCAAGCCGCGACGCATCGGGCCGCGCGACGAGGTCGGCGGCGAGCGCGCTGGTGGCGCCGACCCGCATTCCCGACAGCTCGAACTCGTGGAGGAATGCGAGCGGCTCCGCCGTCTCGGTGGAATACAGAATGACCACGCCCCAGTTGAACGCGGTCGGGCTGTCGTACAGACGGCGATCATTCGTCGCGGTCGGGGGTATCAGGATCTGCGATCCCGCCCGCACGCATGCCGTCCCGAGGCTCGGGACCGCTCCCACGTGTACGTTGGCGAAATAGCGCTTGGTCGGATCGGAGTGGCGGCAGGTGTAGCGAACCCGCGGACGGTTGACGGCCTCCCCTTCGGCGAAATCCCTGAACGCGATCCGCATCGCCTCGATGCAGTCGTCGTAGGTCAGCAGACGTCGAACGTCCGCGTCGGTGATGATGATGGTCATTTGGGCCGTCGGGTGGCGTTGGGCTGCGCCGATTATGGCGTCGATCGCTGCGACAAGTCACCGGTCCGAAAACGTCAAACGACGGCGCGGACGGCGACCGGCGCGGCGACGCGGGCCCGCGGCAGGCAGATCGTGACGGTGGTCCCGCGCCCCGGCGCGCTGTCGATCGAAAGCGTCCCACCGTGCATCTCGACCAGCCGTTTGGCGAGCGGCAGCCCGAGCCCCGTCCCCTTGTACTTGCGGGTGAACGCCGACTCGACCAGCTCGAACGGCATCAGCACCTTCGGAATGTCCGCTGGGGCAATGCCTATGCCGGTGTCCGAAACGGCAATGGAGACGCTGCCATCAGCGTGCAGGGAGCCCTGGAGGGCGATGCGGCCGCCATCCGGCGTGAACTTCACCGCGTTCGACAGCAGGTTCAGCAGCACCTGCTGGAGCCGCGTGCCGTCGACGCGGACCGTCGGAAGCACGGCCAATCCATCCGTCACGAGAACGAGGTGCTTCTCCTCGGCGCGCGGCTGCACCATGCGGACGGCGGAAGCCGCGAGATGCGACAGGTTGACGTTGTCCTCGAACAGCACGGCCTTTCCGGATTCGATGCGCGAGAGATCGAGCACATCGTTGATGATCGTCAGCAGGTGCTGGCCGGCATCGTGGATGTCGCGGACGTATTCCTTCTGCTTGTCGGTCAGAAGTCCGAAGAGGCCGCGCTGGAGCGACTCCGAGAAGCCGATGATGGCGTTCAGCGGCGTGCGCAACTCGTGACTCATGTTCGCAAGGAATTCGGACTTGGTGCGGTTCGCGCTCTCGGCGCTCTCCTTGGCCGACTTCAGGGTTTCGCGCGCCTCGTAATCCTCCGTCACGTCGCGCAGGGCGAGGGCGACGCCGCCGGAGAACGGCGTGATTCGGACCCGGAAGCAGCGGAGCTCGCCGTCGTTGGCGGTCGAGGTGACCTGCACGTCCTGGGCCGTGCCGGTCTCGTGCGCCTTCGCGCAATACGCGATGACGCCGCTCGTCAGTAGCGACGGAGCCACCGCGGCAAGCGAGGTCCCGAACAGCGCCTCGCGCTCCCGACCGAGAAGCGTGCCGGCGGCGATGTTGGCGTCGACGATGGTGAAATCCATGTGGCCGGCGCTCTCCGCCGGCGCAAGCGCGAAGAACGCGCTCGATGTGGAGTCGACCGCCGCGCGGAACCGGCTGTCAGCCGACACGCGGGCGATCATCTGACGGTGAACCGCCACCGCGAAACCGGCGACCGCCACCGTGATCAGCAGGCCAAGTCCGATGTAGCGCCCGACGAGCTCGTACCAGGGCGCGAGCACCTCGTCGTACGACTCGCTGACGGCGATGACCAGCGGAGCTCCGTCCACCTTGCGATAGCTCGTGATCCTCCGAACGCCGTCGATCGGCGACGGAGCATCGAACGTCCCGGCCGCCGACCTGGCCAGATACGTCGCGAACAGCGGCGAGTCGGCAAAGCTGCGGTTGACCTGCTCCGGACTCCCGGGGTGACGTGCAAGCAGCAGACCGTCGGTGCGATAGAGCGCGATCGATCCCGCCCGGGTGCCCGATTGATCGTAAATGCGCTGCAGGTATTCCGGCGCGAAGCCGACGCCGAACGTGCCGGCGAATGTGCCGTCGCGATTGTTGAGGCGGTGCACCAGCGAAATGATCTCGATTCCCGTACCGGGTGCTCGGAACACCTCGCTCACATAGAGGCCGCCGTTCGGAGGGCCGTCCCGGAGCGCGGTGAAGTAATCGCGCGTCCGGGCATTGCTGGTCCGCGCCGGCCAGTTGTTCAGGCCGACGAGCTGGCGGCCGTCCCCATCGTACGCGGCGAAGATCTGCACCTCGGGAATGCTGATCATCCGCGGCAGCAGCTCCTGCCGGACCGCGCTCATGGCATTGAAGCTGCGATCCGCATCGCCGCCGAGCCGAGGGATGTAATCGGCGAAGATCTGCTCGACCGAGGCGATGGTGCGGCTCATGTTGTCGGCCAGCGCCAGCGTCAGGGCGGCTGTGTTGCGCTCGCTCGCGCGCGCCGCATCGGCGCGCATCTGCGCAAGGTCGAGCACCATCAACCCGAGGAAGGCTCCGACGACGAGCACGGCGAAGGTCGCCATGCCGGCGCCGGTCCATCGCCGCAACAGATGTCCCCGTACCCCGGTGCTGCGCAGCGCGCTGCCGGCCATTTTCCCAGAACTCCCTGATTTCACACTTTGTTGTACGGTGGTTAAGGGGCCGTTAACGATCGCCCGCCGGCGACCGCTGAGTGGGGTTCAAAATGCTGTGGGAAAGGGGCGAATTCCGATAGCCTCGGTGAAAACAAGTAAGCAGGTCACGGAGGCAGGGATGCGAACGACGGCAATTCTGGCGATGGCGGCGGTCCTGGCGACGGCGGGAGCGGCGAATGCCCAAAGCCCGGAAGCCTTCTACAAGGGCAAGTCGGTCCGGCTAATCATCGCCTCGGGGTCGGGCGGCGGCTACGACACCTACGGACGGGTGCTGGCGCGGTGGATGCCGAACTACGTCCCGGGCAAGCCCAACTTCGTCGTCCAGAACATGGATGGCGCCGGCGGCCTCAAGGCGACGAACTACACGTACGCCGTGGCGCCGAAGGACGGCACGGTGTTCACCGCGACCTACAACGCGCTCACGACCGAGCCGCTGATCGGCGGCCATGGCGTCGAATACGACCCGCTGAAGTTCAACTGGATCGGTTCGATGGGCAAGCAGCAGCAGATCTGCACCACCTGGCACACGAGCCCGATCAAGACCATCGAGGACGCGATGAAGCGCGAGGTCGTCACCTCGTCGACCGGCGCCACCGGCAATTCCTCCACTCTGCCCGCGTTGCTGAACCAGCTCCTCGGCACGAAGTTCAAGGTCATCAACGGCTACGGCACCAGCGAGATGCGGCTCGCGGTCGAGCGCGGCGAGGTCGAGGGCGTGTGCGGCCTCTCCTACACCACGCTGATCGCGTCGAGCCCGGCGTGGATCCTCGACAAGAAAATCAACATCCTGCTGCAGACCGGCGACAAGCGGCATCCGGCGATGCCCGACGTGCCGCTCGCGGTCGAAAAGGCGAAGACCGAGGACGGCAAGGCGATTCTCCGCCTGTACTCGACACCGGAGGAAATCGGACGGCCGTTCGTCGCGCCGCCGGGCGTGCCGAGCGACCGCGTCGAGGCGCTGCGGCGCGCGTTCGATGCGACGATGGCGGACAAGGGCTTCCTCGCCGATGCCGAAAAGGCCCACCTCGAGATCGATCCCGTCACCGGCGAGGACATGGAGCGCATCCTCAAGGCCGCGTACTCCGCCCCGCCCGTGGTCGTGGCCAAGGTGCGCGAGGTCCTCGGCCGCGAAAAATAGCGGTCGGCGCAGGTCCAGGGGGCGGTTGCCGGACGCGGCAGCCGCCCTTTTTGTTTGCTTGTTTGCCCCTCTACGACGGCTGCCCTCTAGGACGGCGTCTTCGGCATCAGCCCGTGATCTTCGAGAAACGCGATCACCGCGGCGTCGAACGCTGCGGGGTCCTCGATCATGCAGGCATGGCCCGCGTTCTTGAGGACGACGTGGCGCGCCCCCGGAATCATCTGCGCCGTCTCGGCCCCGCGCGGTAGCGCCGAATCGAACTCGCCGTTGATCACCAGCGACGGCGTCTTGAACGTCGCCAGCTTGGGCTGCACGTCGGCGACGCTCATGGCCTCGAACACGCGACCGATCGCGGCGCCGTCGAGTCCCTCGGTCGCGTCCATGAAGCTCTCGAGCAGGTATTGGCCGAACGCGCTTTTCGCGAAGCCCTGGGATACGCCGAACTCGAGGTGCGCCTTGCGATAGCTCGGCAAGTGCTCCTCGCGATAACCTTTGATGCGGTGCTCGAACTGGTGTTGCGGCCCGGAATTGCCGCCGACCATGATCACACCCTTGAACCGCGCGGGGTCGTCGACCCCGAGCATCAGCGCCAGCTTCGAGCCGACGGAGCAGCCCATGACGATGGCCTCGCGCGCGCCCTCGTCGTCCATGACGCCGACGATGTCGTCGGCCATGTCGCGGAACGTGAACGGGTCGCGGACTTTCGCCGAGCGGCCCCAGCATCGCAGGTCGACGGCGATGCAGCGGAACCACGTCGACAACCGCATCACCTGATACGTCCACAGGCGATGATCGAACGGGATCGCGTGGAGCATCACGAGCGGAAAGCCGCGACCCGCGACCTCGTAGTAGATGTCGACGCCGTTGCGGCGGCTTAGGGGCATCGTGACCTCATGGGGACCTCGGCGCTCGGTGGATCATGGCGGGCGGGCGGGACTGCCCGGATTTTCGGCATAAAGGCCTTGACAGATTCTACGAGATATTGTGGGTTTATTTCCCAAGGCTACTACGCGTGGCCCACGGGCGGCGTCAACGAACGCGTCTTTCCGGCAGCGAAGAAATATCCTGCCGCCCGACCAGGAGGCTTCGTCCGCCGGCGAGAGGCACAAGGAGGCGTGGTTTCAATGCCGCAAGTCTTCGACAAAATGAGGGGTTGGCTGGTTGGTCTGGTGGAGCTCGGGCTGCTCTTGGTGGCGCTCGGGATCGTCCTCCAGATCTTGTTCGGCCGCACAGTGGGGTTCATCACCGGCGACATCGTCGGCAACATGATCCTGCTGATCAAGTCGTTGGGTGACAACGGCCTGGTCGGCCTGATCGCGCTCGCCGTGATTCTCTGGCTGTTCGCGAAGCGCGCGTAAATCCACGCCGGTTCGCCGGCGTTCGAGATTCGGGCCCGGCCTCCGGTCGGGCCCGAATTGTTTTCGGGGAGCGAAATGGGGAGCACGAAAAAGGGGCCGCGGTGCGGCCCCTTTCCCGTTTCGGCGCGAGCCGGGCTCTGAACCACTCTCAGAAGCCCTCTTAAAAGCCCATGTCGCCCATGCCGCCGGCCGGCATCGCCGGGGCGGCCTTCTTCTCCGGCTTCTCGGCCACCATCGCCTCGGTGGTGATGAGGAGCCCGGCGACCGAGGCGGCGTCCTGCAGGGCGGAGCGCACGACCTTGGTCGGATCGACGATGCCGGCCTTCACGAGGTCGGTGTAGTCGCCGGCCTGGGCGTCGAAGCCCCAGCTCGTCGACTTGCTCTCGAGCAGCTTGCCGACGACCACCGCGCCGTCGAAGCCCGCGTTCTCGGCGATCTGCCGGGCCGGGGCCTGGATGGCGCGGCGGACGATCTCGACGCCGACCTTCTGGTCGTCGTTCGACACCTTCACCGAGTCGAGCGCCTTGAGCGCGTAGAGGAGCGCGGTGCCGCCGCCGGGGACGATGCCCTCCTCGACCGCGGCGCGGGTCGCATGGAGCGCGTCGTCGACGCGGTCCTTGCGCTCCTTCACCTCGACCTCGGTGGCGCCGCCGACCTTGATGACCGCGACGCCACCGGCGAGCTTCGCCAGCCGCTCCTGCAGCTTCTCGCGGTCGTAGTCCGACGTCGTCTCCTCGATCTGCTGGCGGATCTGCGTGCAGCGCGCCTCGATCTCCTTCTTCTTGCCGGCGCCATCGACGATCGTGGTGTTCTCCTTGTCGATCGTCACTTTCTTGGCGCGGCCGAGCATCTGCAGCGTCACGTTCTCCAGCTTGATGCCGAGGTCCTCGCTCACGACCTGACCGCCGGTCAGGATCGCGATGTCCTCGAGCATCGCCTTGCGGCGATCGCCGAAGCCGGGCGCCTTCACCGCCGCGACCTTGAGGCCGCCGCGCAGCTTGTTGACGACGAGAGTCGCCAGCGCCTCGCCCTCGATGTCCTCGGCGATGATCAGGAATGGCTTGCCGGCCTGGACCACGCTCTCCAGCAGCGGCAGCATCGGCGCGAGACCCGACAGCTTCTTCTCATGTATGAGGATCAGCGGATCCTCGAGCTCGGTCCGCATCTTGTCGACGTTGGTGACGAAGTACGGCGAGATGTAGCCGCGGTCGAACTGCATGCCCTCGACCACGTTGAGCTCGGTCTCGAGGCCTTTGGCCTCCTCGACCGTGATCACGCCTTCCTTGCCGACCTTCTCCATCGCCTCGGCGATCATCTTGCCGATCTCGGATTCGCCGTTCGCCGAGATGGTGCCGACCTGGGCGATCTCGCCCGACGTCGTGATCTTCTTCGAGCGCTTCTTGAGGTCCTCGACGACCGCATCGACCGCGAGGTCGATGCCGCGCTTGAGGTCCATCGGGTTCATGCCCGCGGCGACCGACTTCGCGCCCTCGCGCACGATCGCCTGGGCCAGAACGGTCGCGGTCGTCGTGCCGTCGCCGGCAATGTCGTTGGTCTTCGACGCGACCTCGCGCACCATCTGCGCGCCCATGTTCTCGAACTTGTCGGCGAGCTCGATCTCCTTGGCGACGGTGACGCCGTCCTTGGTGATGCGCGGCGCGCCGAACGACTTCTCGATCACGACGTTGCGGCCCTTCGGACCCAGCGTGACCTTCACCGCATCGGCGAGGATGTCGACGCCACGCAGCATCCGCGTGCGCGCATCCGTCGAAAACTTCACTTCCTTGGCAGCCATTTTCAGATCTCCACGTCTTCAGTCGGCGCTCAAGCGGCCTTGCGGGTCTTCACGTCCGCGGCGCCTTCGAGCACTCCGAGGATGTCGGACTCCTTCAGGATCAGCAGGTCCTCGCCGTCGATCTTGATCTCGGTGCCGGACCATTTGCCGAACAGGATCCGATCGCCCTTCTTCACGTCGAGCGCGTGGACCGTGCCGTCCTCGGCGCGGGCGCCGGGGCCGACGGCGACGACCTCGCCCTGCATCGGCTTTTCCTTGGCGGTATCGGGGATGATGATGCCCCCTGCGGTCTTCTGGTCGGCTTCGATCGCGCGGACCAGCACGCGGTCATGGAGTGGACGGAATGCCATTGATGACCTCCTCTCTCGAGACAAAGGCTTGAATGGTGCTTCGATCGGTACTTCGACATGGCTGGCACTCCCGTTTGGCGAGTGCCAACGCCGGCGATTTAGGTTCGCCTCGCTTGCGTGTCAAGACCGGGGCAGCGGGCCTGTCAGCAGTCCCGCTGACGTGCTGCTAAGACCCTGAACAATATAGCTTCTTTACGGATTTTTCACTTGATGGCGGGAAGATACGTTTGGCAGCATCCCTAGATGTAGGAGGTGCGACATGGATCAGGTCGATTCCTTGACGTGGCGGCGCCGCCTTGCGGGCTGGCGTCTCGCGACCGCCGAAATCCTCTACCGCATGCCGGACCATCCGGCGGTGCTGCAGTCCTTCATCTGGCAACATCTCGACCTCGCGCCGGAATTCCCGGAGCTGCGACGCTTCCTCGCGTTCTGGGAGAAGAACCTGGATGGGCCCATTCACTCCGTCCGGGTGTGCCGGTCGCAACTGCTCTCGGGCGAGGAGCTGCGGGTGATCGACGGCCGCTTCCTCGTTCAGTAGCCGATACTGAATCACCGAAGCCCTCCCGCCTTGTAGGGCGGGAGGGCCGGTGAGCGGCCAATGGGTTCGCGCTCTGGAGCTACCTCGGCGCGGACACACGTCGTCGTCAGCGGATCAGCGAAATCCGCTTTTTACCTTCCCCGTAAGGGTCAGTAGGGTGCCACGCTGCGTTGAAAGCGTAGCCGACACTACCGATGCTGCCTCAGTCGCCGGATCGCGACGCTGGTTATGTCGGTACCGAAAGAGAAGATGCGTCGCGACCCGAAGGGGAAGCGCCGTTGCCTCTCAACTACTCATCCGCCGCGCCGGTGTCCCGGTTGTCGGGGGCCTCTCGCGGTTTCCTCGCTCGAACCAGGATCGCTATGCGCAATAGCTCCCCTCGCTTGTCGCGATGCGAGGACGATGCGCGCTTCGAAAAAGCGGCACAAGGGGGCTGTGGAAAGTCTGGGTCGGTCGGGGCGCGCCCTGTTGAAAGTCGCCGAGAGCGGTTTTTCTCCCGCCCTCTCCCCCGTTGGGGAGAGGGTTGGGTGAGAGGATCGCAACGCGAAGTTTTCACCCTCACCCCAGCCCTCTCCCTAGAGGGAGAAGGAGAAAAACACCGCCCGGCTTCGCCCCGGCGGCGTGCCGCTGCGGGGCTTTGCAGTGGGCCCGCGCGAAGCCTCGACGCCTCGCATCGGTTCGCCGCCGGTTCGCGATGCCAAGGCGAACGCTAGGCCTCTGCCATAATTTTTCCGGCGATGCGATCCACCATGCCCCCCCGACGTTGATGATCGCAGGAGCGAACCGGTTCCGGTGGAGGGGTCCATGAGGAAGGTGCTGATCGTCGTTGGCGCGGTGGTCGCGCTCCTTGTCATAGCCGTGATCGTCATCCCCCTGGCGGTGCCGACCGCGACCTGGAAAGCCGAGATCGAGAGCCGCGTCGGCGCGGCGACGGGCCGCGAGCTGCGCATCGCCGGGCCGGTACGGCTGTCGCTGTTCCCTGCGGTGGCGGTAGTGGCAAACGACGTCGCGTTCGCGAACGCCCCCGGCGCGCGCGACGCGTCGATGGCGACGCTCGACAAGCTCGACGTCCACGTGCGGCTCATGCCGCTTCTGTCGGGCAACATCGCCATCGATCGCCTCGTGCTCGAGAAGCCGGTCATCCATCTCGAGGTCGATCGCCAAGGTCGCCCGAACTGGAGCTTCGGCGCGGCGAACGCGCCCGAGGCGCGACAGCCGGCTCCATCGTCACAGCCGAGCCCCTCGTCCCGGAGCGGAGGTCCCGCGGGCATCTCGCTCGGGGATGTGCGGCTCAGGGACGGCATCGTGACCTACGTCGACGACCGCAGCGGAGCCCACTACGAGGTGTCGTCGATCGATGCGACCGTGAAGCTCGCCAATCTCGACAGCCCGCTCACGGCCGACGGCTCTCTCGTCTGGAACGAGCAGAAGGTGGCGCTCAACGCCCGGGCCTCGGCGCCGCGGGGGCTCATGACGGGCAGCGGCTCCGATGTCGAGGTGAAGCTCGACTCGAAGCCGGTGACGATGACCTTCAACGGGCGCGGCGAAGGCTCGCCGCTCAAGATCACGGGAGAGCTCGATCTCAATACGCCGAGCGTGCGCAATCTCGCCGCCTGGGCCGGCCAGCCGCTGCAGGCGCCCGGCAACGGCCTCGGTCCCCTGACCATCAAGGGCACGCTTGCCTCGACGCCGCAGCACGTGTCGTTCAACAAGGCGTCGTTCAAGCTCGACGCGATCGAAGCCTCGGGCGATCTCGCCGTCGACACCAGCGGCCGCATCCCGGCCATCAAGGCGGCGCTGACCACCAACGTCCTCGACCTCAACCCATACCTCCCGCCGGAGCAGGCAAAGGGTACGTCCCGCGCTGAGCCCGCCCCCCGCTCGCCGGCCCAGACGGCGTCGCCGTCCGGCTGGAGCACCGATCCGATCGATCTCTCGGGACTGAAAGCGGCGAATGCCGATCTCGCGCTCACCGTCGCCGGACTCGTCGTGCGCGAGATCAAGATCGGCAAGGCGGCGCTCCACGTCGCGCTGGACGACGGCAAGCTGGTCAGCGACCTGACCGAGATGGCGCTCTACGACGGCAACGGCAAAGCGCGGGTGAGCGTCGACGGATCGGGCCGGGTGCCGGCGATCGCCATGAATTTCAACGTCGACCGGGTCCAGGCCCAGCCGCTGCTCAAGGACGCAATGAATCTTGACCGGGTGAGCGGTGCTGCCACCGCCGAGGGCACGATCTCGGGCGCCGGCGCCTCGCAGCGCGATCTGATCGCGGCGCTCAACGGCAAGGGATCGGTGAAGCTGCAGAACGGCAAGATCCGCGGCCTCGATTTCCTGGCGATGCTCAAGAACGTCGGCTCGGCGTTCTCGTCGTCGGACAACCAGCAGACGGAATTCGCCGCCGCCTCGGCGACGTACACCGTCACCAACGGGATCGTCCGCAACGACGACCTGGCGATGAACGGCCCGGGATTCGAGGTCACCGGCAAAGGCACTGTCGACCTGCCGAAGCGCATGATCGACTACCGCGTGGTGCCGCGCGTCGGCGTCGGGGTGCCGGTCCAGATCAGCGGCCCGTGGGACAACATGAGCTATCGGCCGGACCTCAGCAGCGCGATACCCGACGCGCAGCAGACGATCCGCGGTCTACGCGACGTCTTCCGTGGCGGGTCGCAACCGCAGCAGCAGCAGCAGGAACCACAACAACAGCAGCCACAACAGCAGCAGCCCGGTCAGCCGTCGCAGACGCCCAATCCGCTCGACAGCCTCAACAAGCTGCTCGGGCGGTAGATCGGAAAAACCCGCTCACGTCCCCGATTTGCGCGCGCGGCTGCGCACGAGCGTCGGCTTCCGCGGCGGCGCGGCCGCGCCGGCGGCGGGTCCGTCGGTGCGGCCGCTCGCGTTCTCGCTCGCGAGCTCCTGCTCCGCCAACCGCCAGTGCTCGGCGTCGCGGCCGTCCGGCTGACCTTCGCGCTGCCATATGGCGTAGGCGCGCTTTGCGATCTCGTCCTGATTGCGTGGATCCATACTGACCTCGGTGGATGAAGGGGCGCGACGTGAAAGGCAACCGCCACCGCGGGTGCGCGCTGCCTGAAGGATGCCGCGGCCTGTCGACGCGAGCGTAGGCGAGACGCCGGGCAAATTCCCGTGACATTACGAGCGACGGGGCGAGCGACGGGGCGAGCGACGAGCTGCGGCGCGACGAAGCGCGGCCGCGCACGTTCGATCACGTTCGTTCTTCGGTCGCGTAGATGTCACCGCCGCGCAATCCTTCATCCTTCACACAGCGCGGCGCGCGGCCGAAGCTGCGGTCATGACCGTACGAGCCGTTGCCGACGAGGGCGCCGAACCGAAACCGACGGCGCACAGCCGGGGGCATATTGCGCGCAACTTCCTCGCGATCGCCGTCACCAGCGGCATCAATCTGCTCGCCGGACTTTTCATCAGCGTCTACATCCGGCGCGTTCTCGGCCCCGTCGCCATCGGCGAGGTGAGCTGGAACGCGGCGGTGCTGGCGTACATCGCGCTGATCGCCAATCCCGGTTGCCAGATCATCGGCCAGCGCGACGTGGCGAAGGATCCGCAGAGCACGGCGGAGCTGGCGTCGGCGATCCTCTCCGTGCAGGGCCTGCTGTGCATCGCCGCCTACGTGGTCGTGCTCGGGTTGGCGGCCCTCAACTTGCGCGGTCACGAGGTCAGCGTGCTGCTGACGCTCCAGGCGCTGGCGCTGTTCTTCACCGCGCTCGACGTGCTGTGGATCCTGCAGGCGCACGAGCGGATGGTCGCGACGTCGATCGCGACGCTCGTCTGCAACCTCGCGCAATTCCCCCTGCTCTTCGCCTTCGTCCACGGACCGGACGACATCTATCTGTTCGCCGTCATCAACCTGCCGTTCGCCGCGGCGAACCTCGCGTTCCGGTTCTGGTACCTGCAGCACCATCGGCTGCTCGAGGTCCGCGAGTTGCGGCCGCGACTGCGCGGCGCAGGCCGGATCCTCCGCGAGGCATGGCCGCTCGCGCTGTCGCAGGCGGCGATCGTCGTCTACTACAACTGCGACACGATCATCCTCGGCTTCACCCACGGCGACGACGTCGTCGGTCAATACACGAGCGCCTACAAGCTGATGCTCATCGCGACCGTGGTCAGCGGGGCGATGTGCACGGCCTACTTCCCCGCGGTGGCACGCGTCCAGGGCTCGCCGGACGAGGCGCGCCGGGTCGCGGGCGAGTTCACCTCGCTGATGCTGTGGCTGGGCCTGCCGATCGCCGCACTCGGCTGGGCGACCGGCCGAAACGCCGTCGCGCTGCTGTACGGCCCGGAGTTCGCCCAGAGCGGCGTCTACTTCGAGTGGCTGTGCCTCAACGTGGCGCTGATCTTCGCCAACCTGGCGCTGGTGACGCCGCTCACCGCCTGGGGCCTGCAGAAGACCCAGTTCGTCATCTCCTGCGTCGGAGCGGCGGTCAACCTCGCGCTCAACGTGGCGCTGATCCCGCGCTACGGCGTGCCTGCCGCGATCGCCACCACGATCATCACCGAGGCGGTGATCTTCGGCGCGCTCGTCGCCGCGCGGCGCCGTCTCGGGCTCGGGTGGAATCCGCTCGCGCCGACGCTGCTTCCGCCGCTGCTGTCGTCGGCGGCGGTCGCGGCGGCGATCGCCGCGCTGCCGCCGTCGCTCGATCGCTACTGGATCCTCGCGGACGCCGCCGGAATGGGCGCGCTCGCCGGGGCGCTATGGGTGTTCGAGCCGCGGATCGCGCGCGCGGCGCTCACGTTCGTCGTTCGCAAGCTGCCGATCAACGTGCGTCGGAACCAACCGCCGGTTTGAGGTCCTGGGCCGACGGCGACGTCGTCGGCTCGCGCACCGCCGCCCACGCCGCGACGCGCACGAGGTGGATCAGCACCTTGGGATCGAGACTCGTCCGCACCGCTTCCCGGAGCTGCACCAGGGCAGTGTCGTGGTGCCCCTTGCGCCACAGGTCCTGGGCGCGACGGATCGCCCGCACGGCCGCGGCACGGCGCCCGCGCCGGTGCGCGCCGCGCATCTGCTCGGGCGGCACGTAGCTCGCCAGCAGATCGATGAACTTGCGTTCGTCGGCGACATTGGCGCCCGTCCTCACCAGGCGCGCGGTGTCGGCGCCGGTGTGCACGCGGTAGCACGCGAGCGGCTCGGGATCGTAGAAGACCGGATAGTGGATGGTCGTCCGCAGCCACATGTCCCAGTCGGCGCAGTGGACGAGGTCGGGACGGAAGCCGCCGAGCGTCTCGTACACCGCGCGGCGCACGATCATCGCCGGGAACATGATCTCGTTCGTCAGCAGCAATCGGCGCAGGAACTCGTCGCCGAGCACGCCGCGGTGGCGCGACTCCAGCTCCGACAGATGCTGCCAGTGGCCGTCCTCGAACATGTAGATGTAGCGGCAGAACAGCGCGCCGATGTCGGGATCAGACGCGATCGACTCCTCGGCTCGCGCGTAGAAGCCAGGACGCACGGTGTCGTCGCCGTGAAGGATGTGGACCCAGCGGCCGCGCGAGCGACGCGCGCAGGTGTTGAAGGTGCCGATCGCGCCGAGATTGCGCGGATTGCGGTGGAACTGCACCCGTCCGCGCCCGAGTTCGCGCACGACGGCCTCGGGATCGTCCTTGGTCGAAAAGTCGTCGACGACTTCGATCTGCATCCGTTGGGGCCCGGGATCCTGGGCCAGGACGCTTTCAAGCGTATCGCGCAGGAAATGCGCGCAGTTGTAGGTGGGGATCATGACGGACCAGAACGGACGCTCGGTGCCGTCGGGAACGCGCTCTATTGTCGGCGGATCAGCGATCATCGGAATCCTGACGCGAGGTTGATGGAATGACTCGGCGAAAGGCGCGCAACGCGAGGCTGACCAGCCAGAACCTCCGGCGCCGGTAGCCGAAGTACATCCGATAGGGGGCGGCATCGCGTCGTAGGGACATCAAGGGCAGCTCTCCTCCGAGCCCGCTAAACGAGCGGACGTTGGGCCGGTTCCGAATGCACAGCTTGCCCCTGTTATGGCCGCTCGCCGCCCTCGCGATGCGACACCGCGGCGCGGCTTCGCTGCCCGAGAAAGCGCGCTGATTCCTCACACTGGCTCGCGTGCGACTTCGGCTAACTCGTCGAACACGAGGAAACGGAGCAGCACCCGAATGGACATCGATCACGTTCCGCCGCGCGCCGTGGCGCGCAGAGGCATGCGTACGCGGACCAACAGCCGCAGCGGTTTCGATTACCTGATCGTCGGCGCCGGGTTTGCGGGCAGCGTGCTTGCGGAACGTCTTGCATCGCAACTTGACAAGCGCGTCCTGCTGATCGACCGGAGGCCCCACGTCGGAGGCAACGCTTACGATTGCTACAACGAGGCGGGAGTCCTCATCCACCCGTACGGGCCGCACATCTTCCACACCAACTCGCGGCACGTGCTCGACTACCTGTCGCAGTTCACGGCGTGGCGTCCGTACGAGCATCGCGTGCTCGCCTCGATCGAGGGCACGCTGGTGCCGATCCCGATCAATCTCACGACCATCAACCGGCTCTACGGCCTCGATCTCACGCCCGAGGGCATGCAGGCATTCCTCGCCGGGCGCGCGGAGCGGATCGACACGCCGCGCACCTCGGAGGACGTCGTCGTCGGCACCGTGGGCCGCGAGCTCTACGAGACCTTCTTCCGCGGCTACACGCGCAAGCAGTGGGGCCTCGATCCGTCGCAGCTCGACAAGTCGGTGACGGCGCGCATCCCGACGCGCACCAACACCGACGACCGCTACTTCGGCGACGAGTTCCAGGTGATGCCGCTGCACGGCTACACGCGCATGTTCCAGCGCATGCTCGATCACCCGAACATCAAGGTGCTGCTGAACGCCGACTATCGCGAGGTGCGCGACGACGTGCGGTACGATTCGCTGATCTACACCGGGCCGATCGACGAGTACTACGACTTCCGGTTCGGCGAGCTGCCGTACCGGTCGCTGCGCTTCGAGCACGTGACGCTTCAGGAGGAGCACTTCCAGCCCGTCGCGGTGGTGAACTATCCGAACGAGAAGGTGCCCTACACGCGCATCACCGAGTACAAGCACCTGACCGGCCAGACCCACGCCGTGACCAGCCTCACGTACGAGTATCCGTGCGCCGACGGCGACCCGTACTACCCGATTCCGCGCCCCGAGAACGCGGCGCTCTATCGCCGCTACCAGGCGCTCGCCGAACAGGATCCCGACGTGACATTCGTCGGCCGGCTCGGGACCTACCGCTACTACAACATGGACCAGGTGGTGGCCCAGGCGCTGACCACCTTCGAGCGGCTGCGCGGCACCAAGACGGCGCACGCCCGCGGCACGGCCGCCGCATCTCCGGAGCCGTCGCAGCACGCCGGCCGCATCGCCGCGGAGACCTGAGCTTCCGCAATCGTTTGCCGCGGCCCGGCGGGCGGCAAAGACGGTACGGTAGCGGACGCTGCGGAGGTCCGCCGGGTGCGCTTCCTGTGCTTGCCTGACGTTGGTTCACAGCGGCGATCGACAAGCCGCGATGTCAGCGTGGAGGCAAGGGATGGATACCGAGTCGCGCACGGAGAATCAGCAGGAGATCCTGCAGCCCGGCCAGTCGTTCGAGGGCTCGCGCCCCGGCAAGGGCACCGCGCTCCTGGTCGGCGTGGTTGCCGCCGGAGTGGCGCTCTACAACTTCTGGCCGCAGATCGCGTCGGCGCTCGACTTCGGCTGACGCCGCGCGCGAGTGCCGCGCCTCTCACTCGGCGCGGCGAGAGTCGTCGACGCTGGCCGCCGGAGTCGCCGCCTCGGGTTTCGGGTCGAGACGCGGCCACGTCGCGGCGCGCACCACGCGATAGCAGTAACACGCCGCATCCTCCAGGCGTCCGCGGTCGGCGATCCGAATCATCGATCGCGATCGGCCGAGCGCACCGCTTTTCTCGAGCACGGCGATCGACTCCCCGACGGTGGCGCGACGCACGCCGAGCATGCGCGCGAGCACGTGCTGGGCAAGCGGCAGGACGTCGCTGCCGCACTTGTCCGACGCGACCAGCAGCCACTTCGCGAGCCGCTGCTGGACGCTGTGGTGAGCGTTGCAGGCGCCATTCTGCGAGGCCTGAACGAGGATCGACTGCACGTAACGCAGGATCACGCGGCGGATCCCGGCGTTCTCGTCCATGATCGTGCGCATCGTCGCGGCGTCGATTCGCAGCGCGGTACCGTCGACCTGCACCAGGCGGCCGTGCGCGGTACCGCGCTGGCCGAGCACCGCGGGCACGCCGACGAGTCCCTCGCGACCGATGAGCCAGGTCTCCACCATCTTCGACGGACCGGTGCGGGCGACGACCGAGACGAGGCCAGCCTCGATGAAGTAGACGTGATCCATCGGCGTGCCGGCATGCTGCAGCATGCGACGCGCCTTCAGCGCGACCGGCTCCAGGTGCGGCCACAGACGCTGCAAGCCAGCGGTGTCGAGCCGCCGGAGAAGCCGGTTGTGCACATCGTCCGTGGTGCCTCTCGCCCTGAGCGACACCGGTGCCTCGACCAAGTCACGCGCCACGGACGCATCCTCCCGCGCTGAATCAACGCTGCTGTCGCACTACTGTCCCAAGACGGCGCGCGATGCAATGGAGATGCAACAGAGTTGCGCGGGGGAGTTGCGCGGGGGAGTTGCGCGGGGATGCGGGGCGAGGTCGGTCGGAGGTGTGGCGTCCCCGGCGGACATCACCTTCGTAATTTAACGCCCAGATTGCTTCTATTATTTTGGATTATACGCCGTCAGTTGCCCCCAAAACTGCCCCCGAGGCTCGCAGTCACTCCGTCCTCTTGTGGTCCCGATCGGGAGTCCTGCTTTCCACTTGCGCGGCGATGCTGTCGTATTCTTCTGCGAGCTGCGTTAACTGTTCGCGCGAAGTTTCAAGGTCGGCGTGCGCCGCCATGTCCCGCAGCTGCTTTGCGCGCTCGCGGTATATCCATGCGATGTTTTGCAGCTCGTCTGGTGACATTTGCCACTCCGCGCGCCGCCGCATGGGGGAGGAGGCGCCAGCGCTACCGTCATATTAATCTCCGCCCCCTTTGTTACGGTAAAGGGGCGTTCACCTTTTCGTGACCGAAGGGGCGCGACCCCGTGGCAATCGGACCATAACTTTGCCATGTGCGCTCACAGGATGTCACAGACGCAGGAACGTTGGTTTGGTATGACCGCTACCGGACTTAGTGAATGGGTGGAGTTCACATTGGAGCCCAACAAAAGGGCCGCAAGGTACCGCGCGATTGCTGCGCAGATTAGAACGACCGCGCAGGGTTTGACTTTAGACGACGCCCGCGCGGCGCTCATTAATCTTGCGCTCGCGTATGACCGGATGGCGGACGCGGCCGACCCACAGTCGCAGCCAGCGCCGCCTCCTCTCTCCGATCTCGATAAATTTGCCACCTGAACCAAACGGGATCGTGGGGCCGCCGCACCTGTCCCGTCATTCATTGCTGCTCGGCGCACGGTGATGCTAGTGAGTGTCGCCTTTACCTATATGCGGCGTTCTCTACATGCTCTTTTCACGGCCGAGCCCAAAACCCGAGCACACCGTGCTAATCGCCGTTGCGCCGGAAACTATCGACGTCCTCGCCGGAGCGCTTGCCGCGCCCGATCGGACGATCCGGCGCGCCGTCACCTGGGCGGACGCGCTGCGGCACCTGGACGAGCCACCCCATTTGATCGTGGGTGGAATCTATTTCGATAACGGCCGCTTCTTTGATCTATTGAAACGCGCAAAGGAAACGGCCGCCACGCAGTGCGCGCCATTTATCGCGGTGCGGGCTATGACCCAACTCACCGACCGACTCTCCAATGCCGCGCTCGAACTCGCCATCCTCGCGCTCGGCGGCGCGCGATACCTTGACTACGCTTCGGCGGCACAACGAGGTGGCGCGGACATGGCCAATGAGGCCGTGAGACGCGCCATCGATGCCCAGATCGCTTCCTTGAGCTCCTAGCCCACCCGGCTCGCCCTTGTCTGGCGCACTAGGTGCCACGCAGCCGCTTCCCAAGATTCCCCTGCTGTGTCATCATCAAATGACCGTTTGGTAACGTCACAATCCAAGCTGGAGGGGGCTATGGGCCAGCATTCAGGGCGCTTCGTCGCGTACTACCGGGTATCGACCGACCGTCAGGGTCGCAGCGGCCTTGGCCTAGAGGCACAGCGCGAGGCCGTGCGCCGCTACCTGAACGGGGGCAGATGGGAACTGGTGGCCGAGTTCACCGAGGTGGAGACCGGCAAGGGCTCTAACGCCCTCGATCGCCGCCCGCAGCTCCGCGCAGCCATCGACGCTTGCAAGAAACAGAAGGCGTCGCTCGTTATCGCCAAACTGGATCGTCTGGCGCGCAATGTCGCGTTTGTCTCCGGGCTTATGGAATCCGGGGTCGATTTCGTTGCAGCGGATAATCCCCATGCGAACCGCCTGACGGTCCACATCCTGGCCGCCGTGGCCGAGCACGAGCGCGAGATGATTAGCGAGCGCACCCGGGCGGCGTTGAAGGCCGCCAAGGCACGCGGTGTACGCCTCGGCTCCCCTACGCCACACGCGGGCGCGAAACGGGCTGCGGAAACCCGCACGAACGCCGCAGCGAGTCACGCAGCCAACGCGTTGCCGGTAATACAAGCCCTTAAGGACAGCGGCCTCACGTCCTTGCGGCAAATCGCGACGGCCCTAAATAGTCGCGGACTCAAGACCCGGCGTGGTGGCGAGTGGCACGCGAAGGCCGTTGCACGCGCACTCGCTTCTCCGGACCGAGAGTGATCCGGTCCCAAAACCCCGTTGTCTCAAGTAGTAGCCGACGGGCAACGTGCTGCACATTGATTACGTCGTGTACGGTGAGGCTGCGCGTTAGCGAGTGCATACGGTGCGCGCTGACCCTGCTGCGTAGAAGGCCCGCGTAGTGAATCGCGTCCGCAATCGGGACCAGCCGGTCCCGAATGTGGTAGACGGCCCAAGCCGGACGCTTTCCTACAGGTGGAGCGTGCTTTCGTTCAATGCGCGTCGGCGGGTTTCTCCGCAGCCAAACCAGCGGCTTGTCCGCGTTTATCCCCGCGTCACTCAACCGAGCCAACAAGTTTTCGAGTACGGGCGGGTTCCAGGTACCGGCAATTTTGCTCGGCTGCTGTTGCGTCGCTTTGACTTCGAGATTCAGCTCCTCAACCGCCGAGTATGCCGAAACGACGGCCTGCGCCATTAGCGCGTGTTTAAAGGGGTCGCGCTCGACCGTGAATTGATCCCCGTATTGAGGATGATGCTCTATCCGTCGCACTGAACAGGTCTTCAGGCTCACCCAATATTTCGTCAGTGCGCTGACCCAGCACCGCCTGTGACTAATCTTCGCGGCAAGAGCCGCCGCCACAGCGTAGCCATACGTGCCGACAGAACTGGCGAGCGCCTCCTCATAATCGGGTGGAGACAAATCCTCAAAAGCACCATCGGCGCGCACAACCGTATACGGCTGCTCAAGAGGTAGCTCGCCGTCGATTAGCGCTTTGGCCGCGCCGGTCAGCATTGCTGCGCGTTGAGCGGATTCTCGCGTCCGTGCGGCAAACATGAGTTCCGGGGCAAACGTTATCCGCGCGCGGCCATCTGATAGCCCCTTGGCGTTCAGGATGGATGGTAGATGGTGAATCTCCTGTGCCCTCACCGCGGCGTCGCTCGCTCGCTCGACAACTGTTAGGCCGCGAAGCGACGCTACCCACCCTCGCCCGACATAGGGCGGAGGCAGGTCCCCTGTGGGCTCTAGGACAAAGACACGGGACCGATATAGGGGCATCGCAAGCAATGCTCGCGCATACGGTGTAGCTCTGGCAAGTCACGACGCCTCAGGCTTGCTAGAGAGGATAGCAGCGACTTTTTCGGCGACTTCCGTCGCGAGGTCACTGTTTGTATCCCGACCGACGGGATTCGCGAGTTCTGCCATGATCTCCGCTCGGCGCTCGATCGAGATTGGACCATAGCTGCCAAGCGTTGTGAGGACGCTCTCATGCCCCATGTTCTCGCTCCACGCCTTTAACTGCTCCGGCGACAGCTTCCGCTGATACGCGAGTTGCGTGAGCGTGATGCGCACCGAATGGGGTTTGACGTACGGAAGGTTCACGCGCCCAAATGCCGTGCGAAATATCTCTCGAACCGGGGCAGCAGTGGACCAATGCTCATGACTTAGCCCCGCCACCCCGAACACCCGATCGGCGTTCACCGCTATCGCAGTCTTGGGGAAAACGGGGTCATCAGGGCCGAAAAGCGCATCATGGGTCAGGTGACGAACCCATTCCCGGAAGATCTCGGCCACATCGTCGCCCACCGGCAGAAACACCGTCTCGATCGCCTTGCTGAATTTTGTCCGAACCTCCCGTGGGTCTTGGAAGATGTACCCACGCTCCGCGTCCACGTGCTTCAGCTTCAGGCTAATCGCCGCAGCGTCGCGCATTGCGGTCAGCAGGAGCAGGGCCATCACAGCACGATCGCGGCGCTCCAAATCTGTGCCGCTCGGCATCGCAAACAGCGCCGTCCGGTATTGCTCAAATGTTGCGTACGGCTTCGGCTTAGCAGCGTGCGCCTCGCGTTCCTCTTTCGTGGTGAGATTGAGATAAGCCACGTTCATTGGGTCCACCCGCCGGCGATAGCCAGGACGGCCGTGCAGCCAAATGAGAAATTCTCTCAAACTGCGGAGGATGTGGTGAGCGGTGGCCTTGCTGAGCTGTCGCCGCGAACGAGGGCCTTTGGCTCCGAGAAGTTGGTGTTTGAAGGCCAGCGCCTGTTCTTTGTTGAAGGTGCCGAAATCCTTGAAGCCGTTGTACGCCTCGAATCGATCTATCGCATGGCGCACCTGCTCTACCGTCGCCTCCGACCGTTGGCGGGCATCCTTCAGGTAGACGAGATATTCGCGCTTGAGGCGATCGTTTCCGGGGTTTGTCTTTCGCACGCTCACAATTGTGTCTCCAAGTCACCGTTCACGCTGCTACGCGCTCGCTCCAATAGGTGCTCGCCCGTCAGTTGCTGGATTTCGAACGTTTCGCGCAATTTGGGCAGCTTTGACGCGGCTTGGACCTTGTTGACGACCGTCTCGCACACCGCACAGAGGGCGCTAAGCCGCAGCCGTGTAGGGCTTTCGACCACCACGTCGGCTATCCCGAGATAGGCTCGCCGTGGCTCCCGACAGCGGAAACAATAGAACTGGTCGTCGCCGCACTTCCTGCGCCGCGACTGCTGGCGCGCTGAGAGGAACCACGCGAGGTCATCCCCTCGAATGAGGAACGGCCGCCTTTCGCGGTTCACGGGCAATCCCTGTTTGATCCACCGCCCGACCACGTTCTTGTGAATGCCGAACAGTTCCGCGATCTCTTCGATCCGGTACGGCCACGTCGCTTTCAAACGACGCAGGTTGTAGGTCCGACGCCCCATTTGGCGTCAGTCCTGCTGCTCGCCATCCGGGCTGCGGCTCGCACGGGTGCGCTCGGCGAGCCACGCGTCCAACTCGCTTTCCAGCCAGCCGACCGCTTTAGGTCCAAGGGAAATGGGAGCTGGGAATAGCCCGTCCCTCACCCACGCATATATGGTGGACCGGGATAATCCCGTGTGCGCTTCCACCTGCTTGCGGCGGAAAATTTTGGAGGGCTTGAACTCTTCGGCCATGCGTCGCTCCCAATGCAGCGCCCCGGAACTGCCCGGAGCAATTGAGCGCGACGATGACGCAGAGGCGCGAGACGTTGGCCGAAATCGGTTTCAGCTAAACCGAGATTGGTGAATTTCGGTTTCGGCAGTAGCGTTTCTGCGCTCACTACCGACGGAGACCGAAATGGATTGGTTCAACAGCGATATCGATTGGCGACAGGCGATTGAGTTCGCCATGCTCGGCTCCATCACCTTCGCGGCGTGGGAGGCCGTTAAGATTCTTCGCGCTATAAATGCGAGTTTGCATGCCCTTCGGGGGCGCTTCCTGGGCGGAGACGAAGACTAACGTCGCCCCCCATCCTTTAGCTTCCACTCGATCTCATCGGCCGCCCTTGTGAGCCACTGCCGGACTGTGTCATCGGAAACCGAAATTCCGTGCCGCTGAAGATCGTCGGAAACCTCCTTGGGCACTCCGCTTCGGCCTGATTTGGGATCGTAGTTGTACGCGGCGAGGGCCATGCCCAGAATCAACTTCAAAGCGGTAGTCAGCGCTTTACCCTCCAAGGGGGCGCTATCACCGGGCGCACCCCCGCCGTGTCGCCGGGCAGCAAGCGCAGCAAATTCTTCCGGCACCTTCCACCCTACCGAGATTCCCCAGTTCGCAAATTCTGAAAGCACAGCGCCGCAAGCTTCCGGCTGGTCAATAACAAGGGCCGTAGCCCGAAAGGCCCCACTATTCAGGTTCCGGCTAGCCAGGAACACCCGGCTTTTAAACTCCTCGCTTTCTTGAAAAATGAGCCTTCCGCCAACCCAGCTGTTGCGGTCGATATTCACGCTCCTCGGTTCTATGTCGAGCGACAGGGCAACCGCTTCCCATACCTTTGCTTCTGGAACATGGCGCCAAATGTCCCACTTGGGTTTCCGCTGGTTTTCTGCCGCCACAATCACCCCGCCCGATCCATTACGATAACCGCACCCTTACGCAAGGTGTCGAGGTAATCCGCCCACCGCTGCATCATCGTACGCCGCTCCTTAAGGTGGGTGGTGCGGTTGTACGCGCGGCCGAGGGGATCACGTACGGCATGCGCGAGTTGGTGCTCAATGATATCCGGGCGCACGCCCAGCACTTCATCCAGCAACGTGCGGGCCACTGCACGAAAGCCATGGCCAGTCATTTCTTCCTTCGCTATGCCCATCCGCCGCAGGGCCGCAAGGATCGCGTTGTTGCTCATCGGTCGCTTCGGCGTGCGCGCGGACGGAAACACGTACTCACCATCGCCCGTCAGCGGGTGAAGCTCGCTAAGGATCGCAACGGCTTGACTCGCCAGCGGGATGACGTGGGCCGACCGCATCTTCATCCGTTCGGCGGGAATGTTCCACTCAGCACCATCCAAGTCGATTTCCGACCACCGCGCGCATCTCAACTCCCCAGGGCGGACGAAAACCAGCGGTGCAAGGCGGAGGGCGCACCTCGTAACTAACTGGCCGTTATAGCCCTCGATGGCCCGCAGCAGCCCGCCTAGCTGCTTTGGCTCCGTCACAGCTGCGAAATGGCGAACACGGGGAGGCGCAAGTGCGCCCTTGAGGTCGGCTGAGGGATCGCGTTCAGCCCGGCCGGTCGCGATGGCGTACCGGAAGATCTGCCCGCATTTCTGACGAACTCTGCGGACCGTTTCGGCCGCCCCACGGCTCTCGATGCGCCGCAGAACGGAAAGCAGCTCTGGCGCGGTGATTTCCGCGACGGCCTTCTTTCCGATCCAAGGGAATACGTCTTGCTCCAACCGTCGCAAATGGCGTTCGCCGTGCTGAGCCGTCCACTGCGAGGCGAACTTGGCAAACCACTCGCGAGCAACCGCTTCAAAGCTGTTCGCGGTGAGGCCATCCTTAGCGCGCTTCGTTGCTTTCCGGTGCTCACCGGGGTCTATGCCCTGCGCCAGCAGCCTACGCGCCTGGTCGCGCTTTTCGCGCGCCCCGTCCATCCATACGCCGGTCTTCGCATCCTTGCGTCCCGCGAGTGGTGTCTCCGGGTAGGTGCCGAGTGACAGTCGTTTTTCTTTTCCTCCGAAGCGGTACTTCAGCCGCCACCATTTGCCGCCGCTGGGCGCTATCTCAAGGTAAAGCCCCCCGCCGTCGAACAAGCGCACCGGCTTCTTGCTGGGCTTTGCCGCGCGGATAGCGGCATCAGTGAGGGGCACGGGGGCAACTCCCAATGGGGACGGTCAGTGTTCCCCAATGTTGCCCCCGACACGTGTTGGAATGCAACGGCTGCGCTCGGCTCTGTCCGGAACACGAATGCCCTAGTTAGGTGCATTCTGATTAGCGTTTCGGAACAGTGCGGAAGACGGTGCATGGAGGTGTGGCGTCCCCGGCGGGATTCGAACCCACGGCCCCAGGATTAGGAATCCTGTGCTCTATCCTGCTGAGCTACGGGGACGCAGACGGCAAACGGCGCGCCCGGTTTATACCACGCCGGACGTGGGGCGCGCCGTGCGTTCGTGGATCGCGGCCGGGCTTCGGCGCCGCGGGTCAGCGGCGGGTGAACGGCAGCGAGTACTTGAGGAGCAGGACCTCGGTGCCCGGATTGTGCCGGTCCATGCCCGCGTTCGACAGGTGATAGAGCTCGAGGCCGAGGCGCGAGCGGTCGTCGAAGCGGTAGGCCGCCGAGATCGACGAGCGGAACTCGAGGATCTGGCCGAGATTCTTGCTGCTGCCGCGCCAGTAGGCGCTGGGCGCGAACGCCGGCGTCACCACCCAGCGGTTGCCGAAGAACAGATCGATGCCGACGCCGGCGTAGACGTCGCCGCCCATGTCGCCGTTCACCATCACGCCGGCGATGGGGTGGAAGACCCAGAGGCGCTTGTCGGAGGCGTATTCGAGCTGGAACGCGGCGGAGGTCTCGTCATGGAAGACATCGAACGCGCCGGCGCCGAAGCTCAGGAAGTCGGGATCGCCCGCTTCGGTGGCGGTTTGCGCCCGTGCCGGCGCGGCGAGCAGCGCCGCAGCCGCTGCGATCAGGGCGACAGCTTTCAGCGAGCGAAGCCAGACGAGACCAATCACGAGTTCCCCTCCCCAGGCGGCCGAGAACCGCCGATACGCGATGCGGCCCATGTGGGCCGCACCGGAAAAAGCAAGCTTGGCCGGGAGGTTACGGCAGGCGGGCGCCGTTTTCAACCCGCCGGCAGGAAGCGCGACCCGGTGAACCGCTCGGTCGCGCCCACCAGGGCGGCCCGGATTCCGGGCTCGCTCGCGGCGTGGCCGGCATCGGCGACCACCACATAGTCGACGTTGCGGGTGCCCGCGTCCGAGGCCGGCCACTCGCGGACGAGATCGTCGGCGGTGCGGATCGGGCAGACGATGTCGTAGCGCCCCTGGATCACGACGGCGGGGACGTTGCGCACCGCGCCGAGGCCCGTGAGCAACTGCGCCTCGGCGAGGAAGAAACGATGCACGAAGTAATGCGCCTCGATCCGCGCGAGCCCGAGCGCCGCGGGCTCGCGGGTGAAGGCGGCCGACACCGCGGGGTTGGGCAGCAGCGTCGAGCACGCGCCCTCGTAGGCCGCCCACGCCCGCGCGGCCGGGCCATGGATGCCCGGGTCGTCCGAGATCAGCCGGCGATAGTAGGAGCCGAGCAGGTCGCCGCGCTCGGCCTCGGGCAGGAACTCCGCGAACCGGCGCCACGCCTCGGGGAAGATCGCGCGCATCCCGTGGAGGAACCAGTCGCCCTCGAGCGCGCGGCCGAGGAAGATCCCCCTGAGGATCAGGCCGAGGCAGCGGTCGGGATGCTCCTCGGCGTAGGCGAGCGCCAGCGTGGAACCCCACGAGCCGCCGAACACCAGCCAGCGATCGACACCGAGATGGATGCGCAGCCGCTCGATGTCGGCGACGAGATCGGCGGTGGTGTTGTCCCTGAGCTCGCCCAGCGGCTCGGAACGCCCCGACCCGCGCTGGTCGAAGATGACGATGCGGTACCGGTCGGGATTGAAGAACCGGCGGTGCTCGGCGCTGGCGCCCGCGCCGGGCCCGCCGTGCAGGAACAGGACAGGCACGCCCGACGGATTGCCGGACGTCTCCCAGTACAGCCGGTGGAGGTCACCGACGGGGAGCATTCCGCTGGCATGGGGGTCGATCGGGGGGAACAACTCGCGGCGCATGGACGGGCGATGATAGGTGCCCGGAACCGCAACGCAAGCATCCTGGGTGGGCTCGCGCCCATCCTGGCTGGGCTCGCGCCCTGTTGAAGCCCGCCGCGGCCCACGTATCATCGGGAACCAACTGGCTTCCACGGTCGTCCATCCCCCATGACATCGCTTCGCTCCCGCACCGCCCGTCCGTTCCCCCTGCTCGCGGCCGCGCTCGCCGCGGCGCTCACCGTGTCGGGATGCGAGACCAATCCCGCCACCGGCGGCCGGATGCTGAGCCTGATGTCGGGCGACCAGGAGAAGCAGGTCGGCGGCGAGGAGCACCCGAAGCTGGTCCAGGAGTTCGGCGGCGAGATCCAGAACGCCGAGGTCAAGCGCTACGTCGACAGCGTCGGCAACCTGCTGGTGAAGACGACCGAGACCCCGGACGCGCAGTTCACGTTCTCGGTGCTCGACAGCGACATCGTCAATGCCTTCGCGCTGCCCGGCGGCTACGTCCACATCACCCGCGGGCTGATGGCGCTGGTCAACACCGAGGCCGAGCTCGCCGGTGTCGTCGGCCACGAGATCGGTCACGTGACGGCGCGCCACTCGGCCCAGCTCTACACCCGCTCGATCTTCGCCAACATCCTTGCCGCTGGGCTCGGCATCGCGACGGGCAGCGCCGAGCTCGGCCAGGTGGCGGGCCAGGGCGCGGGCCTCTACATCCAGAGCTACTCGCGCGACAACGAGTACGAGGCGGATTCGCTCGGCGTGCGCTACATGAGCCGCGCCGGCTTCGACCCGCAGCAGATGGCGGAGTTCCTCAAATCGCTCGAGGCGCAGTCGCGGCTCGAAGCGCAGATCCAGGGGCTGCCGCCCGACAGCGTCGACCAGTTCAACATCATGGCGACGCACCCGCGCACCCTCGACCGCGTCCAGCGCGCGATCTCCGAGGCCGCCGAGGCGAAGGCGAGCCACCCCGAGAACGGGCGCGATGTGTACCTGCGCAAGATCAACGGCCTCATCTACGGCGACTCACCCGACCAGGGCTTCGTGCGCGGCAACCGGTTCGCGCACCCGCAGTTGCGATTCGCGTTCGAGGTGCCGAACGGGTTCCGGCTCGCCAACCAGCCCGCTTCCGTGCTGGCGCGCAATCCGAGCGGCGCCGCGATCTCGTTCAGCGAGATTCCGCAGGCGCAGAGCATGACGCCGCGCAATTACCTCAGCCGCGTCAACGTGCAGCTCGGCGCGATCGAGGATCTCAACGTCAACGGCATGCAGGCGGCGACCGGGGTCGCGCGCGTGCAGAGCAACGGGACCGTGCGCGATCTCCGCGTCGTCGTCGTCCGCTTCAGCCCGCAGCACCTGTTCCGGTTCATGTTCCTGACCGCGCCGCAGCAGACCGCGTCGCTCGACGACGCGTTCAAGCGCACGGTCTACAGCCTGAAGCCGCTGTCGGCCTCGGAAGCGGCGGCGCTCAAGCCGTACCGCGTGCAGGTGTTGCGCGTCCGCAGCGGCGACACCGTGGAGTCGCTCGCCTCGCGGATGCCGTACTCCGACCTTAAGGTCGAGCGCTTCCGGGTGCTCAACGGGCTCGCCGAGGGCGCGACGCTAACCCCCGGCACGCTCGTCAAGACCATCGTCGAAGGCGACGTTCAGCCCGTCTCGTAGCAGCGCATAAGCACGGGCATAGATTCCCGGCGCGTTCGATTCGCGCGGCCCGGCCACGTTGAGCCGCACCGGGCGCGTCTGGGCCAGCCAGGCCCGGAGCCGCCCGGGATCGTCGCGTGAGAGGTCGTGGACGAGCAGCGGCCTTCCGAGCTCGCCCGCGACGGCGACGGTGAGCTCCGTGCCCGCATCCGCATCGCCCGAGATCAGCACCAGAGTCGCGTCGCTGTCCCGCACATTGGCGCGGGTTCGCTCCGCGGGATCGGCGCTCTCGCTTTCGTCGAGCGGATAGTCGGCGGAAATAGTCCCGTCCTCGGCCCAGCGGCCGCGCGGGCACCATCCGGCGATCGCGATCCCGAGCGCGCGCGCCGCGTCGAGCGCGGCGCGATCGACGCCGCTCTGCCCGCCGGAGACGACGACGCGGGGAACGCGCCCGCGCACCGTCGCCGTGGCGATCATGCCTGAAGGACCTCGAGGACCTCGCCATCGGGAGCGACGGCGCAGGCGAGCAGCGGTCCGCCGAATCCCGCCCCGCCGTCGAGGCTGACGGTGGCGGCGGCGACCTTGAGTCCGCTTCGCGCGCGATCGTGGCCGCGGACGATGCGCTTGAATCCGTCGTAGCCCGCGATGGCGTTGAAGGCCGTGCCGCCCCACCAGAACGAATCGCCCTGGGCGTCGAGCGGCTTGGAAACGTCGATTCCGGCGCTCACGAACAGGACGCCGTCGCCGGTGCCGAGCGCCGCGCGCTTGAGCGCCGTGAGCAGCGGCTCGTGCCCCGGCTCGCCGCGGAACCGCTCGCGCAGCGCGCCGGTCCAGCGCGCGATGGCGACCGCGCCGGAGCGCGCCGCCGCGAGCCCCTCGGCCGCGTCCCCGCCGTACGCCGCGATGGTCGCGGCGACACCGTGATCGAGCATCCACGTGAGCACGTCGACGGGCTTGGGCGCGAGCTGCAACGACAGCAGCTTCTGCCACATCTCCTCCTGGCACCCGCGCAGGAACACGACGTCGCCGGCGAACGCGCCCGGCCGCGCGATCACCGCGCGACGGAACCGGATCGCCTCGTTCACCGCGCCGCGCGGATCGGGCCCGTGGCCGAGCAGGTTGCCGAGATAGACCAGGCGGTCGCCGCGCTCGAGCCGGGGCGCGAGAGCGTCGTGGAGACGCGCGAGGCGCGACGAATCGCCATGGACCGACGCAATCGCCCAGATGCGGCGCGCGCGGCGAAGACGTGCGATGGCGGCAAGCTCGGACACGGACGGAACCATGGCGCGGGAATACAGCCCAGGACTATGGCGGAGGCGAGGCACCGACGACCCGCCGGACAAGCAAAGAGCGGACGCCGTGAGGCGTCCGCTCTTTCGACTCGACTGCAAGCCCGCGCTAGGCGGCCTTGAGAACCTCTTCGAGCTTCTGCGCGGCGACGTCGCGCTCGATCCGCTCGACCGCGGCGAGCTCGCGGGCGAGACGCTCGAGCGCCGCCTCGTAGATCTGCCGCTCGCTGTACGACTGGTCCGATTGGCCGGCGTTGCGATGCAGATCGCGCACGACCTCGGCGATCGACACCGGATCGCCGGAATTGATCTTGGCCTCGTATTCCTGGGCGCGACGGCTCCACATCGCGCGGCTGACGCGCGAGCGGCCCTTCAGCGTCGCGAGCGCGATATCCATCTGCTGATGCGACGACAGCTTGCGCAGACCCGCGACCTTCGCCTTCTCGATCGGCACCCGGAGCGTCATCTTCTCCTTCTCGAAGCGGATGACGATGAGATCGAGGTCCATGCCGGCCACGGTCTGCTTCTCGATCAGCTCGATCTTGCCGACGCCGTGGGTCGGATAGACGACGTAGTCGCCGCTGTGGAAGTCGATCTTCTCCGGCTTGCCGGCCTTCACCGGCGCCTTGCTGGTGGTGACGGGCACGACCTTGGCCGCAGCGGCCTTGGTCGGAGCCGCCTTGAACGGCGCGGCCTTCACCGGCGCAGCCTTCGCAGGCGCAGCCTTCGGCGCGGCGGCCTTCGGCACCACCTTCGGCTCCGGCTTTGCGGCCTTGACCTTCGCGGGAGGGGCCTTGGCGGCGGCGGCCTTCGGGGCGGGCTTCGCCGCCTTGACGACGCGCGCGACCTTCGCTGCCTTTACGACGCGGGCAACCGGCTTCTTCGACATTCTCTTACTCACCTTTGCTGGGCCACTCTTCGGCTTGGAAGCCTTCGATGCCTTTCTCGTCGCCATCGCTGACCGTCCTTCTCTCAATCCCCCAGCAGCCTGGTTCCCCTCCAGAGTGTGCGGAACACCACCCGGCACCATCGGTGCCGGAGCGCCATCCGCCATTACCCTAGATCGCCGTCTTCACCCGGGCTCATCGAGCCCGTGTCCGGCGCTGGCCCTGTCATGTCCGAGCCGTTGCAGGGGTCCGTGGCCATGTCCCACGAATGCTTTGAAGTATAACAAAAAAAGACGCAGAAATACAGGGGCGCGCCGACACTACATGGTGTCGGCGACCCGGCCTGCAATCCCATATCTATGAATTCCGCCCCGGAAACAGGCAATTTCCGGGTGGACAGCCCTGTATCCTCTTTGTGTCAGTCCTTGGACCCGGGTTCCGGGCTCAGGTACTGAAGCTTGTCGGGCTTCCCCTTCCACTCGTCGGCATCGGCGGGGGGCGTCTTCTTGCGGGTGATGTTCGGCCACTTCTGGGCGAAGTCGCGGTTCATCTCGACCCACTTCTCGAGGCCGCCCTCGGAATCGGGGAAGATCGCCTCAGCCGGGCACTCGGGCTCGCACACGCCGCAGTCGATGCACTCGTCCGGGTTGATGACGAGGAAGTTCTCGCCCTCGTAGAAGCAATCCACCGGGCAGACCTCGACGCAGTCCATGTATTTGCATTTGATGCAGGCTTCGGTGACCACGTACGTCATAGCGAGTTCCTCGAACGAAGTGACGGGCGCCCAGGCGACAGGCGAGAAGCCGGCGCGGCGGGGAGCGAAAGCGGCCTTGGGTTAACACAGCGGCCAGAGGGCCGCAACCCCGCGCCGACGCAGATCACCGGTCGTCGGCGCGCAACCGATCCATGGCGCGACGGTCGGCCTTCGTCGGCCGTCCGGCACCGGCATCGCGGCGGAAGGGGCCCTGCGCATCGGCGCGCCGCGGCGCGGGCTCCGGCGACAAATCCTCATAGAGCGCGCGGGCTTCCGGAGCCGGACCGCGGCGCGTCCCCAGCGCGACGATGCGAACGACGCGCACATCGCCGTGCAGGGTGAACGTCACGACGTCGCCCGCGCGGATCCGCGCATGCGCCTTCACCACGGCCCCGCGCAGCCGCGCATGTCCGGCTTCGAGGAACCGCGTGGCGAGCGTCCGGCTCTTGAAGAACCGCGCGAACCACAGCCACTTGTCGAGACGCAGGAGTGCGTCGCCGCCTTCGGGTGCGATGTCGGCGTGCTCGGTCATGGACGGCGCACCAGATCGGCGAGCTTCGCGAACGGCGAATCGGGATGCGGCTTGGGACGGGAGGCGCGGCGCGGACGCTTTCGCGCGCGCGTGAAGGCGGTGCCGTCGGCTTGCGCCTTCGCACCGTCGGCGACGGCGTAGCCCAGCCCCTTCAGCACCGGCGCGAGCATCGCCTGCGGCAGGCCGCTCGATCGCGACAGCGCGGGCGTCGCCACGAACGGGCCCTGATGGGCGAGGGTCGCCGCGGAGGCGGCAAGACGCTCCGCGGCATCGATCCGCACGGCGTGCCCATTGAGAACGAGGTACCCCGCGGCGTGCAACCGATCGACGGCGACGCCGCGCGGCACGGCGGTCACCACCGGCCGCTTGCGCAGGACGTCGAGTCGCGCGCGGGTCGCGCCGTCGTCGCGGCCGTGCAGCAACGATAGCTTCATGCGGAGCGGCGGATCCTTGAGCGAGCCGAGGAACAACGCGGTGCGTCCGATGCGGATGCCGAGCGCCGCGAGCCGCTTGCGCAGGGCCGGCGGCGCGGCGTCGACGTGGGCGGCGACCGCCGCACGCGGCACCAGGCCCATGCCTTCCACGACACCATGAAGGATGGCGCGACCGTGACCCGACAGCGCCGGGTCGTCCTCGGCCTCGGCGCAGCGGACCAAGGGCCCGAGACGGCGCGCGATGTGGCTCGCCACCCACTCGTCGAGGCGCTGACGCAGGGCCTGACGGTCCGCATCCGACAGCCCGTCGGCCGCGGGGACCGTCACCTCCGGGCGCAGCGCGGAACGCCCCGGCGCCAGCTCCGCGACGGTCGCCCCCTTCCAGGTGATGCGATTGTCGTCGTCGAGCGCGAACGCGGCATCGCCGTCGGCGACGATCTCGCGGACGCGGCGCGGTATCTCGCGGGCGAGCGCGCGCGCCGAGGCGGCGCGCACCGCCCGATGCGGAACCGCGGTGTCGACGGTGGAGGCGTCCGGCGTGAACTTGAGCCCGACGAGGCGCCCCACGTAGTGGCCTTCGACCTCCACCGCCCCGCCTTCGCCGACGTGGGACAACAGCGAGCGCGAGTCCTTGAGCCGCTTCATCAGCACCGAGGCGCGGCGGTCGACGAAGCGCTGGGTGAGCCGCTCGTGCAACGCGTCCGACAGCCGGTCCTCGACGTCGCGGGTGCGGCCCTGCCAGTGCTCGGAGTCCTTCATCCATCCGGTGCGGTGCGCGATGTAGCGCCATGTCCGGACGTGCTCGATGCGCTGCGTCAGCGCGTCGATGTCGCCCTCGGTGCGATCGAGGTTGGCGAGCGAGCGCGCGGCCCAGTCGTCGTCGATGCGACCGGTCGAGATCAGGGCATTGAAGATGCGCGCGAGCAGCCGCGCATGCGACGTCGGCGATTCCTTCCGGTAATCGGGGATCTGCGCCACATCCCACAGAAGCCGGACGCGGTCGGCGCCGCGCACCGCGTCGCGGATCGCCGCATCGCGCGCGAGCTCGATCAGCGCCTGATGGTCGGGCGCGTCGCGCTTGGCGATCATGTCGGGCGAGGGCGCGCGGGCATCGAGCGAAGCGATCAGTGCTTCGAGCGACCGGAACGTGAGATCGCGGTTGCGCCAGAAGATGGCCCGCGCCGGCGGGAAACGATGGGACTCGATCGCCTCGACGACCTGCGCCTGCATCGGCCCGGCGCCCGCCGTGGTGCCGAACGTGCCGTCGCTCATGTGCCGGCCGGCACGTCCGGCGATCTGGGCGAGCTCCGTGGTGTCGAGCATGCGTTGGCGGCGGCCGTCGAACTTGGTGAGCCCGGCGAACGCCACGTGCGCGATGTCCATGTTGAGGCCCATGCCGATCGCGTCGGTGGCGACGAGATAGTCGACGTCGCCCGACTGGAACAGCTCCACCTGTGCGTTGCGGGTGCGTGGACTCAGCGCGCCCATCACCACCGCGGCGCCGCCGCGCTGGCGCCGGATCAGTTCGGCGACGGCGTAGACCTCGGCGGCGGAAAACGCGACGACGGCGGTGCGCGGCGGCAGCCGTGTGAGCTTCTTGTCGCCGTCGAAGGTGAGCCGCGACAGTCGCGGCCGCTCGATGAACTCGACGCCCTTCACCAGCCGGGCGATCAGCGGCTTCATGATGATCGAGCCCAGCAACATCGTCTCGACCTCGCCGCGCGCGTGCAACAGGCGGTCGGTGAAGATGTGGCCGCGCTCGCGATCGGCGGCGAGCTGGATCTCGTCGATGGCGAGGAAGTCGAACGAGCGGTCGAGCGGCATCGCCTCGACCGTGCACAGGAAGTAGCGCGCGCCCGACGGGACGATCTTCTCCTCGCCGGTGACGAGCGCGGCCGCATTCTCGCCGGCGATGCGCCGCACGCGGTCGAACACCTCGCGGGCGAGGAGCCGGAGCGGGAAGCCGATGACGCCCGAGCGGTGACCGAGCATCCGCTCGACGGCGAGATGGGTCTTGCCGGTGTTGGTTGGCCCGAGGACGGCAAGCACGCGGCCGTCGGAGCCGGCACTGGGGCCGCGCAACTGCGCGCGCGCGGCGGCGGTAAAAGCCATGCCTTGAGAATCGGGCCTTACCGGCCCGACTTCAAGGCCCGCCCGCCGCCCGGCCGCGTCTTGTGCGGGTCAATCCCGGGTATCGGGGCGCGGGTGGAGGTGCACGAGAGGGGTGACGGTCGACGCCTGCGGCCCCGCGGCGCTTTCGCCGTCCTGGGCGACGAAGCGGACGGGATCGCCGACGTTCAGCTTCTCGAAGTCGCCGGTGACGCTGTTCTTGTGGAAGTAGGTCTCCTGCCCGGCGGCGTCGAGGATGAAGCCGTAGTCGGGAAACAGCCGCGCGATGCGCCCCTCGGGCGGAGCTTCACGGCGCTTGATCTGGCCGCGCCGCTTGCGCACCGCGTCCTCGAGCCGGCGCTCGGCGGCGTCGAAGGCGTCCCGGACCGCGACGAGGACGTCCTCGTGGGCGTGGTCCTCGCCGGGATTGCGGTTGGCGACGATGTCGGCGCCCGGGATGCTCACCTCGACGCTGCAGGAGAACAGCTTGCCCTTGCGATGGCTCGCGTGGGGCGCGGCGATCGTCACGCGACAGCTGATGATCCGGCCGTAGCGCCGCTCGAGACGATCGGCGCGCTCGCGGATCTTCTCCTCGACCGCTTCCGATTTATCGATGTCGTGGAAGGTGATGTTGAGGGGTGCGTCCATGTCATACCTCCGGTGTCTCTCTTGGAAACACCGAACCACGGACAGACGTTCCCAGCTTTGCTGTGAATCAAACCGCGTTAAGCAGTTGAGCACATGGCGCGAATCGGTCGCGCTCAGAACCCGAACAGGTGATCGAAGCAGAACGCGCCGTCGGGCCTCAGCAGCGTGTGGAACCCGAACAGCCGGCACGTGGTGTCGCGCACGACCACGTAGCCCCCCTCTTGCACCTTTGGGCCGGCGCGGCCGAGCGCATCCCCAAACAGCTCATCCATGGTGACGAACAGGCTGCCGCCGCACGGAATCGCCCGCTCCACGGTCGCGATCTCCTGGCCGTCCTTGTCGTGCAGGATGAAGCGCGTCGCCGACGTCGCGTGCCACGGCAGCGAGGCCGGGTAGATGAGATGCGTGCCGGTGGCGACGCCCTTCGGCCCGAGCCGGATGAATAGCCGCGTCGTCAGCCCCGGCGGACGGTGGGTGTAGGACTGCGGCTCGTCGCGATAGACGATCGGCGTGTTGTAGATGTGGGCGCCGAACGTCGTCTCGGCGGCGAAGTCGCCCTTGCGGGATTCGTAGCGGGCGTTGGCGTGGAGCCAGCCGTCGCCTTCTCCGCCGTTGCGGAAGTCGTAAGAAAACTCGATGTGGCCGTAGCCCGACTTGAACGCGACGCCGGGCTCGGCGAGCCACGAGTCGATGTCGAGCACGCCGCAATCGCGGCGCGGCAGCTTGCCGAGGAACTTGCGCGCGACCTCGGCGCCGCTCGCGTCGTAGAGCGTCGCGGCGATCGGCAGCTCGTGCTGGGCGGTCGACATCGGCGTCGGCAGGAACCGGGTACGGAAGCGATCGGGCGGCAGCACCGCCATCGGCAGGATGTAGCCCTTGCCCATCTGCTTGTGCAGCGTCGGCAGGTTGGGATCGGGCTTGAGGTCGGTGCGCTCGACGTTGATGTGGGCGACGAAGCCGCGGCCGTTGGGGCGCTCGAGCTCGTAGCGCGGACGGCAGAACCAGCGCCCGGCGCGCACCTCCACCTGCTGGGGCCAGCGCGCGTCCGGAAGCACCCGGGAGACGTCGAGTCCCAGCGTCGCGAACGGCGCGATCGGCTGGTCGAGCGTGCGGATGTCCTGGGATCCCATGAGGTTGAAGCCGATCTCGCCGGCCGGAATCTCCACGGGATGGCTGTTCTGGATCCAGAGGATCGCGCGCTCGCCGTCCTCGGGCGCAGGCAGTCCGGCGTAGAGGTCGGCGGGCCACGCGTTGGCGTCGTGGGTCACCGAAATCGGCCCGCCGTTGTCGCCGTAGACGTCGACGACGTACTTCACCACGTCGTGGCCGGCGATCTTGATGCCGTGCATGAACAGTGTGCCGACGAAATCGCCGAGGCCGAACCGCGCCTTGACGTCGCGCGAATCGATGCCGAACGTGCCGCCGCTCGCCGGCAGCGGCTCGCGCCAGTCGGCGAGCCGGTTGCCGTCCTCGTCGAACAGCACGAGGTACATCTCGGCCGCCTGGGCGCCGTAATTGCGCCAGTAGTTCGCCGAGGAAACGCGGGTGTGCTGGCCGCGCCGCTCCTTCATGAACGCGAAGTTGGTCGCGAAATTCAGCGGATCGAGGTAGTTGCCGCGCACCGTCAGCATGTCGTCGGGGATGCGCATGGCATCGAGCGTCTCGACGGCGACGCCCTTGGGCAGCAGGTGGCGGATGTGAGGCAGGAAGCGCTCGGCATCGAACGCGGCGACGAACACGCAGGCGGCCTGGGTGCGGCCGATCTCGGTGACGAGCCGGGCCTTGCAGCCCGCCTCCTCGTGGTCGGCGTCGGCGACGTTCTGGACGAAGAGGTCAACGACCTTGGTGCCGCCGAGGCCGTACAGCGCGCGGAAGCCGGCGAACTGGCCGATGGGATCGTAGACGGCGACGGAGCCCGCCGCCTTGAGCCGCGCCAGCAGATCGCGCGCCCGGGGCGCCGCGAGCGGATGGCCGAGCGCCTTGAACAGGCTCTGGCCGCCGGCGTTGTTGCCGACGCGCCACGCGCCCGGCTGGGCATTGGTGAAGGTCTCGATCCTAAGCGTCATGGCTCTGTGCGGGGCTCCTTGCCATCACGCGCCGACACCGCCGTTCTAGCAGAAAAGCCGCGCAGCCCCTAGAGCGGGAAGCCCGCGCGCCGCGCAGCACAGCCGCGCGGCGCACGTAAGCGTCAGGCGGCGAGCAGCTCGCGCAGCACGTACGGCAGGATGCCGCCGTGGCGGTAGTACTCGACCTCGTCGACCGTATCGATGCGGCACAGAAGCTCGACCGTATCGGTCTTGCCGTTGGCGCGGTGGATGACGAGCGGCAACTTCATGCGCGGCATCAGCCCCGACGAAAGGCCGGCGAGGTCGAACGTCTCGCTACCGTCGAGATTGAGGGTCTTGCGCGTGACGCCTTCGGGGAACGTCAGCGGCACCACGCCCATGCCGACGAGGTTGGCGCGGTGGATACGCTCGAAGCTCTCGGCGACGACGGCGCGGACGCCGAGCAGCATCGTGCCCTTCGCCGCCCAGTCGCGCGACGACCCGGTGCCGTACTCCTTGCCGGCGACGATCACCAGCGGCACGCCCTCGTCCTTGTACTTCATCGCCGCGTCGTAGATCGACATCTGGGCGCCGTCGGGCATGTGGCGCGTCACGCCGCCCTCGGTGCCCGGCGCCATCTCGTTGCGCAGGCGGATGTTGGCGAAGGTGCCGCGCATCATCACCTCGTGGTTGCCGCGGCGGGCTCCGTACGAGTTGAAGTCCTGCACGCCGACCTGGTGGCGGATGAGGTACTGACCGCCGGGGCTGTCCTTCTTTATCGAGCCCGCGGGCGAGATGTGGTCGGTGGTGATGGAATCGCCCAACAGCGCGAGCAGGCGCGCGCCCTTGATGTCCTGCACCGGCGCCGGCGTCTTCGACATGCCCTCGAAGTACGGCGGCAGGCGACAGTAGGTCGAATCCTCGTCCCACTCGTAGGTCATGCCGGTCGCGGTCTTGATGCCCTTCCACACCGCGTCGCCCTCGAACACGCTGCCGTAGCGGGCGCGGAACATCTCCGGCGTCATCGACGCCTTGATCGCGTCGGCGATCTCCTTGTTGGTCGGCCAGATGTCGCGGAGGAACACGTCCTTGCCGCTCTTGTCCTTGCCGACCGGTTGCGTCGCGAGGTCCGCCGTCAGCGTGCCGACGAGCGAGTACGCGACGACCAGCATCGGCGAGGCGAGATAGTTCGCGCGCACCTGCGGATGGACGCGGCCCTCGAAGTTGCGGTTGCCGGAGATCACCGCGCCGACGACGAGATCGCCCTCGTCGACCGCATCCGCGATCGGCTCGGCGAGCGGGCCCGAGTTGCCGATGCAGGTGGTGCAGCCGTAGCCGACGACGTTGAAGCCGAGCTCGTCGAGGTGCTTCTGCAGGCCCGCCTTGGCGAGGTAGTCGGCGACGACTTGCGAGCCCGGCCCGAGCGAGGTCTTCACCCATGGCTTCGCGGAAAGGCCCTTCTCGCGCGCCTTCTTGGCGACGAGGCCGGCACCGATCAGCACCGCCGGGTTCGAGGTGTTGGTGCAGCTCGTGATCGCCGCGATGACGACGTCGCCGTGCTGCAGCGCGTAGTCGGCGCCCGCGACCTGCGCGGTGCGGCGCGCGTCCATGCCCTTCTTGGTCGCCTTCAGCATGTCCGGCAGCGCCTCGGCGAAAGAGCCCGAGACCTTCGACAGCGCGACGCGGTCCTGCGGGCGCTTCGGCCCGGCGAGCGAGGGCTCGACGGTCGAGATGTCGAGCTCGAGGAGATCGGTGTACACGGGCTCCGGCGCGTTCTTGTCGCGCCACAGGCCTTGTGCTTTCGCATAGGCCTCGACCAGCGCCACCTGGGCCGCATCGCGGCCGGTGAAGCGCAGGTACGAGAGAGTCTCGTCGTCGATCGGGAACAGGCCGCAGGTGGCGCCATATTCGGGCGCCATGTTGGCGACCGTGGAGCGATCGGCCGACGTCAGCGAATCGAGGCCGGGGCCGAAGAACTCGACGAACTTCCCGACCACGCCCTTCTTGCGCAGCATCTGGGTGACGGTGAGCACGAGGTCGGTCGCCGTCGTGCCTTCCTTGAGCGCGCCCGTCATCTTGAAGCCGACGACCTCGGGGATGAGCATCGACTGCGGCTGGCCCAGCATCGCGGCCTCGGCCTCGATGCCGCCGACGCCCCAGCCGAGGCAGCACAGGCCGTTGACCATCGTCGTGTGGCTGTCGGTGCCGAACAGCGTGTCGGGATACGCGTAGTTGGCGCCGTCGCGGGTCTCCGACCACACCACCTTGGCGAGGTATTCGAGGTTCACCTGGTGGCAGATGCCGATGCCCGGCGGCACGACGCGGAAATTGTCGAACGCGGTCTGGCCCCAGCGCAGGAACGCGTAGCGCTCGCCGTTGCGCTCGTATTCCTTCTTCACGTTCTCGGCGAACGCCTTCGGGCTGGCCCACGCGTCGACCTGCACCGAGTGGTCGATGACGAGATCGACCGGCGACAGCGGATTGATCTTCTTCGGGTCGCCGCCGAGATCGACCATCGCCTGGCGCATCGCCGCGAGATCGACCACCGCCGGCACGCCGGTGAAGTCCTGCATCAGCACCCGCGCCGGGCGGAAGCCGATCTCATGATCCGACTTGCGCGCCGTCAGCCACGCGGCCATCGCCTTGATGTCGTCCTTGGTGACCGAACGGCCGTCCTCGAAGCGCAGCAGGTTCTCGAGCAGGATCTTGAGCGAGACCGGCAGCTTCGACACGTCGCCGAGGCCGTTCTCGGAGGCCGCCTTCAGGCTCCAGTAGGTATAGGTCTTGCCGCCCGCCTGAAGCGTCTGGCGGGCCTTGAAGGTGTCGAGGGTGCCTGCGGCCACGGGATCTCTCCGGAGACTCGAAGTGAGATGCGGATTCCGCGCGAACGCGCGGGCTTGGGAGGGCTCGGTTTTAACGGCTGCCGGGGCACCCGCCAAGGGGTTTGGAAGCGCCGCGCGACGTCGCGGCCAAGATTCGCTTGCCGCAGCCCCAGCGGGCCTCCGCGCCGGTACAAGCGTTTCCTCGGCTGGAAAATTCCCGCGTTGCGCCAACTACTTACGAAGAAATTGGAGAAATCACACTTTCGCCATAGTCCCTCCGAATCACCAACACATTCTCCGCGCTTCATTGTCCTCGCCAACGACATCTCGCAACCCTCTCTCCCCCACCCCGGTGTTGCGAGTCATTGCGGTGTTGGCCTCCGAACCGGCCTCCCCGGCCGGGCGTTGAGCGGCCGCCGGTCTTCCCCCACCGGCGGCCGCTTTTTTTGCGCTGTGCTATCTAAGGCGCCATGACCCAGCTCAGCGCCACCGCGCTCGCCTGTCGCCGCGGCGACCGGCTCGTCTTCACCGGTCTCGATCTCACCCTGCGCAGCGGCGGCGCCCTGATCGCGGTCGGCGCCAACGGCTCGGGCAAATCGAGCCTGCTGCGTCTGCTCGCGGGGCTGCTCGCGCCGTTTGCAGGAGTCATCGCCTGGGACGGCGTTCCGGTCACCCGCGATACCCATGCCCACCGCCGCCGCGTCGCTTATCTCGGTCACGCCGACGCGGTGAAGCCGGCGCTCACGGTGGCCGAGGACATCCGGTTCTGGACCGCGCTCGACGGCGGCTCTCGCCAAGCCGGGGACGCGGCGCTCGCGGCGATGGGCCTCGCGCCGCTCGCGGAGCTCTCGTGCCGCCATCTGTCGGCGGGACAGAAGCGCAGGCTCGCTCTTGCCCGCGTGCTGGCGCGCATCGACGCGCCGCTGTGGATCCTCGACGAGCCGACCAACGGCCTCGATAGCGAAGCACGACGGCGCCTCGCGCGCGCTCTCGCCGCTCACCGCGACGGCGGCGGCATGGTCGTTGCCGCGACCCACGAGGACTTGGCGCTCCCGGGCGCCGTCACGCTCGATCTCAGCCCCTTCGCCGTCGAGGCCCGCGCCGCCGACGTCCGCGGCCTCGAAGTGGATCGGGTCGTATGAGCGCGTTCGTCCAGCTCGTGCGCCGCGAACTCAGGCTCGCGCTGCGCGGCCGTGGCGAGAGCGCGCTCGCGGTCGCGTTCTTCGTACTGGGCGCGGTGCTGTTCGCGTTCGGGGCCGGTCCCGAGCGTCAGTTGCTCGCCCGCATCGGCGCCGGCGCGGTATGGGCGATGGCGCTGTTCGCGGCGATGCTGTCGCTGGAGCGCATGTTCGGGCCCGACTACGAGGACGGCACGCTCGACCAGCTCCTGCTCGCGCCGCTCGGCGCCGAAGGGGTGGCGCTGGCCAAGGCCGCGGCGCACTGGATCACCACCGGGATTCCGCTGCTGATCGCGGCACCGATCGTCGCGATGATGTTCGGCCTCGACGGCAACGGCATCGGCGCGCTCGCGCTCGGCCTCCTCCTCGGCACGCCGGTGCTGACCCTGATCGGCTGCATCGGCGCGGCGCTGTCGGTGGGTTCGCGGCTCGGCGGCGTGCTGCTGTCGCTGCTGGTGCTGCCGCTCCTCATCCCGGTGCTGATCTTCGGCGTCGCCGCCGTGAATGCGGTCGCCGACGGTGGCGGATTCACCGACGCGGCGCTGGAGCCGCTGGTGGTATTGGCCGGGCTCCTGCTGCTCGCGCTCGGGATCGCGCCGATCGCCGCCGGCGCCGCCCTGAGGCAGGCGTTGGAATAGCACTGTTTCACAAGCGTGGCGCTGGAAGTGCGGCGTCGAACGCGCGACACTCGACCCGCCGCGCGCCCGACAGCACGGTCGAGCGGCACAGTACGGTCAAGGACGGCTTTCGATGGCGTCTCTCGCCAATCCCACACGGTTCTCGCGCCTCAGCGCCAAGCTGCTCCCGGTCCTGCTCGCGACCGCGGCGGTGCTGGTCGCGGCGGGCCTCTGGCTCGGGCTCGTGGCGTCGCCGCCCGATTACCAGCAGGGCGAGAGCGTGCGGATCATGTACATCCACGTGCCGTCGGCGTGGCTCGCGCTGTTCGGCTACACGTCACTCGCGGTGTGCGGGCTGTTCGCACTGGTGTGGAAGCACGCGCTCGCCGACGTGCTGGCCCGCGCCATCGCGCCGGTCGGCGCCGCGTTCGCCGCGATCACGCTCGTCACCGGCTCGCTGTGGGGCAAGCCGACCTGGGGCACCTACTGGGTGTGGGACGCGCGTCTCACGTCGGTGCTGGTGCTGTTCTTCCTCTATCTCGGCCACATCGCGCTCAGCCACGCGTTCGACGACGAGGCGCGCGGCGCGCGCTCGGCGGCGATCCTGGCGCTGGTCGGCGTCATCAACGTGCCGATCATCAAGTGGTCGGTGGACTGGTGGGCGACGCTGCACCAGCCCGCCTCGATCACCCGTTTCGCCTCGCCCGCGATCGATCCCGCGATGCTGACGCCGCTGTTCACGATGGCGGGCGGACTGTTCGCCTACTTCGCCGCTGTCGTGCTGATGCGCGCCCGCGCCGAGCTCGCCGCCCGCAGGGCGCGCGCGCTCGCGTTCGCGGTGGCGAATCGCGCCGACGCGCCGAGCGGGCTCAAGGAGCCGGCATGAGCGGCATCGCCGACGCTCTTGCCCTCGGCGGCTACGGCGCCTACGTGTGGCCCGCCTACGGCTTCGCGGCGGCGGTGCTGATCGGCCTCTACATCGCCGCCAGGCGGCGGCTCGAGCGCGCCGAGCGCGCCGCCGAGCGCCTACGCGCGACGCTGCGCTCGCCCGAATCACAGTCCTGATCCCATGACCCGAAAGTCGCGTCGTCTCGCTCTCATCGTGGCCCTGCTGCTCGTCGTCGCCGGCACCGCGACGCTTGCGCTGGTCGCGTTCCGCTCGAGCGTGGTGTTCTTCGTCGCGCCGAGCGAGATCGCCGCGAGCGGCGACGCCAATGCCGGCAAGGCGCTGCGGCTCGGCGGCCTTGTCGAGGACGGCAGCGTGCGCAAGGCGGGCAACGACGTGCGCTTCCGAGTCACCGACGGCAAGGCCGCGGTCGAGGTTCACTACGTCGGCATCCTTCCCGACCTGTTCCGCGAAGGTCAGGGCGTCGTCGCCGAGGGCCGCCTGACGCCGGGCCGCACTTTCGAGGCGACCCAGGTGCTGGCTAAGCACGACGAGCGCTACATGCCGCCCGAAGCCGTCGAGGCGCTGAAGCGCTCCGGCGAGTGGCGCGGCAACTGACGCAACCAGCGAGGGCGCGCCGATGACCGGCGAGATCGGACAATTCGCTTTGATCCTCGCGCTGGCGCTGGCGCTCGCGCAGGGCACCGTGCCGCTGATCGGCGCCGCGCGCGCCTCGCGGCCGCTGATGGCGATCGGCAGCTCGGCGGCGGTGGGACAATTCGTGTTCGTCGCCCTCGCGTTCGCAGCGCTGATCTGGGCGTCCGTCGCCGACGACTTCTCGGTCCTCGCGGTGGTCGAGAACTCGCACACCACGAAGCCGCTGCTCTACAAGATCGCCGGCGCGTGGGGCAACCACGAGGGCTCGATGGTCCTCTGGATCTTCATCCTGGCCCTGTTCGGCGCGACGGTCGCCGCCTTCGGCGCGCGCCTGCCGTCGGCGCTGAAGGCGCGCGTGCTCGCGGTGCAAGGCCTGGTCGGCGTCGCGTTTCTCACGTTCATCCTGTTCACCTCCAATCCGTTCCTGCGCGTCATTCCGCCGCCGCTCGAGGGCCAGGGACTCAATCCGCTGCTGCAGGACCCCGGCCTCGCGTTCCATCCGCCGTTCCTCTATCTCGGCTACGTCGGATTCTCCGTGGTCTACGCTTTCGCTGTCGCGGCGATGCTCGAGGGCCGCGTCGATCCGGCGTGGGCGCGCTGGGTGCGGCCGTGGACGCTCGCGGCATGGAGCGCGCTCACCGTCGGCATCGCGCTCGGGAGCTGGTGGGCGTACTACGAGCTCGGCTGGGGCGGCTTCTGGTTCTGGGATCCGGTCGAGAACGCCTCGCTCATGCCGTGGCTCGCCGGCACCGCGCTGTTGCACTCGGCGATTGTGGTCGAGAAGCGCGACGCGCTGAAGTCGTGGACGGTGCTGCTCGCGGTGCTGACCTTCACGTTGTCGCTGATGGGGACGTTCCTGGTGCGCTCCGGCGTGCTGACCTCGGTGCACGCGTTCGCCAACGACCCGGCGCGCGGCGTGTTCGTACTGCTGATCCTCGCGGCGGCCTCGGGTGGGGCGCTCGCGCTGTACGCCGCGCGCGCCTCGGCGTTCGAGCGCGCGGGCTCGTTCGCGCCGATCTCGCGGGAGGGCGCACTGGTCCTCAACAACCTGCTGCTCACCGCCGCCTGCGCGACGGTCGTGATGGGCACGCTGTATCCGTTGCTGCTGGACGCGCTCGGCGGCGCCAAGATCTCGGTCGGCGCGCCGTACTTCAACTCGACGGTGCTGCCGCTGCTGACCCCGGTCGCCGTCGCCGCCGCCGTCGCGCCGCTGATGAGCTGGAAGCGGAGCGACCTCGCGGTGGCGCTGCGCAAGCTGTGGGCCGCAGCGCTCGCGGCACTCGTGATGGCGATCGCCGTGTTCGCGCTCCACGGCGGCCCGTGGCCGGCCGCGGTCGGCCTCGCGGTCGGCATCTGGCTTCTGGTCGGCACCCTCGTCGAGCTCGCCGAGCGCGCGCGCCTGTTCCGCATTCCGGTCGGCGACAGCCTGCGCCGACTCGGCGGGCTGCCGCGCGCCGCCTGGGGCATGGCGCTGGCCCACGGCGGCTTCGCCGTCGTCATCCTCGGCATCGCCGCATCCCAGGGGTGGCACGAGGAAAAGATCCTGCTGATGGCGCCCGGCGATTCGACGACCATCGGCAGCCGCACCGTCGCGTTCAAGGACGTGACGCCCGAGCAGGGCCCGAACTGGCGCGCCGACCACGCGCGCATGGAGATCCGCGACAGCCGCGGCGGCCTCATCGCCGAAGCGACTCCCGAGCGGCGCTGGTACCCGGTCGAGGGCCAGGCGACGACCGAAGCCGCGATCCACACCTCGGGCGTCGGCGACGTCTACGTCGTCATCGGCGAACCAGAGGGCCAGGCGAACCATCAGCCGGGACAGCCGGTCGATCCGAAGACACGCTGGGTCGTGCGTCTCTATGTGAATCCCCTGCAGCCGTGGATCTGGTTCGGCGCCATCGTCATGGCGCTCGGCGGCGTGCTGTCGCTCACGGATCGTCGCCTGCGGGTCGGCGCCCCGGCGCGCAAGGCGGTGCCAGGCGCGCACCCGGCCGCGGCGGAGTAGACGATGCGGCTCCGCTACATCATCCCGCTCGCGGTCTTCGTCGGCCTCGCGCTCGCGCTCTTCGCCGGGCTGTGGCTGAAGCCCAACGAGCTGCCCTCGGTCTTGATCGACAAGCCGGTGCCGCCGTTCGATCTGCCGCCGGTCGCGGGACTCGGCGTCCCCGGCGCATCGAGCCGCGATCTCGACGGGCAGGTGACGATCCTCAACGTGTTCGCGTCATGGTGCATTCCGTGCCGCGCCGAGCACGCCGAGCTCGCAAAGCTGATGAACGACACCGAGGTGAAAGGACGCGCCCATCTCGTCGGCATCAACTACAAGGACAAACCCGACGACGTCCGCGCGTTCCTCGCCGAGCTCGGCAATCCCTACGAGCGCATCGGCGCCGACACGGGCCGCTTCTTCATCGAGCTCGGCGCCTACGGCGTGCCGGAGACTTACCTGATCGACACGCACGGCCGCATCCGCTTCCGCCTGCCCGCGCCAATGACACCCTACGACGTCGACACGGCGATCAAGCCCGCGCTGCGCAAGATCTTCGCCGAGGCCGGACGATGAGGCGCATCCTGCTCGCGGTGGCGCTCGCCGCGGCGATGAGCGCGTCGGCGTTCGCCATCGGCCCCGACGAGATGCTCGCCGACCCCGCACTCGAGGCGCGGGCGCGCACCATCGGCCAGTCGCTGCGCTGTCTCGTGTGCCAGAACCAGTCGATCGACGACTCGGAAGCCGCGCTCGCCCGCGATCTCCGCATCCTCGTGCGCGAGCGCCTGCAGACGGGCGACAGCGACCAGCAGGTGGTCGACTACATCGTGTCGCGCTACGGCGACTTCGTGCTGCTGCGCCCACCGGTGAAGCGCCAGACGTGGATCCTGTGGTTCGGCCCGGCGGCCTTGGTGATCGTCGCCGGCGCGGCGATCGCATTGCGCGCCCGCCGCAAGCGCCGCAGCGACGAGGCGCCGCTCTCCAGCGACGAGGAGGCCGAGCTGAAGCGACTGCTCGAGACGCGGCCATGATCCTGTGGCTGGTGCTCGCCCTGATGACGCTGGCCGCGCTCACGGCGGTGATTGCGCCGCTGTTCACGACCCGCGCCGAAGCCGAGGCGCCGCGGGCGAGCCTCGACGTCGCCCTGTTCCGCGACCAGCTCGCGGAACTCGAGCGCGAGCGCGCCGACGGCGAGATCGGCGAGGCGGAAGCCGCCGCGGCGCGCCGCGAGATCGAGCGTCGCCTGCTCGCAGCCGGCCGCTCGCTGAAGGACGCCGACGCGCCGAAGCCCGCTCCGACCCGACACGCCGCGCGCCTGCGTCTCGCGGCGGTGCTCGCGGGCGTCCTCGTCCCGGGAACGCTTCTCCTGTACCTCACCATCGGCACGCCGCAGGCTCCGGCGTTCCTCGCCACCATCGCCGAGATGCGGGCTGAGGACGACGCGCGGCGCGCCGAGCTCGCGCATCTCGCCGGGCTCGTCGAGGAGCGGCTCGCGGAGGATCCGAAGGACGGTCAGGGCTGGGCCCTGCTCGCGTCGGCGAAGCTGAGGCTCGGCCGCATGGACGATGCGCGCACCGCGCTCGCCAACGCGCAGAAGTTCCTGCCGCCGAAGGACGCGGCGGAGGCGACCGCGCGGTTCGCGCAGACGCTTGCCGAAGTCTCCGAAGGCCAGGCGTTGTCGCCGATCCGGCAGTATGCGTCCGAGGCGGTCGACATCGACGCCGACAACGCGCGCGGCCACATGCTGCTGGCGCTTGTCGCGATGCAGACCGGCGACCGTGACGAGGCACGCGCGCAGTGGAACGAGATCATCGCACGGTCGCCGCCAGACTCCCCCTTCGTCGCCCAGGCAAAGGCGATGCTGGCAAAAGTGGACGCCACGCCTCAGCCGCAATAGCCGACGCGCCTACACCTCCTAGTCTTAGGCTGAACCCGAATGGGCCTGCATCGGGCCCTTGCGTTGTTTACGTGCCAAGGGGTTGATCGAAGCGAAGCTTTGCCGTTAGTTTGGCGCAAATCAGCCACTACAGGGGCAGACAGTATGCTTCGCGTCGCATTGCGGGCCATTTTGCTCGCCGGGTTTTCTGTTGCGTTCGCACCCTTCACCCAGGCACAGACTCAACTTCCGCAAGGCGCGGTCGAGGTCCCCGAGACGGCGACCTACAGTCGGCCCGCCGACATCCAGATCAACTCCATGGAAGTGATGCAGCCCACGAAGGCCCGCGGGCTGCTGCATTCCTTCCAGCTCGATCTCGACGTCGGCAATTCGAGCAGCAAGTCGAAGGACAGGGCGCATCCAGACAAGCGCAGCACCGATTTCGGCACCACCAGCCTGCGCTTCGGCGTCGCCGATCGCGGCTACGGCGCGGTCGGATTCTCGCGCAGCAGCAACGAGGTCGACTCGGCAGGTTCCTCAGGCGACCGGACCCACACCGAGATCGACACCAACTCGCTGTCGGCCGGCGGCGGGTACTGGGTGATACCGCGGCTCGCGCTCGGCGGCGTCGTGGGATACGACCGCGGCAACGGCGGCCTCGCCTACCCGCCGGCAGGTCCGAACGAAACCCACACACGGGCCTACCAGTGGGGGCCTTACGCGACCGTGCGCCTGACCCCCGACATGCAGGTCCCGCTGGACTGGACCACGACCTATCTGATGGGCCGCTCTCGGCAAACCTTCACGGCCAACTCGCCCGATCATGACAACGGCCGGACCCAGAGCTGGGTCAACACGTTGTCAGGCAGCTACCCGATCGGCGACTTCAGGTTGCGCGGCGCGGTGTCGTGGACTCACGTGGCGTCGCAGCATAATGGCGACCCGGCCTTCCTCGCCGGAGCAGCGCCGCCGCCTGGGGACCGTAACTGGTACACACTGTCGGCCGGTGTCGGCTATCGCATCAGCGATAACTGGGAAGCCCGCGTCGGCGGAGCGACCTGGCTCGGCAACTCCCAGACCCGGTTCCAGCAGCTGACCGTCGGCGTCAGCACCAGCCTCTAGGAGAGCGCGTCATGAAGCGCCTGATTCTCGTTTCCGCGTTGCTGGCCTGGACCGCGGTGCACCCGGTGCGCGCGCAGGAGTTCTCCAATTATCAGACGGTGGACACCGGCGATCCGCAGATCACGAAGATGGTCGACGCCAACCAAAGGTCGAACGAGTTGGTCAACAAGACGGGCACCGCCGTCGTGGTCAGCAGCGACTGGAGCAACCAGACCTCGACCTACATGTCCTCGTATCAATCCAATTCCTGGAAGGGAGAGGAGTTCGCCAGCGTCGTGCGCGACGTGAACGTCTTCATCGGCAACGACAAGCCCGACTACAGCCTCAATGGTTGGAAATATGCCTCGAGCGAGAACATTCACGGCGCCAAGGGATCGCGGAGCTTCTGGAGTGAGTGGGATAGCCGGGACTTTTCCTCGATGGGCGATGGATCGCCCAAGCCGGCCACGCTGCAGGAATACGCCGAGCAGAAGAAGATCCCTGTGTGGACCGTTCAGGTCCAGCACGACGGGTCGCCGAACGCCAACCCGATACACGCCAAGATCCGCGTTGCCTCCCCGGATGGCCGCTATCAGGTGGTGATCGACACCACCTACACCGACGAGACCTCCTTCATGGACTGGGTCAACTTCTTCGGCGCGATGCTGTCGAGCGCGACCGACAAGGAGCTCCGCGACAACCTGCCGATGAAGGTCGGACTGGCGGCCAGCTTCTCGGGACAGTTCCACGTGCGCAACTCCGCGGGCGTGGTGACCTACGCCGGCGGCGACAAGTTCTCGAATGCCGGCGACACGTTCCCGCCGATTCCGCTGCCGACGACGTCCACCGGCCAAGCCACCAAGGGACCGGCGGGCACCATTTCCGGCAACGGCGGCAGCTGATCGCGTCTCGTCAATGCCGATCGGGCGCGGCACGTCGCCGCGCCCTTTTCGTTTGCGCGGACCACCGGCGCACTAGTGGCCGGGCGGATCACTGGACTGCGGGAGGGAAGTTGGTGGAGCCGAGGGGGATCGAACCCCTGACCTTCGCATTGCGAACGCGACGCTCTCCCAGCTGAGCTACGGCCCCACGACTGCAGCCGCGCCGGAACCCGGGCGGCTCTGGAAGGCCCGGATAATGTGTTCCGGGGCCTTCACCTGTCAAGGCGGCACTACGCGATTCCGGCATCGCTCACGGGGAATTTCGGCTGGATTTTCGGCCGTTTGCGGCCTTGCGGCGACCGGGGCCCACGGCTACGGTCTGTCGACCTCCGGTGCCAGAAAGACAATCCGATGACCGCCCTGATCCTGCTGATCGCCCGCATCCTCGACTTCTATAGCTGGGTCGTCATCGCGTGGGTGGTCATGAGCTGGCTGATCTCGTTCAACGTCATCAACACCCGCAACCGGTTCGTCTACGTCGTGAGCGACATCCTGTATCGGCTGACCGAGCCGGTGCTGCGGCCCATCCGGCGCATCATCCCGGCGTTCGGCGGTCTCGACCTGTCGCCGCTCGTGCTCCTGCTGATCATCTGGTTCCTCAAGGAATTCCTGATCTACGACCTGTTCCGTTACCTCGGCTAGGGCCAAGAGCCGATCGTGGCGGAGTCGGCGGTCGCGGACGCGGTCGCGGGCGGCATCGTCGTTCAGGTGCGCGCCGCCCCTAAAGCGAGACGCGAAGGCATCGAGGGCGTGGCGACGGGAGCGCGAGGTCCCGCGCTGAAGATCGCCGTCTCCGCCGCTCCGGCCGACGGGCGCGCCAACGCGCGCATACTGGAGCTACTCGCCAAAGCGCTGGACGTGCCCAAGTCGGCCGCTAGTATCCGCACCGGCGCGGCGTCCCGCGACAAGACGATCTTCGTTTCCGGCGAGTCCCGGGTGCTGCTCGACGCAATCGCCCGCATCGCGCCAGCGTCCATAGGGAATCATCATGGCTGAAGCCCGGATCATCGACGGCAAGGCGATCGCCGAAGGCCTGCGCGCGCAGGTCGCGGCCAAGGTCGACTGGCTCAAGAAAAATCACCACGTGACGCCGGGGCTCGCGGTCGTGCTCGTCGGCGAGGATCCGGCGAGTCAGGTCTACGTCCGTAACAAAGGCCTCGCGACCGAAGCCGCCGGCATGCGCTCGTTCACCCATCGCCTGCCCGCCACCGCCAGCGAGGACGAGCTGCTCGCGCTGATCGCGCAGCTCAACGCCGATCCCGACGTGAGCGGCTTCCTGGTGCAGATGCCGCTGCCGAAGCAGATCAATCCCGATCGCGTCATCGCGGCGATCGATCCCGCCAAGGATGTCGACGGCTTCCATCTGATCAACGTCGGCCGGCTCGCGACCGGGGTCGGGGGCGGCCTCGTGCCGTGCACGCCGCGCGGCTGCATCATCCTCGCCAAGACGGTGCTTCGCGATCTGTCGGGGCTCGACGCGGTCGTGGTCGGACGGTCGAACATCGTCGGCAAGCCGGTCGCGCAGTTGCTGATCGCCGAGAACTGCACCGTCACCGTCGCGCACTCGCGCACCAAGGACCTCCCGGCCGTCGTGCGCCGCGCCGATCTCGTCGTCGCGGCGGTCGGACGGGCGCGGATGATCAAGGGCGACTGGATCAAGCCGGGCGCCACCGTGATCGACGTCGGCATCAACCGCGTCGACGACGGCGGCAAGTCGCGGCTGGTCGGCGACGTCGACTTCGAATCCGCAAGGCAAGTGGCCGGCGCGATCACGCCGGTGCCGGGCGGCGTCGGGCCGATGACGATCGCCTGCCTGATCGAGAACGCGGTGGTCGCGTGCGCGGCGCAGCGCGGGATCAGGCTGCCGTCCTGATCCCTCCGCCGCCGATCCCGAGCGGGGTCAGCGGCCGCGCAGGTTGAGGAGCCGCAGCCGCAGCGCGTTGAGCTTGATGAAGCCTTCGGCGTCGCGCTGGTTGTAGACCGAATCCGCCTCGAACGTGACGTAGTCCTGCTTGTACAGGCTCTTCGGCGACTTGCGGCCGGCGACCGACACCGATCCTTTGTAGAGCTTCAGCTTCACCGTGCCGGTGACGTTCTTCTGGCTCTCGTCGACGAGCTTCTGGATCATCTCGCGCTCCGGCGAGAACCAGAACCCGTTGTAGACGAGCTCGGCGTAGCGCGGCATCAGCTCGTCCTTGAGGTGCGCCGCGCCGCGGTCGAGCGTCAGGGATTCGATCGCGCGGTGCGCCGCATACAGGATCGTGCCGCCGGGCGTCTCGTAGACGCCGCGCGACTTCATGCCGACGAACCGGTTCTCGACGATGTCGGCGCGCCCCACACCATTGGCGCCGCCCAGCGCGTTGAGGCGCGTCAGCAATTTGGCCGGGCTCAGACGCTCGCCGTCGACGGCGACGGCGTCGCCCGCCTCGAAGTCGATCTCGACCCAGGTCGGCTGGTCGGGCGCCGCCTCCGGCGCGACCGAGCGGGTGAACATGTCCTCGTCGGGCGTGACCCACGGATCCTCAAGCGCCTTCCCTTCGTAGGAGATGTGCAGCAGGTTGGCGTCGGTCGAGTACGGCGGCTCGCCGCGTTTGTCGCGGGCGATCGGAATCTGGTGCTTCTCGGCGTACTCGATCAGCTTTGTGCGGGAGTTGAGATCCCACTCCCGCCACGGCGCGATCACCTTGATGTCGGGCTTCAGCGCGTAATAGCCGAGCTCGAACCGCACCTGATCGTTGCCCTTGCCGGTGGCGCCGTGGGCGACCGCGTCCGCGCCGGTCTTCTGGGCGATCTCGATCTGGCGCTTGGCGATCAGCGGGCGGGCGATTGACGTGCCGAGCAGGTACACTCCCTCGTAGAGCGCGTTGGCGCGGAACATCGGGAACACGTAGTCGCGGACGAACTCCTCGCGGAGATCCTCGACGAATATCTCCTTGGCGCCCATCGACTCGGCCTTCGCGCGCGCCGGTGCCAACTCCTCGCCCTGGCCGAGGTCGGCGGTGAAGGTGACGACCTCGCAGCCGTACGTCTCCTGCAGCCAGCGCAGGATCACCGACGTGTCGAGGCCGCCCGAATACGCGAGCACCACCTTCTTCACGTCACCCTTCTTCAAGCTCACGCCTGCGCTCGCCATCTCGGTCTTTCCTGCTGGGATTTGCGGGCCCGATGATCCGGGGGCCCGGCCGGGCGGCGCGGAGTATGTTGCAAAGGCCCTGCTACTTCAAGATTCCGGGCGGATCGTTCGACTTCGCCTAAAAGTCGCGGAAATCCGCCGCGCATCACCCATCGACCGCAACGCACGCGTGACAATTTGGTGAGCCGCGGTTAACTTTTGCGGCGGACGATGCCGAGAGGCTGGGGCTCGGGGTGTACGTCGATCCAGTCAGGACAGCAGGGGGATCCTCCGCCATGAAACCGTCGGTGCTGCCGAATTCGGTCGCACGCGTGTGCGCCGCCGTGATGTTGTCGGCCTTCCTGACCGCGGGTGTCGCCGCCGCCGAGCTGCCGACGCGGAACGTCACCGAGCGGGATCAGCTCGCGTTCCAGTTCCGCCACCTCCAGACCGAGCTGATGGTCGCGGCGCTCTCCTGCGGCCGCAAGGACATCCAGGCGCACTACAACAACTTCGTCGCCCGCTTCGGCGGCGCGCTCAAGGCCAACGGCGTCGCGCTCCGGAGTTACTTCGGCCGCATGTTCGGCGCGAAGCAGGGCGAGCGCGAGATGGATTCGTTCATGACCCGGCTCTCGAACGAGCTGTCGCTCGTCAGCATGCGGGAGCCCGATTTCTGCGACCGCTCGGTCGCGCTGTTCCGCGCCGCGCTCGCCGTGCCGCAGAAGGACATCGAGACATTCGCCCAGCGGCACCTCACCGAGCAGGTGGCCCAGCGCAGCGGCTCCTGAGGCGGCGGCGCTCCCGGCCGCTGCGGCTGAGCAGCGAGACAAGAAAAAAGGCCCTGGGTTTCCCCAGGGCCTTTGTCGTTAGCGCCTAAGTCGGGATCAGAACACGATCTCGACGCGGCGGTTCTTCGGCTCGCGGACACCGTCCGGGGTCGCGACCAGCGGGTCCGTCTCGCCCTTGCCGACGACCGCGATGTCGTTCGGGTTGAAGCCCATGCGGACCAGCTCGGCCTTCACCGCCTCGGCGCGACGCACCGACAGGCGCTGGTTGTAGGCCGCGGAGCCCGCGCGGTCGGCGTGACCGGTCAGGTTGATGCGGCTGACGCCGCCACGGCGCGCGTTGTTCGCGGCCTCCTCGATGATCGGACGCGCGTCCGGACGGATGTCCGAGCGGTCGAAGTCGAAGAACACCTGGAACGAACGGACCACCGCGGGCTGCGCCGCCGGAGCCGGAGCCGGAGCGGGGGCCGCCGCCGGAGCGGGAGCCGCGGCGGGAGCCGGGGCCGCGCCGAACATGTAGCGGAAGCCGACCGTCACGAGGTGGTCGCGGTAGTGGGTCTCGACGCTGCCGCCGGGCTGCAGCGACACGTCGGGATTGCGCGACCGCAGGTAGTGGTAGTCGAGGAACAGCTTGGTCCGCGGCGACACGTCGTAGGCGACGCCGGCGATCGCCTGGGCGCCGAGGTTGCCGTCGCTGTCGTTGATGCGGGTGGTGCCGCTCGGGGTGATGCTCGAGGCGCGGTACTTCACCCAGCCGATGCCGAGGCCGACGTACGGCGTGAACGCCGAGCCGGTGCGGATGTCGTAGAGGCCGTTGATCATCGCGGTGAACGCGTTGGCGCTGCCCGACGAGCTGCCGCCGCCGGTCATGCTGCCGACGTCGTTAGTGCGGTAGCCGAGCTCGAATTCGGTGCGCCAGTTCTGATCGTAGGCGTAGCCGAGCGACGCGAGGCCGCCCCAGCCGCGGTCGTAGTCGGCCTTGCTGGACACGCCCGAGCCGTTGAACGGCCCGTCGTTCAGGATGCTGAGGCCGAGTCCGGCGCCGAAGTACGGCCCCGAGTCCTGGGCGTTGGCCACGCCCGCCGCAGCGAGGAGACCTGCGGCGAGGACGCCGGCAGCCATGGTGATGCGCATTGCTAAACCCCTTTTTCTCTTGAGCATGGCGTACGGAACGAAGTCCATGAACTCACACGGCATTGTGAACGCCATAAATGTAATTGGGGCGTGGCCAATGCACCCACCCCCCGCAATTTTCTAAGCCGTGTTGCGCAAGGGACACAGTTCCGTAGCGCACCGCTCCGTTACGCTCGAGATTTTGGAATTTTATTGCGCGCGAACCGACCGATCAGGCCGCCGGCGCGGCCTTGCGGCGGCGCTGGCTCTCGGTCCGGAGCTGGCCGCAGGCGGCGAGGATGTCCCTGCCACGGGGTGTGCGTACCGGTGCGGCGAGGCCGGCGTCGTTGAGGATGCGGGCGAACGCCTCGACCGCTTCGGGGGTCGACGTCCGGTAGTCCGATCCCGGCCACGGATTGAACGGGATCAGGTTGGTCTTGGCGTGGATGCCCTTGAGGAGCCGCGCGAGCGCGCGGGCGTCCTCGGGGCGGTCGTTGACGTCCTTGAGCATCACGTACTCGAAGGTGATGCGCCGCGCGTTGTTGGCGCCGGGATAGCGGCGGCACGCCGCGAGCAGCTCCTTGAGCGGGAAGCGGCGGTTGATCGGCACCAGGACGTCGCGCAGCTCGTCGTTCACGGCGTGGAGCGACACCGCGAGGTTGACGCCGATCTCCGAGCCGCAGCGGTCCATCAGCGGCACCACGCCGGCCGTCGACAGCGTGATGCGGCGGCGCGAGATCGCGATGCCCTCGCTGTCCATGACGACGCCGAGCGCCTTCTTGACGTTGTCGAAGTTGAGGAGCGGCTCGCCCATCCCCATCATGACGATGTTCGAGATCATGCGGTCGCTCTTGGGCGACGGCCATTCGCCGAGGGCGTCGCGCGCGGCCATCACCTGGGCGACGATCTCGCGCGCCGACAGGTTGCGGACGAACTGCTGCGTTCCGGTGTGGCAGAAGCTGCAGGCGAGCGAGCAGCCCACCTGCGACGAGACGCACAGCGTGCCGCGGTCCTCCTCCGGAATGTGGACGGTCTCGACCTCCTGACCGTCGGCGAAGCGGAACAGCCACTTGCGGGTGCCGTCCGACGACTTGTCGTCGCGCACCACCTCGGGGCGCGCCACCGTGAAGTGCTCGGCGAGCATGGCGCGGAAGTCCTTGGCGAGCGTCGTCATCTGCGCGAAGTCGCGCTCGCCGCGATGGTAGATCCAGTGCCAGAGCTGCCGGGCGCGGAACGGCGCCTCGCCGAGGCCGACCACCGCCTCGGTCAGCTCGTCGCGGGTGAAGCCGACGAGATTCACCGGTCCGCCGACGGCGGCCGCGGCGTCGGCAGGCTTCAGCGGCGTCTTCTCGATCACGGGGGCGATCGGGGCCGATGCGGTCGAATCGGGCGTCATGGCCTTGAACGGAGTGGAACGGGCGCGCACCAGCGGTGCGTCGGCGCCGCTCATATAAGCCGCCGTCGCGGCGATTGCCAGCCGGCCCTGCCGGCCGCCTCGAACTACTTGATGTTGCAGGCCTTGTTGATCGCCTGATAGGCGGCGCCGAAGCCCTTGAGCGAGAACGTGTCGGTGGTCTGGGTGCCGCGCTCCGAGGTGCCGCGGACGATGAACGTCGCCCCCTTCACCATCGCCTGGACCATCGTGCGATCGTCCTGGGCGGTGCGGTTCCAGCCCGAGTCGTCGTTCACGTACATGCCGAACGTCTGGTTGCCGATAGCGACGTTCGCCGTGCTGCTCGGGCGGTACTTGTAGCCGGCCTTCACGTTGACGACGTCGCGCTCGTTGTCGCCGGGGCGATGGGTGACGAACAGGAACGCCGCGCCCCGTCGCACGTTGGCGGGCTCCTGCTTCACGGGCTTGGTGACGACATAGCAGACGCGGCTACGGCCCTGGCCCGAGGCGTACGCTTCCCAGTCCTGGAACGAGCCGAGGAACGGACCCTGCTGGGCCGCGGCGGAGCCGAACATGACGAGGACGAGGGCGAGAGCGGACGCTGTCGAACGCAGGATCATGGTCGCGAGTCTATCCGATGAAGCTTCGCTTCGAAAAGTGGCGTGGGCACGGTTTCGTTCGCTCGCGGCGCTCACTCGTGGCGAAACACCGGACGGCCGTGCACGTGCGCGGGCACCGGTTCGGGCTCGCCGCGCGGATGCAGCGGCCGCGCGGGGAAGCGCCCGAGGTTGATGATGCGGTCGTACATCACGACGGCGCCGGCGACCGCGACGTTGATGCAGAACTTGGTCGGGATCTTCACCACGTACGAGCACTTCGCGATCAGCTCCGGCGACAGCGACCCGCGCTCGGGCCCGAGCACGTAGGCGGCGGTGCGGGGATGACGGAACGACGGCAGCTCGACCGCGTCGTCGAGCAGCTCGATGCCGACCAGCTCGCAGCCGGCGGGAAGCTGCATCGCGGCGACGGAGTCGAAGCGATAGAACGGCACCTGGCCCGGCGCGTCCGAGGTGTCGGCGCGATGCGCCTCCTGGCGCGACCACACGCCGCCAATGGAGAAGGTGAAGCTCGCGCCGAAGGCATGGGCCGAGCGGAACAGGTTGCCGGCGTTGATCGCCTTGCTCAGGCCCTCGACGCCGATTCCGAAATAACCGCGCATGGCGTGAGAGTGCGGGCGAGCCGCCGACAAATCAAGCACTGCGCGCGACGTATTCATCGCTCCCTTCCTCCGACCGGTCCTTCCATCTCGCCAGCTCGCTCCATCGGGTGTGTCTCTCGGAATCACCGAAGCCCGCTCCGGTTTGTGAGGCCGGAGCGGGCTGGTGAGGGGCCGGTGGGCCCGCGCTTTGGAGCTACCTCGGCGCGGACACACGTCGTCGTCAGCGGATTCAGCTAAATCCACTTTTTACCTTCTCCACGAGGGTCGGCAGGGTGCCACGCTGCCTTTAAAGCGTAGCCGACGCCGCCGATTGCTTCATCGGTCGCGGATCGCGACGCTGTTGCTATCGGTACCGAAAGAGAAGATGCGTCGCGACCCGAAGGGGAAGCGCCGTTGCCTCTCAACTGATCCACCGCGGCCGTCCTCGTTGTCGGAGGCCATCGCTCGCGGCTTCTTCGCTTCAAGGAGAGCGCTATTGCGCAATAGCTCCCCTCGCTTGTCGCGATGGGGAAACGATGCGCGCATGCGAAACGCGGCACAAGGGGGCTGTGGAAAGTCTGGGCCGGTTCGGGCGAGCCCTGTTGAAAGTGACGGACCTTTGTCCGTCATGGTCGGCGAAGGCCGACCATCCACGAGTTTTTGGTGCGGTTGAAAGAAACTCGTGGATCCTCGCCCTTCGGCAAGGATGACGAGAAAAACGGTCGCTTTTCAGCCGGACCGCGCTCGCGCGGTCCTGAGGCCATGCCGTGGTGTTTAGGGCGCTCACCGTGCCCGCCCTCTCCCTGAAGGGAGAGGGTGAAAAATCAAGGCGGCTCGCTCGTTTCGCCTGGACACGCTCTGCGCCATTCGACGCGTCCGCCGGCCATGCTTCTACTCGCGCCGCCTCGCTGGAATCCGCCGCGGCGTCCCACTAGATTGCGGCGATGATGTTGCGCGCGAGGACGCGCGCCGCATGGCACCGGCTGCCGCCGCCGGTCCGCGGCGCGCTGTTGATGATGGTGTCGGCGTTGAGTTTCGCGACGATGGCGGCGACCATCCGCCACATGGCGGATCGGCTGCATCCGTTCGAGCTCGCCTTCTTCCGCAATCTCTTCAGCCTGCTGATCATGGCGCCGTGGGTGCTGCGCGGCGGCATGGCGCGGCTGAGGACCGCGAGCATCCGCAAGTACGGCCTGCGCGGGCTGCTGTCGATCGTCGCCATGCTGAGCTGGTTCTACGGTCTCGCGATGATGCCGATCGCCGAGGCCACGGCGCTGTCGTTCACCGCGCCGATCTTCGCCTCGATCGGCGCCATCCTGTTCCTCGGCGAGCGCATGGGCGTGCGGCGCTGGAGCGCGATCGTCGTCGGTTTCGCCGGCGCGATGATCATTTTGCGGCCGGGGCTGCACGCGGTGAGCTGGCCCGCGCTCGTCGTGCTCGGCGGCTCGGCGGCGGTCGCGGGCTCGATCATCATGGTCAAGATCCTGTCGCGGACCGAGCCGTCGAACCTGATCGTCACCTACATGGGGATATATCTCGTCCCCATGTCGCTGATCCCGGCGCTGTTCGTGTGGACGACGCCGGTCGGCACCGACTGGCTGTGGCTCGCGTTCATCGCCGCGGTCGCGACCGCGGGACAGCTCGGCATCACCTACGCCTATGCCGCGACCGACGCGACGGTGGTGCTGCCGTTCGACTACGCCCGGCTGCCGTTCGCGGCGCTGATCGCCTATTTCGCCTTCGGCGAGATGCCGGATCGCTGGACGTGGGTCGGCGCGGCAGTGATCGCGGGCTCCGCGATCTACATCGCGCGACGCGAGGCGCAGCGCTCAAAGGAAAAAGTCGCGGCGACCGCGCCGGCGACGAGCTGATCGCGCGCGGCCCGCGCGCTCACGCCCTGTCGCGGGCCGGCGCGAGCTGATCCATGACATGGGCGAGCCGGATGTCGCGCTCGCTGACGCCCTCGATCGCATGGGTCGCGAGCACGACCTCGACGCGGTTGTAGACGTTCAGCCATTCGGGGTGGTGGTCCATCTTCTCGGCGACGAGCGCGACCCGCGTCATGAACGCGAACGCCTCGCTGAAGTCGGCGAAGTGGAACGTCTTGCGGATGGCGTCGCGGTCGGTGACCTCGACCCAGCCCTTGAGCTCGCGCAGCGCGACGCGCCGCCCCTCGCCGGTGAGATGCTCCGGTTGATCCCGTCTGTCGCGTAGCTCGACCATGTCGAACCTCCTCGCCGAAGAGCGCTGTCCGCCCAGCCTGCCTGGTCCAGTCTGCGCTCGGGTTGGCGGCCCCGGCAAGCCGCGCTACCTTCGCCGCATGAACCGCACGACCCGCACGAGCGCGCCGACCGTCACCTCGCCGACGCTCGCCGACATCGAGGACATCGCCCGCGCCGAGCTCGCGCGCCTTCCCGAGCCGTTCCGCCGGCACGTCCGCGACGTCGTGGTGCGCGTCGAGGACTTCTGTGACGCCGAGATCGAGCGCGAGATGGGCCTCGAGAGTCCATTCGATCTGCTGGGACTCTATCAAGGGGTATCACTGAGCCAAAAAAGTGTGGGCGATGTTCCCCTCGACCTCGACCGCATCTTCCTCTACCGCCGACCGATCCTCGACTACTGGTGCGAGACCGGCGAGGCGCTCGATCATGTCGTGCGCCACGTGCTGATCCACGAGATCGGCCACCATCTCGGCTTCAGCGACGATGACATGGATCAAATCGAGCGCTCCGACTGACGGGCACTCTCTACGCCACCGAACTTGCCGAGGATATCGATGCCGGTCGCCCCCCTTTCCGCCGACGCTCTCCGCCACAGGTGCGATCCGGAACAGTTCGCCTTCGATACCACCGACGAGCTTGCAACGCTGAAGCGCATCGTCGGCCAGGACCGCGCCGTGCAGGCGGTGCGGTTCGGGATCGGCATCCAGAACCACGGTTACAATCTGTTCGCCTTCGGTCCTCCCGGCGTCGGCAAGTATTCGGTGGTGCGGCGGTTCCTCGAGAACCAGGCGGCGCAAATGCAGCCGCCCCCCGACCTCTGTTATGTCCACAACTTCCAGGACCCCAATCGCCCGCGCGCCCTGCGCATGCCGCCCGGACGCGGCGCGCCGTTCCGGCGCGACATGGAGGCCCTGGTCGGGATGGTCCGGGTGGCGATCCCGGCGGCGTTCGAGGCCGAGGACTATCGCGCGCGGCGCCATGCGATCGAGGAGGAGTTCAAGGGCCGCCACGAGGCCGATCTCGAAGCGGTCAACGAGGAGGCGCACGGTCGGTCGATCGCGGTGATCCGCACCCCCGTCGGCGTCGCGCTCGCGCCGACTCGCGGCGACGAGGTCCTCAGCCCCGAGGACTTCCACAAGCTGCCGGAGGCCGAGCAGGAGCGCCGCCGCGCCGAGATGAACCGCCTCCAGGAGAAGCTCGAGGAGGCGCTTCGCAAGGTGCCCCAGCTCGAGAAGCAGGCCCGCGACAAGATCAAGGAACTGAACCGCGAAGTCGCCAACTTCGCCATCGGCCACATCGTCGACGAGATCCGGTCCGGGCACACGGATCTGCCGGTCATCGGCGCGTATCTCAACGAGGTGCGGCAGGACATCATCGAGAACGTCGAGGAGTTCCTGGGCACGGAGCCCCGCGGTCCCGAAGCGACGGCGCGGACCATGGCGCAAGCGACGTCGGGCGAGCCGTCGCCGCTGCGTCGCTATCGTGTGAACCTGATGGTCGACCACGGCGCGATGCGCGGCGCGCCGGTCGTCTACGAGGACAACCCGAACCTCCAGAATCTGCTCGGCCGCATCGAGCATATCGCCCAGTACGGCGCGCTCCTCACCGACTACAACCTCATCCAGCCCGGCGCGCTCCATCGCGCCAACGGCGGCTATCTCATCCTCGACGCCCGCAAGGTGCTGCTGCAGCCGTTCGCGTGGGAGGCGCTGAAGCGTGCGCTCAGCGCCCACGAGGTGAAGATCGAATCCCTCAACCAGGTGTTCTCCGTCGTGTCGACGGTATCGCTCGAGCCCGAGCCGGTGCCGCTCGAGGTCAAGGTCGTCCTGCTCGGCGAGCCCCAGCTCTATTACCTGCTCGCCGAGCACGATCCCGACTTCGAGGACCTGTTCAAGGTGGCGGTCGACTTCGAAACCGAGATGGACCGTACGCCGGAATCGCTGCAGCTCTATGCGCGGATGGTCGCCGAGATCGCGCGCCACGATGGCTTCAAGCCGCTCGACCGGCAAGCCGTCGCCCGCGTCGTCGAGCACGCCTCCCGGCTCGCTAGCGACGCCGGCAAGGTGACCGTGCATCTCCGCTCGGTATCCGACCTCCTGTCGGAATCGAGCTACTGGGCCGGGATGGCGGGCCGGGCGGTGATTTCGGCGAAGGACGTCGAGCGCGCGATCGAGACGCGCATCAACCGCATCGACCGGCTGCGCGAGCGCTCGTACGAGCAGATCCTCAACGGCACCGTGCTGATCGAGTCCACGGGCACGGCCACCGGTCAGGTGAACGGGCTGTCGGTGCTCCAGCTCGGGTCCTTCACCTTCGGCCGTCCGACGCGGATCACCGCGCGAGTGCGCGTCGGCAAGGGCGAGGTCGTGGACATCGAGCGCGAGGTGGCACTCGGGGGACCGCTGCACTCGAAAGGCGTGCTGATCCTCGAAGGCTTCCTGCGCGGCCGCTACTGCCTCGACAAGCCGCTGACGCTCGCGGCGAGTCTCGTCTTCGAGCAGTCCTACGGCGGCGTCGAGGGCGACTCCGCCTCGTCGACCGAGCTCTACGCGCTGCTGTCGGCGCTCGCCGATGTGCCTATCCGCCAGTCGTTCGCGGTCACCGGTTCGGTCAACCAGCTCGGACAGGTGCAGGCCATCGGCGGCGTGAACGAGAAGATCGAAGGCTTCTTCGACATCTGCAACGCCAAGGGCCTCACCGGCGAGCAAGGCGTCCTGATTCCCGCATCGAACGTCCGCCACCTGATGTTACGCCCCGACGTCGTGCAGGCCGCGCGCGACGGCCGCTTTCACATCTATCCGGTGGCGCACATCGACGAGGGCATCGGGCTGCTCACCGGAATTCCGGCGGGCGATCGCGACGCCTCGGGAAAATTCCCCGACGGCAGCGTCAACGCACGCGTGGAGGCGCGCCTCTCGGCGTTCGCCGAGACCGCCCGCGCCTTCGCGCGCACTCTCGACGAGAAGTCGTGATGGCGCCCGCGGTCGCCGTACAGCGGATCGTGGTCGCGCTCGACCCGTCCGGCCACGGCATCGCCGCCATCGAGCAGGCGATGGCGATCGCGTCGCGACTCCAAGCGACCGTCCGCGCCGTGTTCGTCGAGGATGTCGATCTCTTGCGGATCGCATCGCACCCCGCCGCGCGCCACGTCAGCTTCTCGGGGGCGTCCGTCCACATCGACGCGACCGGCGGGGAAGCGCTGGTCCGGGCGCAGGCGCGGGAAATCCGCGCCGTGCTGGCACGGCTCACCGAAGAATACGGGCTCACACCGGAACTGACGGTCGTCCGCGGCCGCGTCGTCGATCAAGTGATCGCGGCCGCGGCCCAGGCCGACCTGCTCCTCATCGGCTGGTCGAGCGTCCCGCGGCACCTGCGCGACCGCCCCGGCAGCACGGCGCGCTCGATCGCGGCGACGAGTCGGGCGCCTGTGCTCGTGCTGAAGCGGGGCACCCGGATTCTCGACGGGCCGGTGGCGGTGGTCTTCGACGGTTCGGCCGGGTCCGACCGCGCGCTGGCGCTCGCGTCGGCGCTCGACGGATTGCGCCCGATCGTCGTCCTCGCGACGGGAGCGGAGTCGGACACCGACATCGCCCGGCTGACCGAGCGCGCCCGCGCGGCCACGCCCGACGCGACCTTCGTCGTGGAGCCGGTGCGCCGCGCCACGCCCGTAGCGGTGGCGGCAGCGGCGGCGCGCCGCCGCTGCGCGCTCGTCACGATCGCCGCCGATGCCCGCCTGTTCGAGGACGGCGGCTGCGCGGCGGCGCTGGACGTTTTCGATTGCCCGGTCCTGATCGCGCGCTAGCGGCGGTCACGCGAGTCCCAGCGCCCCTTCGAGCGGGAACTCGACCTCGGCGTGATAGCTCGGGCCCGTGCGGCCGAGCACGCTCGAGAACAGCACGAAGTGCTCGACGCGGAACGGCGCCGCGCGGAACAGGCTGTTGGCGCCGAGGAAGCCCGCGACGCGGTCGCGCGAGGCGGTCTCGTCGAGGCGCGCCAGCGTGATGTGGGGCTGGTACTTCCGGTCCTCGGAGTTCAGGCCGATCCGCCGCAGCGACGACTCGATGCTGGCGTGGAGCTGCGTGAGAGCGCCGTTCGCCTCGACGGCGGCCCACAGCATCGTCGGCTTGCGGCCGCGCTCGAAGTGACCGACCCCCGCGACGGTGAGGTCGAAGGTCGGCGCGCGCACCGTCGACAGCGTCGTCGCGATGTCGTCGAACGATGACTCCGGCACCTCGCCGATGAACCTGAGCGTGAGATGGAGGTTCTCCTCGGCGACCCAGCGCGCGCCCGGCAGCCCGCCGCCGAGCCCGATCAGGCGCTCCCGCAGGCTCTGCGGCAGCTCGATGGCGCAGAACAGGCGGATCATCGCGCGGCGCGCCGGCCGGAGGTGGCGGCGACGCGCGTGAGCAGCGCCTCCACCGATGGCAGGATCTTCTTCACGATCACGTCGACGCCCTCGGCGTTCGGATGGATGCCGTCGGGCTGGTTGAGCGCCGGATCGAGCGCCACGCCCTCGAGGAAGAACGGGTAGAACACCACGTCGTAGCGCCGCACGAGATCCGCGAACACCGCGTCATACTCGCGCCCGTAGGATTCGCCGAGGTTGGGCGGCGCGTGCATGCCGGCGAGCAGCACCGGGATCGACCGTTTGCCGAACTCGTCGAGGATCGCCGAGAGATTGGCGCGCATCTGCTCCGGCGACAGGCCGCGCAGGGCGTCGTTTGCACCGAGCTCGACGATGGCGGCGTCGGGCGCGGCACCCAACGCGTCGAGCGACCATGCGAGGCGCGACCGCGCCGCGGCGCTGGTGTCGCCCGACACCGACGCCTCGATCAGCGACACCGGATGGCCCGCGGCCTCCAGCGCCGACGCGAGCCGCGCCGGGAACGCCTCCTCGCGCGGCAGCCCGAAACCGGCGGTCAGGCTGTCGCCGAGCACCAGTACCTTGGGCGGGACCTTCGCCAGGACGTTCGGCCCGACGTTCGGCATCGGGCGCGCCGCGCCGTCGGCCGCGGCTGCCGCAGGAATGCCCAAAACTGCCGACAAGACTCCCGCCACGGCGATGCCGGCACAGGCGTTGAGGAACTGCCGCCGATTGACGGCACCGGCCGGCCCGGCCACATATCGAAGGGCCGACCGCGGCGTTCCGGCCCGTGCGACGCCGTCGCGATCGGCGGAGCCCCGCCGTCGACCCGAAAGAGAAGACATGCGCAACGGAACGACCTCCGAACGGGATGCGGCAACGACGGCCGCGATGCTGGACCTCAAGGACGTGCGCCTCACCTTGGAAAGCGGCGCGGGCGAAGTCAACATACTGCGCGGTGTCAGTGTGGTGGTGCCGAGGGGACAGACCGTCGCCGTGCTCGGACCGTCGGGCTCCGGCAAGTCGTCGCTGCTGATGGTCGCCGCCGGAATCGAGCGGGCGAGCGGCGGCCGCGTGACGATCGCCGGCACCGACATCACCAGGCTCGACGAGGACGGACGCGCCGCGTTCCGCCAGCGCCACATCGGTGTGGTGTTCCAGGCGTTCCATCTCGTTCCCGCCATGACCGCGCTCGAGAACGTCATGGTGCCGATGGAGATCGCCGGCGCCCGCGACGCCGCGCCGCGCGCCAAGGCGGCGCTTGCCGCCGTCGGTCTCGAGCACCGCCTCACCCACTACCCGACCCAGCTCTCGGGCGGCGAGCAGCAGCGCGTCGCCATCGCCCGCGCGTTCGCGACCGAGCCCGAGCTGGTGCTCGCCGACGAGCCGACCGGCAACCTCGACGCCGAAACCGGCCACCATGTCGCCGATCTCCTGTTCGCGATGAGCCGCGAGCGCGGCACGACGCTGCTCCTCGTCACCCACGACCCCGATCTCGCGACCCGCTGCGGTCGCATCCTCAACATGCACGACGGTCGCCTCGAGGAGGGCTCGGCGCAGTGACGGCGCGACGCACCACGCCCCGCTCGACGACGGTGGCGCTCGCCGCGCGCTTCGCGCGCCGCGACCTGCGCGGCGCCGCGCTGTCGTTCCGGTTTCTCGCGCTGTGCCTCACGCTCGGGGTCGCGGCGATCGCCGCCGTGGGCCTGTTCGCCGCCGCGGTCGAGCAGGGACTGCTGCGCGACGGCCGCGCGCTGTTGGGCGGCGACATCGAGTTCCGTCTGATCCAGCGCGCCGCCACCAGCGAGGAGCGCGCGGCGCTCGATCGCCTCGGCACGGTCTCCCACGTCGCGACAATGCGCGCGATGGCGGAGACGGGAATGGCCTCCGGCGCGGGCAACGCGCAGCGCCGCGTGCTCGTCGAGCTCAAGGGCGTCGACGACGCCTATCCGCTGGCGGGCGCGGTCGAGTTGCAGCCGACGATGGATCTCGGCCGCGCGCTCGCGCCCGACGCGGACGGCGTCTACGGCGCGGTCGCGGCGCCGGCGCTGCTGTCGCGCTTCGGCATCGCCGCCGGCGACCGCTTCGCCGTCGGCAGCGGCCGGTTCCAGTTGCGCGCGATCCTCGCGGCCGAGCCCGATCGCGGCGCCGACGCCCTGAGCTTCGGGCCGCGCGTGATGATGAGCGAGGCCGGGATGCAGGCGACCGGGCTCGTGCGGCCGGGAAGTCTCATTCGCCACGGCTATCGCATCGACCTGAACGCCGGCACGCCCGAGGACGCGGCAAGCGCCATCGCCGACGAATTCCCGAAGGCGGGCTTCCGCTCGCGCTCGCTCGCGGAGGCGACGCCGCAGGCCAAGACCCAGGTCGAGCGCGTGCGCGTGTTCCTGACGCTCGTCGGCTTCGCGTCGCTGCTGGTGGGCGGCATCGGCGTCGCCCAGTCGGTGCAGAGCCACCTCACCCACAAGCGGCCGACGATCGCGATCATGAAATCGCTCGGCGCGCCCTCGTCGCTGATCGGCCGCACCTACGCGGTCGAGGTCGCGGCGATGGCGGCGCTCGGCGTCGCCGTCGGACTCGGGCTCGGCGCGGCGGCGGCCCTGATCGCGGCGCGGATCGCGGGCGATCTCCTGCCGCTCGCCTTCACGCCGCGCGGCGTGATCGAGCCGCTGGCGTCGGCGGCGATCGCCGGCGCGCTCGCGACGTTCGCGTTCGCCATCCCCCCGCTCGCCCGCGCCCGCGCGGTCTCGCCCGCGATCCTGCTGCGCGGCGAAACCGATTCCTCCCGTGAGCGGACGCCGCGGGCGGCCTGGCTGTGGGCGGGCGGCGCGCTCGCGCTGCTCGTCGCCATCGCGGCGCTGGAGGCGCCCGACCGCCGCATCGTCGTGTACGCCGCGGCCGGCACCCTCGCCGCCGCGGCGCTTCTCGTGGGCCTCGGGGTCGTCGTGCGGCGCACCGCACGCGCGGTGCACGAGCGGCTGTCGGCGCGCGGCGCCGGCGACGCCCGGTTCCGGATGGCGCTCGCGAGCCTCGCCCGGCCCGGATCGGCCACGGTGCCGGTCACCATCGCGCTCGGCCTTGCGATGACGCTGTTCGTCGCGCTGGTCGAGGTCGAGAGCAACATGCGGCGCGAGATCGAGGAGCGGATTCCCGACCGCGCGCCGGCCTACTTCTTCATCGACATCCAGCCCGACGATGGCGACGCGTTCGATGCCGCGGTGTGGTCGGTGCCGGGCGCCGAGGCCATCGAGCGGCGGCCGATGGTGCGCGGGCGCATCGTCCGCGTGAACGACACGCCGATCGAGCGCGTGGCGATCGCGCCGGGCGCGCGCTGGGTCGCCGACGGCGACCGCGGACTGACGATGGCGCCGACGCCGCCCGCGGGCTCGCGGATCGTCGCCGGCCAGTGGTGGCCGATGGACTACGAAGGGCCGCCGCTGATCTCGTTCGACGCCCGCGCGGCGCAGGGGTTCGGCGTCGGCGTCGGCGATACCCTGACGCTCAACGTGCTCGGCCGCGAGATCGAGGCCCGCATCGCCAACCTGCGGGCGATCGACTGGACCAGCTTCGGCGTCAACTTCGCGATCATGCTGTCGCCGGGCGCGCTCGCCGGCGCGCCGATGAGCGACATCGCCGCGGTGTACGCGAAGCCGGAGGCCGAGGATGCGGTGGCCGACGCCGTCGCCGACCGCGTGCCGGCGGTGACCGCGATCCGCGTGCGCGAGGTTCTCGAGAGCGCGATCCAGCTTCTCACGCGCATCGCCGGCGCAACCGAGAGCGTCGCCGCCGCCGCGGTCGCCGCGGGACTGCTCGTGCTGATCGGCGCGCTCGCGGCGGCACGGCGCGCCCAGCTCTACGAGACCGCGGTGCTGCGCGCGATCGGCGCTCGGCGCGCGACGATCATCGCCGTCGCCGCGATCGAGCACGCGATCATCGGTTTCGTCGCCGCGGTCGCGGCGGCGCTGCTCGGCACCGCGGCGGCGTGGGCGGCGGTGCACTACGCGATCGGGATGGCGTGGAGCTTCGCTCCGGTGCCGGCGCTGATCGCGATCCTGGCGACGATGGCGGCCACCGGCCTGTTCGGCGCGATCGCGGCCTGGCGGCTGCTGGCCGCGCCCGCCGCGCGGCTGCTGGCAGCCGACGCTGCGTAATTCCACTTACGACAATTTGCCGGAATTTCAGGAACTTATATTGCGTGGGCCAAAATTGGGCCGGTCCGGTTCGCCTTGAAAACGGCCCCGCTCGTGCCATATTGACCGGCAGCAAAAGTACACCTTAACCAACAGGGAACTGCCCCCATGGAGTACGGACCCAACGATCGCTACATGACGCGAGCCCAGGCGGAAGCCGCCGGGATCGATGTCGGCCTGCGTCAGTACATGCTGCAGGTCTACAACTACATGGCCTCGGGCATCGCACTCACCGGGGCCGTCGCGTACCTCACCGCCGCGTACGAACCGCTGCGCAATGCGATCTTCGGCACCCCGCTGATGTGGGTGGTGATGTTCGCGCCGCTCGCCGCGGTGTTCTTCCTGTCGTTCAAGATCAACAGCATCAAGTTCTCGACCGCCCAGGCGATCTTCTGGGCCTACGCCGCGTTGATGGGCCTGTCGCTCGCGTCGATCTTCCTGGTGTTCACCGGCACCAGCGTCGCGCGGGTGTTCTTCATCACCGCCGGGACCTTCGGCGCGATGAGCCTCTACGGCTACACGACGCGCCGCGACCTGTCGCAGTTCGGCTCGTTCCTCATGATGGGCCTGATCGGCATCGTGCTGGCCTCGCTCGTAAACATGTTCCTCGGCTCGACCGGGCTGCAGTTCGCGATCTCGGTCATCGGCGTGCTGGTGTTCACCGGCCTCACCGCCTACGACACCCAGCGCATCAAGGAGCTCTACAGCGAGGTCGACGACCGCGAGGTCCACGGCAAGAAGGCGCTGATGGGCGCGCTCACGCTGTACCTCGACTTCATCAACCTGTTCATCATGCTGATGCAGCTCCTCGGCAACCGCCGCGACTGAGCGACGCCGCACCACGAGACGGATCGGGGGACCTTCGGGTCCCCCGATTTCTTTTTGCGCCGGCGGAACCCGGCGATTACTGCGGCGAGGCGAACGCGGCCTTGATGCCCTGAGCGAGATCGTCGGGAATCGTGCCGGTGCGGAACAGCGCCTTGAGCTTGCCGTCGGGGCCGACCAGGTAGAGCAGAGAGGTGTGGTCCATCAGGTAGGTGTCGCCCTCGCCTTCGCCCTTCTTGTAGTAGACGCGGTATTCCTTCGCGACCCGGGCGATCTCCTCGTCGCTGCCGGTGAGGCCGACGAACTCCGGCCCGAACGAGGCGAGATAGGTCTTGAGCGCCTCCGGCGTGTCGCGCGCGGGATCGACGGTGATGAACACCGGCACCACGCGCACCCGCGTGCCGAGCCGGTCGAGCGCCAGCGCCATGGTGTTGAGCTCGGTCGGGCACACGTCCGGGCAATAGGTGTAGCCGAAGTAGATCAGCATGAAGCGGCCGGCGAAGTCGGCGTCGGTGACGCGCTTGCCGTTCTGGTCGGTGAGCGCGAACGGCCCGCCGATGGCGACCTCGGGGCCGACGCGGATCTGGCCGGGCACTGCGGCCTCGGGCTGCGGCTGGCCGCGGAACTTGAGGGCGATCATCGCCGCGGCGATGCCGAAGGCGAGCACGGCGGCGGAGACGACGAGGAGCACGAACGATCTGCGCGACATGTCACTTGACCGTGAGAACGGGCGGGCCGCTTTGACTGCGCCGCCGGGGGACGCCTACACTTTGCGCAACAGGGCACAAGACGAAGACCGCAAAACTACAACACGCGGGAGGCACGCACCATGCATGGGAAGAAGGACGGCAAGAGGGACGGGAAGCAGAACCCGCGCCGGAAAACCTCGACCCCGACGCGTCTGGCGTTGCGCGGCGGCAACGGCCAGCGCACCACGCGGACGACACCCAAGAGCCCGGCGCGGAACCCCGCGACGGCACGGAGTGCGATGCCGCGCCGCGGCATCCGCGCCCGCGACATGTCCGAGGCCGAATGGCGGACGCGGCTCGACCTCGCGGCGTGCTACCGCCTGATCGCGCACTACGAGATGGACGATCTGTTCGCGACCCACATCTCGGCGCGGGTGCCCGGGACCGAGCATTTCCTGCTCAACCCGCTCGGCGTCATGTTCTCGCAGGTGACCGCCTCCAGCCTGGTCAAGGTCGACCTCGCCGGCACGGTGATCTTCCCCAAAGGCGCGCTGATCAACCAGGCGGGCTTCGTGATCCACTCCGCGGTGCACGGCGCGCGCCCCGACGTCGCGTGCGTGATCCACACCCACACCGTCGCCGGGATGGCGGTGGCGGCGATGAAGGAAGGCCTGCTGCCGCTGTGCCAGAAGGCGATGCGCTTCCACGGCCGCCTCGCCACCCACGACTTCGAGGGCAAGGCGACGAACCTCGACGAGCGGGCGCGGCTGGTGCGCGACCTCGGCACCGAGAACGCGATGATCCTGCGCAACCACGGCCTGCTCACCTGCGGCCCAACCATCGTCCAGGCGTTCAAGAGGATGTTCGCCCTCGAGAAGAGCTGCAAGACGCAGCTCGCGGCGCTGGCGACCGGGCGTCCGCTGGAGATGCTGTCGGCCAACCTGCTCGAGTATACCGCTACGCAGTTCGACCACGACGACGTGCCGAGCGCGACGCGGCCGAGCGGCTGGGAGTCGCTGCTGGACATGCTCGACCGCATCGATCCCAGCTACCGCGATTGAGCGGTCGGCGCCGCGATGGCGGTCGCGGCGTTTGCGCCGCGCGCATTTTCTGCCATCCTGAGCTCATGAAGGACAAAGAGAAGCCGCGTCGCGATCGCGACCGTTCACCCGCGAGCCACGCCCGCGACGGCGTGCACATGCCGCAGCTCGCGTTCCACAACAAGGAGTTCCTGAACTCGCGCACGGCGCGCACGCTGCGCATCCTCGCCGAGTACATCGAGCCCGAGCAGCGCTTCGCCGAGCAGGACGTCCGCGACACCATCGTCTTCTTCGGCTCGGCGCGGATCATGCCGCGCGAGCAGGCGCTCGCCGCGCTCGAGAAGGCGCGCAAGATCGACGAGGACGTCGAGGGCGCCGAGCTCCAGCTCGAGATGTCGCGCTACTACGAGGACACCCGCGAGCTCGCCAAGCGACTCACCACGTGGTCGAAGAACCTGCACGCGCCCGGGCGCCGCTTCGTCGTCTGCTCCGGCGGCGGGCCGGGGATCATGGAGGCGGCGAACCGCGGCGCGTCGGAAGCGCGCGGCATCAACATCGGCCTCAACATCCAGCTCCCGTTCGAGCAGCACGCCAATCCGTACATCACCCGCGCGCTGAACTTCGACTTCCACTACTTCTTCATGCGCAAGTTCTGGTTCGCGTATCTCGCCAAGGCGATGGTGTGCATGCCGGGCGGCTTCGGCACGCTCGACGAGCTCACCGAGATGCTGACGCTGGCGCAGACGCTGAAGGTGAAGAAGAAGCTGCCGATCGTCCTCTACGGCGCGAGCTTCTGGCGCGAGGTCATCGACCTCAACGCGCTGGTGAAGTACGGCACGATCTCGCGCGAGGACCTCGACCGGGTGTTCCGCACCGATTCGGTCGACGAGGCGTTCGAGTTCCTCACCCGCGAGCTGCAGCACCTGATCGGCGATGAGCCCACGGTCACCGCGCCGGCGCGCGAGGACCCTGCGAACGGCAGCTAGCCGACCGGCGGGACGAGCTAGCGCCGGCCGCGCCCGCGGCGGCGGCGTTCGGCGCGGCTGAGCGGCGGCTCGGGCGCCCGTGCGCGACGGCGGCGGTCGCGGACGATCCGGATCGCCCGGCCGATGCCATAGGCGAGCGCGATGGCGCCGAAGAACACCAACAGCCCGACGGGATCGAGGAAGGCCATCGCGGTTCGGTCGAGGGATTCGGGAGGGGGAATGGTGCCGGCGGAGGGAATTGAACCCCCGACCCGCGCATTACGAATGCGCTGCTCTACCCCTGAGCTACGCCGGCGCCAAGCTTGACGACAACTCCGGGCGCGCCCGAAGTGCCGTCTTTCTTTCACGAAACGCTTTTCGCTACAATAGCTTCGTTTTCCGGTCAACGTCGGGCCGCGCGGGACCCGCACAATTCGCCGGTGACAACGGAGCTTTGCGGCCCCCCGTGGAGGACGCGTCCGAAGCGGGGCAGCAAAGCGGAAAAGTCCCAACGGAGCCTTAACGGTCCGCCCGCCTGCGCGCGGCGGACCTCCGCCAGCGAGCCGTTCCGCGAACCCAGGCCACGATGAACATCAAGCCACTCTACGTCTTCAAGCCCGCGCATTTCTCCCCCGACTTCTGCGACCGCGTGATCACGGAGGGCGAGAAGCTCAAGATCCTCTCCGGCGCGACGCTCGGCCTCGAAGGCAAGCTCGGGGCGAACACAGACGTGCGCGATTCCAAGCTCGCGTTCTTCCAGCTCCAGAAGGAGTACCAGTGGCTGTACGACGCCGTGCTGGAGCCGGTGTTCGCCGCCAACACCCAGCACTGGCACTTCCACGTCTCGGCCTGCGAGCCGATGCAGTACACGACCTACGACACCGGCCAGTTCTACTCCTGGCACGTCGACCAGCATTCGGAGCCGTACCCGGACGGCATGTACAAGGGGCTGACGCGGAAGCTGTCGATCACGATCCAGCTCACCGAGCCCGACGAGTACGACGGCGGCGACTTCGAGATCCGCGACTACTGCGACTACGATTCCGTGCAGACGGTGAAGGCGCTGCGGCCGCGCGGCTCGCTGCTGGTGTTCCCGTCGTTCCTGATGCACCGGGTCTCGCCGGTGACGCGCGGGCTCAGGCGCTCGCTCGTGTGCTGGATCGTCGGGCCGCCGTTCACCTGATCGGCCGACCCGACCGGCGCTACCGGATCGCGGCGGCCTCGGCCGGGGTCTCGACGGGCGTCGTCACGCGGCCCGGGCTCCGCCATTCGAGACCGTCGAACGTCCCGCACGCCCCGCAGCGCTCGGTCCAGCGCGGAGCCACGGCGCCGCACGCCCGGCACGTCCACGCCTCGTCGGCGCGCGCGGCGGCCGCCTGACGCAACCACTGCAGCTCGGCGTCGCGGTTGCCGTGCTCGGCGACCTCGAGGGTCGCGAAGCGACGGAAGAGGCCCGAGGGCGCGTCGCCGCCGTAGAGATCGCGCGCCGCGTGGAGATGATCGCGCGCCACACCCCACAGCCCCGCCGCGGCGGCAGCATCGGCGAGGCCGATCCGCACCTCCGGCGAGCGCGGCGCGAGCTTCAGCAGCCGCTCCATCCGCGTGACCCGCTTGAGCGGCTCCTCATCGGCGCCGCCGAGCTCGGCGTAGGCCGCGATCAGCTCCGGGTGGGGATGATGGCCGATGGCGCGCTCGAGCGCCGCGCGGGCGCGCCGTTCGTTGCCGTCGCGACGCTCGAGTGCCGCGACGCGCACCGCGCCCGGCGCGAACTCGGGCGCGAGGTCGTTGGCGCGACGGGCGAGCTTCAGCGCCTCGGCCTCGGCGCCCTCGGCCGCCGACGCATCGCTCTTGGCGAGCCACAGCGCCGCCCGCTTGCGCCCGGCGTCGCCCGACGTCAGCGCACCCTTGCGCACGGCGCGCTTGAGGATGGTCTCGGCCTCGTCGGCGGCGCCGTTGCGCACCTTGAGGTCGAACAGCGTGTCGGCGACCCAGCCCGAGTCGGGCTTCAGCGCGCTCGCGCGCTCGGCGAGCATCAGCGGATCGGTACCCGGCGGCGCGTCGCCCCGGCTCGCCAGCAGCAGCATGCCGCGGATGCCGAGGAACTCGGTCTCGGGATGGCGCATCATCGCGGCGAACGCGGCCGCGGCGTCGATTCGGTCGTGAGCGAGCTGCGCCGCCTGCGCCCGCAGCAGCAGGCCGAGCGGGAGATCGGGATCGAGCGCCGCGATGCGCTTGGCGGCGGCGCGGGCACCCTGCGGATCGCCCGCCGCCACCGCGGTGAGCCCGCGCGACAGCGTGGCCAGTGCGCGGTCGCGGCCGCGCCCCTCGCGCCAGGCGCGGATGCGGCCGGGCACGCCGAGCAGCAGCAGGATCAGCCACGTGATCAGTGCCGCGCCCACGATCAGAGCGGTGGCGATCAGCGCCGTCGTCGCCACCGAGAGATCGTAGCGGTAACCGCGCCACACCATCGAAACCGAGCCCGGATTGGCGCCGAACCAGCCGGCGACGAACAGCAGCCCGGCGAGGATCGCGATGAAGACGGCAAGCTTGAGGAGCCGGCGCACGGTCTTCATGGCAGCTCCGGCGATGGCGCGTCGTTGCGCTGCGTCGAAGGCGATGCGATCGACTGAAGCGACTCCTCGATCGCGGCGATGGTGTCGTCGGCCGACACGCGGGCGCGCGCGGCGGCGACCCACGCGAGCGCCACGTCGGCAGCGCCTCCGGTGAGAGTCGTCATCTCGGAGATCGCCCCCGACACGTCGCCGTCGCGCACCTTGGCCTCGGCGCGCGCGACCACGGCTGCCGGTTTGTCGCCTCCCGGCGCGCCCGCCTCGGGGACATCGGTGTCCGGGGTCGGACGGACGATCACCAGCGACTTGAGACGGGCGACGATGGCCTGCCACCAGTTGCCGCCGTTCTCGAGCAGCGCGGCGCGGACGATATCGCTGCCTTGGGAATCCAGCGCCTCGCGCAGTTCGGCGCGGGTCGGGATGCCGCTCTCCGCCCACGCCCGCAGCGCCTGCAGGCGCCCCACCGCGGCCGGATTTCCGGCGAGGATCGCGTAGACGTCGTCGTATTCACGGTCGAACGGCTGACCGCGCTCGAGACTTGTGCGCAGGCGCGCGACGGCGGTCGCCGCCCGCGTCATCTGGTTCAGGCGATCGGCGGCGGCGCGTGCCGCCTGCTCGGCGCGGTCGGCGCGGGCGCGTTCGGTCGCGACCGAGGTCTCGAGCGTGGCGACGCGCGCTTCGAGCTGCGCGATCTGCGCGTCGGCGGCCGAGCTGGGCGCGGGCTCGGATGGCGGCGTCGCGGCCAGACGCCGTTCGAGATCGGCGATGCGCGACGACAGATCCGGCGCGGACGTGGACGGAGGTGGCGCGTCGCGCTCGGCGGGCCGCGAAGACGATGGCGGTGCCGCCGATGGAGCGGCGGAAGGAGCGGACGGCGTCTCGGGAGCCGGCGCGAATTGCGGCGGGGACCGGGTCGCCGTCGGCAGCGGGCGGGTGACGACCTCGCCGCGGTCGCGCAGGCGATCCCAGGCCAGCAATCCGCCGCCGCCGATCACGATCAGCGCGATGGCGACCATGAGCAGCCGCTGCGCATGCGCCTCGGGCTTCTCGGGCGTTGCGGGTTTGTCCGGCGGCGGCAGCGAAGGTTCGGTCATCAAAGCCCTGCAGTCGTCACGCGTTCGTCAGGCCGGCACCGAGAAGGGATTCGAGCAACGCATCGGTCGTCGGCCGCGCCGCGGTGACGACACGGGCGAACGGCAGGGACGTCAGGGCGTCGCTCACGGCCGCGGACAATCCGAACGACACGATCGACCGCATGGCACCCTGCAACCGCGACGCCTCGATCAACGTAACAAACGTACGCGCCGTCCGTGGAGAGAAAAAAAGGGCAGCGCCGACCGCCCCAGCCTCGATCTGCCGCCGGGTTCCGGATCGCAGTGCCGCGGCGGGAACCGACTCGTAGAGCACCGCCCGCCGCACGGTGTGGCGCGAGGCCGCTAGCAACGGCGCGAGGTCCCGTGCCACGACAGAGCCGGACACATGGAGAATGGGTCCCCGCTGCGCCGGCAAATTTCCGGCGATCACCCGCGCCAGATCCTCGACCGTTCCCTGTCCCTCATGGACGTCCTGGAAGCCGGCGGCGCGCGCCGCCGCCGCAGTCGCAGTTCCGACCGCAAACACGGGCAATGTCCGCGACACCGACTCGCCGCCCGAGGCCGTCGCCAACGCCCGCACGCCGTTCGCCGACGTGAACACCACCGCCTGAATGTCGAAGGCGTCGACCTTCGCGCCGGGCAAGGCGCAGATCGAGATGAGCGGTTCGATCACCGGCACGAAGCCCATCGCCTCCACCCGTTTCGCCAGGGCGTCGGCCTCGTCGGCCGGCCGGGTGATGAGGACCCGCGTCATCGCTGGGCGGCTTCGTAGCGCGCTTCAAGGCCCGCGAAGAACTCGGCGCCGGCATCGGCGCGCAGCTCGGCGCCGGCGTCGCGGCCGATCGCCTCGGCGTCGGCGAACGACCCGTCGCGCCGCGTCCGGAAGATGCGGCTGCCGTCAGGCTCGGCGATCAGCGCGTCCAGCACCAGCCGCCCGTTGTCGTCGCGGGCGAACGCGGCGATCGGGGTCCGGCACGAGCCGTCGAGCGCCGCGAGCAGCGCGCGCTCGCAGCGGATCGCGCGCGCGGTCGCGGGATCGTCGAACCCGGCGAGCGCCGCGCGGATCCGCGCATCGCCCTCTCGGCAGGCGATGCCGATAGCGCCCTGGGCCGGCGCCGGCAGCACGTCGATGGCGTCGAGGGTGACGCCGATCGCGTCGGCGTCGATGCCGAGACGGTTGAGCCCGGCACGAGCGAGGATCGTCGCCTCGGCGACGCCGCGCCGGAGCTTGTCGAGACGCGTGTTGACGTTGCCACGGAAGTCGACCACGGCGAGATCGCGGCGACGCGCCAGCACCTGCGACCGTCGCCGCAGCGACGACGTGCCGACCCGCGCCCCGGCGGGAAGGTCGGCGAACGGGACGCGATCGGGCGAGACCAGCACGTCGCGCACGTCCTCGCGCGGCAGCACCGCGGCGATGACGATGCCCGGCGGCAGCAGTGTCGGCACGTCCTTCATCGAGTGCACCGCGAGATCGACGGCACCCGAGAGCAGCGCCTCGTCGATCTCCTTCGTGAACAGGCCCTTGCCGCCGAACGCGGCGAGCGGGCGATCCGTCAGCACGTCGCCCGACGTGCGCAGCGTCCGGATCTCCGGCTCGCGCGGCGACACGCGCGCCAGCAGCGCGGCAACGGCGCGCGCCTGAGCGAGCGCGAGCGGGCTGCCGCGGGTCCCGATGACGAGGCTGCGATCCTGTTGCACGGCACACCTTTAGCCCCGCTCCCGGGACCGGCAAAGCGCAAAATCCGCCGTGGTCGCGTGCGCGCCGCCCGTGTAGGATCGCGCAGCGCGAAACCTCCGCTTTCCCGGACTTCTCCACGCTCCAATGATCGTTCTCGGCATCGAGACAAGCTGCGACGAAACCGCGGCCGCCGTCGTCACCGGCGAGCGGCGCATCGCCGCGAATCGCGTGCTGTCGCAGATCGAGGAACACACGCCGTACGGCGGCATCGTGCCGGAGATCGCGGCACGGTCGCATCTCGATCACCTCGACGACCTGATCGTCGGCGCGCTCGGCGACGCGGGTATCGGCTTCCGCGATCTCACCGGCGTCGCCGCCACCGGCGGACCGGGATTGATCGGCGGCGTCATCGTCGGCGTCACCATGGCGAAGGCGATCGCGCTGGCACACGACCTGCCGTTCGTCGCCGTCAATCACCTCGAGGCCCACGCGCTCACCGCGCGGCTCACCGACGACGTCGCGTTCCCGTATCTCCTGCTGCTGGTCACCGGCGGCCACACCCAGCTCCTCGTCGTCGAGGATGTGGGCCGCTACCGCCGCCTCGGTACCACGGTCGACGATGCGGTCGGCGAGGCGTTCGACAAGGCGGCGAAGCTCCTCGGCCTCGGCTATCCGGGCGGGCCGGTGATCGAGGCCTTGGCGGGGACGGGCGATCCCAAGCGCTCGCCGATCGCCCTTCCCCGGCCGATGATCGGCCGCGCCGGGTGCGACTTCTCGTTCTCGGGACTGAAGACGGCGCTGTCCCAGGGCCTGCGCAACATGGCCCGCGAGCCGTCGGAGGCGGAGCGCGCGGACATCGCGGCCGCGTTCCAGCACGCGGTCGCGGCGTCGGTGTCGGATCGCACCGCCCACGCGATCGACGTCTTTCTCGAGCGCCACGCGCCGGCGCAGCCGACGCTGGTCGTCGCCGGAGGGGTCGCCGCCAACAAGGCGTTGCGCGCCGAGCTCGAGCGCGTCGCCGCGCGTCGAGGGATGCGGCTGATCGCGCCGCCGCCCGCGCTCTGCACGGACAACGCGGCGATGGTGGCATGGGCCGGGGTCGAACGGCTGCGCCGCGGCCTTCACGACGAGCTGTCGTTCGCGCCGCGGCCGCGGTGGCCGCTCGACGCGACCGCGCCGCGCGCGGCCGGCGCCGGCATCAAGGCATAAGGGGAGAGACATGGGATCGTCCGCGACCATCGGCGTGATCGGCGCCGGCGCGTGGGGCACGGCGCTCGCGAAGGCCGCCGCCGACCGCGGCGAGACCGTGCGCCTGTGGGCGCGCGAGGCCGAGGTGGTAGACGCGATCGCCACGCGGCGCGAGAACACGCTGTTCCTCCCCGGAGTGAAGCTGCCCGAGAGCGTCGCGCCGACCGGCTCCCTCACCGAATTCCGCGACGTCGAACTCGCGATCCTCGCCGTGCCGGCGCAGTTCCTGCGCGCGGTCGCGAGCGCGCTGGCGCCCACCCTGGCCCAGCGGCCGCCCCTGGTGATCGCCGCCAAGGGCATCGAGACCGACTCGGGGCGGCTGATGAGCGAGATCGTCGCCGACCTCGTGCCCAAGTCGCCGATCGCGATCCTGTCGGGACCTTCGTTCGCCCGCGAGGTGGCGGACGGGCTGCCCGCCGCGCTGACCCTCGCCTGCGCCGATCGCGCGCTCGCCGATTCGCTCGCGCTCAGGCTCGGCAGCCCGAAGCTGCGGCTCTACACCAGCCCCGACATCGTCGGCGCGCAGATCGGCGGCGCGGTGAAGAACGTGCTGGCGATCGCCTGCGGCATCGCGACGGGGCGCGGTCTTGGCGAGAACGCGCGGGCGGCGCTCATCACCCGCGGCATGGCGGAAATGACACGGCTCAGCCAGTCGCTCGGCGGCTCGGCCGAGACGCTGCTCGGCCTGTGCGGCATCGGCGACGTGGTGCTCACCTGCATGAGCGCGACCTCGCGCAACTTCTCGGTGGGCCTCGCGCTCGGCGAGGGACGCACGCTCGCCGAGGCGCTCGCCGGCAAGCGCTCGGTCGCCGAGGGCGTCGCGTCGGCCGCCGCCGTCGTGCGGCGCGCCAGGTCCGCGGGCGTCGCGATGCCGATCGCGGAGGCGATCGACGCGATCCTCAATCGCGGCGCCGGCATCGACGAGACCATCGCCCAAGTGCTGGCGCGACCGCTCGCCAAGGAAGAGGTCAGCGTCCGCCGGGGGTGACCTCGGGACGACGCGGCGGCAGCAGCGGCTGGGTCGGCGCGCGGATCACGTTCTCGCCCGCCTTGGCCGCCGTCTCCAGCATGTCGGCCAGCAGCACCGCCGTGCAGTAATAGGCGAAATCGCTCATGTGCAGGCCATCGCCGACGATCAGATCGGAGACGGCGAGCTGCCCGCTCGCGATCCAGAAATCCATGATGTCGAAGCGGCGGAAGAGCTGCACGCCCTCGCGCTCGGACACCGCGCGCACCGTCTCCACGTAGAGCAGGTGATTGGAGCGCACGTTCATGCGCGGCGCGAACTGCGGCGACATCAGGATGATGTCGATGCCGCGCGCGCGCAGCTTCTGGATGCCGTCGATCAGGCTGGCCTGGAACTGCAGGATCGCGTCGTTCGCGGTCGCCTCGTTGGTGCCGACCTGGAAGATGACGAGATCGGGCCTGAGCTCCATCACGTCGCGGTCGAAGCGCGCCATCATCTGGGTGATGCGCTCGCCGCCGATGCCCTTGTTGAACACCGAGATGCGCGCGCCCGGGAACCGCTGGCTCAGCTCGCGCGCGAGCACCGCCGGGTAGCTCGCCTCCGGGCCGGTCGCGCCGGCGCCCTCGGTCGACGACGAGCCGATGGCGACGATGCGGAACGGCCTGCGCCCGAGGCGGGTCGCGGTCCGGAGCAGCGCCGCGTCGACTCGGATCAGCGCCGGCGGCACCGCGCACGGCGACGGGTCGGGAGCCTCCTGGGCGCGCGTCGGATCGGCGCGGAGCGCCGCGACGGCGACAATCAGCGCGCCGACCAACGCCGCCGCATACGGAAAAACTCTCACTGCAGCGCCCGCGCGATCACGTCACCGAGCACCACGCCGATGCAGGCCTGCGATTCCTCGGCGTTCTTGCGGCGCACCTCACGGCTGCCGCTGGAGAGGTCGAAGCGTCCCTTCGCGACCCAGTAGCGCATGACGCGGTAGCGGTCGAACAGGATCGCGTCGCTCTGGCCCGCCGCCTGCTCCATTGCCGCGAGATACGGGTCGTAATGGATGAGCAGCTCCATGCGCGACGCATACTGCGGATTGACCAGCACGACGTCGGACCGGCTCGCCTCGAGGAAGGCGATGCCGCCGTTCACCGTGGTGGCGAAGGTGTCGACGTCGAGGCTGCGCACCGCATCGACGGTGCCGGTCTGCCAGATCACGAGGTTCGGCTTGTCCGGCACGACTTCGGTCGGGAATCGCGCGGCGAGCTTCTGCGCCGATTCGCCGGGATGGCCGTGGTTGACGACCTTGATCTCGCGGTTGGGGAACTTCGCCGCGAGCTGGGCCTGCAGGTAATTGGGATAGGCGTGGGATTCGCCGCCGCTGGTGGAGCCCGCGGTGGATCCCGATCCGATCGTGACGATCACAATCGGCTCGCCGCGCACCCACGCGGCATGGATGTGGCGCAGGCTGGAGACCGACGGCAGCAGGCTGCGCGGAACCGCGCACATGTCGCGCGGCGGCAGGACGAGGTCGGGGACCGCCGCCTGCTCTTCCGCCGTCGCGGTGGCCGCCGCCATCGCCGCCACCACCGCCGCCGCCCAGGCGCCCGCGCGCCATGGACGCGGCACGAGTTCCCACCCGCCGCTCATTCCGCCACCCCTTCAGCCGTTGCCACCGCGCGCCGGCGCTGCGCCGCCGCGCGTCCCCGTTCGGTGGTCTTGTACCAGTGGATCATTGCCGCCACCGCCAGCATGATCCCGATTCCGACCGCGTTGACGATCATCTGCATCCACGCCTCGCCGTTCACCTCGACCAGCACGAAGTGGGCCGCGAAGGACAGGAACACGCTGATGCAGAACATCTGCAGGCCGCTCTCGCCGATGAGCACCAACGGCCGCGCCCACCGCGAGGCGAAGAACGGATTCTTCTGCGAGCAGAGGCGCATGGTGACGTAGGCGAGAGCGAGGAAGTGCACGAGTCGCCACGGCGACATGTAGGTCTTGCTGATCGGGTACAGCACGCTGAGCCAGGTCGGCAGGAAAGCGGTGTCCTCCTCGGCGAAGCTCCAGCTCACGGTGATGGCGAGCGAAAACACGAGGTACGCGACGGCGGCGACGGCGACCCACCGTTCGCGCAGCCAGCCGCCCCCCGGCATGTCGACGAAGCGGGCGTTGTCGGTGGCGCCGAGCGAGCCGAGCGCCGCGCCGAGCACGAACAGGAATTGCCAGGCGAGAGGATTGAAGAACCACTCGGAGCCCGGGGGATAGCCCGGCAGGTTCCACTTGAAGGCGGTCGCCGCCACGTACAGGGCGAAGGACAGAACGACCGTGACGATGCGGTTGTGCGCGATCAGCCACAGCGCGACGGGGAAGCCCGCGAGCAGCACGACGTAGAGCGGCAGCACGTCGAGGTTGACCGGCTTGAAGCTGAGGAGCAGCGCCTGGACGATCGCGACGTGCGGCTCGTGCAGGAAGCTCATCACGTTCATCTCTTCGGCGTACTCGGGGTTGTCGAACTGCGACGCCGTCCACGCCACCTGGGCGGTAAAGATCACGAACAGCGCGATGTGCGCCATGTAGAGCTGCCATACGCGCCGCATGATGCGCGCGCTCGCGAACAGCCAGCCTTCGCGCAGCATCGCCGCCATGTAGACGAGCCCCGCCGTGTAGCCCGAGATGTAGACGAACATCTCGGTCGCGTCGGAGAACCCGATGTTGCGGATGGTGAAGTCCGCCAGCAGGTTGTCCGGGATGTGGTCGATGAAGATGAAGACCAGCGCCAGGCCACGGAAGAAGTCGAGCCGCAGGTCGCGGCTGATCGGCAGAGGAGTGGCGGAGCGGACGGCGGCGGTGGTCATGACCGGGCGACGTGAGCGGACGCGTGCGGATCGGCACGGAACGCCAAAATTGTGCGCCGGGGCCCGCAGCTTGGCAAGGCGCGGAGGGCATGGTCCGGGGGATGACATGCGGTCAGACCGCTCGGATCGTTGGCGAAATCGCCGCCGCAACGCTACAGTGCGCCGCGCCCGCTCACCCAATGCCGTCCGCGACGGCGCGGAGGTCCCTTGCTGTTCGCCATCATCGCCGAAGACAAGCCCGGCTCGAAGGACGTGCGTCTCGCCAATCGACCGACGCATCTCGAATACCTCAAGACGTTCGGCTCGCGCATCGTCGCGGCCGGCCCGCTGCTCGCCGCCGACGGCGAGACCATGACCGGCAGCCTGCTGATCGTCGAGGCGGCGGACCGCGCCGCCGCCGAGAGCTTCGCAGCGAACGATCCGTACGCGAAAGCCGGCCTGTTCGCGAAGACGACGATCGCGCCGTGGCGCAAGGTCGTGTTCAACGCGCCGGCAAGCTGATCGCGGAGAGCGCGCCATGGCCAATTGGCTGTTCAAGTCGGAGCCCGAAGCTTTCTCCTGGCAGCGCCTGGTCAAGGAAGGCCGCACGAACTGGGACGGCGTGCGCAACTACCAGGCGAACAACAACCTGAAGGCGATGAAGGTCGGCGACCGCGGCTTCTTCTATCACTCGGTCAGCGAGAAACGGATCGTCGGCGTGGTCGAGGTGACCGGCGCGTGGCGGCCGGACCCGTCCGACAAGACGGGCCGGTTCGGAATGGTAGTGGTGAAGCCGGTGACCGAGCTTCACAATCCCGTGACGCTGGAGACGATCAAGGGCGACGCGGCACTCAAGGACCTGCCGCTCTTGAAGCAGTCGCGCCTGTCGGTGATGCCGATCCCGGCCCCGGCGTGGAAGCGCATCTGCTCGCTCGGCGGCGTAAAGGCATAATGATGAAGGACGATATGGAGAATCCGGGCGGCGCGCCGGCGACGCCCGGGCAACCCGCGGCGCCGCGCGTACTGCGCGCGGGCGACGTGCTGTGCCGGATGAGCGACATCGCCGAGCCCGGCTCGAAGGGGCCGTTCGTGGTGGAGCTCGGGACCGAGGAGACCGAGATCTTCCTCGTCCGCCGCGACGGCACCGTGCGCGCGTTCGTCAACGTCTGCCCGCATCGCTACCTGCCGCTCAACTGGAAGGACGATTCCTTCCTGACGCTCGACAAGACCCGCATCCTCTGCGTGGTCCATGCCGCCCTGTTCGACATGGACAGCGGCGACTGCCTGACGATGCACGCCCCCGAAGGGCTGACGCCGGTCGCGATCGCGGTCGAGGGCGACGACATCAGACTGGTCGGGCTGCGCTAGTCACAGGGCCTGGTCACGGGCGGCCCGCCCGCGGCTTCTTGTGCGGAGCGCGACGGCATCGGATAATTCGCGGCCGGCGCCCGCCGCCCGGCACACAAGAAAATTCCTCAGGGAGCATCGCGCGTCATGACCGACGACAGCCTTATCCCGGTTCGGCCCGAGATCGCCGCCCGCGCCTGGGCTGACGAGGCCATGTACAAGCGGATGTACGAGCAGTCGGTGCGCGATCCCGAGGGCTTCTGGGCGGTGCACGCCAAGCGCGTCGACTGGATCAAGCCGTTCACCAAGATCAAGGACGTGAAGTTCGCCGGGACCGTGCACATCCGCTGGTTCTGGGACGGCACGCTGAACGCCTGCGTCAACTGCGTCGACCGGCACCTGGCGAAGCGCGGCGACCAGACCGCGATCATCTGGGAGGGCGACGACCCGAAGGATTCGAAGCACATCACCTACCGCGAGCTCCATCGCGAGGTGTGCAAGCTCGCCAACGTGCTCAAGATCCGCGGCGTCAAGAAGGGCGACCGCGTCACAATCTACATGCCGATGATCCCCGAGGCGACGGTCGCCATGCTCGCCTGCGCGCGGATCGGTGCGATCCATTCGGTCGTGTTCGGCGGGTTCTCGCCCGAATCGCTGATCGGGCGCATCCAGGACTGCGATTCGAACGCGATCATCACCGCCGACGAAGGCATCCGCGGCGGCAAGAAAATCCCGCTCAAGGCCAACACCGACGAGGCGCTGGCGCGCTGCCCGAGCGTGAAGACCTGCATCGTGGTGAAGCGCACCGGCTCGCCGATCAAGTGGGTGAACGGCCGCGACGTCTGGTACCACGAGGCGATGGCGGAAGCGTCGGACGAATGCCCGGCCGAGGAGATGAACGCCGAGGATCCGCTGTTCATCCTGTACACGTCGGGCTCGACGGGAAAGCCCAAGGGCGTGCTGCACACCACCGGCGGCTATCTCGTGTTCGCGTCGATGACGCACCAGTACGTGTTCGACTACCACGACGGCGACATCTACTGGTGCACCGCCGACGTCGGCTGGGTCACGGGCCACAGCTACATCGTCTACGGCCCGCTCGCCAACGGCGCGACGACGCTGATGTTCGAAGGCGTGCCGAACTATCCCGACTTCTCGCGGTTCTGGCAGGTCGTCGACAAGCACAAGGTCAACATCTTCTACACCGCGCCGACCGCGATCCGCGCGCTGATGCGCGAGGGCGATGCGCCGGTCAAGAAGACCAGCCGCGCGAGCCTGCGTATCCTCGGCAGCGTCGGCGAGCCGATCAATCCCGAGGCGTGGCTGTGGTACTGGCGCACGGTCGGCGACGGCCGCTGCCCGGTCGTCGACACCTGGTGGCAGACCGAGACCGGCGGCATCGCCATCACGCCGCTGCCGGGCGCGATCGCCCAGAAGCCGGGATCGGCGACGCTGCCGTTCTTCGGCATCAAGCCCGAAATCGTCAACGGCGATGGCCAGCCGATCGCGGGCGCGGGCTCGGGCAATCTCTGCCTCGTCGACTCGTGGCCGGGACAGATGCGCACCGTCTACGGCGACCACCAGCGCTTCATCGACACCTACTTCAAGACCTATCCCGGCAAGTACTTCACCGGCGACGGCTGCCGCCGCGACGAGGACGGCTACTACTGGATCACCGGGCGCGTCGACGACGTGCTCAACGTCGCGGGGCACCGCCTCGGCACTGCCGAGATCGAGAGCGCGCTGGTCGCGCACCCGAAGGTGTCGGAGGCCGCCGTCGTCGGCTTCCCGCACGACATCAAGGGCCAGGGCATCTACGCCTACGTCACGCTGATGCAGGGCGAGCCGTCGAGCGAGGAGCTGCGCAAGGAGCTCGTCGCCTGGGTTCGTAAGGAGATCAGCCCGATCGCCACGCCCGACGTGATTCAGTGGGCGCCCGGCCTGCCGAAGACGCGCTCGGGCAAGATCATGCGCCGCATCCTCCGCAAGATCGCCGAGAACGAGTTCTCGAACCTCGGCGACACCTCGACCCTCGCCGACCCCTCGGTGGTCGACGACCTGATCAAGAACCGCGCGCAATAGCCGCCCCACAGAGCGAGGAACGATTCGGTGACGATGTCTCCCGAAATGATGGTGATCTGGCTGATGCCGTTCCTGCCGGCGGTGATCAGCGCTTACATGCTGAGGGCGCAAGGACGCAGGACGACGTTCCAGGCGTTCACCTTCGGCGTCTTCCTGTACCTGTTCATCGTCGTCGGCCAGCTTGTGCTGATCGAGGCGGCGAGCCGCTGGAACATCCCGTTCGCGGCGCTGATGCTGGTGCTCGCCGTGATCGTCTTCCTGCTGTTCCGCTGGCAGTGGGGCAGCGGCCGCAGGGGCTGAGGGCCTTGGACAGCTCAGCGCCGCCCGCCGCTCAGAAGTCGATGCAGCGGCCCTTCACTTCCCAGTCGCCGTACCGCGTCGGATCGGCGTGGGGCTTCTCCTCGTCGGGCGTGGCGTCCGGTTTGGCGGGATCGGCCTTTCCCGGCTCCGGTTTGGCGGCTTCAGGCTTCGGCGCGGGCTTCGCGGGCGACGGCTGGGCGGCGGCCGCGGGTTTCGGCGCGCCGGGCGTGAGCGTCCGGTAGCCGGGTGCGGGCGCCGCCCCGGGCGTCTTGGCCTCGGGCAAGGGGTCTTTAGCGCTCATCGGGGCGCTCCTGGCGTGAAAAATCGCGAAAATCCGCGGCCTTGAAGCGGCCGCATTGGAAATCTAAGTATTCCCCCGCCGGTTGTGAAGGCGCGCCTCGGACCGGCGTGGAGGACCAGATGAACATGATGCGGACGTTCCTGCTGCTCGCGGTGATCACGGCGATCTTCCTCGCCGTGGGCTACGCCATCGGCGGCCCGAACGGCATGCTGATCGCGCTGCTGTTCGCGGCCGGAATGAACTTCTTCGCCTACTGGAATTCCGACCGCATGGTGCTGTCGATGTACCAGGCGCAGGAGGTCGACCGCGCCTCGGCGCCGGATCTCTACGGCATCGTCGAGCAGCTCGCGATGCGCGCGGGCCTGCCGATGCCGCGCGTCTACATCGTCGAGGAGGATCAGCCCAACGCGTTCGCCACCGGGCGCAACCCCGAGCACGCGGCGGTCGCGGTGACCACCGGGATCCTGCGCGCGCTCACCCACGAGGAGCTCGCGGGCGTGCTCGCCCACGAGCTCACCCACGTCAAGAACCGCGACACGCTCACCATGACCATCGCCGCGACGGTGGCGGGCGCCATCGGCATGCTTGCCAACTTCGCCTTCTTCTTCGGCGGGCCGCGCGACGAGAACGGCAACCGTAACGCGCTCGGCGGCATCGTTGCGCTGGTCGCGATGATCCTCGCGCCGATCACTGCGACCCTCGTCCAGCTCGCGATCTCGCGTACCCGCGAGTATGCCGCCGACCGGGGTGGCGCCGAGATCAGCGGACATCCGCTGTGGCTCGCGAGCGCGCTCGGCAAGCTCGAGCAGGCCGCGCATCAGATCCCGAACGCGAAGGCCGAGGCGTCGCCAGCGACCGCGCACCTGTTCATCGTCAATCCGCTGGCCGGCCACGGCATGGACAACCTGTTCGCGACCCATCCGTCGATGGCCAACCGCATCCACCGCCTGCGCGAGATGGCGGGCGCCACCGGGCCGTGGGGCTGATCGGTGCCGCGCGCGCCGATCCGCCGCAAGCCGACCAGGGCCGGGCAACCATCGCGGGCGCCGTCGCGACCGCCGCGTGACGGACGCGCGCTCGCTTACCGCGCGCTGCGCGCCGTGCTCGAGGACCAGCGCAATCTCGACGCGGTGCTCGCGGCCGACCTGCCGCCGCGCGAGCGCGCCTTCGCCCACACCCTGGTCGCGACGACACTGCGGCGGCTGGGCGAGATCGACGCTGCGCTCGGCCCCCTTCTCAACCAGCCGTTCACGGCGCTCGCGCCGGATGCCCGCGCGCTGCTCCGCATCGGCACGGCGCAGATGTTCCTCGGCACACCCCCGCACGCGCTGGTCGCGGCGACGGTCGATCTCGCGAAAAGCGAGGCGCCGCACTTCGCCGGGCTCACCAACGCCGTGCTCCGTCGACTCGCGCGCGAAGGGCTGCCCGAGCGCAGCGAGCGCGAGGCCGCGCGGCTCGACACACCCGACTGGCTGTGGGAATCCTGGGTGGCCGCGCATGGCGAAGAGGTCGCGGTGAAGATCGCGACCGCGCACCTCGCCGAGCCGCCGCTCGATTTCACCGCGAAGGAGCCCGAGCGCTGGACCGAGGCGCTCGGCGCGGAGCTGCTGCCGACGGGCACGCTGCGGCGCCCTGCCCGCGCCGGCGGCGAGATTCGCGCGCTCCCCGGATACGGCGACGGCGCGTGGTGGGTGCAGGACGCCGCGGCGGCGATCCCGGCGCGGCTGCTCGCGCCGGTCGCAGGCCAGCGCGTGCTCGACCTGTGCGCGGCGCCCGGCGGCAAGGCGGCGCAGCTCGTCGCGATGGGCTGCGACGTCGTCGCGGTCGAGCAGTCGGAGCCGCGCGCGGCGCTGCTGCGCGACAATCTCGCGCGCCTCAAGCTCGCAGCCGAGGTCGTCGTCGCCGATGCCGCGACGTACGCGACCGACAAGCCGGTCGCCGGCCTCCTGCTCGACGTGCCGTGCACAGCCACCGGCACGATTCGCCGCCACCCCGACATCCCGTGGCGCAAGAGCGCCGTCGACGTCGGACGGCTCGTCCCCGTGCAGACGCGGCTCCTCGAACATGCGGCGACGCTGCTCGCGCCGGGCGGCCTGCTCGTCTACGCGGTGTGCTCGCTCGAGGCCGCCGAGGGTCCGCAGCGCATCGCCGATTTTCTCGCGACGCATCCGGAGTTCCGTCGCATGCCGGTGACGCCGGCGGAGGTCGGCGGCGATGCCGCGTTGATCACCGCCGAGGGCGATCTCCGCACGCTTCCGTGTCACTGGTCCGACAAGGGCGGCATGGACGGGTTCTACGCCGCGCGCCTTCAGCGCCGGTGACCCCGGCGCGCCTTGCGGGGGGTGGTCGAAGCTGATACGACAGTCGCCGTGCAACGGCCCATCCGCATAGCGCCCTCGATACTTTCCGCGGACTTCGCGCGCCTCGGCGACGAGGTGCGCGCGATCGACGATGCCGGCGCCGACTGGATCCACGTCGACGTCATGGACGGGCACTTCGTCCCCAACATCACCATCGGCCCCGGCGTCGTGAAGGCGCTGCGCAGCACCACCAAGAAGCCGTTCGACGTCCATCTGATGATCGCGCCGGTCGACCCCTACGTGCAGGGCTTCGCCGAGGCGGGATCGGACATCATCACGGTGCACCCGGAAGCCGGGCCGCATCTCCATCGCACGATCCAGCTCATCAAGTCGTTCGGCAAGAAAGCCGGGGTCGCGCTCAACCCCGCGACGCCGGTCGACGCGATCGACTACGTGCTGGGCGACATCGACCTCGTCCTCGTCATGTCGGTGAACCCGGGCTTCGGCGGCCAGAGCTTCATCGCCTCGCAGCTCGACAAGATCCGCGCGGTGCGCGAGCGCATCGACCGCTCGGGCCGCGACATCGCGCTCGAGGTCGACGGCGGCATCAACGCGACGACGGCGAAGCAGGTCATCGACGCCGGCGCCGACGTCCTCGTCGCGGGCACCGCGACGTTCGAGGGCGGCGCCAACGCCTACGGCGACAACATCCGCCGCCTCCGCGGCGGGCGCTGAGATCGCCCGTGGCGCGGGAACGCGGGCGCGATCCGGACACAGGCGCTCGGCCAGGCGCGGCCGACGTGGCCCTCGATAAGCTCCGCACATTCTGGTATCGCGGCCCGCTGCATCGCGCACTGATGCTGGTGGGCCGCGTGCCCGCCTCCATTCATGCCCAGGTGCAGGAGCCGTGGCCGGGCGATTCCGCCCACGGGCGCCTGCTCATCGACGGGCGCTTCGTCTGGAACGGCACCACGGCTCAGCTCGCGCGTCCGCGCGCGCCGGGCGGCCCGGCGGCGAGCTTCAACTGGGCGCCCACCGAGCTGCCGACCGAAGGCCGCGCCCATCTTCACGGCTTCACGTGGCTCCGCGATCTGCGCGCCACCGGCGGCGAGGCCGCCCGCGCCGCGGCGCGGGCACGGATCGCCGACTGGATCGCGACGCAATCGGGATGGGCTTCGATCGCCTTCCGTCCGGACGTGATCGCGGCCCGCGTCGCCGCCTGGCTCGCCCACTACGAGTTCCTGGCCCTCGGCGGCGACCCCACGTTCGAGGCGAGCCTGCGCCAGAGCCTCGCGCGCCAGGCGCGGCATCTGTGGCTGATTCGCCTGATGCGCGCGCCGGCCGCCGCGCGCATCGACGCGCTCAAGGGGCTCATCTATGCCGAAGCGCTGCTGTTCGGCCCGGGCAAGCGATTGACCCAGGCGCTCGGGCGGCTCGAGAGCGAGCTCGGCAATCAGGTGCGTCCCGACGGCGGTCACGTCTCCCGCAGTCCGGAACGACAGCTCGCCGTTCTGCGCGACCTCATCGACATCCGGCTCGCACTGCGGGCGGCCGCCGCCGACGTGCCGGAATCCCTGACCCAGGCGATCGACCGCATGGCTCCGATGCTGCGCTTCTTCCGCCATGGCGATGGGGCGCTCGCGCTGTTCAACGACAGCCATGAGGGCGAGTCGTGGCTCATCGACGTCGTGCTGACGCAGTCGGAGGCGCGCGGCAAGCCGCTGGGGTCGGCGCCGCACACCGGCTTCGAGCGGGTGCAGGCGGGGCGCGCGATGCTGCTGCTCGACGCCGGCGCGCCCGAGCCCAGGGCCGCCGACTGCGCCTTCGCCGGGACGCTGTCGTTCGAATTCGGCGTCGGCAAGGAACGCCTGGTCGTGAACTGCGGCGCGGGTCCCGCCGAGGATCCGCGCTGGGGTGCCGCGCTGCGCGCGACCGCCGCCCATTCGACCCTGTCGCTCGCCGAGGCGAACTCGACCGAGATCGCGTTCACCCGCATGGGCGCGAAATACGGACGCCGCGTCCGCTCCGTCACCGGCACGCGCGACGAAGCCGACGGCGCAGTGTGGATCGAGCGCAGCCACAACGGCTACGCGTCGCGGTTCGGGTTCCTCCACAACCGCAAGCTCTACGTCGCCGCCGGCGGCGACGACGTGCGCGGCGAGGACACTCTCGCGGCCGCGCCCGATGTGCCGGCGCGCAAGCGGCGCAAGCCCCGGCCGTTCGCGATCCGCTTTCACCTTCATCCCGGCGTGCAGACCAGCATGCTGCAGGACGGCGGCGTGCTGTTGCGGCTGCCGTCGGGCATCGGCTGGCGCTTCGCCGCGCGCGGCGGCGCGATCCGCATCGACGAAAGCATCTACTTCGGCGCGGCGGTGCCGCGGCGGACGCGGCAGCTCGTGGTCGAAGGGACCACATCGTCCGAGGGAGCGCTGGTGAAGTGGGCGTTCCGACGCGTGCCCGAGCGCGGCACGGAACCGCAGAGCACGGCGGCCGGAGCCGACACATGACGCCCATCGAGCTGGCGGCGCTCGCCGCCGCGGTCGGTGCGGCGAGCTGGGGCGGCACCGCACTCGTGCTGCGCTACCTCGAACGTCGCGCCATCCTCGATCGTCCCAACGAGCGATCGAGTCATCGACGGCCGACACCGCGCGGCGGCGGCCTCGCCGTCGTGCCGGTGGCGCTCGCCGCGTGGGGCGGGCTCGGCGTGGCGAGCGGCGCCGAGCCGCTGTTCTGGATCGTCCTCGCGGCCGCCGCGGCGCTCGCCGCGGTGTCGTGGATCGACGACGTGCGCGGCCTCTCGCCCGCGCCGAGGCTTCTCAGCCACCTGCTCGCGATCGCCGCCGTGCTGGCGTCGATGCCGAGCGACTGGACGATCTTCCAGGGGCTGATTCCGCCCGCGCTCGACCGTGTCGCGGCCGGTCTCCTCTGGGTGTGGTTCGTCAACCTCTACAACTTCATGGACGGCATCGACGGCATCACCTCGACCGAGACCGCGTCGATCGGCATCGGCGCGGCGGTCGTCGCGGCGCTCGCCGGCGGGATTGTGGTCGCCGGAGTCGGCGTCGCCCCCCTCGGCATCGCGCTCGCGGCGACGGCGGGTGGATTCCTGATGCTGAACTGGCATCCCGCCCGGATCTTCCTCGGCGACGTCGGCAGCGTGCCGCTGGGCTTCCTCTGCGGCTGGCTGTTGATCGCGCTGGCGGCGGCGGGGCACTGGCCCGCGGCGCTGATCCTTCCCGCCTACTATTGGGCCGACGCGACGATCACCCTCGCCCGACGCGCCGCGCGTCTGCAGCCGGTCTGGCAGGCCCACCGCGAGCACGCCTACCAAAAGGCCGTCGCGGCCGGCACGCCCCACGACCGGGTGGTCCTGCGGATTGCCGCGCTCAATCTCGTTCTGATCGTCCTCGCCGCCGCCGCGTCGCCGTGGCCCGAAGCCGCGCTCGCGCTCTCGACGATCGCCACCGCATGGCTGCTGCGCCGCCTCGCCCGGGGCGCCCCCGCCGCCGCGCGCACCGGCGCGCCGGACGCGGATTGCGCCTGATCGCTCGATCCCGGAAAATGCCCCCGCAGCCGACCTGAACGAGATCCCCAGTTGAGTCCCTTGAAAGATTTCTCCGCGCGCACGCTGGTGCGCAGCTTCTCCGCGCTGGCCTTCGACGGGGTCATGGCGGCGGCGTCGTTCCTGCTCTCGCTGTGGCTGCGCCTCGGCGTCAGCCCCTACAACTACTCGCCCGACCTGGTGACCATCGGCACGCCGGTCTTCGTCGCGGTCGCGCTGCCGGTGCTGATCGGCTTCCGGCTGCCGCAGCGCGTGTGGCGGTTCACGTCGATCGAGGACATCTTCGCGATCGTCCGCGCGGTGACGCTGATCATCCTCGTGTTCGTGCTGGTGCTGTTCTGGGCGACGCGTCTCGAGCTGATGCCGCGCTCGTCGCTGGTCATCAACTGGTTCGTGCTGATCGCGCTGCTCGGAGCGCCACGCGTCCTGTTCCGCATCTACAAGGACCGTGGCCTGTCGGGGCTCGCGTGGCGGCGCCAAGACGACGACCGCATCCCGGTGGCGCTCATCGGCGTCACCCATGTCGCCGAGAACTTCATCCGCGCCATGGAGACCGGCCGCGGCGGCGAGTACCGCGTGGTCGGCATCATCGACGAGCGCGGCGACCGCATCGGGCGCCAGATCCGGAGCTGCCAGGTCGTCGGCAGCCTCGAGTCACTCGAGGACACCGTCGAGCGGCTCGACGGTCGCGGCGACCGGCCGCAGCGGCTGCTGATCGCCGAGGAGAACATCGCCGGCCCCGCGCTGCGGAGCCTCGTCGATCGCGCCGACGCGCTCGGCATCTCGATCGCCCGGCTGCCCCGCCCGACCGACTTCAAGAGCGGCATCGCCGAGGGCACGGAGCTCCGGCCGATCGCGATCGAGGACCTCCTCGGCCGCCCGCAGACGGTGCTCGACCGCGCGCGGATGCAGGCGATGATCGCGGGCAAACGCGTGCTGGTCACCGGCGCCGGTGGCACCATCGGCAGCGAGCTCACGCGGCAGATCGCGGCCTACGGGCCCGCCCGCCTCGCCTTGGTCGACGCGTCCGAGTTCGCCCTCTACACCATCGACATGGAGATCGGCGAGCGTCACGCCGACCTGCCCAAGGCCGCCATCCTCGCCGATGTGCGTGACCGCGACCGCATCCGCCGCATCGTCGCCGAGGAGCGGCCCGAGCTCGTGTTCCACGCCGCGGCGCTGAAGCACGTGCCGATGGTGGAGACCCATCCGCTCGAGGGGCTGCTCACCAATGCGCTCGGGACCCGCAACATCGCCGATGCCTGCCGCGCCAACGCCGTCGGCGCGATGGTGATGATCTCGACCGACAAGGCGGTCAATCCGTCGTCGCTGATGGGAGCGACGAAGCGCCTCGCCGAGTCCTACTGCCAGGCGCTCAACATCGCCCGCGGCGCGCGCGCGGGCACCCGGTTCGTCACCGTCCGCTTCGGCAATGTCCTGGGGTCGACGGGCTCCGTCGTGCCGCTGTTCGAGCGACAGCTCAAGGCGGGCGGACCGCTGACCGTCACCCATCCGGACGTGAAGCGCTACTTCATGACCGTGCGCGAGGCCGTCGAGCTGGTTCTGGAGGCGAGCGTCCTCGGCATCGAGGCTGCGGCCGAGGACGCCGACGGGCGGCTGTTCGTCCTCGACATGGGAGAGCCGATCCGGATCATGGACCTCGCCCGCCAGATGATCCGGCTCGCGGGCCTGCGCCCGGAGCGCGATATCGCCATCAAGATCACCGGGCTGCGACCCGGCGAGAAGCTCACCGAGGAGCTGTTCCACTCGGGCGAGCCGCTCGAGCCGACCCGCTACGGCGGCATTCTCGTCGCCCGCCCGCGCACCACCGACCTCGCCCGCCTCGAATCCGGCCTCGCCGCGCTGGAAGCGCAGGCGCGGGGCGGCGACCGCGACGGCGCGCTCGCCTTGCTCGCCGAGTTCGTTCCCGAATATGCTGCGCCCGCGCCGGCGACCGCCAGCGCCTAACCTCCGCCCCCCACGGACGATCATGACCGACGCACCGACTCCGATTCGCCGCGCGCTTCTCTCCGTTTCCGACAAGACCGGACTGGTCGATTTCGCCCAGACGCTGGCCAAGCGCGGAGTGGCGCTGCTGTCGACGGGCGGCACCGCCAAGGCGCTGCGCGACGCGGGCCTCAAGGTCACCGACGTCGCCGAGGTGACGAAGTTCCCCGAGATGATGGATGGCCGCGTCAAGACGCTGCACCCGGCGATCCACGGCGGCATCCTCGCGCGGCGCGACAACGCCGAAGACAAAAAGGCGATGGCCGCCCACGGCATCGAGCCGATCGACCTCGTCGTCATCAACCTCTACCCGTTCGAGGCGACGGTCGAGCGCGGCGCCGCGTTCGAGGATTGCGTCGAGAACATCGACATCGGCGGGCCGGCGCTGATCCGCGCGGCTGCCAAGAACCACGCGTTCGTCACCGTCGTCACCGATGCGTCCGACTACGCGGCGGTGCTCGCCGACATGGAGGCCAACGGCGGCGCCGTGGGCGGGAACTTGCGTCGCAAGCTCGCCGGGCGCGCCTACCAGCGCACCGCCGCCTACGACGCGGCGATCGGCGGCTGGTTCGCCGGACTCGAGCGCGAGACCTTCACGCCTAACATCTCGTTCTCCGGTCGGGTGCAGGAAGTGCTGCGCTACGGCGAGAACCCCCATCAGCAGGCGGCGCTCTACATCGATCGCCTGCATCCGCGGCCGGGCGTCGCGACGGCGAAGCAGCTTCAGGGCAAGGAGCTGTCGTTCAACAACCTGAACGACACCGATGCCGCCTACGAATGCGTTGCCGAGTTCGATCAGACGGCAATCGCCATCATCAAGCACGCCAATCCGTGCGGCGTCGCGCTCGGCTCGTCGCTGAAGGACGCGTATCTCAAGGCGCTCGCCTGCGATCCCGTCTCGGCGTTCGGCGGGATCATCGCCGCCAACCGCACGCTCGACGCCGACACCGCGGCGGAGATCGCCAAGCTGTTCGTCGAGGTGGTGATCGCGCCGGACTACGCGCCGGGCGCGCTCGAGATCCTCGGCAAGAAGAAGAACGTCCGCGTTCTCGCCGCGGGCGGTCTGCCCGATCCGGCAGCGACCGGGCTCCAGGTCCGTTCGCTCGCGGGCGGCTATCTCGTCCAGACCCGGGATTCGGGGCGGATCGCCGCCGCCGACCTCAAGGTCGTCACCAAGCGCAAGCCGTCGGACGCCGAGCTCGCCGACCTGCTGTTCGCGTTCCGCGTCGGCAAGCACGTCAAGTCCAACGCCATCGTCTACGCCAAGGGCGGCGCCACCGTCGGCGTCGGCGCCGGGCAGATGAGCCGCGTCGATTCCTCGCGCATCGCCGCGTGGAAGGCCGAGGAGGCGGCGAAGGCCGCGGGCGAGACCCAGAGCCGCGCCAAGGGCTCGGTGGTCGCATCGGACGCCTTCTTCCCGTTCGCCGACGGCCTGCTCGCGGCAGCCGCCGCGGGCGCTACCGCCGTGATCCAGCCGGGCGGCTCGATCCGCGACGACGAGGTGATCAAGGCCGCCGACGACGCCGGGCTCGCGATGGTCTTCACCGGGATGCGCCACTTCCGGCACTGAGCGGGCTCCCGAATCCCTGCGGAGAACGCGTTCCGTCGCGAAGCCGTGAACGGCGCCGCGCCGGCCCTTAAGCCGTTCTTTACGGGGCCGGGCGACCATGCCGACCATGGATACCGCCGCCTGCGATGAGGCGCCGGCGCTCGGCCGCCGCGCCGCCCTCGGCTTTCTGCACTCGCGCACGGGCAAGAGCTTCCTCGGCTTCGTCGTGCTGTGCCTGCTGCTGTCCATGGCGGTGGGATTCGGCTTCTACCGTTCGAGCGTGCGCTGGTTCCAGACCACCACCGGGCAGCAGGCCTCGGTGGTGCTCGGGCTCGTCGACGCCTTCGTCGCGACTTACAGCAAGGAGCGCAGCGGCGATTCGGCGATCCCGTCGACGTTCCGCGCCCACGCCATCGCGCGCTACAATCGCGGCCGGAGCTCGGACGACGCTTTCCAGCTCGACTGGGTCGGCGTCGCCGGCCGCCAGATCGCGACCGCGCCGAGCGACCCGCTGACCGCCGAGGTCCTCCGTCGCTTCTCGCGAGTCCCCGACCCTGCTCCCGAAACCGCTCTGGTGCGCATCGGCGACGAGACGCTGCTGCGGGCGATCTATCCGTCGATCGCCAACCACCAGTCGTGCGTCGACTGCCACAATCAGTACGCCCAGGGACGATGGGAGTGGAAGCTCGGCGACGTCCTCGGCGCGTTCGTGGTCAGCATCCGCGCCGACGCGTTCCTGCGCCGCGCGACCTTCGAGTCGCTCGCGATCGGCGCGTTCGTGTTCGCGAGCTCGGCCGGTATCGGCCTGTTCTTCTCGTGGTCGCAATACCTCTACATGGTCCGCCGATCGGCGGTCGAGACCCGCATCCGCGCCAGCGAGCAGCGCATCCAGGACTACGCCGACACCGCCTCGGACTGGTACTGGCAGACCGGCTCCGACCATGCCTGCACCTACGTGAGCGATCGCATCCGCGCGTTCAACATTTCGCCCGAGCAGTGGCTCGGCAAGACGCCGCCCGACATCGCGACCGATGTTCGCGAGAACGTCGCCGGCTGGCGCGCGCACCTCGAGGCGATCGAGCGGCACGAGCCGTTCCGCGACTTCACCTTCCGCACCACCCACGACGACGGATCGGTGTGCTTCGTCACCGTCAGCGGCAAGGCCTACTTCAGCGACTCCGGCGTCTTCCTCGGCTACCGCGGCAGCGCCCGCGACGTCACCGCGGCGATCCTCGCCGACCAGGAGCTGCGCCAGGCCAAGATGGAGGCCGAGCTCGCCAACATCAGCAAGTCGCAGTTCCTCGCCACGATGAGCCACGAGCTGCGCACGCCGCTGAACGCGATCCTCGGCTTCTCGGAACTGATCGCCCAGCAGTCGCTTGGCGCGGTCGGGCACCCCAAGTACCGCGACTACGCGCAGGACATCCACGATTCGGGCCAGCACCTGCTGGCGATCATCAACGACATCCTCGACATGTCGAAGATCGAGGCGGGCCAGCTCACGCTTCGCGAGGACGTCATCGACGTCGCCACGGTGGCCGAGACCTGCCGCCGCTTCATCCAGCAGCGCGCCGACGACGCCGGGGTCATGGTGGCGACGGATGTCGTCGCGGGCCTGCCGGGGCTCAGGGGCGACGAACTCCGGGTCAAGCAGGTGGTGCTGAACCTGCTGTCGAACGCGGTGAAATTCACGCCACGCGGCGGTCACGTCACGCTGAGCGCCGGGATTCACGCGCTCGGCGGCATCGCCGTGACGGTGACCGACACCGGCATCGGCATGTCGCCGGAGGAAATCGACATCGCGCTGAAGGCGTTCCACCAGGTCGACAACTCGCTGCAGCGGAGCCACGAAGGCACCGGCCTCGGCCTGCCGCTCGCCAAGAACCTGGTCGAGCTCCACGGCGGGCGCCTGATCGTCGACAGCACGCCGGGGGCCGGAACCAAGGTCAGCGCGGTATTTCCGGCAACCCGCCTGCACCGACCGCCGGCGGCCAGCGCCCGCATCGCCTGAGGCGCCGCGTTGATCTGAATCAAAGCTCCCGCGCGGCCGCGGCGCGAGCCTTCGCCCAGGATCCATCCAGCAAGGGAGCTGTCCGATGTCCGTCGGCGAAACCGCCTATCTCGCGTTCGTGCTTGGCGCCTTTGTCGTGTTCATGCTGGTCCTCGCGTACGCGACGGTGCGCACCGAGGGTGCCCCGGCGTGGTTCGCCGCGAAGGGCGACCGGACTACGCGTGCCGCCGCGGGTCCGGGACCCGCAGGAGCAGCGCGAGTCCAGTGACGAAGAAGGCGAGGATCGTCGCCATTCCGGCGCGCTGACTGTCGAAGGCGAGCGTTGCCCAGCCGAGCACCATCGGCCCGAGGAACGCCGTCGCCTTGCCGGTTAGCGCGTACAGCCCGAACATTTCCGTGCGCCTCTGCTCGGGCGCCAGGTGCGCCATGAGCGACCGGCTCGCCGACTGGATCGGCCCGAAGAACACTCCCAGTCCGAGCCCGAGGATCCAGAACTCCTGCTGGGTGTCGACGAGGAGGATCGCCGCGCCGAGCACCGTCACCGCGACCAGGCCCATGGCGATGGTCGCCTTCGAGCCGATCCAGTCGTCGATCCACGCGAACACGAACGCGCCGATTCCGGCCGTGACGTTGAGCGCAATCCCGAACATCAGGACCTGCTCCAGGCTCATCGAGAACGTGCCCGCGGCATAGATGCCGCCGAACGCGAACAGCGTGTTGAGGCCGTCGGTGTAGATCATCTGCGCGACCAGGTAGGTCGCGACGTCGCGGTGGTGACGGATGTCGCGCAGGGTTCGCGCGAGCGCGCGGATGCCCTCGGGCACCGCCCGGCGCAGCGGCACATGGCGCGACGGGCGATCGGGGGTCCAGAGCAGGATCGGCAGCGAGAACACCGCGAACCATGCGGCGGTCAGCAGCGCCGCAGCGCGCACGTGCTCGGCGTTCGCCTTCACCAGCCCGAACGGCGGCTGGTCCGGCTTCACGAACGCGAACAGCGCGATGACCAGGCACACGAGGCCGCCCGCGTAGCCGATGCCCCAGCCCCAGCCCGAGAGCCGGCCGATGCGCGTCGGCGGCACGAGATCCGGCAGCATCGCGTTGTAGAACACGATCCCGAACTCGAAGGTCGTGTTGGAGATCACGACCAGGGTCATCGCCAGAGGCACCAGCGCCGCCGAGGGCGCCACGTACCACAGCGTCGCCGTCGCGGCGACTGAGAGCGCGGTGAAGGTGGCGAGCCACGGCTTGCGCGCGCCGGTGAGATCGGCGACCGCGCCGAGCAGCGGCGAGCAGACCGCGAGGATCACGCCCGAAACCGTGAGGGCGAAACCCCAGTGCGCGGTCCCGGTGATCGGATCGGTGGCGACCGCCTGGGTGAAGTAGGTCGCGAACACGAACGTCAGGATGACGGTCGGATACGCCGAATTCGCCCAGTCGTAGAGGCACCACGACACGAGAGCGCGGCGCGGCGCGGTCCGGGGGCGGGAGGCTGCGGTCACAAGATCAGGCGGGAATCAGTTGGCGGAGCGACTGGACGGCCACGGTTAGCATGGCGAGGTTCGGCGCGGTAGAGGCTCGGATGTCGGCGAGCGTTCCACGGGTGCGCTCGGCCTTGCCGCCGAGCCCGGCGAGCCATCGGGTGACCGCACGTTCGGCCGCGCCTATCTCGCCGCCGACGGAGCCCAGCACCGCGGAGGTGGCGTCGGCCTGCAGCATGTCGATGTCGTCGGCCAGCGCCGAAAGCGCCCGTCGCTCCCATTCGGTTTTCGGCGCAAGCCGCCGCCCGGCGTCGCGCAGCCACTCGAATCCCAGGGCGCCGCCCAACGCGAAGTAAACCGCCGCGGTGGCGTCGATCGACCGCCGCGCCTTCGCGGCGACGCGGCCGACGTCGACGGCATGGCCGAGGTGAGGCAGAGCGGCGATGCGGGCCGCGAGATCATTGGGGACTTGGCGGTCGACGAGCCGCGCGAGACCGGCATCGTATCCCTCCCGGGCGTCGTGCCCGAGCGCATCCGGCACCGCCGTCGCCAATGCCGCGACCGCGGGCCTCAGTGCCTCGGTCGCGGGACCGATGCGGATCGGCGCCGCCACCGTCGATACCAGCCGCGGCACCACGTGCCGCAGAAGCGCGATCGTTTCCTGGATCATCGCGGTCTGGGTCGCCGCGGGCACGCGGTTGTCGAGCGCCTCGACCGCCTCCCAGATGTCCCGCAGCGCGAAGGCATCGCGGGCGGCGAGATAGGCGCGGACGATCGCGCTCGGCTCCGCCCCCGTGGCGGCCGCGAGGTCGATCACGAACGACGGGCCGACGCGATTGACCACGGAGTTCGCCGCCGAGGTCGCGATGATCTCGCGCCGCAAGCGGTGCGCCGCGATCGCATCCTTGAACCGGCGCTGGAGCGCGGTCGGGAAATAGCGCGCGAGATCGCCGGCAACGAAGGGATCGTCGGGGAGATCCGACTCGAGAATCTCGTCGTTCAGCCACAGCTTGGAGTACGCGAGCAGCACCGCGATCTCGGGGCGCGTCAGTCCCTGCCGCGCGTCCGCAAGTGCCGCCAGGTCGTCGTCGCCGGGCAGCCGCTCGAGGCGACGGTCGAGACGGCCCGAGCGCGACAGCGTCGCGATCAATCGCCGGTGGGAATCGAGCAATGCCGGAGCGGCGGCTTCCGCGACGCTGATCGCCTGCGTCTGAAGGTAGTTGTCGCGCAGCACCAGCGCGGCGACCTCGTCGGTCATCTCCGCCAGCAGCCGGTCGCGGTCGTCGCGCGTCAGCTCGCCCCGCGCCATCGGCCCGCCGAGCGCGATCTTGATGTTGACCTCGTGGTCGGACGTGTCGACTCCGGCCGAGTTGTCGATCGAATCGGTGTTCAGGCGACCGCCGGCGCGCGCGTACTCGATGCGGCCGCGCTGGGTGAAGCCGAGATTGGCGCCCTCGCCCACGACCTTGCAGCCGAGCTCGCGAGCATCGATCCGCGTCGAATCGTTGGCGCGGTCGCCGGCATCGGCATGGCTTTCGGTCGACGCCTTGACGAAGGTCCCGATGCCGCCGAGCCACAGGAGGTCGACCGGAGCCTTGAGGATCGCGCGCACCAGGTCCGGCGGCGTCAGCGACTCCTCCTCGATGCCGAGCGCCGCCCGTGCCTCGGCGCTGAGAGCGCACGACTTGGCGCCGCGCTCGTAGATCGCGCCGCCCTTGGACAGAAGCTTTCCGTCGTAATCGGCCCACGACGACCGCGGGAGATCGAACAGGCGCTTGCGCTCGTCGTAGCTGCGCGCGGGATCGGGGTTCGGATCAACGAAGATGTGCCGATGATCGAACGCGGCGATCAGACGCGTGCGGCGCGATTGCAGCATGCCGTTGCCGAACACGTCGCCCGACATGTCGCCGACGCCCACCGCGGTGAAGTCCTCCGCCTGGATGTCGCGGCCGAGCTCGCGGAAGTGGCGCTTCACCGATTCCCACGCGCCGCGGGCGGTGATGCCCATCGCCTTGTGGTCGTAGCCGGCGGAGCCGCCCGACGCGAACGCATCGTCGAGCCAGTAGCCGTAATCCCGGGCGATCCCGTTGGCGATGTCGGAGAACGTTGCCGTGCCCTTGTCGGCGGCGACGACCAGATAGGGATCGTCGTCGTCATGGCGAACGACGCGGTCCGGCGGCGTGACGGTATCTCCGTCGCGATTGTCGGTGAGATCGAGCAGTCCGCGCATCATCGTCCGGTAGCATTCGACCGCTTCCGCCTGGAGCGCGTCGCGGCCCGCGTCGGACGGCGGCGGCCGCTTGACGACGAAGCCGCCCTTGGCGCCGACCGGAACGATGACGGCGTTCTTCGCCGTCTGGGCTTTCATGAGGCCGAGAATCTCGGTGCGGAAATCCTCGCGGCGGTCGGACCAGCGGATGCCGCCGCGCGCGACCTTGCCGCCGCGCAGATGGATCGCCTCCACCCGCGGCGAGTAGACGAAGATCTCCGCCATCGGCTTCGGCAGCGGCAGGTCGTCGACCTTGCCGCTGGCGATCTTCAGGGCGACGTAGCCCTTCTCCGATCCGTCGGGCGAGCGCTGGAAGACGTTGGTCCGCACCGTCGCCTTCACCACGTTGAGAAACCGCCGCAGGATCCGGTCCTCGTCGAGGCTCTTCACCGTGTCGATCTCGGTCAGGATCTCCGTCTCGATTCCCGCCTCGTCCCGGTTTCCGGTGCCGTGGGGATCGAAGCGCGCCTCGAACAATCGGCAGAGCAAGCGCGCGAACCGCGGATGCGCGACCAGAACCTCCTCCAGGTAGGCGACGCTGAACGATGTCTGGATTTGGCGAAGGTAGCGGGCGTAGGCGCGGACGATGACGACGTCGCGCCACGCCAGCGCCGCCGAGACCATGAGACGGTTGAAGCCGTCGCTCTCCGCCCGGCCGTCCCACACCGCCCGAATCGCCTCCTCGACGGCCGCGAACCGGCCGTCGTCGAGCGGGCACACCGGCTCTAGGCCGAGATCGTGAATCCAGGTGGCGGGCGCCGCCGTGTTCCCGGACTCGCGGATCTCGAACGGGTGCTCGTCCAGCACGCGAACCCCGAAGCGCTCCAGGATCGGCACGATGTCGGACAGCGCCAGCGGATCGCCCGATCGGTACAGCTTGAGCCGGACGCGCGGATCGGACACGTGTGGACGGTACAGATGGACGACCAGCCCCTCGTGCGCCCGATCGATCCGCGCGATATCGGCGACCGCGGCCTCGGCATCGAAGCGCTCCCGATACGCCGTCGGGAATGCCCCCGCGAACCGATGCAGCCGGACGAGACCCTCGGCCTCGCCGTGCGCGGCGACCAGCCGGTCGCGGAGATCGTCCTCGAAGGTGCGCGCGGCGCGGTTGAGAGCGGCTTCGAGCACGGCCTCGTCGACGCTCGGCACGCGGCCGGGTGTCGTCTTGACGATGATGTGCACGCGGGCGAACGGCACGTCGCCGAGGTCCATGTAGCGCGCGGAGATCGTCCCGTGCAGCGCCTCGCCGAGAATGGCCTCGAACTTCACGCGCAGATCGCGGCTGTAGCGGTCGCGCGGCACGAACACGAGGCACGACACGAAGCGCTCGAACGGATCGCGCCGCATGAACAGCGCGATGCGCTGGCGCTCGCCGAGCGAGAGGATGCCGAGCGCGTTGCGCAGGAGATCGTTCTCGGAAATCTGGAACAGCTCGTCGCGCGGATAGGTCTCGAGGATGGTCGCCAGCGCCTTGCCGTCGTGACTCGCGGGATCGAGATCGGCCCTTGCCACGACGCGGGCGATCTTGCGCGACAAGAGCGGAATGTCGCGCGGGTTCGTGGTGTACGCGGTCGAGGTGAACAGGCCAACGAAGCGATACTCGCCGACGACGCGTCCGGCGGCGTCGAGCCGCTTGATGCCGATGGTGTCCATGTGCACGGGCCGGTGCACCGTCGCGCGCCGGTTGGCCTTGCTGATCATCAGCAGGCCGGGACCGGCGAGCAGCGCGCGCACGTCGGGCGGGAGCTCGGTTCCATCGACCTCCTCATGGAAGATCGGAGCGGCCGGATCGCGCAGAACGCCGAGACCAGAGTCGGGTAAGGCCCGGCTGGTGACGCGGTCGCCGTCGCGCGCGAACGCGTATTCGCGGAATCCCAGGAACGTGAAGTGATCGTCGGCGGCCCAGCCAAGGAACGCGAGGTCTTCGGCGCGTCCGCCGTCGACCGCCGTCGGCGCGGCGCTCGCGTCGGCAATCGCCACCATCCGGTCGCGCATCGCCCGCCAATCGGAGGTCGCCGCGCGGACATCGGCGAGCACCTTGAGGATTCCTTCGCGCACCGCCTCGGCTTCCTCGGCGGATGCCAGGCGATCGATCTCGATGTGCATCCATGACTCCGGGCGCGCCTCGCGATCGTCACGATCGCCGAGCCGGACGAGCCGGCCTTGCGCGTCGCGCGCCGCGTGCACGATGGGGTGGACCAGCAGATGCACCGTCGAGCGGCGGCCCTGCAGGAATGCGGCCAGCGAGTCGACCAGGAACGGCATGTCGTCGTTGACGATCTGGACGACCGTGTGCGGCGATTGCCACCCGTCGCGATCGCGCTTGGGATCGAGCACGCGGACGACGACGCCGTCGCGGCTCTGTTCGGCGAACGCAAGGAGCGACAGGGGAAGGGCGGCGAGCTCGTCCGGGCCGCGCACCGTCACGGCACCAGGATCGACCCGCGCCCAGAAGACGTCGACGAAGCGCTGCGCGGTCGCTGCGTCGAGCCCCGCCCGTCGCGCTGCGTCCGCGACCATGCGGGCAGCGGCGGCGAGGACTTCGGACTTGTCGCGGGCGGCGGGTGCGTCCATCGAGTGAGGAAACGCCGGAACCACGGGATTCGCCGCAATGAGCGGCGTGGCGAACGCGCGGAAACGGCGGGTACGAGATTAACCGGGATGCGCCCTGCCGCAACGACCGGCATGCGGCCGGGAGCGCGCCGACGACCTAGCTGCTTGAAAATACGCAGGTTCCGCGCGCGTCGCGCCCGGCCCGCGGGAGCCCGGTTGACGATTTTGTGACGGCAAGCGCCAAGGTCCGGCTCGTTTTTTTGGCGCACATGCCCACCGGCGAGGTAGGCTACGGTGTTCAAAAATCATAAGAAATCACCGGGGGACCATGACCGAGTCCACGCAACGCCACGGCGGCCAGGACGGCAACCGGGATCGAAAGCAATCGATTGCGACCGTACGCTCTGTTCAGGACCTCGCGGCTGGCCTGTTTCTCATCGCCATTGCCGCGTTCGCCCTGTGGCAGAGCCGCGAACTGCCGACGGGCTCGCTTCGGGTTCTGGGCCCGGGGTGGGTTCCCCACGTTCTCGCGGTCCTGCTCGGGGCGTGCGGACTGATCCTGGTGGTCAGTGCGTTCCGCAGCGCCGGACCCGCTGTCGAGCGCTGGGCGTTCCGTGGACCGCTGTTCGTGTTCGGCGCCGCGCTGGTGTTCGCCGCGACGGTCCGGCCGCTCGGGCTCGCGGTCGCCGGGCCGCTGCTGATCCTGGTCAGCGGCGCCGCCAGTCACGAGACGCGCTGGATCGAGACCCTCATTTTCGGGATCCTGATGACGGCGTTCTGCCTCGGGCTGTTCCGCCTTCTCCTGTCGCTGCCGATCCCGGTGGCGCCGTGGCTGATCGGATACTGAGGGACGAGCGATGGGCGACATGCTGTCGAATCTGAGCCTCGGGTTTTCCGTCGCGCTCTCGTTGCAGAACGTCGTGCTCTGCTTCATCGGGTGTCTGATCGGCACGCTGATCGGCGTGCTGCCCGGCGTCGGCCCGATCGCGACCATCGCCATGCTGCTGCCGCTGACCTTCAAGGTCGATCCCACCGGTGCGCTGATCATGCTCGCAGGCATCTACTACGGCGCGCAGTACGGCGGCTCGACGACGGCGATCCTCGTCAACATTCCCGGCGAGGCGACGTCGGTGATCACCGTGCTGGACGGCCATCAGATGGCGCGCCAGGGCCGCGCCGGCGTGGCGCTCGGCACCGCCGCGATCGTGTCGTTCTTCGCCGGCTGTGTGGCGACGGTGATCATCGCGGCACTCGGCCTCCCGCTCACGCGCCTCGCGCTGCTGTTCGGCCCGACCGAGTACTTCTCGCTGATGGCGATGGGGCTCGCGTTCGCGATCGTCCTTGCCCGCGGATCGCTGCTCAAGGCCGTCGCGATGATCTTCCTCGGCATCCTGCTGTCGACGGTCGGAACCGACATCGAGACCGGCGAGCCGCGCCTGACGCTCGGCTTCAGCGATCTCGAGGGCGGCATCGACTTCGCGGTGCTGGCGATGGGCCTGTTCGGGTTCACCGAGATCGTGCGCAATCTCGAGACGCCCGAGACGCGCGACGTGATCAAGCGCCGCATCGGCAAGCTGCTGCCCGGACGCGAAGACTTCCGCCAACTGTGGAAGCCGATGGTGCGCGGGACCCTGATCGGGGCCGGTCTCGGCATCCTTCCCGGCAACGGCGCGGTGCTGGGGCCCTTCGCGTCCTATTCGGTCGAGAAGAAGGTGGCGAAGGACCCGAGCCGGTTCGGCCGCGGCGCCATCGAGGGAGTCGCGGGGCCGGAAGCCGCCAACAACGCCGGCGCGCAAACCGCGTTCATCCCGCTGCTGACCCTCGGCATCCCGCCGAACGCGGTGATGGCGCTGATGGTCGGCGCGATGACGATCCACGGGGTGATTCCCGGGCCGCTCATCATGTCGAAGAGCCCGGATCTATTCTGGGGAATGGTCGCCAGCATGTGGATCGGCAACCTGATGCTGCTGATCATCAACCTGCCGCTGATCGGCGCCTGGGTCCGGCTCTTGAAGGTCCCGTATCGGCTGATGTACCCGTCGATCCTGATTTTCTGCTGCATCGGCATCTACTCGATCAACAACAGCCCGTCGGACGTGGTGCTCACCGCGCTGTTCGGGTTCGTGGGCTACGCGTTGTTCAAGTTCGGGTTCGAGGTTGCGCCGCTGGTCCTCGGCTTCGTCCTCGGACGCCTGATGGAGGAGAAGCTGCGGCAGTCGATGATCATCAGCCGCGGCGACGTCATGGCCTTCATCCATAGTCCGGTGTCGGCGGTGCTGCTGTTGTTGGGCGCCGCCATCGTCGTTCTCGCGGTCCTGCCGACGATCCGGAAGGGGCGCGAAGAGGCGTTTCAGGAGTAGCCGCTCCGCGGCGCTCGCAGCGTTCAACTCAGGGAGGAAGATATGAAGAGACTCATCGTCGCGCTGGCGTTGGCGCTCGGCCTCGCCGCGCCGGCGCACGCGCAAACGTATCCGAGCCATCCGATCACCATCATCGTTCCGTTCGCCGCCGGCGGCCCGACCGACATCATCGCGCGCATCGTCGGCGAGCACATGTCGAAGACGCTCGGCCAGCAACTGGTGATCGAAAACGTGGTCGGAGCGGGCGGCACCACGGGCTCGACCCGCGCCGCGACGGCGGCGCCGGACGGCTACACGATCGAGATGGGGCATATGGGAACCCACGGCGCGGCGCCCGGCATGTACCCGAAGCTGCGATACGACCCCGTGAAGGACTTCGAGCCGATCGGCATGGCGGCGGGAACGCCGATCATCGTCGTCTCGCGGAAGGATTTCCCGGCGACCGACCTCAAGTCGTTCGTCGACTATCTCAAGAAGAATCAGGACAAGATCAACGAAGCCCACGCCGGCGCGGGCTCGGTGTCGCACACCACCTGCACGATGTTCAACGTGCAGATCGGCGTGAAGCCGACCCTCGTTCCGTACACCGGCACCGGACCGGTGCTCAACGATCTCGTCGCCGCCAAGATCGATTACGCCTGCGACCAGATCGTCAATCTCGTCGAGCAGATCAAGGCCGGGACGATCAAGGCGTACGCCATCGCCACCCCGGAGCGCTCGCCGGCGCTGCCGGACCTGCCGACGACCAAGGAGGCCGGCTTCCCCGAGTATCAGGTGAGCGCCTGGAACGCGCTGTTCGCGCCCAAGGGCACGCCGAAGGAGATCGTCGCCAAGCTCAACGATGCGCTCAACAAGGCGCTCGACGATCCCGCCACCCGCAAGCGGCTGCTCGATCTCGGCGGCGTGCTGCCGGAAGGCGAGCAGCGCACCAGCGCCTGGCTCGGCAAGTTCGTCGGCGAGGAGGTCGCGCGTTGGACGCCGATCATCCAGCGCGGCGGCGCGGTGCAGACGCAGTAAGACCGCGGGCAAGGTGCAAGGTGCCGTCACTCTCCGGCGCCTCGCTCTCCGAAGCGCGGCGCGGACCCTCGGGTTCGCGCCGTTTTCTTTGCGCGAGTCGCCGCAGAAAAAAGAGGCCGCGGCGGAGCCGCGGCCGGAGTTCTGTTCGGAAGCACTACCTGTGCTGCGGGGTACGCACTTGGACACGGACGCTACACGGACGCGAGGAAATCCCGATCCATCTGTTCGGAGGTGGACACCACTTTCAACGCAGCCTCGTAGGCGGTGCGCGCCAGCATGAGGCCGACGAATTCATGGGCGAGATCGACGTCCGGAACCGGAGCGCGGACGATCGCGCCGACCGTGACTCCGGCGGGCTCGGTCGAGACGAGCTTCGCCTCCTTCGCCGTGTAGCCGGTCGTCTGCCAGTTGGCGACGTTGTCGGCGATCACGGCGACGTTCGCCTGCTGGGCGACGAGGGCGGACACGGCGGTGGAGAGGGCGGTCATGGCATCGCTCGGTGTTCGATGGCCAGACGCTACCGCACACGCGGTCGTGAGGAGTAAACGACCGCGGCAAATCGCCTCAAATTCGAAGCAGCGCGGAAGCCCGCGCAACAGCGGTTCGCCGCACCTCACCGACGCGCGAACGGCGCCTACGGCCCGACGCTGACCAGCGCGCTCGCGGGCGACGCGCCGTCCGCCGACTTCATCAGGAAATCGGCGGTGCCCTGATCTTGCGGCACGCCCTTGCCCTCGGAGTACATCATCGCGAGGCTCGCGGTCGCCGGGCCGTAGCCCGCTTTCGCCGCGCGCGAGTACCACGCCATGGCATTGGCGTCGCTTTGCGGAACGCCGCGGCCCTTGCCGTACATGAACGCGAGATTCGCCTGGGCCGGGGCGAAGTCCTGCAGCGCGGCACGACGGTACCAGTCGACCGCCTCCTCGTCGTTGCGGGCGACGCCGCGCCCCTCCGCATAGAGCCCGCCCAGGTTGTTCTGCGCCGCGGCAAAACCCTTGTCGGCGGCCATGCGGTAGTAGTGCGCCGCTTCCTTATCGTCGCGCTTCACGCCGCGGCCGCTCGCGTAACGCCACCCGAGATCGAACGCGGCCTCGGGGACTTCCTCGGCGATCGAGCGATAGATCTCGATGGCCTTGGCGTCGCCTTTCGCGGCTTCGAGCGCCTTGGCCTGGGCGAGCTTGCGCTGGGCATCCTCGCTGACCTTCGGCGGCGCGCGCTTCGGCATCGGCGCGAGCGCGCCCGACTCGAACGGCGGCAGCAGGTCGGGCGGGAGCGACGCCTCCTGCTGCTCCGGGACGGTCGATGGAGCGGCGTTCTGCTGACCCCGATCGTCGACGGCGGGCACGGGCCACTGCGGCACGGCGGCGATCGGCTTGTCCGGCTGAGCGTCGGGCGGTGTGGCCTCGGGTTGCGTGGCCTTGGGCGACGGCGCGGGCTCAGGCGCCGGTGTGGCCGATGGAGCGGCTCCGACCTCGGGCAGCGGCTCGGCCTCGGCGGTGACCGTGGGCGCGGGCTGCGGCGTCAGCGGCTCGGCCTTTTGGCCGCGCGCCGGTGCGGGCGGCGCCGGCTTGCGCTCGGGAGCAGGCGGCGACGACGCGCCGGAGCTCGTCGACGCGGTGGCCGACGCCGCTTCCGCCGCTGCATTCGATTCCGCGGGCGGGCTCGGCACGTGTTCCGATCTGGCGAACGTCGCCTGACGGCGCAACGCCGCGGTGACCAAGGCCACCTTCTGCGATGCACCCGGCACGCCGCGGCGTGCCGCTGCGGCGTACCAGCCAAGCGCCTCCTCGAGGTCCTGCGGCCCGCCGAGGCCGCGTTCGGCCATGCGGCCGAGAATCATCTCGGCCTCGCCGTCGCCGCCCTTGGGGGGGCGGCGGTAGCGCGAGCGCGCCTCGCCGGACTGGCGCGCGGCGGAGGCGGTCTTCGCCGCC
>JBLNCI010000037.1:0-39782 GCA_050260515.1 Gemmatimonas sp.
GCGCCTACCGCCTTGAGGGGCGCGCCGCGGGTGCTGAAGGTGGATGGGCGGCGGCGGCGCCTCTGGGCGCCCCACGCCGACATCGTCGCGCTGATGCGCGAGACGCCGGAGCGCAACAACGGCTGCGCCCTGCTGCTGATCAACCCGAAGCCCGACCGCGCCCATACGGTCGATCCGGGCCCGCTGCTCGCCGAGACCGGTGGGCAGTTCGCCCGCTTCGAGGACATCACGCCGCACACCACCCCGAGGCGACTCGAGCCCGGCATCCCGATCACGCTGGACGCGCTGGAGATGCGCGTGTTCCGCGGCGAGGCGACGGCCGAGTCGGTCGGGCCCCGGAGCGGCGCGCGCAAGGCGATCGCGAAGCGCCCGCAGCCCGACCCCAAGGGGCGCGTCGCGATCGAGAACGTATGGCCCGAAATCGACGACGGGCAGCATCCGGCCAAGCGGATCGTCGGCGATACCGTCGATGTGTGGGCCGATGTCTTCAGCGACGGCCATGAGGTCATCGCGGCGGCGATCCGCTACCGCCGCGAGGGCGACGCCGCCTGGCACGAGGTGCCGATGACGCACTTCGACAACGACCGCTGGCTCGGCCGCTTTCCCGTGCACTGCATCGGGCGCTATCGCTACACCATCGACGGTTGGCGCGATCCGTTCGCGACCTGGCGCCGCGACGTGTTCAAGAAGCGCCATGCCGGCCTGGCAATCTCGCTCGAGTTGGCGGAAGGGCGCACGCTGATCGACGAATCCGCCGCGAAGAGCGGCGACAAGGCACTCGCGCAGCTCGCGAAACGCCTCGCGCTCGTCGCCGGCGATGAGGGCGCCCTCGCCGAGACGATCCTCGCCGACGACGTGTTCGACATGATGAGCCGCTGCGGGATCCGCGAGAACCTGTCTACGTACGGCCGCGAGCTCGAGGTCATCGTCGATCGGACCGCCGCGCGCTATGGCGCCTGGTACGAGCTGTTCCCGCGGTCGATGAGCGGCGACCCGCGACGCCACGGCACGTTCGACGATGTCATCGCCCGACTGCCCTACGTGCGCGACCTCGGGTTCGACGTGCTCTACATGCCGCCGATCCACCCGATCGGCCGCACCAATCGCAAGGGCCGCAACAACAGCCTCACCGCGCAGCCCGACGATCCCGGGAGCCCGTACGCGATCGGGTCGTCCGAAGGCGGTCACACCGCGATCCATCCGGAGCTCGGGGACATCGACTCATTCCGTCGGCTCGTGGCCGCGGCGCGGCGCGAGGGGCTCGAGATCGCCCTCGACTTCGCCATCCAGGTCTCCCCCGATCATCCGTGGATCCGCGAGCATCCGGAGTGGTTCGACTGGCGGCCGGACGGCACGATCAAGTTCGCGGAGAATCCGCCGAAGAAGTACGAGGACATCGTCAACGTCCACTTCTACGGGGAATCGTATCCCAGCCTGTGGTACGCGCTCCGCGACGTCGTACTGTTCTGGGTGAACAACGGCGTGAAGATCTTCCGCGTCGACAATCCTCACACCAAGCCGCTCCCCTTCTGGGAATGGATGATTCGCGACATCCAGGACGAGCATCCGGACGTGATCTTCCTCGCCGAGGCGTTCACCCGGCCGAAGATGATGCGGCGGCTGGCGAAGATCGGCTTCACCCAGTCGTACACGTACTTCACGTGGCGCCACACGAAGCACGAGTTCACCGAGTATCTGACGGAGCTGACGCAGACCGCCGCGAAGGAATACTTCCGTCCCAACTTCTTCGTGAACACGCCGGACATCAACCCGCCGTTCCTGCAGACCGGCGGCCGCCCAGCGTTCCAGCTCCGCGCCGCGCTCGCGGCCACGCTGTCGAGCGTGTGGGGCATGTACTCGGGATTCGAGCTGTGCGAGGCGACGCCGATCCCCGGCCGCGAGGAGTACCTCCACTCCGAGAAGTACGAGATCAAGGCGTGGGACTGGGACCGGCCCGGCAACATCCGCGATTACATCGCGCGACTGAACAAGATCCGCCGCCACAATCCCGCCCTGCACGATTTCGCCAATCTGCGCTTCTACCCGGCCCACGACGACCGCGTGCTGTTCTACGGCAAGGCCACGCCCAGCCGCGACAACATCGTATGGACCGCCGTCAACCTCGATCCCTACGCGGTCCGCGAAGCCGACCTCGAGCTGCCGTTTCACGAGCTGCGGATCGACCACCACGCATCGATCGAGGCCGAGGATCTCTTCACCGGGGGCCGGTTCCGCTGGCACGGCAACCGGCAGCGCGTGCGGCTCGATCCGCACCACAATCCGTGCGCGATCTGGCGCGTGACGCCGCCCCACCTCGTGGGAGCGTGAGTGCGCCATGCCGAAGGACCCGCCGAGCGCGCCCAAGCCCAACGCCGAGGCGATCGATCGCACCGACCGCCTGTGGTTCAAGGACGCGGTGATCTACCAGGCGCACGTCAAGGCGTTCTTCGACTGCAACAACGACGGCGTGGGCGACTTCAAGGGCTTCGTTCAGAAGCTCGACTACGTGAAGGACATGGGAGTCACCGCGATCTGGCTCCTGCCCTTCTATCCGTCGCCGCTGCGCGACGACGGATACGACATCTCGGACTACCGCGACGTCCATCCGGCCTACGGCACGATCCGCGACTTCCGCGAGTTCATCAAGGAGTGCCACAAGCGCGGCATCCGCGTGATCACGGAGCTCGTCATCAACCACACCTCCGATGAGCACCCGTGGTTCCAGCGGGCGCGGCGCGCGAAGCCCCGCTCGAGGTACCGCGACTACTACGTGTGGAGCGACTCCGACGAGAGGTACCGCGGCACGCGGATCATCTTCCTCGATACCGAGAAATCCAATTGGACCTGGGATCCGGACGCGAAGGCTTATTACTGGCACCGCTTCTACAGCCACCAGCCCGACCTGAACTTCGACAATCCGCGCGTGATGCAGGAGGTGCTCCGGGTACTCGACTTCTGGCTGTCGCTGGGCGTCGACGGTCTGCGGCTCGATGCCGTTCCGTACCTGGTCGAGCGCGAGGGCACCAACAACGAGAACCTTCCCGAGACGCACGACGTGCTGAAGCGCATCCGCGCCGAGGTCGAACGGAAATATCCGGACCGGATGCTGCTTGCCGAGGCCAACCAGTGGCCCGAGGACGTGCTGCCCTACTTCGGCGCCGGCGATGAATGCCACATGGCGTTCCACTTCCCGCTGATGCCGCGGATGTACATGGCGATCGCCCAGGAGGATCGTCACCCGATCACGGACATCATGCGGCAGACGCCCGACATCCCCGAGAACTGCCAGTGGGCGATCTTCCTCCGCAACCACGACGAGCTGACGCTCGAGATGGTGACGGACAAGGAGCGCGACTACCTGTGGAACTACTACGCGGCCGATCGGACGATGCGGATCAATCTCGGGATCCGCCGCCGGCTCGCGCCGCTGATGGAGAACGATCGTCGCAAGATCGAGCTGATGACCAGCCTGCTGTTCGCCCTTCCCGGCACTCCGGTGATGTACTACGGCGACGAGATCGGCATGGGCGACAACTACTTCCTCGGCGACCGCAACGGCGTGCGGACGCCGATGCAATGGTCGCCCGACCGCAACGGAGGGTTCTCGCGGGCCGACATGGCGCGGCTCTACCTGCCGCCGATCATGGATCCGATCTACGGATTCGGGGCGGTCAACGTGGAGTCCCAGCTCCGCACCGGCAGCAGCCTGCTCAACTGGATCAAGCGCATTCTCGCTGTGCGGCACGCGCAAGGCGTGTTCGGCCGCGGCGCCCTCGAATTCCTGTATCCGGGCAACCGCAAGATCCTCGCGTTCCTGCGCTGCTTCGAGGGTAAGACGATCCTCTGCGTGTTCAACCTCGCCCGCTCCGCGCAGGCGGTGGAACTCGATCTCGCCAAGTTCAAGCCGCGCACCCCGATCGAGTTGATGGGCCGCAGCGCCTTCCCCCCCATCGGCGATCTGCCGTACCTGCTCACTCTGCCCGCCTATGGTTTCTTTTGGTTCCTGTTGGCGATGCCCGAGGAACTGCCGGCCTGGCACGGCGCTATTCCCGAGCCGGTACCGGAGTTCATCACCTTGGTCACTCGCAGCGGTTGGCGCGACATCATGAAGAACCCCGCCCTGAAACTCCTTCAGGAGGCGTTGCCCCACTTCGTCAGCCTGCAGCGCTGGTTCTCCGCGAAGGACAACCGCATCACCGGAATGCGGATTCTCGAGACGGCGGAACTGCCGGGCGAGACCGCCTCGTATCTCCTCGCCGAAGTCGAGGCCAAGCTCGCCAACGGCGACAGCAAGCGCTACTTCCTCCCGCTCGCGATCATGGCCGAGGCGGAGGCGTCGAGCGGCGGGGGAGCACCGGTGTCCTTCATGATCGCGCAGGTCCGCCAGGGGCCACGGCTGCAGGGCCTCTACGACGCCATTGTGCTGCGCGAATTCCCGCTCGCCATGATCCGCGCAATGGCCGCCGAATCCGAGTTGCCGGCCACGAGCGGCGTCTTCCGGTTCCGCGCCACCGACGACCTCAAAAGCATGGAGTTGGCCCCCGACGTGGAAGTGCGGCGGCTCGGAGTCGAGCAGAGCAATTCGTCGATCCTCGTCGGCGAGAAGGTGATGCTGAAGCTTCTCCGCGCCCCGGTGCGCGGCATCCACCCCGAGGTCGAGGTCGGTTTCTACCTGCGCGACGCCGGCTTCAAGAACACGCCGCCGATTCTCGGCGTGCTGCAGCACTTCGACGACTCGAACACGCCGGCGGCGTTCGTCACCGCGCACGGCTTCGTCCGCAACCAGGGCGACGGTTGGGGACATGCGCTGCACTACCTCGAGCGGTGGTTCGAGGAGTTCCAGCTCAAGGCGCATCCCGACGAGTCGGGCCAGGTACCGGAGCCGCCGACGCACGCGATGTACTTCGACCTGATGTCCACCCTAGGCCGCCGCGTCGGCGAGATGCATCAGGTGCTCGCGCGCGCGACAGGAAACCCCGCATTCGATCCGGAGCCGGTGACGAAGGCCGACCTTCAAACCTGGCGCAAGGATGCCATCGGGCTCGCAGACGCCGCGTTTGCGCTTCTCGAAAAATCCCTGCCCAATGTTTCGGGCGACGTGAAGACCGCCGCCGAAGCGCTCCTCAACCGCAAGAAGGAATGCATCGCGCGGTTCGATGCCCTGGGCGCGCACCCCGCGGATGTCGTGAAGACACGCATCCACGGCGACCTCCATCTCGGTCAGGTGCTGGTCGCGCAGAACGACTGGTACATCATCGACTTCGAGGGCCAGCCGGCGACACCGCTCGAGTTGCGCCGGCGCAAGGAATCGCCCCTGCGGGATCTCGCCGGCGTGCTGCGGTCGTTCGACTATGCGGCGCAGGCGGCATTGCGGCGCGCGACGACGACCCTCGGCGAAACCGGCGCGCGGCCGCTCGCCGATCAGGCGCTCGCGTGGCGGGATCGTGCGTCGGCGGCCTTCCTCGCGGCGTACCATGAGATCGCCGAGACGCTGCCGAGCTACCCGCACGGCGCGGACGCCCAGCGCGATTGGCTGAACTTCTTCATGCTGGAAAAGGCCGTCTACGAGCTCCGCTACGAGGCCATGAACCGTCCCGAGTGGCTCGAGCTCCCGATCAAGGGCATCACCGCCATCCTCGATTCGTACACGGACAAGAAATGAGCAACGACGACCAGGACATCGAGGATCGCACCGAGGCGCCCCCCGGGTCGCCGCCACGGGGCCGCAAGCCGTCGGGGCGCCGCAGGGGCAAGCCTCCGGCGGTCGTCGGCCGCGAAGACGCCATCGCGTCCATCGTCGCCGGCGAGAACGGCGATCCCTTCAGTGTGCTGGGTATGCACCATGACGGGCCCGACGGCGAGTGGACGCTCCGCCTCTTCCTCCCCGACGCGCGCGCGGTGGTGGCGCTGGATGCCGCCGGCACCGTGATCTGCCAACTCGACAAGGTCCATCCCGGCGGATTCTGGGCGGCGGCGGTGCCCGAGGCCGTCGGCCGATACCGCTTCCGCGCCGAGATGCCGGCCGGCACATGGGAGTTCGAGGACGCCTATCGATTCGGACCGATTCTCGGCGACGTCGACATCCACCTGTTCCTCGAAGGCAATCACTTCCGCAACTACGAGCGGCTCGGCGCCCACTGCACGACGATGGACGGCGTCGCCGGCGTCGCGTTCGCGGTGTGGGCGCCGAACGCCAAACGGGTGAGCGTGGTCGGCGAATTCTGCGCCTGGGATGGACGACGGTTGCCGATGCGCTGCCGCTACGAATGCGGCGTGTGGGAGATCTTCGTGCCGCATGTGCAGCTCGGCGCCCTCTACAAGTACGAGATCGTCGGCCCCAACGGACAGTTGCTGCCGCTCAAGTCGGATCCCTACGGCCTCTACGCCGAGCGCCCCCCTCACACGGCATCGGTCATCTACGACCTCAAACGGATCGGCTGGAACGATCGGGACTGGATCGAGCGCCGGCAGGCGTCGCAGAGCCGCGATGCGCCGATCTCGATCTACGAGGTCCATCTCGGTTCCTGGCAGCGGGTGCCGGAGGAGAACAACCGCTATCTCACCTACGGCGAGCTCGCCGACCGTCTCGTGCCGTACGCGAAGGAGATGGGCTTCACCCACCTCGAGCTGATGCCTATCAACGAGCATCCGTTCGACGGGTCTTGGGGATACCAGCCCGTCGGCCTGTATGCGCCGACGAGTCGTCACGGGCGTCCCGAGGAGTTCGCGGCGTTCGTCGACCGCTGCCACCGCGAGGGCATCGGCGTACTGATTGACTGGGTTCCGGGACATTTCCCGACCGATCCGCACGGCCTCGGCATGTTCGATGGCACGCATCTCTACGAACACGCCGATCCGCGCCAGGGCTTCCATCAGGACTGGAACACGCTGATCTACAACTACGGGCGTCGCGAGGTGCGCAATTTCCTCCTCGGGAACGCGCTGTTCTGGCTCGACCGCTACCACATCGACGGCCTCCGCGTGGATGCGGTCGCATCCATGCTCTACCTCGATTACAGCCGCCAGCCCGGCGAGTGGGTCCCCAACATGTACGGCGGGAACGAGAACCTCGATGCCATCTCGTTCCTCAAGCGGCTCAACGAACTGCTGTTCGGCCATTATCCCGGCGCCACCTCGGCCGCCGAGGAATCGACCGCGTGGCCCGGCGTCTCGCGGCCGACGTTCATGGGCGGACTCGGATTCGGCTTCAAGTGGAACATGGGCTGGATGCACGACACGCTCGATTACATCGGCAAGGACCCGGTGCATCGCCGCTGGCACCACAATCTGCTGAGCTTCGGGCTGCTGTACGCGTTCTCCGAGAACTTCATCCTGCCCCTCAGCCATGACGAGGTGGTTCACGGCAAGCGCTCGCTGATCGGCCGGATGCCGGGGGACCAGTGGCAGCGCTTCGCCAACCTGCGTGCCTACTACGGCTTCATGTTCGGCCATCCCGGCAAGAAGCTGATCTTCATGGGCGGCGAGTTCGCGCAGGAAGCTGAATGGAACCACCAGAAGAGCCTCGATTGGCACCTGTGCCGCGACCCGCTCCACTCTGGGGTGAAGGACGTCGTGCGCGATCTCAATCGCGTCTACCGCGAGGTTCCGGCGCTCCATCAGCTCGACTGCGAACCCGAGGGGTTCGAGTGGGTCACGGCGGACGATGCCGACCAGAGCGTCGTCGCGTTCCTGCGTCGCGGCCGCGATCCGCGGCAGTTGGCACTCGTTGTCTGCAACTTCACGCCGGTCCCGCGCCACGACTACCGCGTCGGCGTCACCGCGCCCGGTTTCTGGCGCGAGCTCATCAACACCGACGCGGCGATCTACGGCGGCAGCAACGTCGGTAACGGCGGCGGCGTGCACAGCGACCCCGAATCGTCGCACGGCAAGCCGCATTCCCTTCGTCTGGTTCTTCCTCCGCTCGCTACGCTGATATTCACACTCGACTGACCTCGATATGACACGCTCTCGGCTCCGGATTTGGCCGGGGCTTCCTCACCCCCTCGGCGCCACGTGGGACGGCAAGGGCGTCAACTTCGCTCTGTTCTCGGCCAATGCCGAGCGCGTCGAGCTGTGCCTGTTCGACGACAGCGGCAGCCGCGAGGTGGCGCGCATCGTGCTGCCCGAGTACACCGACGAGGTCTGGCACGGCTACAGTCCGGACCTCCGTCCCGGCCAGCTCTACGGCTACCGCGTCTACGGTCCGTATGAACCGCACCGCGGCCATCGCTTCAACGCGAACAAGCTTCTGCTCGACCCGTACGCGCTCGCGTGGAGCGGTCCCCTGCGCTGGACCGATGCGCACTGCGCCTATCGCATCGGCGCCCATCGCGAGGACCTGACGTTCGACCGACGCGACAACGCGCGGGCGATGCCGAAGTGCCGCGTGGTCGATCCCGCCGCGACGTGGGGCGACGAGCGCTCGCCGGGGCGGCCGTGGTCCGAAACGATCATCTATGAGGCCCACCTCAAGGGATTCACACGTCGGCATTCGGAGATTCCCGAGCCCATTCGCGGGACGGCCGCGGCAATGGCGACGCCTCCGGCCATCGACTACCTCAAATCGCTGGGAATCACGGCGATCGAGCTTCTGCCGGTGCACGCGTCGATCTCCGGGCGTCACCTCGTCAGCAAGAACCTGACCAACTACTGGGGCTACGACACGGTCGGTTTCTTCGCGCCGAATCCGTCGTATCTCGCCACCGGACGCCTCTCCGAGTTCCGGACCATGGTGGCGCGGCTGCACGAGGCCGGGATCGAGGTAATACTCGACGTCGTCTACAACCACACCGGCGAGGGCAACCACCTCGGCCCGACGCTGTGCTTCAAGGGCATCGACAATGCCTCGTACTACCGCCTCAATCCGGCGGACCCGCGCTTCTACGACGACGTGACCGGAACGGGCAACTCGCTCAACCTGACGCACCCGCGTGTGCTCCAGATGGTGATGGACAGCCTGCGGTACTGGGTGACCGAGATGCACGTCGACGGCTTCCGGTTCGATCTCTCCGTCACGCTCGGCCGCGAGCGCGACCACTTCGATCCCGGTAGCGGCTTCTTCGATGCGGTTCGGCAGGATCCTGTCCTTGCCGGGGTGAAGCTCATCGCCGAACCGTGGGACGTCGGCCCCAACGGCTACCAGCTCGGCAACCACGGTCCGCGATGGGCGGAGTGGAACGACCGCTACCGCGACACCGTGCGTCGGTTCTGGCGCGGCGACCACGGGGTGCTGCCGGAGCTTGCCGCGCGGCTCGCGGGATCGGCCGACATCTTCGACCGCCAGGGTCGCAGGCCGTGGGCGAGCGTCAATTACGTCACGGTCCACGACGGGTTCACCCTGCGCGACGTCGTGTCCTACGAATCGAAGCACAATGAGGCCAACGGCGAGGACAACCGCGACGGCCACAACGAGAACATCAGCCTCAACCATGGCGTCGAGGGGCCGACCGACGATCCGGAGATCGTCGCCGCTCGCACGCGGCACCGCCGGAACCTTCTCGCCACGCTGCTCATTTCCCAGGGCACGCCGATGCTGCTCGCCGGCGATGAATTCGGCCATACCCAGCACGGCAACAACAACGCCTATTGCCAGGACAACGAGACGACGTGGCTCGATTGGAGCGCCATCGACGGCGACGACGCGGCACTCGTCGACTTCGTCCGTCGCTTTGTCCGGCTGCGCCTCGATCATCCGGTGCTGCGCTGGCCCCGGTTCCTCCACGGCAATCACACTTCCGGCGGCGTGAAGGACATCACCTGGCTCGCCCCGGACGGCTCGGAGATGACGACGGAGCAATGGCAGAACCCGGCGGCGCGCTGCCTCGGCCTGATGCTGAACGGCGAAGCCGGAACCTATCGGTTTCGCGACGGGACGCCGGCCCCCGGCGAACTCCTGCTCCTTCTGTTCAATGGCCAGGACGCCGCGGTCGACTTCCGGCTACCGCGCGTTCCGCACGGCAACGTCTGGCGACGTTTGCTCGACACCTCGGACGATTCGCCTGTCGAGATAACACGCGCATTCAACGACGTCGCCCCGCTGCCCGCGGATACGGTCTCGGTCTGGCGCGCCAGCGAGGATTAAGGCTACTGCCGCAGTGACTTCGCGCTTCATTCACTCCATGCCGTTCGGAGCCGAGCTCGTCGGTCCGAACACCGTCCGGTTCCGGATCTGGGCGCCGAGCCAATCCGCGATGACTCTCGTCGTGGGCGACGGCGCGCGAGACCAGCGCGCGATGGAAGCCGTCGGCGACGGCTGGTTCGAGCTCACCCTGTCGGAAGGAGTCGGCGCCGGAACCCTCTACCGCTACCGTCTGGGCAACGGCACCGAAGTCCCGGATCCCGCCTCCCGCTTCCAGCCTCGCGACGTCCACGGTCCGAGCCAGATCGTCGACCCGGCGGCGTTCGCGTGGCGGAACGGCGCCTGGAGCGGCCGCCGATGGGAGGATACGGTCCTCTACGAGCTGCACGTCGGCTGCTTCTCCGACGAAGGGACATTCGACGGCGTGCGGCGCCGACTCGACCACTTCGCGCGGCTCGGCGTCAGCGCGATCGAGCTCATGCCCCTCGCCGACTTCGAAGGCGCCCGCAACTGGGGGTACGACGGCGTTCTTCCATTCGCCCCGGATGCCTCGTACGGCCCCCCCGACACCCTGAAGCGGCTCATCGACGAGGCGCACGAGCGCGAGCTGATGGTGTTCCTCGACGTCGTCTACAACCATTTTGGCCCGACAGGGAATTACCTCTCGCAATACGCGGCCCAATTCTTCACCGAGCGCCATCACACGCCGTGGGGCGCGGCGATCAACTTCGACGATGTGGGCAGCCGGAGCGTCCGCGATCTCTTCGTCCACAATGCCCTCTACTGGATCAACGAGTATCGCTTCGACGGACTGCGGTTCGACGCTGTTCACGCGATCCTCGACGACGGCAATCGGCACATCCTCGACGAGATCGCGACCGAGGTCCGGTCGCGCGTCGACAGCGGACGTCACGTCCACCTCGTCCTCGAGAACGACGACAACGTCGCGCGATTCCTGGATCGCACGAGCGGCGGTCGGCCGCGATTCTACGACGCGCAGTGGAACGACGACTTCCATCATTGCGCTCATGTCATCGCCACCGGCGAGCAGGAAGGCTACTACGCCGATTACGCGACGAACCCCGTCGCGTCCTTCGGGCGCGTGCTGACGGAAGGCTTCGCCTACCAGGGTGAGCCGTCGCATCATCGCGGCGGCCGACCGCGCGGAGAGCCGAGCGCCCACCTGCCGCCCACCGCGTTCGTGTCGTTCCTCCAGAATCACGACCAGATCGGCAACCGCGCGTTCGGCGAGCGGCTGACCACGCTTGCCGAACCGCCGTGCGTCCGCGCATTGCAGGCGATCCACATGCTCGCTCCGGAGATCCCGCTCCTGTTCATGGGCGAGGAATGGGCGAGCCGGCGCCCCTTCCTGTTCTTCTGCGACTTCGCCGACGAGCTCGCCGATGCGGTGCGCGACGGTCGCCGGCGCGAATTCGAGCGTTTTCCCGCGTTTCGCGATCCCGCGGCGCGCGACCGCATCCCGGATCCGAACGCGGCATCGACGTTCGAGGAGTCGCGGCTTGATTGGGCCCGTCTCGACTCGGACGAGGGTCGCGCCGACGTGGACTTCATGCGCAGCCTCATCGACGTACGGGCGCGCCGGATCGCTCCCCTGCTGAACGGCGCGGCGAGACCCGGCACGCGCCACGCCGTGCTGCCGGGAGGTGCGCTGGCGGTCGAGTGGCCGCTCGCCGGGCGCGGCACCCTGCATCTCGTCGCGAACCTCGCCTCGGCCGAGGCCCACGTCGACTGGCGCCTTCCCGGCGAGCCGATCTTCGCGATCCCTGCCGGCATCGGTGAAGGCGATCGCGTGCGGACGATGCCGCCCTGGTCGGTGCTGTTCGCGATCTCGGACGGCGGTGGGCCGCGATGACGTCCCCCGACCTCCTGCAGCGGCTCTGCGAACTCACCGGCATGGTGGTCCGGTACAAGGATGCGCTCGGACAGGATCGCGAGTCGCCCGACATCACCAAGCTCGCGCTGTTGCGGGCGCTGGGCTATCCCGCGGACAGCGATGACGTCGCGCGGGCGTCGATCGCCGCGCTCGAACGTCGACTGCACGCGACGCCGTTGCCGCCGGTCGTCGTCGCCATCGGCGACCAGGCCGACATCGAGCTGCCGATCGTCGTCCCCGCTGGAGCGACCGGTCGCCTGACCTGGACCATCGACCGGGAGGACGGTCGCCGGGTGCGCGGCGGAGTCGATCTGGCGTCATTGCCGCTTCAGGAGACGTTGGTCTTCGCGGACGAACGCTACGACCGACGCGCGCTCCGGCTGACGGAGCCGCTGCCGCTCGGCTACCACGCGCTGTCGATCCGGATCGCCTCGCGGCCCCGGTCGGTGCGGGGCGCCACCACCGTCATCCGAGCGCCGCGGTGCTGCTTCCGGCCGGAGTCGCTCCACGACGATGGTCGTCGCTGGGGCATCGCGGTCCAGCTCTACAATATGCGGTCGGCGCGCAACTGGGGGATCGGCGACTTCACGGACCTCGCCAACGTGCTGCGCGGCGCCGCCCGTCTCGGCGCGGCCGCCGTCGGCGTCAATCCCCTGCACGCGCTGTTCCCGACCGTGCCGCAGCACGCCAGTCCGTACTCGCCGTGCAGCCGGCTGTTCCTCAGCGCCCGCTACCTCGATATCGAGGCGATGCCCGACTTCGCCGGAAGCGAGCCGGCGCGGCGTCTCGTGCACTCCCACGCCTTCCAGGAGCGGCTCAAAGCTCTTCGCAACACCGAGTACGTCGAGTACGAGGGCGTCGTCGCCTGCAAGGCGGAGGTGCTCGAGATCCTCTACCGCTCGTTCCGGGAGTGCTGTCTCCAGAACGCCGACAACGAGCGCGCGCGCGAATTCCGTGCGTTCCAGAAGCGGTGGGGCCGCGATCTCCGCAACTACGCGCTCTACCAGGTGCTCGCCGAGCGCGCCATGCGCGAGAACTGGGGTTTCGGCTGGCAGAGCTGGCCGAAGGAATTCCACGATCCCGACGGGGCCGCCGCGCAGGCGATCGCCCGAGAGCACGAGGAACGCGTCGAGTTTTACGAATACCTGCAGTGGCAGGCGGACATCCAGATCTGCGATGTCCGCCGCATCTCCGAGCGCCTTGGCATGAGCGTCGGCATCTACACCGACCTCGCGGTCGGCGCCGACGGCGGCGGCTCCGACGTGTGGGACTGGCAGGACGTGGTGGCGACTGGCGCCCGTGCCGGCGCGCCGCCCGACATGTGGAACATGAAAGGCCAGGACTGGGGCCTGCCTCCGTTCCATCCGATCGCGCTCCGTGAGCAGGCCTATCGGCCGTTCGCCGAGCTGGTGCGCGCCAACATGCGGCGCGGCGGCGCCCTGCGCATCGACCACATCATCGGGCTGATGCGGCTCTACTGGATTCCCGCCGGGTCGCCGCCGACCGACGGCGCGTACGTGTCCTATCCCTACCGCGAGCTGTTCGCGGTGCTCGCGCTGGAGAGCCAGCGCGAACGCTGCATGGTGATCGGCGAGGACCTCGGCACCGTGCCCGAGGGCCTCAGCGAGGCGATGATGGACGTCGGCATCCTGTCCTATCGCATCTTCTACTTCGAGCAGGAGGACAGCGGCCGGATGCGGCCGCCGGAGACCTACCCGCGCGAGGCGCTCGTCGCCCTCAGCACCCACGACCTGCCGACGTTCCCGGGCTATTGGGAGGGCAAGGACATCGAGCTCAAGGATCGACTCGAGCTCTGGCCCTCTCCCGAACACCGCCAACGCGAGACAGAGGCGCGTGAGCGCAGCCGCCGCGCCATGGGCGAGCTCCTCACCCAGCACGGGCTGGTCGAGAATCGCGCACCCGAGCACCCACCGTCGCCCGCCGTCTACGAGGTGCTCGCCCGCACCCCTTCGCGGCTGATGATGGTGCAGCTCGAAGACATGCTCGGGCAGGTCGAGCAGGTCAACGTACCCGGTACCGTGCACGAGTACCCGAACTGGCGGCGCAAGCTGTCGGTGCCGGTCGAAGAGCTGTTCGAACGCGGCGACCTGCGCGCGCTGTCGGAGCGCATCAACGACTTGCGCGGAGATCTTCCGAAGATACGCAAGGCCGCCGAGCGTGCGCCCGCCGGAATCGTCCCGAGCGCGACCTACCGCCTGCAGCTCAATGCGCAGTTCACGTTCGACGATGTGACGCGGATCGCGCCGTACCTCGACGCGCTCGGAGTGAGCCATGCTTATTGTTCGCCGTGGCTGAAGGCGCGCGCCGGCACCACGCACGGCTACGACATCACCGACCACAACGCTTTCAATCCCGAGCTCGGCGACGCCGACGGGTTCCGCACGATGACGGCGGCGCTGGCCGCGCGCGGCCTCGAGCAGATCCTCGATTTCGTGCCGAACCACATGGGGGTGGGCAAGGCCGACAATCCGTGGTGGCTCGACGTGCTCGAATGGGGACGACAGTCCCCCTACGCCGCGTACTTCGACATCGACTGGGCGCCCACCAACGTCCACCTCACGGACAAGGTGCTGCTGCCGTTCCTCGGCGACCAGTACGGCCGCGAGCTGGAGGGAGGACGTCTCATCCCGACCTTCGATCCGGCGATGGGCACCTTCGGACTCCGCTACTACGATAACCGTTTCCCGATCTCGCCTTACCACTACGGCGAGCTGATCCGGGGCGCGGTCGCGAATGCCGGTCACGACGGCGAGGAAGACCCCGCACGGCTGGAGGCGCTGGAAAAGGTGGCCGTCGCCTTCGAGGCGCTCGCCGACGACAAGCATCCGCGCCACCGCGCGCACACCTTGCAGGCTCGCCTGGCCGAGCTGGCGCTGGCCGATCCCGCGTCAGCCGACATCCTGTCGCGCGGCGTCAGCGGGCTCGCGGGAACGACCGGCGACCGCGCCAGCTTCCAACGGCTGCACGATCTGCTGGAGCGGCAGAACTACCGGCTCGCCTACTGGGGTGTGGCGTCGGACGAGGTCAACTACCGCCGCTTCTTCAACATCAGCGATCTCGCCGGAATCCGCATCGAGAACCCCGACCTTTTCAATCACGCCCACAAGCTGGTGTGCCGGCTGATGGCCGACGGCACGCTCAAGGGGTTGCGGATCGACCACATCGACGGACTCTTCGATCCGCTCGGCTACCTGCGTCGGCTCCGGGAGCTCGCTGCCACGGCGACCGGACGGCCCGACGGCATCTATCTCGTGGTCGAGAAGATCCTCGCCCGCCATGAGCGGCTGCGCGAGGAGTGGCCGATCCAGGGCACGACCGGCTACGACTTCCTCGCCCAGGTGAACTCGTTGCTCGTCGACTCCCGCAGCGAAGGCACCATGACCCGCACCTACGAGCGCTTCGTCGGGCGCGACGTGGAGTTCGAGGGTTCGCTGCTCTCGGCGAAGCGCTTCGTGATGGAGACGATTCTCTCGAGCGAGCTCCACTCCGTCGCCCGCGATCTCGACCGCCTGTCGGAAAGCCATTGGAGCAGCCGCGATTTCACGCTGGACGGTCTGCGCGCGGCGCTCAAGGAGGTCGTCGCATCGTTTCCGGTGTACCGCGCCTACGCGTCCGAGGCGGGCGCCACGGCGGAAGACCGTCGCGACATCACCTGGGCCGTGGGCCATGCGCGGAAGCGCTGGCGCGGACCCGGCCAGGAGATGCTCGACTTCATCGAGGGCGCGCTCACGACGGACATTGCCCGCGGCGACTCCCCCGCCTATGCGCTCGCGGACGTGGCGCGGTTCGCGATGCGCGTGCAGCAATTCACGGGCCCGGTGATGGCCAAGGGCCTCGAGGACACCACCTTCTACCGCTACAACCGCCTGATCTCGCTGTGCGAGGTCGGCAGCGATCCGCGCGTGTTCGGCATTTCCGTCTCGGCCTTTCACCATCTCGCCCAGGACCGCGCCGCGCATTGGCCCAACGCGATGCTCGCCACCGCGACCCACGACACCAAGCGCGGCGAGGACGCGCGCTGCCGGATCAACGTGCTGTCGGAGATACCGCTCGAATGGGCCCGCCACATCACGCGGTGGGCGAGCCTCAACCGCAGGCGGAAGCAGGAGGTCGACGGGCAGCCGGCCCCCGGGCGCAACGACGAGTACATGCTCTATCAGGGGCTCATCGGCGGGTGGCCGATCGGCTTCGACCCGCAAACCGCCTCGGCCGAGGACCGCGCGGCGTTCGTCGCGCGGGTGAAGGCCTACATGCTGAAAGCCACCCGCGAGGCGAAGGTCCGCACCTCGTGGAACAATCCGAGCCTCGAGTACGAGGCGGCATTGGAGCGCTTCATCGAGCAGATCCTGCACCCGGTGAGCGGTCGTCCGTTCCTCGCCAACTTCCTGCCGTTCCAGGAAGACGTCGCGCGCTTCGGCATGCTCAACAGCGTGACGCAGACGGTGCTGAAGCTCACCTGCCCCGGGGTGCCCGACATCTATCAGGGAACGGAGCTGTGGGACTTCAGCTTCGTCGATCCCGACAATCGTCGGCCGGTGGACTACGACGCGCGCGCCGCCGTGCTCCGGCGGCTGGCCGACCTCCCCTCGGCCGAGGGAGACCGCAGCGCGGATGTCGCACGGCTGCGCGACGCGTGGCGCGACGGCGCGATCAAGCTGTTCCTGATCCGTGAGCTCATTGCATTGCGGAACCGCCACCCGCGGCTGTTCGCCGGCGGCGACTACCGGCCGCTCGACGTCAGCGGCGCGTATGCCGATCGCGTGTGCGCCTTTGCCCGTCACCACGAGGGCACGACCGTGATCGTCGCGACCGTCCGGCACTACGCGGCGATCACGCCCACCGACGCGGTGGCGCCCGCCGAATCCTCGTGGGGCGGAATGTCGGTTGCGCTGCCCGCGGACGCTGGGACGCGCTTCCGCGACGTGCTCACCGGTCGGATGATCGACGCGGGCGACGACGGGCTCCGCCTCGACTCCCTGTTCGCGACGCTACCGGTCGCGGTGCTCGTCGCCGGCGGCTGACGTTTCGTTTTCTCGATGGTCCGCACGGGGCCATGCTGCTGGACTTGCCCGCGAGCCAACGCCTAAGCTTCCACGTCCGGTCGCAAGAATCGGTGGGAGGCTCTCGTGATGCGCATGCTTAAGGGAGCGCTCGCGCTCCTCGTCGGCGTCGTCGTGGCCGCGTCGGCGGGTCGCGCCGAGGATGCCGCCGCGTTCTACAAAGGCAAGACGTTCAGGTTCATCGCCGGCGCCGGTGTCGGCGGCGGCTACGACGCCTATGCGCGCCTGCTCGCGCCGCATCTCGGCAAGGCGCTCGGCGCGAATGCCATCGTCGAGAACCAGCCGGGCGCCGGCGGCCTCGCCGCGCTCAACCGCATCTACTCCACCGAGCCGACCGGCCTCGAGGTGCTGATCCTCAACGGTGGCGGCGCCGTGCTGTCGCAGTTGTTCGACCTGCCGACGGTCAAGTACGACCTCGCGAAGCTCCAGTACCTCGCCACCGTCAGCGCCTCGCCATGGCTGGTGCTGGTGGCGCCCACGTCGCCGTACACGTCCGTCGCCGACATGATGCGAGGCAACGCGCCGATCCGCTGGGCGGCGGTCGGTCTGATAGACGGCCTTTCCGACGGTGCCTCGATGGTGTGCGAGGGCTTCGCGCTGCAATGCAAGGTGGTGATGGGCTACAAGTCGTCGAGCGAAGGCGCGCTCGCCATTGCCCGCGGCGAGATGGACGCGCTCTATGTCTCCGACACCTCGGCCAACAACTACGTCAAGGCGGGGCACAACAAGGCAATCGCCACGGTCGGCCGGGCGCGCTCGCAGTTCTTCCCCGATGTGCCGACGGTGTTCGAGAGCATGAAGCTCACGCCCGAGCAGACGTACTGGATGGAGCTCCGCGCGAACGTCGATGCGCTCGGGCGCATTCTCGTCACCACGCCGGGAATCCCGCGGGACCGCCTCGCCTATCTCAAGGCCGCCGTCGAGAAGGTGCTGACCGACCCCGCGGTCATCGCCGAGGGCGACAAGACCCAGCGCTATGTCGCCTTCGAGGACGACGAGACCACGCGGCAGCGGGCACTGAGCGTCATCGCCAACACGACGCCCGAGCGCAAGGTCGCGATCAAGGACGTGGTGACGAAGAAGTACGTCCCCGGCGGCGGCCAGTGACCGCTGCGGCGACTACTTGTCGGCGCGGCCGGGCGGCGTCGTCGCCTGGATGACGCGGGCGATGACGTCCTGCGGCGTGTCGTACATCGCCCCGATGATCTTCTGGACCTCTTCGCCGGTGTGCGCCGATACCTCCTGGCGCCGCTGCTTCGCCTCGGCGACGTAGGCGGGATCGGCCACCGCCGCATCGAATGCCTTGCGGTAGGTCGAGACGATCTCGGCCGAGGCGCCCGGCGGCAGCATGTAGGGATATTGGATGTCGTCGGGCGCGGTAAAGAACGCGAGCGCCTGGCGGTCGGCGTCGGTCTTGAGATAATCCGACAGCCGCGGCGCGTCGGGGAAGTCGGGATCCTTCGCATTCGACACCAGGATGATCACGCGGAGCTTCCCGTCCTTGAGCCAATCCGGCCGCGTCGTCCGCAGCGAGCCGAGCGATACGCAGGTCCCGTCGGCCTCGCCGCGCTCGATCGCGAGCAGCGACGTCCCGCCGTCATAGCCCGCGATCGGGTTGAACTTGGTGCCGATCAGCGAGTTGACGAACAGCGAGTTCGTCGTCGGCGACGATTGCGAGCCGGTGGACGCGATCGTGACCACCTTCGCCTTCGCATCCTCCACCGATTTGATCTGCGATCCGTGCCACACCGAGCAGGCGGTGATCGACGACGCCAGATTGCCGATCCAGTGGAACTTGCGGAGATCGTAGTTCACCTCTCCGACTGTCTTCAGGAACGGCTCCTTGAGCGGCCCCGGCGGCGTCGACCCAAGCGCGGTGCCGTCGGCCGCGCCGACGTTGTAGAGCGTCTGCACCGCCTGGACTCCGCCGCCGCCCGGCATGTTGCGGACCACCATCGTCGGCTCGCCCGGCAATTGCTTCGACAGGTACGGGAGGAAGATGCGGGCGTAGGAATCGCCGCCACCACCGAGGCCGTTGCCGACGTACACGGTCACGGTCTTGCCGTGCAGCGACACCTCGGCCGAGGCGGTTGACTCCGCGGACGCGATCAGGATCCCGAGAAGCCCCCAGGCGCAGTTCGTTCGCATCGTCGCTCTCCCTCGCCTACTTGTCCGCGCGCTTCACCGCCGTCGCCCGGACGACGCGGGCGACGATGTCCTTCGGCGTGTCGTACATGGCGCTGATGGTGTCCTGGACCTGCTGGCCGGTGTGGGGCTCGATGCCCTGCTGCAGGCGGTTGGCCTCGGCGCGATAGGTCTGGTCCTTCATCGCGGCATCGAACGCGCGCCGGTACGCGGCGACCACCTCCGGCTGGACGGCGGGCGGCAGCATCATCGGATTCTGGATCTCGTCGGGCATGCTGAAGAACGCCAGCGCCCTGCGGTCGGCGTCGCTCTTGAGCAGCGACGGAAGCTGCGGCACGCCTTTCGCGTCGGGATCGTCGCTGTCGCCGGTGATCAGGATCAGCCGCACCTGCTTCTGCGTCAGCCACTGCGGCCGCGCAGAGCGAAGCGCTCCGATCGACAGACAGCGCCCGTCGACCTCGCCCCGCTCGACGGCGAGCAGCGACGTACCGCCGTCGTAGCCGGAGATCGGCTTGAACCTGGTGCCGATGAGATCGTTGATCAGCAGAGGCACCAGTGTGGAATTCGATGCGGTCCCCGTCGCCGCGAGCTGCACCTGGTTCGCCTGCGCGTCGGCGATCGACTTGATCGGCGAGGTGTGCCAGATCGCGCACACCGAATCCTCGACCGCCATGCTGCCGATCCAATGGAACTTGCGCAGGTCGTACGTCGCCTTGGTGCCGTCGCCCATCAGCGGTTCCTTGATCGGTCCCGCCGGGGTGAGGCCGAACGCGGTGCCGTCGGACGGCGCCACGTTGTAGAGGTACTGCACGCCCTGGATGCCGCCGCCGCCCGGCATGTTCTTGACGATGATCGTCGGCTCGCCCGGGAGCGCCTTGGCGAAGTACGGCAGGAAGGTCCGCGCGTTGGTGTCGCCGCCGCCGCCCAGCCCGAGCGCGGCATAGAGCGTGACCGTCTTGCCCTGCAGAGTGAACTCGGCCCGCGCCGTCGGCGCGAACGCCGTCAACGCAACGGCGGCCACGCCCGCCACGATTGCGCTGATGCGATGAGACTGACTCATCCTGCCTCCCTGCGCCGGAGTCCGGCGATGATGCCGCGCTGGCGGCTATGTGAAGTCCCTGGTGCCGACGTTGCGGCGTCCCGCCGGTTAATATCTGAGCGGCGGGAGCGATATTGTTGCGCTTCCGTTGCCGCGTCGCAATACTGCCGTCGCCCATCGCCGCCCTTTCAAAAAGCAGAATACGGGCGGCCCACGAATTCAACACACGGCCTGAGGCAGGAGACTTCGTTCATGGCAAGCGTCAACATCGAGCGGCGCACCCGGCGCTGGCAGGAACAGCGCTGGATCCTCGATGCGATCATTCGCACCGTCGGCCCCGAGTGGGACCAGGGACGAATCGAGTCGCGCAGCAAGACCGGTGGCCCCGCCGCGGAAGGCGACTACAAGGCCGCCGCGCGCCGAATGCGCAAGTTCGACGACATTCATCGCGAGTTCGCCGCCGCCGCGCGCAAGCGCGAGGCCCGGGCTCGCGAGTTCGAGCGCCAGGGCCGGGCAATCGCGGCGCGCGAGAGCTACATGGCGGCGGCGATGCTGTGGGCGTCCGCCTGCTGGCCGGTGTTCGAGGAAGGCGAGCGGCTCTCGGGCTACGAAGAGCGGATGAACGCCTGCTACGCGAAGTACATCAAGTTCGCGCCGCACCCGATCCGCCGCGTCGAGATTCCGTTCGGCAACAAGTTCCTTCCCGCCTACCTCCACCTGCCGCGCAAGCCGGTGAACGGCGAAAAGTTCCCGATCGTCTTCTATTGCGGCGGAATGGACGGCAGCAAGGAGAACATGGTCTCGCTGTACGGCGACCGCTTCATGGAGCGCGGCATGGCGGTGCTCGCGATCGACGGCCCCGGTCAGGCCGAGGCGGTGTCGCGCGGCCTCTACTTCACCCCCGAGAACTGGGAGAAGTGCGCGCTCTCCGTCTACGACTTCCTGTCCAAGCAGCCGAACATCGACATCAACAAGCTGGTGATCCGGGGATCGAGCTTCGGCAGCTTCTGGGGCACCGTCGCCGCCGCGACCCTCGGCAACAAGGTGAAGGGCTACGTCACCACCGGTCTGTGTCAGGAGCCCGGCGCGTGGCAGATCTTCAATATGGCGTCGCCGACCTTCAAGGTGCGGTTCATGTTCATGTCGGGCTACGACGACGAGCAGGAGTTCGATCGCTTCTGCAAGAAGATCGACCTCACGCCCTACATGCCGAAGATCAAGTGCCCGTACGCGGTGATCACCGGCGAGAACGAGCAGCTTTCGCCGCTCGAGTACACGGAGAAGCTGTTCGAACTGATCAAGGCGCCGAAGCGGATGGTGGTCTACGAGGGTGCGAACCACAGCGTCACGGGGGCGCCCAGCGCGGAGAACGGCGAGGACCGCAACACCATGGTCGCCGACTTCCTGCTCGACCGCGCCAACGGCAAGCCGATGAAGTCGGAGCGGATCTGGATCGACTCCTCGGGCCGGGCCACCGCGACGCCGTTCAAGAAGGCGCCGGCGCAGACGGGCAAGGCCGCGAAGCGCAAGCGCTGAGGGTTCCCGACGCGCCTATGAAAAGGGCCGGCGAACGCCGGCCCTTTTTTCATGGGACCGCAGCCCGAATCGTCAGCCGAGCGCCCAGGGCGCATCCTCCTGGCCTTGCGCGTAACGCATGGCCATGAGCGCCGGATTGCGGTTCACCAGCGGCCGCGCATACAGCGGGTGGCTCATCGCCCGCACCTCGTGATCGACGGTGTAGAGGACCTCGCGGGTGTCGAGATCGACGATGTCCTTGAATCGGTACTGGTGCTGGCTCGATTCCTGCGTGACGAGCCCCAGTTCCATCAGCCTGCGGTACGGGCCCGAGAAATTGCAGATGTAGATCTGGAAGTGATTGCCGTCGTACGGCGCCTGGGGCGCGTCGGATTCGCGAAACACGAGATGCTGCCGTTCCCCGGCCATGACGAAGGCGGTGCGCGCGCCGCGCTCGTTCCGGACCTCCGAGGGCGCGAGGAAGATTTCCCGATAGAACCGCGCGATGCCGTCGGCGGTGCCGGGCGGCACATCGAACGCGACGTAGGTCATGCCGAGCGCCATGCGGCCGAAGCGCGCCGGATCGGGCGCGTGACAGGTGATGCGGTTGCCCCACGGGCAGACGGTCTCGACGCCGTCGTTGCTCTCGCGGAAGTCGAACCGCGTGTCGGCGAGTTCCTTCTTCGCCTTGCTCAGCCGGGCGAGCAGCGCCTCCCGGTCGGGGATCACCAGCCCGGTGATGCCCCGCACCACTTGCGGAGAGTTCGTCGGCAGATGGAACTGGCTCATGCCGACGTTGACCCACATGTTGTTGGTGCCGGTCATGAGGTAGGGGTCGCGGGTCAGTCCGAGGCCGCTGACGTAGTAGGCCGTGGCAAGTCGCTGGTCGGCGACCTGCACGTTGACGTGGCCGAGATTGACGATGTTGCCGAAATCCTCGGCGCTGCGGTCGTAGGTCTGCTCTCCCATCGCGGCTCTTCCCGAGATTGTGATCGTCGGTTCTGGTGTTCCGGCGCGCTCGAGCGCCATCTTAACCGATCCTTAACCAAGCCGTAATCGGCGGTTAACCCCTTCATGGCATGTAACCTATGCCCGCGCATGTGCATTGCTCGCACGCGAGGGCGGCAGCGGCCCGGCCGCGCCGGCACGCGTATCCCGTTCCAAAAGGAAGCGAAGTGGTGCGCGTATGTCGACCGCCCAGGCAGCCGTTTACAAGGGTAGCCAGCCACGGGTTCTGCTGAACCTGGGGTGGCTTGCATTCGGCGTCGCCGTGGCGGCCGCCGGATTCGTCACCGCTACCGGGCCCGGCTTCCGGCTGGGACTGTGGGGCTACAACGCCTGCTACAAGATGATGATCTTCGCCGCGTACACCGGCCTCGTGGCGGCCGCGTTCGCGGCGGGACTCGTCCCCTTCGTGCTGCTCCGCGAACGCTACAAGGCGGTGATCAGCATCGTGCTTGCGATCGTCGTCGGTCTGACCGCGGCCGCCGTGCCATGGAAGATGAGTCAGACCATGCACGCGGCGCAAGGCATCACCGACGTGAGCACCGACACGGTGACCCCGCCCCCCTTCATCGCCGTGCTGAAGCTCCACTCCACCGCCTCGCGCGACTCCGCGGCCTATCCCGGCGAGGCCGTCGCGAACGTCCAGCGCCAGGCCTTCCCGGACATCCAGCCCGTCCGCGTCTCGCTGCCGCCGATCGAGGCGTTCGCGCTGGCGCACGGCGTCGCCGTGGGCTTGGGATGGCGCGTGGTTTCGGCGAACGGTGTCGACGGCGTCATCGAGGCCTACGACCCGTCGCCGTGGTACGGCCTCACCGACGACATCGTCATCCGCGTCCGACCCGAAGGGTCTGGTGCACGGATCGACATCCGCTCCCGGGCCCGCAACGACGGCCAGGATTTCGGTAAGAACGGCGCGCGCGTCCGCGCCTTCCTCCGCGCCCTCCGCGGCTGACCCGCGCCTTCGGTCCGCGCACCGGAACCATACGCGAAACGTGGCGTTATATGACCTCAGCGGGAGGTGCCGCGGCATCGCGTGCGGCGCCCGGGTCCTCACATCACGGGAAGAAATGGCCATGGACGAAAATCGGGTATCAGGCGCGGCGCGCAGCGTGGCGGGCAAGGTGGAAGAGACCGTCGGGTCCGTCGTCGGCGACGCCGCGACCGAGGGCCGCGGCATGGCCCGGCAGTACATGGGCGACATGCAGAACATGTACGGTCAGGCGGTGGACAGCGTGCGGAGCTACACCAACGAGGCGCCGCTCACCGCGCTCCTCGTCGCCGGCGGCATCGGGATGGCATTGGGAATTCTGCTCGGACGTCGCTGACGCCGCAGCCGCTCCGCGCTTTGCTGGCTGAATTGCGGAGGGCACATGGCGCCGCCGAAGAAGGTCGGTATCCGGGAAGGACTCCCCTTCCCGCTCGGTGCCATGTGGGACGGCCGCGGCGTCAACTTCGCGGTCTTCTCCGCCAACGCCACCAAGGTCGAGATCTGTCTGTTCGACCAGAGCGGCGCGCATGAGCTCCTGCGTGTCGAGCTGCCCGAGTACACCAACGAGATCTGGCACGGCTACCTGCCCGACATAGGCCCGGGAACGGTCTACGGCTTCCGCGTCCATGGCCCCTACGAGCCCGAGGACGGGCACCGCTTCAATCCCAACAAGCTGCTGCTCGATCCCTACGCGCGCGCGCACATCGGCAGCCTGACGTGGCACCCGGCGTGCTTCGGCTACGCGATCGGCTCGGAAGGCGACGACCGCACGTTCGACGAGCAGGACAGCGCGCCGTACGTGCCCAAGTGCGTCGTCGTCGACCCCAATTTCGACTGGGCCCGCGAAGCACAGTGGCATCGCGTCCCGTGGGACCGCACCATCGTCTACGAGACGCATGTCCGCGGGTTCACGAAGCTCCACCCCAAGGTCGCCGACAACGAACGCGGCACGTTTTCCGGTCTCGCGACCAAGGACGTGATCGACTACGTCAAGTCGCTCGGGGTGACGTCGGTCGAGTTGATGCCGATCCATACCTTCATCAACGACAGCTACCTCCTCGACAAGGGCCTCACCAATTACTGGGGCTACAACACCATCGGCTTCTTCGCGCCCGACCCGCGCTACTCGGCCTACCCCGAGCGCGTGCTGCAGGAGTTCAAGGAGATGGTGGCGCGCTTCCACGACGCCGGGCTCGAGGTGATCCTCGACGTCGTCTACAACCACACCGCCGAAGGGAACGAGCTCGGCCCGACGCTGTGCTTCAAGGGCATCGACAACGCCTCGTACTACCGGCTCCTTCCCGACAAGAAGCGCTACTACATCAACGACACCGGCACCGGGAACACCCTCAACACGACGCACCCGCGTGTGCTGCAGATGGTGACCGACTCCTTGCGCTACTGGGTGCAGGAGATGCACGTCGACGGCTTCCGCTTCGACCTCGGCACGATCCTCGCCCGCGAGCCGAACGGCTTCGACAACCAATCGGGATTCCTCAAGGCGTGCAGCCAGGATCCGGTGCTGGGCACTGTCAAGCTGATCGCGGAGCCGTGGGACTGCGGCCCCGGCGGCTATCAGGTCGGCGGCTTCCCGCCGGGATGGGCCGAGTGGAACGACAAGTTCCGCGACACGGTGCGCGACTACTGGCGCAGCATGGCGCCCGCGTCCGCCATCACCCCGCGCCTGTGCGCCTCGGGCGACGAGTTCAACCATCGCGGCCGCAAGCCGTGGGCGAGCGTCAACTTCATCACCGCCCACGACGGGTTCACGCTCAACGATCTCGTCAGCTACAACGAGAAGCACAACGAGGCCAACGGCGAAAACAACAACGACGGCAATTCCGACAACCGCTCCTGGAACTGCGGCGCGGAGGGCCCGACCGACGATCCCGAGATCGTCGCCTTGCGCGAGCGCCAGAAGCGCAACTTCCTCGCGACGCTGCTGCTGTCGCAGGGCACGCCGATGCTGCTCGCCGGCGACGAGTTCCACCGTAGCCAGCAGGGCAACAACAACGCCTACTGCCAGGACAACGAGATAAGCTGGGTCGACTGGAGCATCGATGACAAGGGCGAGGCGCTGATCCGGTTCGTGCGCAAGCTGACCTCGTTGCGTCACAAGTATCCCGTTCTACGCCGGACCCGCTTCCTGACCGGCGGGTACAACGAGGAGCTCGGGATCAAGGACGTCACCTGGATCAATGCCAACGGCTCCGAGATGCAGAACGGCGACTGGGCCGACGAGAACATGCGCTGCTTCGGCATGCTGATCGACGGCCGCGCCCAGACCACCGGGATCCGCCAGCGCGGGCAGGAAGTGACGATGCTGCTGGTTTTCAACGCGCACTTCGATCTGGTGAAGTTCACGCTCCCCGAGACGGTCGGCGGCTCATGCTGGTCGCTGCTGATCGACACCAACGTGCCGGACGATTCGGAGGGCAAGACGTTCGAGAGCGGCGCCGTCTACGACGTCACCGCGCGGTCGTTCCTGCTGTTGGAGCTGCAGCCGGGCAAGGAGCCGCACAAGAAGGCACCGCGCAAGACCGCCGCCAAGAAGGAGCCGGAGCCCACGGCCGCTAGTGGCCGACCGCGCGGGGAGCCGTGACCTCGACGGCGAAGTGGAACGCCGGCAGGTCCTCGCCGGGGTGATCCGCCGCGTAGGTGAGCTGCGGGATCCGGAAGTTGTTGGGGCGGGTCTCCTGCCCCTTGTAGATGCCGGGATAGAGATCGATGAAGTGCCACCCCGGCTCGCCGGTGATGGGCAGGAACACCGTGATGTCGCCCTGGCTGTTGAAGCCGCAGGCATACCCCGAGTACGCGTTGTCGTAGACCACGTGATAGATGTTCGCGGTCTCGGTCCAGCCGATCCCCTTCAGGTGAAGAGTCGCCGTCGTGCCGGCCGGGCCGCGCACGACGTCGAGCGGCAGCGCGCTCGGCGTGATCCACACGCTGCCCGCCGCCTTCCGTGCGCCGTCGGCGACGGAGATCGCATGGGCGCCGCCGAGATCGTCCGGCACGTCGAACCGGAACACCGCCTCGCCCGACACATCGGCCGTCGTCTCCGCGATGGTGCGCGACGATTCCTCCCACGCACCGGCGGCGACGCGGTTGCCGGTCACCGTGTTCCATTGCAGACGCAGCGCCGTCCCGCGAGCGAAGCCCGTGCCGCGCACCTCGACCGGAGCGCCGACCGCCGCGAACGGCGGCGTCGAGATGAGATCGCCGGTCGGCGCGAGCCCGCGCACGCTCGCCTGCACCTGGCGCTCGGGCGGCGGCGGCAGAACGGGCACTCCCGCCGTCACATCGAAGCGCGCCGAGAACCGTGGCCGGTCGGGCACCGGATTCTGCTGCGGGTTGAGATAGGGGAACGTGAACTCACCGTGAATCAGGCGCAGGGTGTGGGTCCCGACGCCGCCGGTCGCCGGGATCGTGAACCGCGCCGCGCCGTCAGTCGTCACCGCGGAGATCCAGCCGGTAAAGCTGTTGTCATACGAGAGCAGCCAACTGTTCTCGAGCGGCCGCCACCCGATGCCCTGGACGTCGACGGTGATCGGCGTGCCGACCGGCCCGTTCTCGGGCGTGACCTTCACCGTCATGTCGACGCTGAAGCCGGTCTGGGTATAGAGCCGCCCTGCGCGCTGCGCGACGACATCGTGAAGGAAGCCGAAGTCCTCCGGCACCGTGAACGTCGCGCTGATGCGCCCGGTGCTGTCGGCGGCGACGGTCGCGATGCGGTAGCCGACCGGGGTGTAGGCGCGGCCGTTGTAGGCGCCGTCGGCGACCTTCCAGGCGCCCTTGACGGTGCGCCACACCAGGTCGAGCGATTCGCCGGGGGCAAATCCTTCGCCGCGGACCCGCACCGGCGCGCCGGCGGGCGCGTGCTTCGGCTCCACCGCGAGCTTGCCGACGAAGCCGCCGGACGGCTGCGCTGGCTCCACCTCGGGACCGAATGCCGACGCCGGCGCGGCGCTCGCGGACCCGGACAGCGCCCCGAGGAACGCGACGACGGCCAGCGGAGCGGCGAGCGCGCGGATCATCCGCGGCTCAGTCCTCGATCGTCAGCATCGAGTTCTTGACGGTGAACGGCTGCCACCGCACCTCCTGACCCTGCTGGTCGGTGGCGACGATGGTGTAGGCGAACGTGCCAGTCGGGAAGTTCTCCGGCACCTTCCACGAGGTGCTCCAGAAGGTGTCCTCCTTGCCGCCGCGCGGATGCCCGCCGTACTTCATCGGCACCTTCGTGCCGTCGGCGAGCGCGACGACGAGGCTCTTCAGCTTCGAGCCGTCGAGCTGATCGCCGGTCGCCGGATCGAGCACGCGGACCCGGAAGACGACGCCCTCGCCGGCGTGGAATCGGCTCTTCAGGACGCACGCCTGGGCCAGCACCATGTCGCCCTCGAAGAACATCTTCGGCGCGTCGGCCGATGCCTGCTGCGCGCTCAACGTCAGCGCCAGCGCTGCGGCGGCGAGCCAGCGGATGTGCGTCATGGTCCCCTCCCTGCTGTTCTTGTGCTCGCCGTCGGCGAGTGCCCCGCCGGATTCATAGCACCGTGGCGCATCGTTTGGCGACGGCAAGCTGAGCGACGGCCAAGCTGCTCGGAAAAATCCGCCGACTCCTCACAACGGCGCTACACGGGCCCTACCACCATTGAGGGTGACAACGAAGGAGGCAGCAATGGATCGACACGATGGATATGTGGTCGCCGCGCGGCGCCGGTTCCTCAGCGACTGCGGCCGTTTGGCGCTCGGTCTGCCGCTCGCCGCGATGGCCGTGGCGATGAGCCGGACCGCCTACGGCCAGTCGGGTGGCGGTGGCGGCGGCGGTGGCAGCGGCGGTAGCGGCGGCTCGACTGCCGGATCGGGGGCTGCGGGGTCCGGCGGATTGGGCTCTGGAACGACGGGCAGCGTTCCGGGCGGGACGCCATCCACAGGGGGCTCCATGCCCGGCACGGGTTCGAGCATGGGCACGGGTTCGGGCACCGGACTCGGCACGTCTGGCTCCGGAGTCGGCACAGGCGCCGATGGCGCCGGCGCCTACACGACACCCGGCATCGGCACGAGCAATGTGCCCGCGAGCCCTGCGAATCCCACCTGCGGAGCGGCAAGCTCGACGGGCTGCAGTCCCGGCAGCGGACGCATCGACGCGGTCCCCGGAACGACGGGACCCGGCCTCAATCGCCCGTAGAACTTCGGCCGAGGGTTGTGCAACGACCGGAGCGGACCACCCCGGTCGTTGCCGTTCGCCCTGCCCCGCCGTTTCGACGGTGTCCGCGGCGCTGCGCTTTGCTACAGTGGTCGAGCCGCGAATGCGGCCAACGATCGTCGGCTCACGGGCGGACGACAGCGTCGAAACGTGACGCGCACAGGCGAGTGTCGGGGAAGTCTGGGGGCAAACCCAACCATGAGTCCGTCCAGCGTCCTCGGTCAGCCCCGCGTGGCCGCAGCGGCGGGTGCTCCCGCGCTCACCGTCGAGGAATTCACGAAGCGCTTCGACACTGCCGATGGACCGTTGCTGGCCGTCGAGCGCGTCTCGCTCAGTGTTGCGCCCGGCGAATTCCTGTCCGTCATCGGCCCGTCGGGCTGCGGCAAGAGCACGCTGTTCAACGCGATCGGTGGGCTGATCGGCGGCTACGACGGCACCATCCGCGTCGACGGAAACGTCTCGTCCGGCCCGAACCCCGCGATCGGGATGGTGTTCCAGGAGGAGTCGACCTTTCCCTGGCGGACGGTGCTCGACAACGTCGCCTTCCCGCTCGAGATCCAGGGCGTCGCCAGGACCGAGCGCGACGAGCGAGCGCGGCACTTCATCGACATGGTCGGGCTCTCCGGTTTCGAGCGCCGGTATCCTGCCGAGCTGTCGGGCGGCATGCGCCAGCGGGTTGCGATCGCGCGCACGCTCGCGTTCCAACCGCGCATCCTCCTGATGGACGAGCCGTTCGCCTCGCTCGACGAGCAGACCCGCCTGCTGCTCGGCGACAAGGTGCTGCAGATCCAGCAGGAGCTGCGGCAGACGACGCTGCTCATCACCCACAACATCACCGAGGCGGTCCAACTCTCCGACCGGATTCTGGTGATGACCTACCGCCCGGGGCGCATCAAGCGGGTCGTCGACATCGACCTGCCACGCCCGCGCACGTCCGAGGTGGTCGGCTCGGCGGCGTTCGGCCGCTTCGTCGCGGAGATCTGGAACGACCTTCGTGAGGAGGCGAGCCGCGGGATGCGTGCGGACGAAGACCGCCAGCGGACGGGCCACTGAGATGGCCCGCGTCGCCGCCCTCGCCCGCGTGCGCATCGCCCCGGCCCTCGGCGCGCTGACGCTGGTCGCGGCACTCGCCCTCGTCGAGGGTTTGCTGCGCTGGGGCGTGCTCAACCGCTACATCATCCCGCTGCCGACCCAGGTGCTCGACAGCTTCGAGCGCCTGTTCGTCGAGGAACAGGCGATCGCGCGGCTTCTGCTCACGACCGGAGAGGCGCTCGCCGCCGGGGCGCTGGTGGGCACCGTCGGAATCGGCATCGGGGTCCTCCTCTATCGGGCGCCGATCCTCCGCATCGCCACCGAGACCTGGATCGCCGCGCTGGCCGCCGCTCCCGTCGTGCTGGCCTACCCGCTGTTCCTCGTCATCTTCGGCCGCAGCGCCATGACCATTATCATGATGGGCTTCGTCTCCGGCCTGCCCCCGATGATCCTCAAGACGGTCGAGGGACTCACCGCCACCCGGCCGGTGCTGCTCAACGTCGGCCGCAGCTTCGGGCTGACGCCGTCGCAGCAGTTCTGGAAAATCCTGCTGCCCGCGGCCCTGCCGACGATGTTCGTCGGATTGCGGCTCGCGCTGATCTTCGCCCTCATCAACATCGTCGGCGTCGAGTTCCTGATCAACTTCGGCGGCCTCGGGCAGCTCATCAATCACCTCGCCGAGCGCTACGACATGCCCGGCACCTACGCGGCGATCGCGTTCGTGGTTCTGGTGAGCGTCGGCTTCTTCGTCGCCCTCGAAACGGCGGAACGATGGTCGCGACCGGCGTCGTAGCGCGCACCCGCGCCCGTCTGCTCGACCGCGTCGCCGTCGTGCGCCTCGCGGCGGTGGTCGTCGTGCTCGCGCTTTGGGAATCGCTGGCCGCGTCCGGCCTCCTGTATCGCGACGTCGTGCCGTCGCTGGCACGGATCGCCGCGGCCACCGCCAAGCTGTTGTCGAATGCCGGCTTCTACGCCAACCTCTCGACGAGCGCCTGGGAGGTCGTCGTCGCGGTGGTCATCGGCGCGGGGTCCGGCCTCTTCGTCGGACTCGCGCTCGGCGCCAACCGGTTCCTGTCGGACGCCTTCGAGCGCTATCTCTACTATCTCGGGCCGACTCCGAAGATCGTCTTCTTCCCGATCATGATCATGTGGTTCGGCGTCGGCCCCGGCTCGAAGGTGGCCATGGGCGCGATCTCGTGTTTCTTCCCCGTCGCGCTGAGCACCGCCGCCGGCATGCGGCGGATCGATCCGGTGCTGATCCGGGTCGGCCGCAGCTTCGGCGCGTCGCTCATGCAGATGGTGGCGAAGATCTACCTGCCGGCGATGCGGGCGCCGGTCCTGAACGGCATCCGGCTCGGATTCGGCATCGCCATCATCGGGGTGCTGCTCGCCGAGACCAAGCTGTCGAAGGAAGGACTCGGCTTCATGATCACCCAGGCCTACAGCCTGTTCGACATGCCGACCATGTACGCGATCCTGATCGTCGTGTTCGCGATCGCGATCGCCGGAAACGCCGGATTGGGACGTCTCGTCGCGGGACGCCGTGCCGGACATCACAGCCACGCGTGAAACAACGGCTTAGGGAGCCACCGATGGGAACTCTGGATATTTCGCTCACGCGACGCGCGCTGTACGCGGTCGCAGTCATCGCGGTCGCCGGCATGGCCGGGCCCACCGCCGCGTCCGCCGAGGACACGCTGAAGCTCGCGATCGGCCAGCGCGGCCTGCTCGACACGTCGATCTCGCACCTCGGTCAGCAGGCCGGGATCTTCAAGAAGCACGGCCTCGTGCTCGATCTGCTCTACACCCAGGGCGGCGGCGAGACGATGCAGGCGGTGATCTCGAACAGCGTCGACATCGGCATTGCCGCGGGAACCGGCGGCGTCATGGCCGCGTACGTGAAGGGCGCGCCGCTGCGCATCATCAGCGCCCAGGCGACGGGCTCGGCGGAGTTCTGGTATGTGCCGGCGACGTCGCCGATCAAGACGCTGGCGGACGCGAAGGACAAGACCATCGCCTACTCGACAGCGGGCTCGTCGACCAACTCGATGGCCCTCGCGCTCGCCAAGCAGTACAACCCGACGCTGAAGCTGGTCGCGACCGGCAGCCCCCCGTCGACGCTCACGCAGGTGATGTCGGGGCAGGTCGACATCGGCTGGGCCTCGCCGCCGTTCGGCCTGAAGGAACTCGATGCCGGCACGATCCGCATGGTGGCCAAGGCCACCGACTCGCTCGAGGTGCGCGACCAGACGCTGCGGGTGAACTTCACCAATCTCGCCGCGATCGAGAAGAAGAAGGACCAACTCGCCCGCTATCTCCAGGGCTACCGCGAGACCATCGACTGGATCTACTCGAGCCCGGACTTCGCGAAGACCTACGCGGCGTTCGCTGGCATCGACGAGGCCGCGGCAAAGCGCATCCGCGACGAGTTCTTCCCGAAGGCGCTACTCAACCCCGACAAGGTCTCTGGTCTCGACACCGTCATGGCGGACGCCATCGCCCAGAAGTTCATCACCCAGCCGCTGACGAAGGATCAGCTCGCCGAGCTGATCCAGATCCCGCAGCCGGTGAAGTGACCGCATCGCGGCCGGGTGGCGCGTCCGCCCGGCCGTTCCTCTCCAAGGCTACCCGTACAAGGCTACCCGGCGATCCGCGATTGCCGGAGCGCGCACTCCTCGCAGGTGACGCCGAGCGACGAGTCCGACGTGAACACGCGCTTGGGCGGCACGTCGCGGTTGCACAGCGTGCGCACGAACAACTCCCCCGGAGCATCACCCTGCACCTCGCAGGCGTGTGTCACGCCGCGCACGTCGCGGTAGAAGACCGGCACAGCCCGGTCGAGCTCACGGGAACCAACGCCATCCATAATCTTCCCTCCTCACTGCGGAGCTAAACGGCCGCCCAGACCGTTAACGCAGGAGACGGCGCCGAAAACGAGGCTTCGCCGTTCGAATTTTGCGCCGGAATTCACAAAACGGCCCACCGATGGCACGCCATCGGCGCGGCCTCTCACGGGAGGACTGCATGTCCATCGAACGCGCGGCCGCGCGCCGCTTCGCCCTCGTCGCCGTCCCCGCCGCCGCCCTGCTCCTCGCGGGCACCGCCACGGCCTTCGCGCAGGCGGGCGCGACCGGCAGCTCGTCCGGAGCCTCGGGGCCCGCGAACCAGAGCTCCGGCCCGACGGTGCCCGCCCCCACGGGCGCCGGCAGCAGCTCGAGCACCAACGGACCGCAGATCCCCGGTCCCGCCGGCACCGGCAACGCGGCCGGTGCGCCGAGCGTCCCCGGGCTCGACCAGACCGGCCCCGGCAGCGCAGCCGGCACCGCTGGCGCGACCGGCGCCACGCCCGGGGCGTGCACGGCCGATACCGGCAACGCCGCGAACTGCCCGACCACGGCGCCGCAGCGCTGAGCCGACGGACTACTGGGCGCGTGAGCTCGCCGACGGCCGTTCGCCGGCGGCGAGCCGGTCGATCAGCGCGCGCTGCGCGGCGAGACAGCGCTTGACGTCATAGCGCTCGATCGCCGTCCGGCGCGCGCCGTCGCGGATGGCCGCGAACCGCGCCGGATCGTCGAGCGCATCGACGACGCGATCGGCGACGTCGGCAACCGAGAAGAAGTCGACGAGCACGCCATTGCGGCCGTCCTCGATGACCTCTCGGACGGGCGGCGTCGACGAGCCGACGATCAGGCATCCCGCCGACATCGCCTCGATCATCGACCACGACAGCACGAACGGCACCGTGAGATACACGTGCGCCGCCGACACCCGGAGCAGGTCGAGATAGCGTGCGTACGGCACGCGGCCGAGGAAGTGCACGCGCCCGGGGTCGAGCGGCACTTCCTTCAGCATCGCCTCGCGCCAGCACCCGCCCTCCTTCGGCGGCCGTCCGTAGCTCACGTCATCTCCGCCGAGCACGACGACCTCCGCATCGGATCGGCGGCGCAGGATCTCGGGGAGCGCGCGGATGAAGTACGGGAAGCCGCGATACGGCTCGAGGTTGCGCGAGACGTAGGTGACGACGGGATCGCCCGACTTCAGCTCGCGGCCGTCGGGCAGCGCGAAGCGCGCCTGCGGATCGGGGCGGATCGCGTCGGTGTCGATGCCGTCGAAGATGACCGAGATCTTGTCGCGAAACTCCGGTGGATGCTGCGCCTTCTGCCATTCGGTCGGACTGATGCCCCAGTCGCAGCTCTCGAGCGCGTGCAGGAGATGGGAGTTCCGCATCCGCACCCGGAACACGTCGTCGGGATCGAGCGGGAATGCCGGGTCGAAGTTCGTGTCGGCGCCGAAGGCGTGATAGTAGAACTCGCAGAAGTTCAGGATGCGGGCGTCGGGGAACACGTCGCGCACGAACAACGATTCGCCCCAGCCGGGGTGGGCGACGACGACGTCGGGCACGAAGCCCTTGCGCTTGAGCTCCATGCCCACCCGCGCAACGCACTGGCCGTACAGCACCGCGTTCTCGAAGCTCCGGAGGTAGTGATGGGTCCCCTCCGCGGCGGCGCGCGGCGGCGTGTACTGCGCCTTGGCCACGTTGGGGAGCTGGACGTCGGGGCGCTTGGTGACGAACACCACCTGATTGCGGCGGTCGGCGGCGAGGCTCTGGGCCAGATGCTTGAACTGCCCGGGCATGTTCTGATGGATGAAAAGGATCCGCATCGCCGCTCCGCCGCCGTCGCGGAGGATTAAAGCAGCGTTGGCGCCGCGCCCGCCACCGCCTTCCCGCGGACGCACGCTCGCGGGCGGCGGAAACGGCGGCCGGAACGGCCGGTCTGGGCCCTTTTTTCCACCGTGGTCTTTCGGTAGCATCCGGCCCCGACGAGCCATCCGCGCCGGCTGCCGGCGCATTGCCAGAGAGTGGGGACTATGACGGACCAGATCACCGAGTGGCGGAAGGGCGTTCTCGCGGCCCTGAAGAAGAACGGCTTCTCCGAGACCAACAACACGGCCCTCGGCATGGCCGCCGCGATGAAGCGCGGAGAGGCCGAGGAGAGCCTCAGCTACGACCAGGGCTACGAGATTGGCGAGGAAGTCGCCAAGCGCTGCAAGTACGGCAAGCGCTAGTCCTAGCGCCGCCTATGCTCCGGCCCGGATGCGCCGACCGCGCTCCGGGCCGGTTCTGTTTCCGGCCGCCGCCAACCGCGCCCGCAGCGACGCCTTGAAGGTCCGATCGGACTTGATCGCCGCTTCCCGCCGCAGCGCGTCGCCGTGGCCGAACGGCCCCTCCTGGTGGCACACGCGCCAGGGACCGCGGCCGCGGGTGAAGCGCGCGCCGGTGCCGCCGTTGTGCTGTTTGAGCCGCGCGGCGACGTCCTTCGCGATGCCCGTATAGAAGATGCCGGCGCGATTGCGCAGCACGTAGACGAAGTACAGCGGCGCAGCCTCGCTGGCATTGCGCCGCGTGCGCGGCGCGCCTCCCTCTTCTGCCACCGAAGCGCTCTCCCCCGTTCCGGAACTTCCGGCCCCATCGCCGCTTATCAGGCTGGATGCTCCGCCGTGCGGAGCGCCGAAATGATGCCACTCCGCCGCAGGTGGCGCCAGCTTCACGGGAGCACAGCCATGACCACGTATCAGCCGGGCGACAGCTCCGCCGAGCGCTACGACTCGGGCGACGGCAACGCGACCGGCCACGTCGCCCACCCCGCGCACGACGGACACGACCGCATGGGCAGCGCGATGGATCCGCTGCGCGACAAGGTCCGCAAGATCGCCGATCAGCAGAAGGACGCCGGCGCCGAGCAGATGGAGAGCATCGCCAAAGCCGCTCACGGCGCCGCCGACGATCTCGAACGCGAGCTGCCGATGGCCGCCGAATACATCCATCACGCGGCCTCGCGCCTCGAGCAGGCCTCGGCGCGGATTCGCCAGGGCGACATCGAGCAGCTCGTCGACGCCTGCAACGACTTCGCCCGCCAGCGCCCGGCGGCGTTCTTCGGCGGCGCCGTGCTGGCCGGATTCGCGCTGGCGCGGTTCCTCAAGAGCTCCGCGCCGCAGGCGAACCCAGACTCCGATCCCCGCTCATACTGAGGAGGCTGCCATGACCGACGTCCATGGCGATCGCACCATACCGGGACTCGTCTCGAGCCTGGTATCCCAGCTCACGCACCTCATGCGCACCGAGAGCGAGCTTGCCCGCGCCGAGATCTCCGAAGGGATCGGGCGCATGGGCACGGCGCTCATGCTCGTCGTGGCCGGCGCGGTGCTGCTGATTCCCGCGCTCGTCATCCTGCTGAGCGCCGCGGTGAGCGCGCTCATCGAGAACGGAATGTCCGGCAGCATCGCCGCCCTGCTTGTCGGCGGCGTCGTCCTGCTCGTCGGCATCGTGCTCGTGTTCGCGGGCATGAAGTCGCTCAAGCCGAACCGGCTCATCCCCAACCGCACGCTCGGCCAGCTCTCGCGCGACGCCGAGGTGGCCAAAAACCAGATGAGGACCCGCCATGACCTACAGCGAGCAGCTTGAACGGGCTGCCGAGCGCGATCGCGCCGAGATCGAGGAAACGCTCGACGAGCTCCGCACCCGGCTGAAGCCGGGCCAACTCATCGACCAGTTCATGGACTACGCCCGCGACGGAAGCGGCGGTCAGTTCTATGAGAACCTCAAGCGCCAGATCGTCGACAACCCGGTGCCCGTCACCATGATCGGCGCGGGCCTCGCCTGGCTCGCCATTTCGGGCAGCGTCTCGCACCGGCGGCGCAGCAGCCTCGGCGATTCGTGGCGTGGGCGCGACCGCGGCGACGGAATGCACTCCGAGTCGCTGGAACGGGCCGAGGACGGCATGCGGCGGTTCGGCGACGGCATGTCGGAAACCGCCCGCGAGGCCGCCGAGGCCTTCGGCGACGGCTATCGCTCCGCGGCCGGCACCGCTCGCGAGGGCGCCGAAAACCTGCGCGAAGGCGTCGGCGCGATGCGACGCCGGGCGGCCGCGGCATCGTCGGCGATCGGCGACCGCGTGAGCTCCGCCGCCGACAGCGTCGGCGACGCCGCCATGCGGGCCCGCAGCAGCGTCAATTCCTCGATGTCGCGGGCGCGGCGCAGCATCTCCGACGGGAGTCACGCGCTCGCCGAGTTCTCCCGCGAGCAGCCCCTCGTTGTCGCGGCGATCGGCGTCGCCGTCGGCGCGGCGCTCGGAGCGGCACTTCCCTCGACGGAAGCCGAATCGCGCGTGATGGGCGATGCCGCGGACGGCGCCAAGGCACGCGTCCGCGACGTCGTCGACGAACAGGCGAAGAGAGCGAAGGGCGTCGCCGAGGATCTCGCCCAGCACGCGATCGGCGAGGCGCGCGAAACCGCGTCGTCCGTGCTCGACCACATGGATCGCGAATCGGAGCCGGGCTCCGACGATGGCAACCCGGAGGAACGCGGGATGCGCGGCGACGGTGCGACCTCGCTGGAGGACGACACCGGCGACTCCGAACGGCGCTTCACGGCCGGAGAGCGTCCCTCGAACGGATGAACGGACGAAGAGCGCGCCGCCGCCTCAATAGTGCGGCGGCGGCTTCTCGTCCTGCGGCGACCGCTCCCACGCGGCGTCCTCGACCGCCTCGATGCGTCCGGTCACTGTCCGGAGCCGGGCGGTGAGGGCGTCGATGACCCGCGCCTGCTCGGCGACGACGGTCGAAAGCTCCTCGGCCATGCGCTCGTGAAGGGCGAGGCGCCGCTCGAGCTCGACGACCCGCTGTTCGAGCGATGGGTCTCCGGGCGTATCCGGCATGGCGGCGACATCTCCCCAAAAGCGAACGGCGCTTCCGGGATTATCTCCGGAAGCGCCGTTCGCGAACAGGGCTGAGCAGCCAGCGAAAAACTCAGGCGGCGCGACGGCCCACCACCACGCGATAGATGAACAGGACGATCATCGCCCCGATCACCGATCCGATGAAGCCGGCGGCCTCGCCCTCTCGGTACCAGCCGAGGGCGTGCCCGATATATGTCGCGACGAATGCGCCGACGATGCCGAGCAGGATCGTCACGATGAAGCCGCCCGGATCGCGGCCCGGCATCAGGAACTTGGCCACGAGTCCGACCAGGAAGCCGATGATGAGCGTGACGATGATCGACATAGGGCCCTCTCCGTTGTCCCACGACGTCCGTGCAGTAACGACGCACCCCCGGCCTCGTTCCGTGTGAACGGGACGAAGCACGGCACCAAAGGCAGCGCCATGCGTTATTCCGACATGGCCCGGTGCGCACGCGCAAGACCCTGCTGCGCTTCAGCGGCGCGGCCCCGCCGCCGCGGCGCCGGGCCGCTCGCCCGCTTGCTGCGCCCGGGGGCCCTCGCGCTGCTGGTGGCCCTCGCCGGCTGTGCCGGCCAGGCCATCGTTCCGCCCGTCGACGTCACGTCGCCGAAGACACGCCAGATCCCCGGCAACTACGCCGCCACCGTCCACAGCGGGGCGTGGGCACTCAAGACGACGACGGACCGGTCTATCTGTGGCGCATGGACCTTCGACACCGCGCTCGACAACTCATTCGAGAATTCCGTCCGCACCGCCCTCAAGCGCGTGCTCGAGCACGTCACCTTCGTCCCCGACCTGCTCACGACGCAACAGCTCAAGGCCCGCGGCTTCGACGCCCAGATCGTCGTCGGACAGGGCGACGCCCAATCGAGTTTCACCGTGCCCGCCTATCTCCTCACCGGCACCGCCCACGGCGACGTCGGTCTCGCGGTGACGGTCTCGATCCGCGCCGCCGCGGGCACCAACGTGCGCGAGACCGTCTCCGGCCGCGGTCAAGGCCGCGCCCAGATCAGCTATTGCTCGGGGATCGCCAACGCGATCACCGCCGGCGCGAAGAATGCCATCGGAACCGTGACGCGCGGCGTCGTGCGGGCCGTCCGTGAACGCCTCGACGTGCGCGAGGCGAAGGCGGCGCCGCGACCGAAGGCGCGACCGAAGGAGCAATCGGAGGAGACGGCGAGCGAAGACGCCGACCAGCCAGCGGCCCTCGACTCCACGGCGCCGATCGCCGCCGCCAACGACGAGCCGATCGTCGCCCCGCCGGCGATCGCCGCCGTGGCGGTGTCCCGGCCTTCGCCGCGCGGCAAGGCAGAGGCGCTGCCCAGCGTCGAAGACGCTTTCCAGCGCGGTCTCGACGCGGCCGCCGGGCACGGCCGGCGCCGCAACGATGCCGAGGCGGTCCGCTGGTTCCGCATCGCCGCCGAGCAGGGGTACGCCCCGGCCGAAAACAACCTCGGCTACATGTACGCGGAAGGGCGCGGCGTGAAGCGCGACGATCAGCAGGCGGTGAAGTGGTATCGCCGCGCCGCCGACCGCGCCTATCCGCCGGCCCAGACCAGCCTCGCGATGATGGTATCGGCCGGGCGCGGGATGCCGCGCAACGATCTGCTCGCCCTGGCGCTGTATTCGGCAGCGTCCGGCCAGGGCTACGCCCAGGCGACCGCGAATGTCGCGCAGATGTACGCCGAGGGCCGTGGCATCGCCCGCGACGAGGGTACGGCGGCGTTCCTGCTCGCGACCTCCGGCGAGACCCCGCGCACGGGATCCGGCATCTTCGTCGACGGCGAGTGAGCGCGACCACAACGCGCACCATCGACGCATCGCGCAGGGCACCTCTCCGGCTTCTGCGGTGGAGTGAGACTGCGGTCCTTTTCCTGGTTGTCGCGCCGGTTGCCCCCGCCTGGCCTTCAATGAAGAGCCGAACGTCCACGTCTGCCGATCGTCATTCGCGCAGAATCGGCAATTGAGATTTTTCTCCCTCTCCCTCGAGGGAGAGGGTCGGGGTGAGGGTGAATACCCCGCGTTGCGATGCCCCCCCCCCACCCACACCCCCCCCGGGGGAGGGCCA
>JBLNCI010000038.1:0-69086 GCA_050260515.1 Gemmatimonas sp.
TCGGACACCACCGACAGCGGCATGAAGTGGGCCTTCAAGGTCGACCTCAACGCCGATGCCGACGGCGGCCCGGGCGCCACCAACGGCCTCAAGGACGGTACCGCCCGCGACGCCGCCGACAAGGTCACCCTCGACATCTCCGATGCCTGGGGCTCGGTCTCGGTCGGCGCCGACTACGGCGTGTTCCGCACCATGAACTTCGGTTCGAAGGACGCCACCAAGTCGGCCGGCACCGGCGGTGCCGACGGCTCGTGGGCCCGTTGGTACAACACGAAGACGGCCTTCGGCGCGCGTTTCGAGACCTCGACCACGGCCCACGACTCGACCACGTCGTCGCGCATCAACTACGTGACGCCGCGGTTCGCGGGCTTCCAGCTCGGCGTCACCCACGCCATGGACCGCACCACGATCGGTCGCTGGCGTGAGCCGGAGTCCAACACGGGCGTCAGCGCCAACCTCGAGACCAACTTCTGGCAGGCTGGCGTCAACTACGTGAACAAGTTCGGCGACTTCGACGTCGGTCTGTCGTTGGTCGGCGTTCGCGCCAACAACACCAACGATAGCCTCGTCGACCAGAAGACCTGGAGCACGGGCTTCGTCGTCGGCTACAGCGGCTTCAAGGTGGGCGGTCGCTTCAGCGACGAGCACCGTGAGGCGGGGCTGTCGCGCACCGACACCAACGGCGCCTACAAGCAGTGGGACCTCGGCGTCGGCTACAACGTCGGTCCGTGGGCGTTCGCCGTGTCGACCCTTCAGCAGAAGGGCGGCGTCGTGAACAGCACGGGCTCGGCCTCGCAGCAGGTGTACGCGTTCGGCACGACCTACGACTTCGGTGGTGGTCTCGCCATGTACGCCGACCTCTGGCACGCCAAGAGCAAGTCCGACCGCTCGGCGTCGACCTCGAACAACGAGGGCACCGGTCTCATCACCGGCGTCCGCGTGAAGTTCTAAGCCAAGCAATTGGCTCGACCTTGGGGGCGGTGGGAAACCACCGCCCCTTTCTTTTTGGCGGGATCCGGCCGCTGATCGGCGGTTCTTGGTGCGCTGGCGTTTCGGTCACGCGCGCCCTATATTTCCCAGCCATGAAGCTGTCCCGTCGTTTCGTCGCCCCTGTCGCCATCCTGGCCGCCGCCGCGTTCACGCTCGTGGCCTGCGGCGAGGACACCAAGGTCGAGCAGACCTATCCCGATTCCCGCGACCAGGATCCGATCCTGCGCGGCTTCAAGAAGGATTCCGAGGGCCTGTTCGGAAGCGACGGACTGCTGTCCTACGGCAAGAAGGACGATCAGGGCGCCGGCAGCGGGATCGCCGTCAACAGCTTCCTGTGGCGCGCCTCGCTCGACACGCTGTCGTTCATGCCGCTCGCGTCCGCCGATCCGTTCGGCGGCGTGATCATCACCGACTGGTATGCCCCGCCGGAGACCCCGAACGCGCGGTTCAAGGCCAACGTTTTCATCCTCGACCGCCAGCTCCGCGCCGACGGCATCAAGGTGACCCTGTTCCAGCAGCGCCGCGACGCGTCCGGAAGCTGGGTCGATGCCGAGGTGAATCGCAAGACCGCGACGGAACTCGAGGACGCCATCCTCACCCGCGCCCGGCAACTGCGTATCGCCGCGGCGTCGGCGCGCTGACCCGCGCCGCGCGTCGACGCGGATCGCCGGCGGCAGCGGGGCTCCAGCGCAGCGGCGAACGACGATGCTTCCGGTAAACGATGCGATCGCGGCGCGGCTGCGGACGGCGGTTCAGGCCCATGTCGCGGGTCGCCTCGCGGAGGCGGAGGCCCTCTACCGCGAAGTGCTTCGCGACGCGCCCGATCAGTTCGATGCGCTCCACAATCTCGGTGTCCTCAAGCTCGAACAGCGCGACCACGCGGCCGCGCTCGATCTGCTGCGCCGCTCGCTCGAGGTGAATCCGCGTGCCGCCTCCGCGCATCTCAACATCGGCAGTGCACTGCGCGACCTGAAGCGGCCCGCCGAGGCGATCGCGAGCTACGACCGGGCGCTTGCGTTGCGGGCCGATTATCCGCAGGCGCACAACAATCGCGGCGTCGCGCTGCGCGATCTCGGACGTCTCGAGGATGCCGTCGACAGCTACACGCGCGCGATCGCCGGCAATCCGCGGTACGTCGAGGCGCTCGGAAATTGCGCCACCGCTCTCCTTGAGCTGCGTCGCCACGAGGACGCTCTCGCCTGCGCCGACCGCGCCCTCGCCGTGCGGCCCGATTACCTCGAAGCCCATCTCGGCCGAGGCCATGCGTTGTACGCGCTGAAGCGCTATCCGGAGGCGATCGCGGCCTACCGCGAGGCGTTGCGGTGCGGCGGAAACCCCGCGGAAATCCGCTATTACCTCGCGGCCATGGGCGCCGAGGACGCCCCGACTTTGTCGCCGACGAGCTACGTGGAGGGACTGTTCGACCACTACGCGCCGCGCTTCGATCAGAGTCTCCGCAGCCTCAAATACCGGATCCCGGAGATGATGTTCGACATGGTCGCGGAGACGTGGCCCGGAGCCGAACGGGAGATCGCCGATCTCGGCTGCGGCACCGGCTTGTGCGGGCCGCTGTTCCGCCCGATGGCGCGGACGCTCGTCGGCGTCGATCTGTCGGCCAACATGCTCGACCAGGCGCGTGCCCGCGGCGTCTACGACGATCTCGTCAAAGCGGAGATCGGCGCCTTTCTCGCGCCGCGTCGCTCGGCCTTCGATCTCCTGATCGCGGCGGACGTGCTCGTGTACATCGGCGACCTCGAGGCGCTGTTCGGCGAGGCGAAGCGGGCGCTGCGCGAAGGCGGTGGCTTCATTCTCTCGGTGGAAAGCCATGACGGCGAGGGATTCGCGATCCGCCCCAGTCGCCGCTACGCGCATTCGCTGTCCTATCTCCGCTCGGTTGCGGAGCGTCACGGCTTCGTCGAGCAGCGCGTCGCGTCGGTTGTGGTCCGCGAGGAAGAGGGGCAGGATATTCCCGGCTTCATCGTCCTGCTCGCGGCGCAGCCGCGCGACACGGCCTCGGGGAAAACCAACACGCGATGAACGCTCTCGTCGACCGCCTCCGCGACCGTACGTTCTGGACCTCCGTCGCTCCGGGGTTTCACATCGAGGACCGCGCGAGCTTCGCGCGCGTGCCCCTGTGGGAACTCCCCGCGCCGGCCGAGACGATCGCCGCGGTTCTCGACCGCGAGGGATACGTGCATCTGCCGGGCGCCCAGGGCGCGGCGGCGGCGCAGCAGCTTTCGTCCGCGGTGCGCCGTCTTGTCGACGCCGGGCTGCCGCCGGTGTTCGCGATGGTATTCGACGAATTCTGGATCCCGGCGTTCGCGCTGACCAAGATCGTCGCCACCGCCCTCGGCGGCACCTACAAGCTGTTGCCGGACTTCTGGATATGGCACATCGACCCGGCCAAGGACGAGGCCGGCTGGGCGCCTCATCGCGACAAGGGCCACCGCGCGCTTTTTCCCGACGGGCGGCCGAAGGCGGTGACGGCATGGCTCGCGTTGAGCGACGCCGATCCGCTCAACGGCTGCATGTACCTCGTTCCCGCCCATCGCGACCCCCATTACGGCACCGAACGCGACGGCGATTGGACGTTTGCCTATCCGGATGTGCGAGCCTTGCCGGCGGCCGTTGGCGACGTCTTCGTCTGGAACCAGGCCGTGCTCCATTGGGGAGCCCATGCGTCGCCGATGGCAAAGGCGGCCCGCGTCAGCATGGCGTTCGAGTTCCAGCGGGAGGACGTCGCGCCGTTCAACGAGCCGCTGATCCCCGCCACCACAATCCTGCGCTTCGAGGACCGCCTGAAATTGATCGCCAAGCAGGTTCTCCAGTACAAGCATATGTACCGCGTCCCTCCCGACATGGACGAGGCGGCGCGGACGCTCGTGGGCGCCGGCGGCGACGGACGCCGCTAACGTAAGTTGCTGTAATTTCTGATATTTTGGGCTGGCAATGGCTGCGCGTTACAATTTCCGTGAGACCGAGACGAAGTGGCAGGACGCCTGGGCCGAGGCGAACGTCTTCGCCGCATCCAGCGACCACGCCAAGGCGAAATACTACGTGCTCGAGATGTTCCCGTATCCATCCGGGCGCATCCACATGGGCCACGTCCGCAACTACACGATGGGCGACGTCGTCGCCCGCTACCGGCGCGCCCAGGGTTACAACGTCCTCCACCCGATGGGGTGGGATGCGTTCGGCCTTCCCGCGGAGAACGCGGCCATCGAGCGCGGCATTCACCCGGCCGACTGGACCTACTCCAACATCGCCACGATGCGCGGCCAGCTCAAGATGCTCGGTCTGTCGCTCGACTGGTCGCGCGAGATCGCGACCTGCCATCCCGGATATTACCGTCATCAGCAGCGCATGTTCATCGAGCTGCTCGAAGCGGGCCTGGTGTATCGCAAGGAGTCGTTGGTCAACTGGGATCCGGTCGACCACACGGTGCTCGCCAACGAGCAGGTCATCGACGGCCGCGGGTGGCGATCGGGAGCGCTGGTCGAGCGACGGAACCTCAATCAGTGGTTCTTCCGCATCACCGACTACGCCGAGGATCTCCTGACGGCGCTCGATCGGCTCGACCGCTGGCCGCAGAAGGTGCGGCTGATGCAGGAGAACTGGATCGGCCGGTCCGAAGGAGCCTACGTCGACTTTCCGATCGACGGCCGAAGCGATTCGGTGACGGTGTTCACCACGCGCCCCGACACGCTGTTCGGAGCCTCGTTCGTCGCGATCGCCACCGATCATCCGCTCGCCGTCGAGCTCGCGCAGCGCGACGCAGCGCTCGCGTCCTTCGTCGCCGAGTGCCGGACGATGGGCACCACAGAGGAAGCGATCGAGAAGGCCGAGAAGCGCGGCTACCATACCGGGCTGCGGGCACGGCATCCGTTCATCGACGGCAAGACGCTCCCGGTCTTCGTCGCGAACTTCGTGCTCATGGGCTATGGAACCGGCGCGATCTTCGGTTGCCCGGCGCACGACCAGCGCGATCTCGACTTCGCGCGCAAGTACGACCTCACGGTGACGCCGGTCGTGGTTCCGGTCGGGACGGATCCCGCGACCTTCCACGTCGGCGCCGACGCCTACACCGGCGACGGCCGTCTTCACAACTCGGGATTCCTCGACGGCCTCGACGTCACGGCGGCGAAAAAAGCGGCGATCGCCCGCATCGAATCGATCGGCCGCGGACGCGGCGCGGTGACCTATCGACTGCGCGACTGGGGCATCTCGCGTCAGCGCTACTGGGGCTGTCCAATTCCCGTCATCCACTGCGATGCCTGCGGCGTCGTGCCGGTGCCCGTGGACCAGCTTCCGGTCGAGCTGCCGCGCGACGTCGACTTCTCGACCCCCGGCAATCCGCTCGATCGGCACCCGAGCTGGAAGCATGTCCCCTGCCCGCGCTGCGGGAAGTCGGCGGTGCGCGACACCGACACAATGGACACGTTCGTGGATTCGTCGTGGTATTACGCGCGCTTCTGCTCGGCGCGCTCCGACAAGCCCGTGGACCGCGACGCGGTCGACTATTGGCTGCCGGTCGATCAGTACATCGGCGGCGTCGAGCACGCTATCCTGCACCTTCTCTACTCGCGCTTCTTCGCGCGCGCGATGAAGAAGGTCGGGCACCTCAGCGTCGACGAGCCGTTCGCAGGTCTCTTTACGCAAGGCATGGTCTGCCACGAGACCTACAAGGACGCGGCGGGCAAGTGGCTGTTCCCGGAAGACGTCGAAAAGCGAGCCGACGGCACCGCCGTGAATGTGAAGGACGGAACTCCCGTCACGGTCGGTCGCTCGGAGTCGATGTCGAAGTCGAAGAAGAACGTCGTCGACCCCGAGACCATCATCAAGTCGTACGGTGCGGACACCGCCCGCTGGTTCATCCTGTCCGATAGCCCTCCCGAGCGTGACGTCGAGTGGACCGATGCCGGAGTCGAAGGCGCGTTTCGTCACGTCAATCGCGTGCATCGGCTCGTCGACGAATCCGTTCCCGCCCTGCCAGCGGCGGGTTCGCCGCCGCCGGCGTCGTTCGGCGACGCGGCGCTCGCGCTGCGGCGCACCGTCCACAAGACGATCGCCGGCGTGACCGACGACATCGAGCGCTTTCACTTCAACCGGGCGGTCGCGCGGTTGTACGAGCTCACCGCGGCGTTGAGCGGGGCCGAGGGTGGCGCCGACGTCGCGTGGGCGCGCCGCGAAGGGCTCGAGGCGCTGGTGCGGCTGTCGGAGCCGATGATGCCGCACCTCGCCGAGGAGCTGTGGGCGCGCCTCGGACATGCGACAATGCTCGCCCGCTCGCGCTGGCCGAAGGCGGATCCGGCGCTGGTGGAGGACGACACGGTGAAGCTCGCGGTCCAGGTCAACGGCAAGCTGCGCGGAACGATCGAGCTCCCCCGCGACACGGCGCAGGCGGACGCGGAGAAGGCGGCACTCGCCCTCGCGCCGGTCTCCGCCGCGCTGTCGGGGAAAACGGTGCGCAAGGTCGTGGTGGTGCCCAACCGCATCATCAACGTGGTGGCCGGATGAAGCGGGCCCTCGCGATCGCCCTGGTCCTGCTGCTGGCCGGCTGCGGTTACCATCCGCTGTACGGCACGCGCGCGGACAGCGCGTCTGCGGACGAGCTCGCCAGCATCTACGTCGGGCCGGTGCCGAATCGCGAGGGGCAGATCCTCCGCAATTACCTGATCGAACGGCTGAGCGAGAATGCGCAGCCCGGCAACCCCACGCACACGCTCCAGATCGCATTGAGCATCCAGGCGACGGGCGTCGCGCTGTCGCGCGACAACACGACGAGCCGCACCAACATCACCGCGATCGCCAACTTCGTCCTGAGCGAGCCGGCCACGAATCGCCCGGTGCTGAAGGGCGTCGTCCGGGCCACGTCGTCGTACGACGTCATGCAGTCGGATTACGCCACGCTGGTGTCGCGCGAGGATGCGGTGAACCGCACGTTGCGCGAGGTCTCGGACGAGATGCGGACCCGGCTGGCCGTCTACTTCACCGACCGCAAGACGCGGGGCCCGGAGGCCGCCGCGAAGACGAGCTCTCCTTGAAGCTCGCGCCGCGCGACATTCGCGGCTTCCTCGCAGCGCCCCCCGCCAGGGTCGCGGCGGCGCTCATCTACGGGCCGGACGCCGGCCTCGTGCGGGAGCGCGCCGAGGGACTCGTGCGGCATTTCGCCGGTTCACTCGACGATCCGTTCCGCGTCGCCGAGCTTCAGGCAGGCCAGCTCCGCGAGGATCCCGCGCGACTGGTCGACGAAGTCTTCGCGCTGTCGTTCACCGGCGGGCGCCGCGTGGTGCGGGTCCGTGGCGCCGCCGATTCCCACAGCGAGACCTTCGAAGCTCTGTTCGCGGAGATCGCCGGTCGCAACGCAACGGGCGTCGGATTCGTCGTCATCGAGGCGGGCGACCTCGGCGCGCGGTCGTCACTGCGCGCCCTGTTCGAGGAACAGGCGAGCGCCGCCGCTATCCCCTGCTACCTCGATTCGCCCGACGAGCTCGAGGCCCTCGTGCGCTCGACGTTGAAGGAGCGCGGCATCACGATCGACGACGACGCGCTCGGCTATTTCGTGGAGCGACTCGGTGAGGATCGCGGTGCCAGCCGCAGCGAAGTCGAGAAGCTCGCGTTGTATGCGGAAGGCGAAGGAGAAGTCGGGATCGCCGACGTGCGCGCGCTCGTCGGCGCCGGCGGAAACGTCGGCTTCGACGACGCGAGCCTCGCCGCGGCAACGGGCGACGCACCCGCGCTCGATCGCGCGCTGACGCTGCTCTACGACGAAGGAACCTCGCCGATCGCCGTGCTGCGCGGCGCGCAGCGCGTGTTCCAGCGTCTCCACATCGCCGCGAGCAAGGTCGCGGACGGCGCCGATCCCGAAGGCGCGCTGAAGGCGCTGCGGCCGCCGGTGTTCTTCAAGGAGATGCCGCGGTGGAAGGCGGCGCTCTCGGCGTGGTCGCCGCGACGGATCGCCGACGCGCTCGACATCCTGATGAAGTCGGAAGCCGATTGTAAGACCACCGGCCTTCCAGCGAACGCCGTCGCGGCGCGGGCGCTGCTGCAGATCGCCAGCGCCGCGCGTCGCGCGCGGCGCTGATCTTCAGCGGCGAAGTCAGTCGAGAGGACCGATCGGCTTCTTCAGTCGACGCAGGACGTCGTCGAGCTGCTCGAGCGTGTTGTAGGCGATGCGCAGCTCGCCGCCCTTCCCCGAGAACGAGATGTTGACCTTGAGCCCGAGTAGGTTCGAGAGGTCGCGCTCGAGCGCGAGCGTGTCGACGTCCTTGTGCTCGGGCGGCTTCGGCGCGCGCTTCGCGCCCGTGGCCTTGCCCGATTGCGCGAGGCGCTCGGTCGCGCGCACGTTGAGGTTCTTCGCGACGATTTCGCCGGCGAGCGCGACCGGATCCGGAGCTCCGATCAGTGCGCGCGCGTGTCCCGCGGACAGCTTGCCCTGCGCGACCATGTCGCGTACGTCGACGGGAAGTCCGAGAAGACGCAGCGTGTTGGCGACGTAGCTGCGACTCTTGCCGAGCGCATTGCCGAGCTCCTCCTGGGTGTGGTGGAACTCGTTCATGAGGCGCTGATAGGCTTCGGCCTCCTCGATCGGATTGAGATCCTGGCGCTGGAGATTCTCGACGAGCGCGATCTCGAGCGCGTCGCGATCCTCGAGCTCTCGGACGATGACCGGCACTTCGTGCAGGCGCGCGAGCTGCGCGGCGCGCCACCGACGCTCGCCGGCGATAATCTCGTAGGACTCCGGGCGTTCCGGATCGCGACGCACGAGAATCGGCTGCAGCACGCCCTTCGTACGGATCGAGTCGGCGAGCGCCGCGAGCTCCGCGTCGTCGAACACGCGGCGCGGCTGGAACCGGCCGGGCCGAAGGAATTCGACGGGCACCGTCTTGCCGCTACGAACCTTGTCGAGGGCCGGAGTGTCGGAAGGCTCTTCGCCGAACAGCACCGCGAGTCCGCGGCCGAGATTTTGGCGACGCCCCTTCGCGTCTTCTGCCGCGGCGCTCATGCTGCCTTCTCTCCTTCCTCACGGTGCAGAATTTCCCGGGCGAGCCGGATGTAGGCCTGCGATCCGCTGCAGCGCCAGTCGTAGAGCAGCACCGGCTTCCCATGACTCGGCGCTTCCGAGACCCGGACGTTGCGCGGGATCACCGTGCTGTAGACCTTGTCGCCGATGAATCCGCGCACGTCGGCGGCGACCATCTCCGAGAGATTGTTCCGGGCGTCGAACATGGTCAGGACGATCCCCTGCACCTCGAGCTTGGGGTTGAGGTGCTTGCGCACGCGCTCGACGGTTTTCAGCAGGTGGCTCAGTCCTTCCAGCGCGAAGAACTCGCACTGCAGCGGAACCAGGATCGAATCGGCGGCCGACAGCGCATTCAGGGTCAGCAGGCCGAGCGCCGGCGGGCAATCGATCAGCACGTAGTCGAACGGGATGTCGCTGCGAGAGAGCAGGTCGCGCAGGCGGTATTCGCGTCGCTCGATATCGATGAGCTCGAGCTCGGCACCGGCGAGATCGACCGACGCGGGGACGACGGCAAGGCCGGGGACGTTGCTGTGCACGACGGCGTCGGAGAGCGCGATGTCGCCGACGAGCAGGTCGTACGTCGAATGGCTGCGCTGGTCGCGGCGGATGCCCAGACCGGTCGAGGCGTTGCCTTGAGGATCGAGGTCGATAACCAGAACTGTCCGTTCGGTGGCCGCGAGCGCCGTTGCCAGGTTTATGGCCGTGGTGGTCTTGCCGACACCGCCCTTCTGGTTGGCGATGGCGATGACCCGAGGCCGGTGCTGCGGAATCGTTTCACGTGAAACAACAGGGGCTTCCGCGACGGGAGGCCGCTCGGCTTCGATGACTTCGGCAGTGGTGGTGGTGGCTTGGACTGACGCGGAGCCGGACTGGCTATTTTGATCCGACGGTTGACCGGTCATGACGGGTCGCCCTTTTTATCTGAACGATGAAGCCGGATGGATCCGAGCGGCTCGGATGCAGTTCGACGTCCATCTTCCAGTCTTTGGCCGCAGCGGTCAATTCCTTGTGGGTCTGACTGCCCTTGAGCAGCAGGAATTGAGTCGAGGGTTGCACGTAGGCATCAGCCAGCTCCAGGACCACCTCGACGGGCGCCAGAGCTCGCGCGGTAATGACGTCCGCCTTCACCGGGTTGGCTGCGGTTTCCGCCCTTTCGCTGTGCACTGCGACGTCGGTCCCCGTCGCGCGCGCCGCCTCCCTGAGGAAAGTCGCCTTCCGGCGATCGGACTCGACCAAATGGGCTGAGATTCGGTCCCCTGCGACAATCGCCAGGACGAGCCCCGGAAATCCGCCGCCGGAGCCAAGATCCACAACTACCGACGGCTGGTCGCTTGAGGGCAACAACGGGAGGAGCTGCGCGGAATCCCAGAAATGGCGGCGCCATGGATCGGCCAGCGTGCTGACCCCGACGAGATTTATGGCGCCGTTCCACTTTCGCAGTAACTGTAAGTAACTGTCGAGGCGGTCGAGTGTTTCACGTGAAACACCGGCCAACGACGCGAACTCCTCCGGGGTCATGGCTGGCGGCGGCATCGATCTACTCCGCCGCCACTCCGTTGGGCGTGGCGCGCCGGCGAAGGTACGCCAACAGGGCGATAATGGCCGCCGGCGTGATTCCGGGAATGCGGCCCGCCTGGCCGAGGGTGGCAGGCGCCACACGCTTCAGCTTCTCGCGGACCTCGGCGGACAGGCCACCCACGGCGTCATAGTCGAGCCCGGCGGGGATTTCCTGGGCCTCCTCTCGCCGGAACGCCGCGATCTCGGTTTCCTGGCGGATGAGATAGCCCGCGTAGCGGGCGTCGATCTCAAGGGCTTGGGCGACGTGCGACGAAACGTCGCCGAAGGCGGGCCAGACGGTGGCGATTGTCGCCATCGACATTCCGGGAAGGCCAAGAACGTCGTGGGCGCTGCGTGCGCTGCCGTCGCGCGGCACGGCGAGCCCGAGCTTTCCCAAGTCTTCGGCAGACGACCGGGTGGCGCAAAGGGCCTGCTTCGCGTCTCGGTATGCCGCCTCCTTTTGAGCGAACGCGGTTCGACGCGCCGCGCCGACGCAGCCGACGCGGGTCCCCTCGCCGGTGAGGCGGAAATCCGCGTTGTCGGCCCGCAGCGTCAGCCGGTACTCGGCCCGCGAGGTGAACATCCGGTACGGCTCGGTGACCCCCTGGGTGACGAGGTCATCGATGAGCACGCCGATGTAGCCCTGGCTGCGATCGAGCACGAACCCGTCGGCCGGCGCATCGCCTGAAGCGCGACCAGCGGACAGCGCCGCGTTGATGCCAGCCATGATGCCTTGAGCCGCCGCCTCTTCGTACCCCGTCGTGCCGTTGATCTGGCCGGCGAAGAACAGCCGCGGAATCCGCCGCGTCTCCAGGGTCGGCCGGAGCTCGCGCGGATCGACGTAGTCGTATTCCACTGCATACCCCGGGCGAATCATGCGGACCCGCTCGAGCCCCGGGATTGTGGCGAGCAACGCGAGCTGCACGTCCTCGGGCAACGACGTGGAAATGCCGTTGGGATAGACGGTCGGGTCGTCGAGGCCTTCGGGCTCGAGATAGATCTGATGCCGCGACCGGTCCGCGAACCGCACCACCTTGTCCTCGATCGACGGGCAGTACCGCGGTCCGCGACTCTGGATCTGGCCCGAGTACATCGGCGCCCGATGTATGTTCCCGCGAATCAGCGCGTGGCTCTCCTCGGTGGTCCCCGTGATGAAGCAGCTCACCTGCGGCGTCGTGATGCCCCGGCTGAGAAACGAGAACGGGACCGGCGGATCGTCGCCGCGCTGTTCTTCCAACGCTGCCCAGTCGACGGTGCGCCCATCGAGACGCGGCGGTGTGCCGGTCTTCAGCCGACCGAGGGCGAAGCCGAAGCGTTCGAGCGTCCGCGACAGCCCCACGCTCGGCGCTTCGCCGACCCGGCCCGCGGGCGTCGTCTTCTCGCCGATGTGGATCAAGCCGCGCAGGAACGTGCCGGTGGTCAGCACGACAGCTCCGCAGCGGATCGTCTCTCCAGCCGAAGTGACGACGCCGGTCACGCGCCCGGCGTCGTCAAGCATCACGTCCTCGGCCGAGCCCGCGGCGATGGTGAGCCCGGGCTGCTCTTTCAGCAGCCGCTGCACCGCAGTCCGGTACAGCTTGCGGTCGGCCTGGGCGCGCGGGCCCCAGACCGCTGGACCCTTGGACGCGTTCAGGACCCGGAACTGAATGCCGGCCGCGTCAGCGGCCCGGCCCATGATGCCGTCGAGCGCGTCGATCTCGCGCACGAGCTGACCCTTGCCGATCCCGCCGATCGCCGGGTTGCACGACATTTCGCCAATGGTTTCAGGTTTTTGCGTGAGCAGCAGGGTGCGGGCACCCATCCGCACAGCCGCGGCTGCGGCCTCGCAGCCGGCGTGTCCGCCGCCGACCACAACGACATCGAAACGTTCCGATCCCATGCGTTTCACGTGAAACAATCGACAGTTAGACGCGTTGCACGTACGTCAGACGCGTACTCGGCTAGCGGCGAACTGGCAATACGTACATCTGTACGCGTTTACTTCCCGATGCAGAACTCTCGGAAGATCACGTCGAGCACATCCTCGACGCCGATCTCGCCGGTGATGACGCCAAGGGCCCGCGCCGCGCGACGGAGATATTCCCCGGCCAGCTCGACCTCAGCCAAACCGAGGGCACTGCGTAATGCAGCGGCCGCCCGTTGTACACCCTCGCGATGGCGCACCCGGGTGATCGCCGCCGTCTCGGGCAACGCGGCGAGGTCCGCCGCCCGGTCCCGAACCGCTTTCAGGAGCTCGCCCAGTCCCTCGCCCGTCTTGGCCGATACCCAGAGCCCCTCCGTCTTCCCCCGACGCGCATCCGCCACCAGGTCCGCCTTGTTGAACACAGCAATGGCATTCCCGTTCGTCGGCTCGTTCGCGGCGGTCGCATCGTGGACCGCGAGGACGATATCCGCCTCGCCGGCCCACGCCCGGGCACGGCGCACACCCTCGGCCTCGATCTCGTCCGCGCTGTCGCGCAGGCCCGCGGTGTCGGCGAGCACCACCGGCACTCCACCCAGATCGAGCGAGACTTCGACCACGTCCCGCGTCGTCCCGGGACGGCTCGACACGATCGCCACGTCCCGTCCCGCGAGCGCATTCAGCAGGCTCGACTTGCCGACGTTCGGCGCGCCGACGATCGCGACGCGCAACCCGTCGCGGATGCGTTCGCCGCGCCGGTCGTCCGCCAGGTGCTTTTCCATGGCCGACAGCAGCGCCTCGATCCGCGGCCGCGTCTCGTCGAAGATCGCCGCCGGAATGTCCTCGTCCGGAAAATCGATTCCCGCTTCAAAACGAGCAAGAATCCCGAGGATTTCGCGCTTCCAGCCGTCATACAGCGAACCCAGCGCGCCCTCGAGCTGCCGTCGCGCCTGGCGCCTCTGGGACTCGGTCTCTGCCGCGACGAGATCGGCGAGCGCCTCCACCCGGGTGAGGTCGAGCTTGCCGGCTTCCAGCGCCCGTCGCGTGAACTCGCCCGGCGCCGCCGCGCGTGTTCCCGGTACCGACACGAGCGCCTCGGTCACCGCGCGGGCGATCGCCCGGCCACCATGAAGGTACAGCTCGATGACGTCTTCGCCGGTGAAGCTCGCGGGACCCTCAAACCAGACCGCCAGGCCGTCGTCGATGACCTCTCCGGTGGCGCGCGCGTGGACCCGCACGCGCACCATCGAGCGCGCATCCGGAAGCGACCGCCGGCAGAGGGCGGCGAACACGTCCGCCGCCGCGGGACCCGAGACGCGCCACACCGCGACCCCGGCCGCGCCCGGCGCGCTGGCGAGCGCGAAAATCGTCGCGCGATCCGCCGCGCCATCGCGCGGCACTGCCACGGATTTGCTCACCGACCAGGTCCGATCACCGCTTGAGTTGCGGAGATTGCACGTCAAACTGGCCACCCGCAAGCGAAGGCCCCGCGTGACGCCATGATCGGCAACCTGCTCTCCCAGGAAACGAGCCCCTATCTTCTCCAGCACAAGGACAACCCGGTCGCGTGGCGGCCGTGGGGACCGGAGGCATTCGAGGAGGCCCGCCGCGACGGCAAGCCGATCCTCCTGTCCGTGGGCTACGCCGCGTGCCACTGGTGCCATGTGATGGCGCACGAGAGCTTCGAGAACGCCGATACCGCGGCGCTGATGAACCAGCTCTTCGTCAACATCAAGGTCGACCGAGAGGAGCGCCCCGACGTCGACGCCATCTATCAGACCGCGCTCGCGCTGCTCGGTGAGCAGGGCGGCTGGCCGCTCACCATGTTCCTCACCGACAAGGCCGAGCCGTTCTGGGGCGGCACCTACTTCCCGCCGGAGCCACGGTACGGACGCCCCGCGTTCAAGCAGGTGCTGACCGGCGTCGCCGACGTCTACCGCGGGTCGACGGACAAGGTCGCGCACAACGTCACGGCGCTGATCGGCGCGCTGCAGAAGCTGTCCGACGGCAGCGGCACCGGCGCGGTCGTCCTCAACCGCGCGCTCCTCGACCGCGTCGCCGAGCGCGTGCTGCGCGAGTTCGATCCGATCAACGGCGGCATCGGCTCGGCGCCCAAGTTCCCCCACGTGCCGCACTTCGAGATGATCTGGCGCGCGTGGCTGCGCACCCACACCGAAGCGTACCGCGCGGCCGACGTGCATTCGCTCGAACGCATGAGCGAAGGCGGCATCTACGATCATCTCGGCGGCGGGTACGCGCGCTACGCGACCGACGCGACCTGGCTCGTGCCGCACTTCGAGAAGATGCTGTACGACAACGCGCAGCTCCTCGAAGCGCTCGCGACGGTCTGGACCGGCACGCGGCGTCCTCTGTTCGCGCAGCGCGCGCGGGAGACAGTGGGCTGGCTGCTGCGCGAGATGGTGACCGACGAGGGCGCGTTCGCGTCGTCGCTCGATGCCGACAGCGAGGGCGAGGAAGGCCGCTTCTACGTCTGGACCGAGCCCGAGATCGACGCCCTGCTCGGCGGCGACGCGGCGTTGTTCAAGCGCGTCTACGACGTGCGCCCCGAGGGCAACTGGGAGGGCAAGACCATCCTCAATCGCCTGCACCGGCCGCTCGTCTCCGAGGACGAAGAGACGCAGCTCGCGGCGATGCGGGCGCGGCTGCTCGAGGTGCGCGACCGTCGTGTGCATCCCGGGCGCGACGACAAGGTCTTGGTCGACTGGAACGGCCTGATGATCGCCGCGCTGGTCGAGGCGGGACTCGTGTTCGACCAGCCGTCGTGGATCGCGGCCGCCGAAAAGGCCTACGGCTTTCTGCGCGGCCTCGCGCGCGACGGCAGGCTGCCTCACGCCTACCGCGCCGGGCGCACCACCGGTCGCGGCCTGCTCGACGATCACGCGCAGATGGCGCGCGCCGCGCTCAAGCTGTTCGAAGCGACGGGGGAATCGCGCTACGTCGACGATGCGCGCGCATTCGTCGCCACCCTTGACCGCCACTACTGGGACGAGGAGCGCGGCGGCTATTTCTTCACGCCCGACGACGCCTCCGATCTCATCGTCCGCACCCGCACCGCCGTCGACGCGGCGACGCCGTCGGGCAACGGCGTCATGGTCGGTGTGCTCGCGCGGCTCCACGCGATCACTGGTGAGGACGCGTACCGCGCCCGCGCGCAGAGCGTGGTCGATGCATTCTCCGGCGAAATCGAGCGCAACTTCTTCCCGCTCGCCACACTGCTCAACGGCGTGGAGACCCTCGAGCACCTGCAACAGGTCGTCGTCGTGGGACCGCACGGCGACGCGGCGACACGCGAGATGATGCGCGCGGCCGTCTCGGTGTCCGCGCCCGACCGCCAGCTCCATCTCGTCGCCCCCGACGCGACGCTCCCGCCCGGCCATCCGGCGGCGGCCAAGCGCATGATCGGCGGCGCTCCGACCGCCTACATCTGCGTCGGGCCGGTGTGCGGACCACCGGTGACCGATCCCGGAGCGCTGGCCGCGGCGCTCACCGATCAAGATGGGGAACGATCATGAGCTCCGGCTCGATCACCGTCTCGACACCGCTCGGGACTCTCGCGATCACCGAGCGCGACGGCGCGCTCGTCGCCATCGACTGGCACGCGCCCCCAGCATCGCAACGCCGATCCACGGTGCTGCTCCAGCGGGCGAAGTCGCAGCTCGAACGCTATTTCGCGGGCGCGCTCACCCAATTTGCGCTCCCGTGCGCGCCAGCGGGCACTGCCTTCCAGCAGCGGGTGTGGGCGGCACTGTGCCGAATTCCTTACGGCGAGACCATCACCTACGGCGAGCTCGCGCGTCGGGTCGGATCGGCGCCGCGCGCGGTCGGCGCCGCGTGCGGTGCGAACCCGCTGCCGATCGTCATCCCATGTCATCGCGTCGTCGCGCGGAACGGCGCGCTGCACGGCTACTCCGGCATGGGCGGACTCGACACCAAGGCGCGACTCCTCGCGCTCGAGCGCGGCGAGGCGGACCTGTTCGGCTCCGGCGCCGACCGGCCCGGCCGAATTGCCTCGTGACGAGATACCGTCGATGCTGATTTAGTGCGGCTCCGGTTCAGACCGGAACCCCGCCTCGAAGACAACGCTGCAAGAACAAGAGGACGCTCATGCCCGACATCCAGATCAACGCCGCTGACGGCGGCACCTTCTCCGCCTACCTCGCCGTTCCCGCGCAGATGCCTGCCCCCGGGCTCGTGCTGGCGCAGGAGATCTTCGGCGTGAACAAGGTGATGCGGACGATCGCCGACACGTTCGCGTCGCAGGGCTTCGTTGCGATCTGTCCGGACCTGTTCTGGCGCCAGGAGCCGAACGTGCAGATCACCGACGGCTCCGAGGCGGAATGGGCCAAGGCGTTCCAGCTCTTCCAGGGCTTCAACGTCGACAAGGGGGTGGACGACCTGAAGGCCACGCTCGCGGCGTTGCGCAAGCGGCCGGAGTGCAACGGCAAGGTCGGCGCGATCGGCTACTGCCTCGGCGGATCGCTCGCCTATCTCATGGCGACGCGCTCGGACGCCGACTGCTCGGTCGGCTACTACGGCGTCAGCATCCAGCAGTACCTGGGCGAGGCGAAGAACATCAAGAAGCCGCTGCTCCTGCACATCGCCGAGAACGACAAGTTCGTGCCGAAGGAAGCGCAGGAGCAGATCAAGGGTGCGCTCTCCGGCAATCCGCTGGTGACGATCCACAGCTATCCCGGCGCCGACCACGCGTTCGCCCGCGTCGGCGGCCAGTCGTATGTCGCCGAGACCGCATCGCTCGCCAACCAGCGCACCGAGGCCTTCCTCGACAAGAACCTCGGGCGGCCCGCGCGCAAGCGGCCGCACCAGGGCTGAGCGGAGCGCGTCATGGCCAAAGCGAAAGCCATCGTCATCCGCAAGGTCGGCGGCCCCGAGGCGATGGAGTACACCGACGTCGACGTGCCGGAGCCCAAGGCGGGCGAGGCGCTGATCCGCCACACCGCGATCGGCCTCAACTTCATCGACACCTACTTCCGCAGCGGGCTCTATGCGGCGAATCCGCCGTTCGTGCTCGGCATGGAAGGCGCCGGCGTGGTCGAGAAGCTCGGCGAGGGAGTGACGGGCCTCAATGTCGGCGACCGGGTCGCCTATACCGGCCAGCTCGGCTCCTACTGCGAGCGTCGGGTCGTGCCCGCGGACCGCCTCGTCAAGGTGCCGAAGGACGTCTCCGACGAGACCGCCGCCGCGATGATGCTCAAGGGCCTCACCGCGCATTACCTGCTGCATCGCACCTATCGCGTCGGACCCGGCGACACGATCCTGGTGCATGCGGCGGCCGGCGGCGTCGGCCTGATCGTCTGCCAGTGGGCGAAGTTCCTCGGCGCCACCGTGATCGGCACGGTCGGCAGCGACGCCAAGGCGAAGCTCGCGAAGGACCACGGCTGCGATCACCCGATCGTCTACACCCGCGAGGATTTCGTCGCGCGCGTGAAGGAGATCACCGGCGGCAACGGCGTGCCGGTGGTCTACGACGGCGTCGGCAAGGACACCTTCGAGAAGTCGCTCGACTGTCTGCGCCCGCTCGGGCTGATGGTGAGCTTCGGCAACGCCTCGGGCCCGGTCCCGCCGATCAGCCTTCTCACCCTCACGCAGAAGGGGTCGCTGTTCGTCACGCGCCCGACGCTCGCGCACTACGTCGCGCGCCGCGACGATCTCGACGACGCGGCGCAGGAGCTGTTCAAGGCGGTGCGCACCGGCGTCGTGCAGATCGAGATCGGCCGCAAGTATCCGCTCAAGGACGCGGCCCAGGCCCACAAGGACCTCGAGTCGCGCAAGACGACCGGCTCGCAGGTGCTGCTGCCGTAGGCGTTAAGGAGCGAACAGCCGGCTGTCCCACCAGACGGGTTGATGCAGCGACGTCGCGATCCTCGGAAAGTCCGGGTGCTCCGGATTGATCAGGACGTTGCGCTCGATCCGCGCCACCACGCTCGGTACCAGCAGGATGAGAGAGCGCCGGCTTGTCTGCCACTCGTCGCCGTAGCGCTTGCTCGATGCGCCCGCCTGCTCAAACCAGTCGGGCAGCGCGGCGACGTTCAACACCTCGTAGGATACGCCGGGCGGTATCGTGATCTCGATGTAATGCTGATTCGGCGGCACGCTCCCGCTGCCGTGAACCAGCTTCTCGAGCATCGCCGTGGAGTAGTGCTCGGCCGCGTAGATCATCGGGCACGCCGAGGTATTCCACCGGCCCGGGTAGAGTTTCGAGCCGGTCGCGTCGAAGATCGGATACGTCCCGTTCGGATCGCCGATTCGATAACAGATGAGAACGCGATCGAGAATCTGACCCGTCACGCGGCCGAGCCGGTTTCGAGCCGACCGAGAACGTCCCGCACGATCTGGGCGCCGACCTCGTTGTCGAGGACGAGATCGACCGGACGTCTGCGGTCCAACAGAGGATGCTCGCGGTACAGGAACTGCCGCGCCTGCTCTTCCGATTTCCAGATCCGAACCGCCATCTGCCACACGTCGGCGACGCGAGACAGCACCGCGCTCTGCTCGGCACTCAGCTTCTTCGGCGGTTTCGCCTTGAGCCGCGCCAGCGTCGCACGCGGCACGATGCGGTACTTGAAGTGGGAGTCGCCGGGCGCCACCGCTTGCGCCACCCGCTCGAGGCTTTTCACCGGAAAGCCCTTATGCACCAGCGACAGATACTGCAGCGACGAGGCGATCCGGGCCGGGGGTTCGGCCAGACCCAGCACCTTGGCGGTTTCGAGAAAGTCGCTCATTCCAGCCTCCCTCTAATGAGACATAATATAGTCTCACATGAGACATCCCGCAATGGCTCGCCGCCGGCTGCAGCCGCCTCTAAAATCCGCGGGCAACGCAGCCTTAGGACGATCCCTCATGCGCGCGATGGTGCTCGATCGGGCCAACGCGCCGCTCCGGCTCACGGAGCGGGCGCGTCCGGCCGAGCCCGGCCCCGACGATGTGCTCATCAAGGTCCACGCCTGCGCGGTGTGCCGCACCGATCTCCACATCGTCGACGGCGAGCTGACGAACCCGAGGCTGCCGCTCGTTCCCGGCCACGAGATCGTTGGAACGGCAGTGGCGGTCGGCCGCAACGTCGAGCGCATCGCTGAGGGCGACCGCGTCGGCGTCCCGTGGCTCGGCTGGACGTGCGGGGTCTGCCAGTACTGCACCACAGGGCGCGAGAACCTGTGCCCGCGTGCCCGCTTCACCGGCTACGACATCGATGGCGGCTACGCCGAATACACGCTGGCACACCAGCACTTCTGCTTCGCCATCCCGCCCGCCTACGGAGACGTCGAAGCCGCGCCGCTCCTGTGCGCCGGTCTGATCGGCTATCGCGCATTGCGCATGGCCGGCGATGCGCGCCGCCTCGGCCTCTACGGCTTCGGCGCCGCGGCCCACATCGCCGTCCAGGTGGCGCGCCATCGCGGCCAGGAGGTCTACGCCTTTACCAAGCCCGGCGACGCGGCGGGGCAGGCGTTCGCCCGCGGCCTCGGCGCGGTATGGGCGGGCGACTCCGACAAGCCCGCGCCCGAGCCGCTCGACGCCGCGCTCATCTTCGCGCCGGTCGGCGCGCTGGTCCCGGCGGCGCTGGCGGCCACCGCCAAAGGTGGGACCGTCGTCTGCGCCGGCATCCACATGTCGGACATCCCGGCGTTCCCGTACCGCCTCCTGTGGGAGGAGCGCGTCGTGCGCTCGGTCGCCAACCTCACCCGGCGCGACGGCGAGGAATTCCTCGCAATCGCGCCCGAGGTGCCGGTGCGCACGGCGACGACCCGATTCCCGCTCGAACGGGCGAACGAGGCGCTCGACGTGGTGCGCCGCGGCGCGATCGAAGGCGCTGCGGTGCTGGTACCGTAGCGTGAAGCGCTACCGCGCCCGCAGGAAGTTGATGCCGAACATCACCATCGACGCGAGCACGAGCAGCGCTCCGACGATCGCTCCGGCCTCGATCCTCTGGGTCAGCGCGAAGTAAATGCCGACCGGGAAGACGATGACGCCGGCCAGCGCGACCCAGAAGTGCGCGGTCGCCCAGCCGTCGTTCTTGGCGAAGCCGGCGCGGTAGCCGAGGCCGAACAGGCCGAGCGACGCCCAGCCGACGAGGTTGATATGAGCGTGCATCGGCGCGAGGCCGAAGTCCTGTCGCGCGGCCATGACGATGCCGACGAGCATGCCGACGATGGCGGCAAGCACCGCCAGTCCGAAGAAACAGCGATCGATGTTTTGCATGAGTGCCCCCCAAATGGCATTGAGCGGCACTGTATGGCCCCCGGGCGGGAGGCGGAAGTCCCAAGGTGCGCTAGAGGTCGCGCTTTTCGAAGTCGACGCAGGACAGCTCGAACGCCGCCAGTCCCTCTTCGAGGAAATCCGACACCAGCGGCGTGCCGATGATGTAGTCGGGCTCGCGGGCATTGGCGCGGCCGCGGGCTTCCGCGAGTGCCTCCTCCCACTGCGTGCCGTCGAAATCGCCGCGGCCGATCCACATCAGCGCCAGCAGCTCGGCCTTCTCGTCGTCGTCGAGCGCCACGATGAACTCGCGCAGCTCCTGATAGGTCCCGTCGTTGGCGAAATCCTCGAGGATCTCGCGAAAGCCGGTGTCCGTCCCGTCATCGTAGGAGCCCCCCGGCAGGACCGGCTCGACCTTGGCGTGGATCTCCCGCGCCATGACGACGATGAAGCAGACCTTCTCGGTGGCGATCGACGGCATCGGCATGGGGGGCTCCTCTTCGACGAAGCGAAACGGGCAAGTCGGCCCCGAGTTCCGGATGAGGGAAACGGAAAAAGAAAGGCCCGGACGCGGGTCCGGGCCTGTTCAGAGGTGTGCCTTGAATTCGGCGTCAGGTGTTCATGGAGTCGAAGAACCCGGCGTTGTCCTTCGTTTCCTTGAGCTTTCCGACCAGGAACTCCATCGCGTCGGTGACGCCCATCGGCATCAGGATGCGGCGCAGCACCCACATCTTCGACAGCGTGCCCTTGTCGACCAGCAGCTCTTCCTTGCGGGTGCCCGACTTGGTGATGTCGATCGCCGGGAAGGTCCGCTTGTCCGAGAGCTTGCGGTCGAGAATGATTTCCGAGTTACCGGTGCCCTTGAACTCCTCGAAGATGACCTCGTCCATGCGCGAGCCGGTGTCGATGAGCGCGGTGGCGATGATCGAGAGCGAGCCGCCCTCCTCGATGTTCCGCGCCGCGCCGAAGAAGCGCTTCGGGCGCTGCAACGCGTTGGCGTCGACGCCGCCGGTCAGCACCTTCCCCGACGAGGGAACGACGGTGTTGTAGGCGCGCGCAAGGCGGGTGATCGAGTCGAGCAGGATGACGACATCGCGCTTGTGCTCGACCAGGCGCTTCGCCTTCTCGAGCACCATCTCGGTGACCTGCACGTGACGGGTTGCCGGCTCGTCGAACGTCGACGACACGACCTCGCCCTTCACCGAGCGGGCCATGTCGGTCACTTCCTCGGGCCGCTCGTCGATCAGCAGGACGATGAGATAGACCTCGGGGTGATTGGCCGCGATCGCGTGCGCGATGTTCTGCAGCATCACCGTTTTGCCGGTACGCGGCGGCGCGACGATCAGCGCGCGCTGGCCCTTGCCGAGCGGCGCGATCAGGTCGATGACCCGCGTCGTCAGATCCTTCTTCGTCGGATCGTGCATCTCGAGCTTGAGCCGCTCGTCGGGATAGAGCGGCGTCAGGTTGTCGAAGTTGATCCGGTGCCGCACGTTCTCCGGCGGCTCGAAGTTGATCGTGTTGACCTTGAGCAGCGCGAAGTAGCGCTCGCCGTCCTTGGGCGATCGGATCTGCCCCTCGACGGTGTCGCCGGTGCGCAGGCCGAAGCGGCGCACCTGGGAAGGGCTCACGTAGATGTCGTCGGGGCCCGGCAGGTAGTTCGCCTCGGGCGAGCGCAGGAAGCCGAAGCCGTCCTGCAGGATTTCGAGCACGCCGTCGCCGTAGATCGCGGTGTCGTTCTCGGCGAGCTGCTTCAGGATCGCGAACATCATGTCCTGACGCCGCAGCGTCGACGCGTTCTCGATCTTGAGGTCCTCGGCGTAGGTGAGGAGTTCCGCGGGAGATTTCTTCTTCAGTTCCTGGAGGTGCATTGGCTAACCGATGGGGGCTGAACCGATAGGGGGCTGGGAGCGGTGGAGAACGTGCGGAGGACGATGGAGGGGGTGGGAGATCGCCCGCACATGCTTCCCTGGCGTTTGAGGCTCTGGCCTCGGCCGGACCAAGCTAAGTGCTTGGATTTATAGGGGAAGTCTGCGGGGGTTCTGTTGTTGCGGCGCCGCGAGGGTGCCGTGAGGATGGGCTGAATCTGTAGCGAAAAGCCGAAGCGCTGTCAAACGGGCCGCGCGAGGGCGCCGATCACGTTATCGGCAGGAAAATCGGCTGAGGCTGCTCGAGTCGCCGCGTTCGCGCGGCAGGACGACGGCCGCCTTGTTGAAGGTCGCGCAGTACGCCGCCGCGGCGTTCCGGCGATCGGTCTCGCCGCTGCCCTTGAAGATTACGCCGTCGGAGTCGCCGCTGACCTTGTCGGGAGGACTGCCGCTGAACAGACCCATTCCGCATCCGGAGAGGAGCAGGATGGCGACGAGGGGGATCGCGATCTTCATGGGCCGGCAGCCTAAGGCGCAGCGCTCTTGATCGCAAGGCGTGGACCCCGCCATCAGAACGGCTTGACGATCGCGAGGATGACGATGGCGATCATCAGGATCGTCGGAATCTCGTTGGCGATCCGGAAGAACCGCGCCGAGTGCACGCGCTCGTCGCGCTCGAACTCCTTCCGCCAGCGCGCCATCTGGCCGTGAAGCGCGGCCAGCACCAGCACCAGCAGTACCTTGAGGTGGAACCACGCGCCGAGGTTGCCGAGGCCTTCGACATAGGCGAGCGCGCCGCCGAGCGCGAACACCGCGACCATCGCCGGATTGATGATCGCGCGCAGGAGCCTCCGCTCCATCACCTTGAACGTCTCCGAGAGATCCGAGCCGACGCGCGTGCCCGCGTGATAGACGAACAGCCGCGGCAGGTAGAGAAGGCCTGCCAGCCACGCGATCACCGCGATGACGTGCAGGGCCTTCAGCCAGACGATCCAACCGGACAGTTCCATCACCGCCTCCTCCTCAGCGAACGCGCACCAGCGGGCATTGCGACACCGGTGTGCATGCCCGGTGCGGCGATCCCGACGACATCGGTGCCGATTGGGCCATCGCCGATCGGACGAGATCGGCAAGACCGGCGATGAACGGCGCCGAGACACTCGGGGTCGGCGTGCGCTCGTAGCGCGGCACACCCGACGCGGTCGCGAGCTTTCGGTATTCCTGATCGAGTTCCACCAGCGTCTCCGAATGCTCCGACACGAACGCGATCGGAACGACGATCACCCCGCGCCCGTCGGCGCCGGCGCGACGGATCTCTTCGTCGGTCGATGGCCCGATCCAGCGCAGCGGCCCGACACGGCTCTGATAACACACGACCCAGTCGAGATCGGTGAATCCTTCTTCCGCCAATGTCTCGACGACGGCTCGTGTCGTAGCCATGACCTGGCCGGGATACGGATCGCCGGCTTTCACGATCTTCTCGGGAAGACCGTGGGCCGAGAACAGCACACGGAGCGACCGGTCGCTCCGGAGGATCGGAACGAGCGAATCGACGAACGTGCGGATCAGTCCCGGCTCCGTCGGCCAGCAGCAGATTGCGCGCGTCGCCGCCGTCAGCCCGCGCTCGCTGGCCGCGCGATGCCAGTCCGCCAGCGACGATGACGTCGTCGTGGTCGAGAACTGCGGATAGAGCGGCAGCAGAACGAGGCTATCGGGCTTCCACTCCGCAAGCGCAGCCGCGGCCTCGTCGCTGCGCGGCATCCAGTACCGCATGGCCATCACGACCTTGAAGGCGGTGACGGGGTCACGCTTCACGAGCTCGGCCTCGAGCGCCGAGGCCTGGGCCCTGGTTTCCCGGACGATCGGCGACGAGCCGCCGAGACGCTCGTAGATCTCGCGGGCGAGTGGCGCTCGACGGCGCGCGATCAGGCGCGCGATGACATACCGCAGCGGCTGCGGCACACGGATGATCGCCGGATCGTTGAACAGGTTGACGAGGAACGGCTCGACGGCGGCGGGATTGTCCGGCCCGCCGAGATTGAACAGAACCACTCCGACGCGCGCACTCACGCCGGACGTTCTCCGCGCAACAACGCCGAGAGCTGACCCACGTTCTCCGGCGGCGTCTCGGGCACGATGCCGTGGCCGAGGTTGAACACGAACGGTTGTCCCGCCATCGCACGGCAGATTCGCTCGGCTTCGTTGAGCATCGCCGGCCCACCGGCCACGAGAAGCTGCGGATCGAGGTTGCCCTGGATCGCGGTGGTCGCAGGCACTTGCCCTCGCGCCCAGCCGATCGGCGTGCCGCTGTCGATCTGCACCGCATCGACGGCCGTCATGCGCGCATAGTGCGCGATCGTCGCACCGCAGCGGTTGGGGAATCCAATGACCGGCACGTGGGGATGGGCGGACTTGACGCGGGCGACGATCCGCATGGTCGGCTCCACCGACCAGCGCTCGAATTCGAGCGCGGGCAGGACCCCGGCCCAGCTATCGAAGATCTGCAGCGTCTCCGCGCCGGCCTCGACCTGCGCGATCAGGTGCTCGGAGATCGCGGCGACCAGCAGATCGAAAAGCCGGGAGGTCTGCTCCGGGTGTCGATAGATCCAGGCCTTGGCCTTGGAGAACGTGGGGCTTCCCGCGCCTTCGATCATGTAGCAGGCGATCGTCCATGGCGCGCCCGCGAACCCGATCAGAGCGGTCTCGCGATCGAGCTTGGTCCGGGTGAGCGCGAGGGCGTCGTAGACCGGCCCCAGCCGAGTGCGTAGCCGGCTCGTACTCAGGGCGGCGACATCGGCGGGGCCTTTGAGCGCTTCGAGCATCGGACCGTGTCCCGACTCGAAGTTGACCTTCTGCCCGAGGGCGTCGGCGATGACGAGGATGTCGGAGAAGATGATCGCGGCATCCATGCCGAACCGGCGGATCGGCTGCACCGTCGCTTCCGCCGCCAGCGCCGGGCTGTAGCAGAACGACATGAAGTCCTTGGCCCGCTGGCGGAGCTCACGGTACTCGGGCAGATAGCGCCCCGCCTGACGCATGAACCAGAACGGCGGTCGGTCGACGGAGTGACCGCCGAGCGCGCGCAGCAGACGCTTGTTGGATGACTGGGTCGGGGAGCTGGAGGGGAGCACGAGGGTTCGCCGGGTTTCTTCTTCAATCTTATAAGAATCTATAAATAAGGTAGTTGTTGTAGTTGCCCCTGGGGAAAAAGGGGATTCCCGAATCAAGCGACTTATGCGGTTTTTGGTGTGAGCAAAATGGGCACGGTGCAAAAGCCTGTGGGTAAAGGGGACAAATCGGCACAGCGACGCTTGGCGCGCGTGTCGTTTCGCCGGAATCCCGACGAAGCGAATCGCGTGCATAACTCCGCCGCCGGCGTGTTGTTCAGGAGTCGCGGACACGTCGCCGATTCGATCCCGAGCCGGACAAGCGCGCCGATCGAATCCCGGGGTCCGGGTGCGCTTTGGAGCCCGTGGTGACAAAACCCCGAGTTATCCCCGACTCGCGACTTTTCTCCCGAGCCTTCGACCGAGCCTTCGACGGGTTGCCGGGGCGGACGCGATGAGGGTCGTCCTCGCATCGACGAGTGCCGCGCGCCAGACGATGCTGCGTAACGCCGGCATCGCGTTCGAGACAGACCCGTCGTCCGTGGACGAAGCCGAAATCAAAGCGAGGTTGTCGGCCGCATCGCCCGCCGAGGTCGCGACAGCGCTGGCGATCGCCAAGGCCGAAGACGTCGCGCGCCGTCACCCGGGTGCATTTGTGGTCGGCTCCGACCAGATCCTCACCTGCGGCGGCCGGTCGTTCGACAAGCCCGGATCGCGCGCCGAGGCCCGCGATCAGCTCCTGGCGCTGCGCGGGCGCGACCACACCCTGACCTCGGCCGCGGCGGTGATCGGCGACGGGCGGCCGCTGTGGACCCACGTCGACGCGGCGCATCTCGCGATGCGGGCCTTTTCCGAATCCTTCCTCGACGGGTATCTTGATCGCGCCGGCCCCGGTGTCCTGTCTTCGGTCGGCGTGTACCAGATCGAGGGGCTCGGTGCGCAGCTCTTCGAGCGCATTCAGGGCGACGTGTTCACGATCATGGGCATGCCGCTTCTCCCGTTGCTTCGGTTCTTGCGACAAGAAGGAGTGATCCCCGCGTGATTCTCTCGGGTCGGGCAAAGCTCGCCGGCGTCATGGGATGGCCCGTGGGACACTCGCGGTCGCCGCGCCTCCACGGCTACTGGCTCGAGCGCTACGGCATCGACGGGACCTACGTGCCGCTTGCCGTCCCACCCGCACACTTCGCCCAGGCGCTACGGATGCTCGCGCTGATCGGGTTCCGCGGCGTCAACGTCACCGTGCCGCACAAGGAAGCGGCACTCGCCGCCGTCGACACCCTCGACGACGCGGCGCGGCGCATCGGCGCCGTGAACACGGTGATGATGGACAGCGACGGCGCGCTACGCGGCACCAACACCGACGGAATCGGATTCATCGCTCATCTAAAGGCGTCGGCTCCGCAGTGGAGCGCGGACGCCGGGCCTGCGGTCGTGATCGGCGCCGGAGGTGCGGCGCGCGCCGTCGTCGTCGCGCTCCAGGACGCAGGCGTCCGGGAGATCCGCCTCGTCAACCGCACCCGCGAGCGCGCCGAGCAGCTCGCGATGGAGATCGACGGCTCTGTCGGCGTGCTGCCGTGGGTCGCGCGCAACAGCGCGCTCGACGGCGCGGCGCTGGTCGTCAACACCACGACGCTCGGCATGACCGGACAGCCCGCGCTGGAGATCGACCTCGCCCTCCTGCCCGCGCGCGCCGCGGTGTTCGACTGCGTGTACGCGCCGCTCGAGACGCCGCTGCTTGCCCAGGCGCGGGCGCGCAAGCTCACCGCGGTCGACGGCCTCGGCATGCTGATTCACCAGGCGCGCGCCGGCTTCACCACCTGGTTCGGCGTCGAGCCCGAAGTCGACGACGCCCTGCGCCGCTTCCTCGCCGAGGGCCTCTGATCGTGCGCCGTGCGCTCGCGCGACGGCTGCGCCCCGGGCACCCCTACATCCTCGGCCTCACCGGCTCGATCGGCATGGGCAAGACCACCGCGGCCAAGGCGCTGAAGCGTCTCGGCGTCCCGGTGTTCTCGTCCGACACCGCGGTGCATCGCCTGCTGGCCCCCGGCGGACGCGGTGTGGCCGAGGTCGGCGCCGCGTTTCCCGCTGCGCGCGAGGACGGCGCGATCAGCCGCCCGAAGCTCGCGGCGCTGGTGTTCGGGAACCCCCCTGCGCTCGCGAAGCTCGAATCGATTCTCCATCCGTTGGTGCAGGCGGAGACCGCGCGGTTTCTCGCCGAGGCGCGGCGATCGCGCCGGCCGGTCGTCGTGCTCGACATCCCGCTTCTCTACGAGATCGGCGCCGAGAACCGCGTCCACGAGGTGGTCGTGGTCACCGCGCCCGAGTCGCTGCAGCGCGCGCGCGTGTTGTCGCGCCGCGGCCAGACGCCTGAGCGCCTCAACGCGATCCTCGCGCGGCAGACGCCGGACCGCGTGAAGCGCGCTCGCGCAGATTTTATCGTGCCGACGGGGCTCTCGAAGCGCGACAGCTTGCGTCGACTCGCGCGAATCGTCATGCTGGCGCGGCAAAGGCGACAAGATAAGAGATAACGCGCGTGCGTGAGATCGTCCTCGATACGGAAACCACCGGCCTCGATCCGGCCGCCGGCCACCGCCTCGTCGAAGTCGCGTGCGTCGAGCTTTCGAACCGCCTGCCGACCGGCAGGACGTTCCAGTGCTACTTCAATCCCGAGCGCGACATCCCCGAGGAGGCCTTCCGCGTCCACGGCCTCTCGCTCGAGTTCCTGTCGGCCCATCCCAGGTTCGCTGAGAAGGTCGACGAACTGCTGGAGTTCGTCGCCGACTCGCCGCTGGTGATCCACAACGCCGAGTTCGACCTCAAATTCCTGCGCGCCGAGATCAAGCTCTGCAACCGCGAGGGATTCGCGGCCAATCCAGTCGTCGACACCGTCGACATGGCGCGCAAGAAGTTCCCCGGCTCGCCGGCGTCGCTCGATGCGCTGTGCCGCCGATTTTCGATCGACCTGTCGCAGCGCTCGCTGCATGGCGCGCTGCTCGACTGCGAGCTCCTGGCGCAGGTCTACATCGAGCTCCACGGCGGGCGGCAGCGCGGCCTCGGACTGGACTCCGCGACCGCGGGCCTGCCGCTCGGCCCGGCAGTCGCCGCGGCGCGCGGACCCGCGCGGCCGCCGCGCCCGTTCGCGTCGACACCCGACGAGGCGGCCGCGTTCGAGGCCTTCGTCGCGGGCCTCAAGTCTCCGATCTGGAAAAGCTGATCCCTGCGCGGTGACGCCGGGAATCCGGGTCAGGCGGCGCCGGTCGCCGCTTCCTTCTGCTTGCGTTCGAGGTGACGCTCGAACAGCGTCGCGAACTCGCGCATGGTCACGTGCAGGTGGAGCGGCGGGTAGCCGCCCTTCTGGATCGCGTCGTCGAGGATCTGCCGCGCGTACGGGAACAGCAGCGGCGCGCACGTGAGGTGCAGGACCGACTCGATCTTGTCCTCGGGCACGTTCGAGACGACGTAGCAGCCCGCGTAGACGAGCTCGGCGAGGAACATAACGCTGTGCTGCTCGTCGCGGGCCTCGGCGCGGAGCTGCAGCTCGACCATCCAGCCGCCGCCTTCGGCGGGACGGCTGTGGACGCCGACGATGACGTCGAACAGCGGCTGGTAATCGGTGTCCCGCGCGCGGCTGAACGGCCGCGGATTCTCGAACGAGAGATCCTTCAGGTACTGGGAGATCGTCTGGACCCCGGGCGCTTCGGGCGGCAGCTCGAGGGCGCCGTCGATGTACGGATTGGCAATGGTCGGCGACGTGGGATCGGACATTCCCGGTCCTTTGCGGATGGGCGGAGGCAAGCTCAGGATGGCGTTCCGGCTATCATGGATCGCCAGTGGGTGCAACAAACGGGCGCGATGGCGCGGGAACCGCGCCGGACCGCCGCGCTCGCCGTCCCGAAAACGACGCCGCAGGGGTGGAAAACCGCCTGTGCCGTTGTTACGTTAGGCGAGGAGCCGGGAGTTGGCGGCCCGCGGCGCACGCTTCGCGGACCAAGACCCACACGGGCGACCCCACACGGATGGTCATGGGCGGCGGTTTCCAGTTCTTCGACATCATCTTCCTCGCGCTGGTGGCGGCGTTCATCATCCTGCGCCTGCGCAGCGTGCTCGGCCGCCGCACCGGCACCGAGCGCCAGCGGCCGGACCCGTTCCGGCCCGCGCCGCCGCAGCCGGCGCCGCGCGCGCCTGAGGTCGCCGGGCCGACCACCGGTCCGCTCGCGGCACCCGCTCCGGCCCCGGGCTCGCTCGCCGCGGGGCTCGCGCAGATCAAGGTCGCCGATCCGCTGTTCGACGAAGAGGAATTCCTCAAGGGCGCCCGCGCCGCCTTCGAGTACATCGTCGGCGCGTTCGCGGCCGCGGACGACGACAAGCTGAAGCCGCTGCTCTCGACCGAGGTGTTCGACCGATTTAGCGCCGAGATCCGCAACCGCAAGACCGCGGGCCACGTCCACGAGACGACGATCGTGCGCATCCGCGACGCCGAGATGGTGGCGGCGCGCATGGAAGGCACGACGGCGGCGATCACGGTCCGCTACGTCAGCGAGCAGATCAACGTGACTCGCGACGCCGCCGGTCAGATCGTCGACGGCGACGCTGACCGCATCTCGGAAGTGACCGACGTCTGGACCTATGCCCGCAACACCCGTGCGACGGATCCCAACTGGATCCTGGTGGCGACCGACGCGACCTATTAGCGCGCGGCTCGTGCGCGGCGCGCTTGCCGCCGCCGCACTGTTCCTGTTCCTGATCCCCGGATGCGCGCCGCCGCCGCGGCCGCCCGACAAGCTGGTCCTCACGCCGGTGTCGTTCAACGAGCTGCCGGGGTGGTCGGACGATCGCGTGTCCGAGGCGTTGCCCGCCTTGCTCCGCTCGTGCGCGGTGCTCGCGCGCCGGCCCGCCGACGCGCCGCTCAGCCAGGCGCTGCCCGAGGCCGGACGGGTGGCCGACTGGCAGCCGGTGTGCGCGGACGCCGCGCGGCTGCCCGCCGGCGACGAGGCCGCGGCGCGTGCCTTCCTCATGCAGCGACTCCGTCCCTACCGCGCCGCCAACAACAAGGACGCGAAAGGCCTGTTCACCGGCTACTACGAGATCGAGCTCGACGGCGCGCGCGCCAAGTCGGCGCGCTACGCGGTGCCGATCTACGGCATGCCGAAGGACCTCGTCACCGCTGACCTCAGCGACTTCGATTCGTCGCTCTCGGGCAAGCAGATCATCGGCCGCGTCGTCGGCAACAGGTTCAAGCCGTACCCCGACCGCGCGGCGATCGAGAAAGCGGGCCTCGGCGAGAACGCGCCGGTGCTGGCGTGGGTCGACAACGCCGTCGACGCGTTCTTCCTGCACATCCAGGGCTCCGGCGTCGTCCGCATGGCGAACGGCGAGACGATGCGCGTCGGCTACGCGGCGAAGAACGGCCAGCCCTACCGCGCCATCGGTCGCGTGCTGGTCGATCGTGGCGCGATGGCCAAAGAAGACGTGTCGATGCAGTCGATCCGCGCCTGGCTCGACGCCAATCCGCGCGAGGCCAACGCGGTGATGGCCGCTAATCCGTCCTACGTCTTCTTCCGCGCGCTGCCGAAGCGCGATCCGTCGCGCGACGGACCGGACGGCGCCCAGGGCGTGACCCTGACCGCCGGCCGCAGCCTCGCCGTCGACCGCCGCTTCGTGCCGCTCGGCGTGCCGCTGTGGGTCGCGGCGCAGAATCCCGATCGCCCCGAGTTCCAGACGCGACGTCTCGTCGTCGCCCAGGACACCGGCGGCGCCATCACCGGGCCCGTGCGCGGCGACGTTTTCTGGGGCACCGGCCACGCTGCCGGCGAACGCGCCGGCCTGATGCGCGAGTTCGGAAACTATTACCTGCTGCTGCCGCGCGACGCCGCGGCGGTCTCGGAGGCGCGCCGGTGAGCGGCGCCTCGGGCCGCAACGCCATCCTCGACGACGAGGACGCGGCGTTGTGGGCTCACGTCGCGGCCCAGGTGAAGCCGCTGCGGAAGGCGAACAAGCCCGCGCTCGATCTCGCGCCGACCAAGCCGAAGCGCGCGACTGCGGTCGCCCTGCCGCCGCGGACCCCCGCTCCGCCGCGTCCGTCGCCGAAGCCGCTCAAGCCGGATTCCCGCGAGCGCCTGCCCCGCACCGACGAGCGTCGGCTGCGGCGCGGCACCGTCGATGTCGCCGGACGCATCGACCTCCACGGCCTGACCCGCGAGCAGGCGCACCGCACGGTCACCCGCTTCCTCGCGAATCTCGCCGAGGACGGCGGCCGCATCGCGCTGGTCATCACCGGCAAGGGCGGCCGCGCCGGAGGCGAAGGCGTGCTGCGCGGTGAACTGCCGCGCTGGCTGAGCGAAGGCTCGCTCGCCCGCTCGGTGCTGGCGTGGCGTCCAGCCTCGCCGCGCCACGGCGGCGACGGCGCGTTCTACGTGCTGCTGCGCCGGAAAGGACTGCGATGACGCCGTTCGGCTCCAAGATGCGCGAGCTTCGCCGCGCGCGCGGCATCACGCTGAAGCGCATGGCCGAGGACCTTCAGATCTCGCCCGCCTATCTCTCGGCGCTCGAGCACGGCCACCGCGGCCGGCCGACGCCGGTGCTGCTGCGGCAGATCTGCAGCTTCTTCAACGTCATCTGGGACGAGGCCGAGGAGATCCACCGGCTCGCCGCGATCTCCCATCCGCGCGTGGTGGTCGATACTGCCGGGCTGTCGCCCAAGGCGACCGAGCTCGCCAACCGCCTGGCCGAGCGCATCCGCGACCTCGACGACCCGACGCTCGATGCGGCGTTGGGCCTGCTGAAAACCCCCGAATCGCCCCGGACCTAGCGCCGGACCTAGCGCCGGACCTAGGGCCCGACCGGCGCCGGACCCGGCGCCCTGTGCGCACCGCATACCGCCGTTGCCGGCGGCCGCCAAAAGCCGGAATTCCTTTCGATTTCCGAGTCTTCCTGCTAAATCACGGGTCCGGGCGGGCGGGACCGACCGCCCTTCCCATTTCCACACCGGACGTCGCCATGCGCCAGGCCACCATCACGCGCAAGACCAAGGAAACGGCGATCAGCGCCACCGTGAACCTCGACGGCACCGGGGTCTACAAGGTCGCGACGGGGATCGGCTTCCTCGACCACATGCTCGAGCAGCTCTCGCGCCACAGCCTGATCGACATCGCCTGCGAGGCGAAGGGCGACCTCCACATCGACCAGCACCACACCACCGAGGACACCGGCATCGTCATCGGCGAGGCGGTGTCGAAGGCGCTCGGCGACCGCGCCGGCATCACCCGCTACGGCCACGCCTACGTGCCGATGGACGAGACGCTGACCCGCGTGTCGCTCGACGCGTCGAACCGACCGTACCTGATCTGGCGCGTGAAGTTCCCGCGCCCGAAGATCGGCGACATGGACACCGAGCTGTTCCGCGAGTGGTTCCAGGCGTTCGCCCAGGCGGGCGGCATCACGCTCCACGTCGAGAACCTCTACGGCGAGAACACGCACCACATCATCGAGTCATGCTTCAAGGGCCTCGCCCAGGCGCTGCGCGCGGCGGTCGAGCTCGACCCGCGCAAGGGCGCCCAGGTGCCGTCGACCAAGGGCGTGCTCGGCGGCTCGCTGTAGTTCAACCGTCCTCGGTAAGGGACCGTTCGAGATGCGCGTCTACACGATCCATCTGCCGCCGGCGTCGCAGCGCATCGTCGATCCGGCGCTCGTCAAGGAAGGCTTCTCGTGGCCCGCGTTCCTGTTCGGGCCGCTATGGGCGCTCGCCAAGGGCATGTGGCTGACGGCGCTCGCGCTGATCGCGCTCGACCTCGCGAGCGGTCTCGTCATGGACGCGGCCGGATTCAATCCGCTGACCGAGGCCATCGTCTCGCTGGCGATCGCGTTCCTCATCGGGGCCCACGCCAACGACTGGCGTCGCCGGGCGCTCGCCCGTCGCGCGTGGCGCGACGCCGGCGTCGTCGCCGCGCGCAACGTCGACGAGGCGCTCGCGCGCTATCTCGACGCCGAGCCCGCGCGCGTGCCGCCGCGGCCGCGGGTCGCCCCCGCTCCTCCTCCGCCGATGCCGCTCGCGGGAGTCTGATGTCCGAGCGTCTCGCCATCGTCGATTACGGATCGGGCAACCTGCGGTCGGCCGCCAAGGCGTTCGAGCGCGCCGCGAGCGACCGCGGCCACGCCGTCGACGTGAGCGTGACCGCGAGCGCCGACGACATCCTGCGCGCCGACCGCATCGTGCTTCCGGGCGTCGGCGCGTTCGGCGACTGCCGCGCCGGCCTCGACGCGCTGCCCGGGATGGTCGACGCGCTGGAGGAGGCGGTGCGCAAGCGCGGCAAGCCGTTCCTCGGCATCTGCGTCGGCATGCAGCTCATGGCGACCCGTGGCCTCGAGCACGGCGAGCACAAGGGCCTGGGGTGGATCGGCGGCACGGTCGGCGCGATCGAACCCACGGACCCCGCGCTCAAGGTGCCGCACATGGGCTGGAACGACCTCCGCCTGAACGCGCCGTCGCACCCCCTGCTCGCCGGCCTGGCGCCCGGCGCCCACGCCTACTTCGTGCACTCGTTCGCGCTCACGCCCGACAACCCCGGCGACGCGATCGCGACGGTCGAGTACGGCGGCACGATCGTCGCCACGGTGGCGCGCGACAACATCGCCGGCACGCAGTTCCACCCCGAGAAGAGCCAAGCGGTGGGGCTCGCGCTGATCTCCAATTTCCTCGGATGGCGTCCGTGATTCTGTTTCCCGCGATCGATCTCAAGGACGGCCAGTGCGTGCGCCTGTTCAAAGGCGACATGGACAAGGCCACCGTCTACAACACCGACCCCGCGGCGCAGGCCAAGGCGTTCGAGTCGACCGGCTTCGAGTGGCTGCATCTCGTCGACCTCAACGGCGCGGTCGAGGGCAAGCCGGTCAACGACGCCGCGGTGACCAACATCCTGAAGTCGGTCGCGATTCCGGTGCAGCTCGGCGGCGGCATCCGCGACATCGCGACCATCGCAACCTGGCTCAAGAAGGGCGTCAAGCGCGTCATCCTCGGCACCGTCGCGCTCAACAACCCGCCGCTCGTCAAGGAAGCCTGCAAGCAGTTCCCCGGCCGCATCGTCGTCGGCATCGACGCGCGCGACGGCCTCGTCGCCGTCGAGGGCTGGGCGAAGACGTCCGAAGTGAAGGCGCTCGATCTCGCGCTCAAGTTCGAGGATTCGGGTGTCGCCGCGATCATCTACACCGATATCAACCGCGACGGCACTTCGGGCGGCCTCAACGTCGAGTCGACCGTCGACCTCGCGTACGCGCTGACGACGCCGGTGATCGCCTCGGGCGGCGTCTCGTCGCTCGCCGATCTCGAGGAGCTGAAGCGCGAGGCCGGCGCCGGCATCGAGGGCGTGATCTGCGGCCGCGCGCTCTACGACGGGCGCATCGAGGCCAAGGCCGCGCTCAAGCTCCTCGCCTCCTGAGACGCCCGGACATGCTGAAAGCGCGCATCATCCCCTGCCTCGACGTGAAGGACGGCCGCGTCGTCAAGGGCGTGAACTTCGTCAACCTCAAGGACGCCGGCGACCCGGTCGAGCAGGCGCGGGTCTACGACCGCGCCGGCGCCGACGAGCTCTGCTTCCTCGACATCGCCGCGAGCCACGAGAACCGTGACACCCTGCTCGACGTCGTGCGGGCCACGGCCGAGCAGTGCTTCATGCCGCTGACCGTCGGCGGCGGCGTGCGCACCAACGACGACATCCGCAAGCTGCTGCTCGCCGGCGCCGACAAAGTATCGATCAACACCGCGGCGGTCGCCCGCCCCGAGTTCGTCGGCGAGGCCGCCGCCAAGTTCGGGAGCCAGTGCATCGTCGTGGCGCTCGACGCCAAGGGCACCGGCCCCGGCAAGTGGGAGATCTTCACCCACGGCGGCCGCCGTACGACCGGCCTCGACGCGGTCGAATGGGCGCGGCGCATGGCCTCGCTCGGCGCGGGCGAGATTCTGCTCACGTCGATGGACCGCGACGGAACGCGCTCCGGTTTCGATCTCGCGCTCACCCGCGCCGTCGCCGACGCGGTGCCGATCCCGGTGATCGCCTCGGGCGGCGTCGGCTCGCTCGAGGACCTCGCCGCCGGCATCAAGGACGGCCACGCCAGCGCGGTGCTGGCCGCGTCGATCTTCCACTTCGGCCAGCACTCGGTCCGCGAGGCCAAGGAGTACATGCGCCGCGCCGGCATTCCGATGCGTCTCGACGCGGCCGCCGCCGGCATCGCGGCGTAAGCGCGCGCCGGGCCCGAGCCCCCTGCCCGGTCCCCGGTCGGCTCACGCGGCGCACACTCGTCCCGCCCCTCCTCTTTCGGCTTTTGGCGCGATCTGGTAGCAAGGCGGAAAGGAACCGCCATGCCGCGCAAGACCAGCCGCACCAAATCGAAGCCCAAGGGCAAGACGAAGCCGCAGGACGCCACGTCCGAGTCCGCCATCGTCGACCGTCTCTACCGCACGATCCTGTCGCGCAAGGGTGGCGATCCGTCGCACTCCCACACCGCGCGGCTGTTCGCGCGCGGGCCGGCGAAGATCGCGCAGAAGTTCGGCGAGGAATCCGTCGAGGCGGTGATCGAGGGCGCGCGCGGCAAGCGCAAGGCGCTGATCATGGAGTCGGCCGACGTCGTCTACCACATGCTGGTCATGTGGGCGTCGCGCGGCGTGAAGCCGAAGGACGTCTGGAACGAGCTCGAACGTCGCGAGGGCACGTCCGGAGTCGCCGAGAAGGCGTCCCGCAGGAAAGGTCGCGGCAAGAAGCGCCCCGGCAAGAAGCGTCCGGGCGAGAAGACCTACACCTAACGCAGCCGTCGTTCGCCGCCCGAGTGGCGCGGCGTGCGGCGAATCGGGAGCGGTCGATGGCCTACGATCCCAACAACGTATTCGCGAAGATCCTGCGCGGGGAGATTCCGTGCAAGAAGGTCTACGAGGACGAGCACGTGCTCGCGTTCCACGACATCAACCCGCAGGCGCCGGTGCACGTCCTCGTCGTGCCGAAGGGCGCGTACGTGTCGTGGGACGACTTCTCGTCGAAGGCATCCGACGCCGAGATCGCCGCGTTCGTCCGTGCCGCGGGCAAGATCGCCCGCGACCTCGGCATCGCGTCGAAGGGCTACCGCGTACTGTCGAACATCGGCGGCGACGGCGGCCAGGAAGTGCCGCACCTGCACCTGCATCTCTTCGCCGGCCGTCCGCTCGGACGGATGGTGCAGAAGGGATAGCGGTACCAACTATGCTACAGGGGGTGATATGGCGTGGACCACAGCGGAGTACTTCACTGCCGTAAGCACGGCAGTATCAGTCGTTGCTCTAATGCGTCCGGAGCTGTCCCGCGTCTTCCGTAGGTGGACCAACGACATCGACTTGCATCCCGCTGGCCGCATTGAGATTGGATTTTCCGGTTTCGGCCCCACGATCGGCATCGAAGGAACGTTGCGGGCCGTTCGCAATGATCAATTCATAACGTCAATGAACCTCACGGTGATCAGATCCGCAGATCACCTACAGCACAGCTTCGAGTGGGCCATATTCCGACGGCCCGTCCTATTCCAGGCCCAGCCGAATGACATGCAAATCGCTGCGGGCTTCTTCCTGCCAACGAACGAAGCGCGCCGCTTCTCGATCCAATTCCACGATCGCTCTACCGCAGATCGCTACCGCGATCCCGTTATGGCATTGCGGAACCAATGGATGAATTTCGTCCAGGCCAATAATCTCGTTCTACCAGGCCAACCATCGCCCGTGATTCGAGGCCACTACGGGACGTTTGCGACGCAGCACTCGCAACACACCACACCAGCTTTTGCCGCCGTAAATAACGAATTTTACTGGCAGCCCGGTCGCTATGACATGCGCATTGACGTTTCCACGAGTCGCCCATCCAAGCGGTTTAGCTTTTCCTACACATTCGAGCTGACGGCAGCAGATAGCCAACTACTGAGGCTGAATGCGATCGCAATAATGATGACGGCATGTGATGTTCCAGACGTCATCTTCAACTTTGCCTATCCGCAATACGGTTAGGTGCTCTCCGTCAGCATCACCAGCTTGAACTCCGGCGCCGCGGCGACGGTGAGCGTGATCTGCTCGTAGCGGAGCAGGCCGTCGAGCGGATGATCGAACGTCCGTTCGCCGCCTTCGCGGCCGAGCACCGCGTGCTGGTTCCACAGCCGCGCGAAGTCGGCGCTGTCGCGCGTGAGCTCCTCGACCAAGGCCTTGATCGGCGGATCGTCGAGATGGCGGCCGGCGTCGGCGCGGAACTCGGCGACGAGTCGGCGTGCGCGCTCGGGCCAGTCGCGGATCAGCGTGCGCGCGATGTCGGACCGGAACACGTAGCGCAGCAGATTGCGATCGCCGCCGACCGCCGCGTTGCCGTCGTCGAGCCAGCCCCCATCCAGCCAGCCGACGAACAAGCGTTCCGCCCGCGCGTTCCAGGCCCGCGCCGTCCACGTGCGGTCGAGGATGTAGGCGGGGAGGGCGATCGACGACAGCGCCGCGACCACCGCGGCCGGTGGATCGCGGTCGTCGTCGTGGCGGGCGAACGCCGGATCGGCCTTGCCGGCGAGCGCGAACAGATACGCGCGCTCGGCGGTCGAGAGGCCGAGGACCCGGGCGAGGCGGGCGAGGGCGGCGGGCGAGACCGACACGTCGCGGCCCTGCTCGATCCAGGTGTACCAGGTGGCGCTCATGCCGCAGAGCTGGGCCACTTCCTCGCGCCGCAGCCCCGGCGTGCGGCGCCGCCCGGGGCGGAAACCGAAGGCCTCGGGCGTCAGGCGGCCGCGCTGGGCGCGCAGGAAATCGCCCAGTTCCCGGCGCTGAACGTCGGTCAGAACGGCCATGGCGCTACTTATACCAGGATAACTTGGCATCTAGTACCAGCATAGTTGGGCTGGTATTCCGACCTGAGCCCGCTATGTGCAGCAGGCCCGCAGCCGTCCGGCTGCGGCAGGATCGGAGGAGGAGATCAGCGATGACCGAGCGCCGAGGGGGAGAGCAAGTGCCCACCCAGGAGATTTTAGTAACCGGCCAGTTCGGGCCGCAGGCGGCCGCCTACGTGGAGAGCGCGGTCCACGCCCAGGGCGAGGACCTGCGGCAGCTTGCGGCGATGGTCGCGGGGCGGGGCGACGCCCACGCGCTGGATCTCGGCTGTGGCGGAGGGCACGTCGCCTTCCACATCGCGCCGAACGTGCGGGAGGTCGTCGCTTACGACCTCTCGGCCGAGATGCTCGCCGCGGTGGCGAGCGAAGCGGCCAAGCGCGGGCTCGGCAACGTCGTCACGCGCCAAGGTCCCGCCGAGCGCCTGCCGTTCGCCGACGGCGAGTTCGACGTCGTGATGACGCGCTACAGCGCGCACCACTGGCGCGATGTGAAAGCGGCGCTGCGCGAGGCCCGGCGCGTGGTGAAGAAGGGCGGCATCGCCGCGTTCGTCGACTGCGTGGCGCCTGCCGATCCGCTGCTCGACACGTATCTGCAGGGCATCGAGCTGCTGCGCGACCCGTCCCACGTGCGCGACTACTCGGTCGCCGAGTGGACGGCCATGCTGGGTGACGCGGGTTTCCGTCCGGGTGCCGTGACGATGCGCCGCGTGCCGCTCGACTACGCATCGTGGATCGCGCGCCAGCGCACGCCGCAGGTTCAGGCCGACGCGATCCGCGCGCTGCAGCGCAAGATGTCGGCCGACGTGGTGCGCCATTTCGCCATCGCCGACGACGGCAGCTTCACCATCGACGTCGCGACGATGGACGCCGTACCAGAGTGACGCGATAGCATCACCGAACGGGAACGTAGATCGGAATCGTAATCGACGTCGTCCAGCCTTCGCCGAGGTCGTCGTAGACCCGACCCCGTTCGATGCTCGACGCGATTGGGAACTGCGCCGGCTGCGGATATTTGGCCGCAAAGATATTCAAATCGCGTTCGGACTCATCCTTGTACGTGACGGTCACGCCGGTGGTCGCGCCGAGAAACTTCTCGCGCCGTTGGAAGTAGAAATTCCCGAGATAAACGCTCTTGCCGGGCTCCACGTGGTAAAGCACGGACACGGGGTTGCGGGGACGCACGTGGTAGTTGCCGCTGTCCACCTGCCATCCGTAGATCTCGTAGTCGCCGGCCGGCAGTGCCGCGGCGAACACGTTGCCGCGCAGGGCGGGGGCGCGAATGTCGTCTTTCGTCATGGGCGGGAGCAAAAACGTGGACTCCCCGAAATTGAAGAAGCCTTCGGCGCCGCCTCCGACCTGTCGGTAGAACACGCGATAGCGACCGTAGAATCCGGTGTAGGTGATCGAACCGATCACCACTCCTTTGCCGGTGGCTGCGTCGAGCGTGTAATCCTTGTCGATGTTGGGTGTGCCGCAGCTTGCAAGCGCGAGCACCGCGAGAAGCACGACAAACCTGCTGGCGGCGTGAACAAGTCGCATCGTATCCCCCGATCCGATTGTGACGACCGGAGCCTCGCCGATCCTTGACCGGGACGCAACCTTCCAGGCGCGAGCGCGGGTTGGCGGCGAGGCTGGCCGCTACTCCTGCTGGCTCCACGCGAGCCCGATGCCGGGCGAATAGATGTAGTGGAACACGCCGTCGCTCGAGAGCGTGGTGCGCCAGAGGAACTTGATCGAGTGCGGCACGCCCTTGTAGGTGAAGTCGAGCGACTCGATGGTGATGGAGGTATGGGCGCGATCGTCGTAGCTCCGCGTCTCGCCCGCGCGCCACCAGCCGAGCGGGAACTTGTTCTCGGTGAGGATTCCGTCGGTGATGCGCCCGGCGCGGTCCTGCCAGACCATCGCCACGCCGTCGCGGGCCTCGTTGATCGCGAACAGTTGGGTGATGCGGCCCTGCCGCGCGTTGCGGTCGCGCTCGTAGACGGGACCCGCTGCCTTGTCGGACGCGATCGGACCGCGGATGCGGATCGCGACATTGCGCTCCGGCTTCTCGACACGATCGACGTCGTGATCGGCGACCACCAACGCGCCGTCCCACGCGGCGCCGCTCCAGAGCTGCAATGGAATGAACCGGCGCACCGGCGTGCCGTTCTCGGACTCCGTGGCCGCGTCCCACCCCGATCCGGCAGCGGCGGCGGTCGCCATGGCGAGCGACAAAAGAGGAATCAAAACGAGCCAAAGCAGGCGCGGGGTCGTCACGGGGCTCCTCGTCCGACGGCCGCCCGATGGTCGCCGCGGGTCGGCGTCGAGCGAAAAATCTAGACTTTGCGCGCGGGATCGTCAGCCGCCGTCCGCGTCGCCGCCGCCGCCGGAACCGCGGGGGAGGGTGGGCCGTTGTGTGTCTCCGGATTCCTCCGGGGAAGGAGCGGCGGGTGGACCTTTCCGAGCATATCGTCAACGAGTTCCGCGCCAAGGCCGAGGAGCTGCGGGAGTTCGCCGGCACCCACGCCGATCCGTGGCGGCGGACGGTGATCCTGCGCTTCGCCCGCGACTGCGAGGTGCTCGCCGACGAGTACCAGCACCAGCTCAGCCGCCGGCGGCGGCGCGAGCAGTAGTCCCGAGCACCAGTCCATGGCCGCGACCTCGATCAAGGCAGCGCCCTCGCTCACGCCCCACGGCGCGGAGATGCTGCCGGCCGTGCGCGTCGATTGCTACAACGCCGAGCTCAGGAGCGGCGACGGCTTCCTCGGCGACCGCGCCAACAAGCAGGCGTTCGCCGACATCATCGACGCATGGCGCAAGCGACTGCGCCGCCTCGAATCCGATCCGCTGGCGGATGTTCCCGAGGACAAGATCAACCGCAAGCAGCTCGAGAAGGTGCTGGTCGACTCCGACAACCTCGAAGCGGCCGGGCTCGTTCTCGGCGCGATCGAGGAGTTCGCGGGAGACCTCGCGTCGGTGATCAAGCGATTCCTCACCCTGAAGGAGTGGAAGGGGACCGAGCGGATCGTCATCGGTGGCGGGTTCAGCAGCGGCCGCATCGGCGAGCTCGTCATCGGCCGCGCCGGCGTGATCCTCAAGGGCGACGGCAGGGACGTCGACCTCGTGCCGATCCGCAACGATCCCGACCACGCGGGCCTGCTCGGCGCGGCGCAGCTCGCGCCGCCGTGGATCTTCTCGGGCCACGATTCGATCCTGGCGGTCGACATTGGCGGCACCAACATCCGCGCCGGTCTCATCGAGCTGCGCCTCAAGAAGGAAAGCGATCTCTCGGAAGCGCGCGTCGCCGAGCTCGAGCGCTGGCGTCACGCCGATGAGGAGCCGAGCCGCAAGGAGGCCGTCGGCAGCCTGATCAAGATGCTGCGCAAGCTGATCGCCCGCGCCAGGAGCGAGAAGATGAAGCTCGCGCCGTTCATCGGCATCGGCTGCCCCGGGCTCATCCGCGATGACGGCTCGATCGAGCGCGGCGGCCAGAATCTGCCCGGCAACTGGGAGAGCGAGCGGTTCAACCTGCCCGCCGCGATCCACGAGGCGATCCCGGAGATCGGGGACAACCCGACCGCCATCGTCATGCACAACGACGCTGTCGTGCAGGGGCTGAGCGAGGTGCCGTTCATGCAGGACGTCAAGCGCTGGGGCGTGCTGACGATCGGCACCGGTCTCGGCAACGCGCGCTTCACGAATCGCGCATCGCTTTGACCCGACGCACGCGCCGCGTGCGCGGCGCGTCAGTCGGCCGACGATCCGCGACGCTCCCGGCGACTTTCCACAGCCTCCGCCGGAACCCCCTCAGACTTTCCACACCCCCCTTGTGGCGTGTTTCGCGCGCGCGCATGGTGATCCCGTCGCTCCGGGCTCGTTGGTCCGGCCGGAAATGGGATCGGAGCGACACCCCAGCCAGAAAGGAGGTGTCGGATGAATCGGAAACGAACGATGACGAATCGCGCGGTCCCGGCTCGCACGACGATCTCCGCGTCTGGCAAGAGCACGGCGCTTCCCGGTGTGGTTGCGACGTACTTCTTCCGGGTACCCTTAGGCCTGTACCGCGTCGCAGCCGCGACGGGGGAGTATCAGATGGGAACGGACCGCCCGGGACATGAGCGCCCCGGCTACCTTCTGACGCCATCGCCCCCTGGGATCAAAACAAGGGTGACACGCTCTCACGTCACCGGCGCCCGCGTGTGTCCAACGCACGAGCGGTAACGCTCGTGCCGCGAGACACCGAAGCTCCGGCCCTCCCCGTGGCGACACGGGGAGGGCGCAGGGGCGTGATGTCCCATGAGCGTCCTAAGACGAGACGGTCACGCCCGCGGCGCGATGCGGCGGTAGCTCAGCGCCTCGGCGACGTGGATGCGCCTGACCTCGTCCGAGTGATCGAGATCGGCGATGGTGCGCGCGACGCGCAGCACGCGGTGATAGCCGCGCGCCGACAGCTTGAGCTTGTCCACCGCCTCGCCGAGCAGCGTGCGCCCCGCGGCCTCCGGTGCTGCGACCGATTCCAGGAGCTCGCCGTCGGCCTCGGCGTTGGTGCGGATCGGCGTCGGGCCTTGCGCGCCGTCCTGGGTGCGGCCCCGATAGCGCGCGAGCTGGCGCTCGCGCGCCTCGGCCACCCGCGCGGCGACCTGCGCCGAACCCTCAGCCGGCGGCGGCAGCGAAAGGTCGCTCGCCGACACCGCGCCGACGTCGACGTGGAGATCGATGCGGTCGAACACCGGCCCCGAGATTTTCGACTGGTACTCGGCGGCGCACTTCGGCGCGCGCCCGCAGGCGAGCGAGGGGTCGTCGAGATGGCCGCAGCGGCAGGGATTCATCGCCGCGACGAGCTGGAACCGCGCGGGATACGTGAGGTGGGCGGCGGCGCGCGCGATCACCGCGCGGCCGGTCTCGATCGGCTGGCGCAGCGCCTCCAGCGTCGACCGCGCGAACTCCGGCAGCTCGTCGAGGAACAGCACGCCGAGATGCGCGAGCGAGACCTCGCCCGGTCGCGCGCGCATGCCGCCGCCGACCAGCGCGGGCAGCGACGCCGAATGATGGGGGTCGCGGAACGGCCGCCGTCGGATGAGGCCGCCGTCGGGCAGCGTGCCGGCGAGCGAGTGGATCATGCTGACCTCGAGCGCCTCGTCGATGCCGAGCGTCGGCAGGAGACCCGGCAGGCGCTGGGCGAGCATCGATTTGCCCGATCCCGGGGGCCCGATCATCAGCAGGTTGTGTCCGCCGGCCGCGGCGATCTCGAGCGCGCGCTTCGCCGTCTCCTGGCCTTTCACGTCGCGAAGATCGGGTGCGAGCGCGATGTCGGAGTGGAGCTTGGGATGCGGCGGGCTCGTGACCTGGGTGCCCTTGAAGTGATTGACCAGCGCGATGAGGCTGTCGGCGCCGACGATCTCGAGGCCGTCGACCCACGCCGCCTCGGGCCCGTTCGCGGCGGGACAGATCAGCGCCTTGCCGCGGGTGTGGGCGTGGATCGCCGCGGGCAGCACGCCGGTGACCGGCGTGATGCGACCGTCGAGCGCGAGCTCGCCCAGCACCACGAAGCCCTCGAGCTCGTCGGCATCCAGCACGCCCATGGCGGCGAGCAGGCCGAGCGCGATCGGCAGATCGAAATGGCTGCCCTCCTTGGCGACGTCGGCCGGCGCGAGGTTGACGGTGATGCGCTTCGGCGGCAGCGACAGGCCGAGCGCCACCAGCGCGGCGCGCACCCGCTCGCGGCTCTCGGCGATCGCCTTGTCGGCAAGGCCGACCACGGAGAAGGCGGGCAGACCGGCGGCGATCTGCACCTGAACGTCGATTGCGAGAACCTCGATGCCCTGGAACGCCACCGTGCTGACGCGCGCGACCATGCCGCTCCCCGGCGCCTGTTGACGATGAGACGCGACGCACCTCGACCCGTCCCGCCGGCGCACACCGCGCGCGACCCGCACGGCAGATATCTGCTAAAACACAGGACGGAACTCTCGACGGGTCGCTAGATTATCCGTATACGGTGCGTTCCGTACATCCCTCAGGAGCCCGTTCGGGCGCCTCACTCTTCGAAGGATAGGAAAATGCGCTTACGCGTTGCTGCCGCGGCTCTCGCGGCGATCTGCGCCGCCGCTCCGGCGTTCGCCCAGTCCGGCTCCGATTTCTACAAAGGCAAGACCGTCTATCTGTGGATCGGCGAGGCCCCCGGCGGCGATTACGACACCTGGGGCCGGCTCGTCGCCGCCCACATCAAGGATCACATTCCCGGGGAGCCGAGCATCGTCGCCCAGAACGTCGAGGGTGCCGGGGGCATGGTCGCCATCAACCGCCTCGCCAACACCGCGCCCAAGGACGGAACGGTGTTCGGCAACGTCAACCGCGGCCTGCCGTTCGAGCCGCTGCTCGGCGGCGCCGGCGCGCAGTTCGATCCGCGCAAGCTCAACTGGCTCGGCAGCCCCGAGCTCGACGTCATCGTCTGCACTGTGCGCAAGGACGCGCCCGTCCAGTCGCTGCAGGACCTGAGGACCAAGGAACTCATCGTCGGCGCCACCGGCACCGGCGCGGACTCGCTGACCTACCCGCAGTTCCTGCAGGGTCTGCTCGGGCTCAAGTTCAAGATCGTCAAAGGCTTCCCGGGATCGGGCCCGATCGTGCTCGCCGCCGAGCGCGGGGAGGTGCAGGGGCTCTGCAACTCGTATCAGTCGGTCACGCGCCAGAGCTACTACCGCGAGGGCCATCTCAACATCCTGTTCCAGGGCGCCGAGACTCCCGATCCGCGCATCAAGGACGTGCCGACGCCGTTCGATCTCGCCACCAACGAGGACGATCGTCAGGCGCTGCGGTTGTTCCTCGACCGCGCCGCGGTCGGCCGTCCGTTCGTCGCGCCGGGCGGCGTTCCCGCCGAGCGCGTCGCGGTGCTGCGCAAGGCGTTCGACGAGACGGTGAAGGACGCGGCGTTCATCGAGGCCGCGAAGAAGGCCAAGCTCAATGTGAGCCCGATCACCGGCGACCAGATCGCCAAGGTGATCGACGAGGCCTACGGGACGCCGAAGCCGGTCATCGAGCGGACCAAGAAGCTGCTCGGCCGCTGATCGCGCCGAACATGCCGCCGGAAAGGGGAGGTCCCAACGGTACTCCGGGGACCTCCCCTTTTGATTCGCGCCCATTCGCGCCGCCGCTTCCGCCGCTCGCGGCGCTGCGCTAGCCTTCCCGAAAACGACAAGAGGGGAGGCGAACCATGGTTCGCACCTGGTGCATCGCCGCGGCGATGGCATCGGCGATGGCGGCATCGTCCGCGGTCGCCGACGAGACGCCGTCGTTCAAGGACAAGACGATCATGGTGGTCGTCGGCGCCGCCGCCGGGGGCTCGACCGACGCGTTCGGGCGGCTCGCGGGCAGCTACATCGCCGACGAGCTTCCGGGAAAGCCGACCGTCGTGGTGCGCGACCAGCCGGGCGCCGGCGGAGTCGTCGCGCTCAACTCGTTCTACCGGACGGCGAAGCCCGACGGCCTGACGATCGCGACCGGTGCCGGCACGCAGTCCGATCCGCTCAACTATCGCACCGTCAACGCGGTCTACGACCTCACCAGGCTCGAATACATCGGCGGGCTCGGCCGCACCGGAACGGTCGTCGTGATCCGCAAGGACGCGCTGCCGAGGCTCCACGACAAGACCCAGCCGCCGGTGGCGATGGGCGCGCTGTCGGCGATCCGGTCCGGCATGCAGATGACGCTGTGGGGGACCGAGTACCTCGGCTGGAACGTGCGCTGGGTGACCGGCTACCCCGGCAACAGCGACATCCTGCTCGCCCTGCAGCGGCGGGAAGTCGATATGACGTCGCTCGCCACCATCGACGAGATCGAGACCCTGATGAAGACCGGCGAGTACGCAACCGTCACGCAGTCGGGCGCGCTGATCGACGGCCGGCAGGTGCCGCAGCCCGCGTACGGCGGCGCGCCGCTGCTCGGAGACCTGCTCGCGGGCAAGCTCGTCGATCCGGTCGCCCGCGAGGCGTTCGACTACTGGAAGAACACGACCCAGGTCGGCCAGTGGCTGGCGCTCCCGCCCGACACGCCGCCCGCAATCGTGCGCGCCTACCGTGATGCGTTCCAGCGCGCGCTGAAGAACCCCGAGTTCATCGCCAGGCTGAAGCGGCTCAACGCCGACATCGTCGAGATGAGCGCCGCCGAAACCGCAGCCCTCGTCGCGCAGCTCGCCGGCACGAGCGACGCGGCGCTCGCCTACATGCAGGGGCTGCAGCGCAAGCAGGGCGTGCGCACTGTCGAATAGCGCGCGGTCTACTCGACCAGCGGGAAGACGAGCGTCACGCTCGTCCCCGACGTCGAGCTCACGATGTCGATGTGGCCGCTGAGCTGGGTCGCGAGCGAGCGAACGAGCCTGAGGCCCATGCTCCCCGGCCGCGGTTCACCCATCCCGGGCCCATTGTCCGACACGGTGAGGGCGGCCTCCTCGGTGTCGCTGTTGACGCGGAATTGCACGCGGACGAAGGTGTCCGGCCGGCGACGCACGGCATGTTTGATCGCGTTGGTGACCAGCTCGTTGAGCACGAGCCCGAGCGGGACGGCGCGGTCCGGCCGCAAGTCGAGGCTTTCGATGTCGCGCTCGATCCTGAGCTCGTCGATCGTGCGCTCGATGCCCGAGCACAGCGCGTCGAGATAGACCGCGCCGTCGACGATGCTGTGTCCGCTGCGCACCGTGAGCAGATCGTGAGCGAGGCCGACGGCGCTCACGCGCTCCATCACCTCGGTGTACTCGCTGCGGACCTCGTCGCTCGTCGCCCGGCGGCTGCGCGCTGCGAGAATCGACAGGATGATCTGGAAATAATTCCGCATCCGGTGATTCTGCTCGCGCATCATCATCTCGGATTGCGAGAGCCGCCGGTTGAGGTCCTCGGTGCTGCGATCGCGCTGCTGGTGGATGAGCTTGTCGCGGATGCTCAACGCGAGGATGAGCGCGAACGCGGTGAGGAATTTCTCGTCGTCCTCGTCGAATGCATCGGGGTCTTCGGAATCCACCTCGACGACGCCCCACACCACGCCGTCGACGGCGATGGGCGCGTTCAGCAGCGACATGATGCCGTGGGCGCGGAGAAAGTCGGAGTGGCGGAAGTTCCTATCCTTGGTGAGATCGGCGATGGTCACCGTCTCGCGCGTCTGGTAGGCGCGTCCGGGCGGCGACAGCATGTCGATGCCGAGCCGCTGATGGCCGACGACGCCCGGCTTCCATCCCTTGCCGGCGATCACCAGCAGGTCGGCCTTGTCGCTGCGGTACTGCATGACCTTGGTGTGGGCGACCCCGGTCGCCCGCGCCGCGTGCTGGCAGGCGATGTCGAGCAGCCGCTGCAGGTCGGAGGATTCGGCGGCGACGCGCGCGAAGTCGACCAGCACGGTCTGGTGACAGCGCAGCCGCTGGATCTGCTCGGAAAGGTCGCGTTTGCTGGGCGTGGAGGTCGGCATGGCTGTTCGGACGTGAACAGCGGCCCGACCCTTTGGTTCCGTGACGCTTCGCGCACCTCCGCCCCAGGCGCGCCAACAGCGTGTCATTCGGGCGGCGAGAACGTGACGAACGCCGTCCGGCAGTCGGCTGCCCCAGCCGACACACTCGAGCCGACCCGCTAGGGTGCGGCGTCGGCCAGCATCGCGTCCATTCTCGCGAACAGATTGCGGGAGAAAGTCGACTCGGCGCCCATCGCGGCGCCAAAGCGCCTCTCGTAGAGGGCCCGCACCTTAGTCGGTGGAGCGTCGGATTTCACGACCAACACACGCCCGACCTCACCCCAGCTCGTCAGGCGTGTCGGCCGGGAAAGATAAATCGCGGTTCCTTCGGGGACTTCCTCGATCTGGGAGGGCGTGATGTTCAGGAGACGGAGACCTTCGAGTGCGGCCAGCCGCGTCTTCTCGTAGGAGGCGGCGAACGAGTGTTCGTGCCCCGCGTCCATGTCCGCGTTCTTCACCATCTCATGGTTTGCGCATCCGGACAGCAGCGTCATCGTCGTTGCGATGAAGACGGTACGAACGACGGACATGTTCCCCCCTTTTGCATCGATTATCGATTTGTTTTGAGCCGCGCCTCGATCGCGTCCCAGACCGTCGCTTCGAGCTTCGCGCCGTCGAAGCGGTCGATCTCCTGGATTCCGGTCGGCGACGTCACGTTGATCTCGGTGAGGTAGTCGCCGATGACGTCGATGCCGACGAAGACGAGTCCCATCTCGCGCAGGCTCGGCCCGATCGCGGCGCAGATCTCGCGCTCGCGCGACGTGAGTTCGCTGCGCATCGCCTTGCCGCCGACGTGAAGGTTGGCGCGGGCCTCGCCTGACGCGGGGACGCGGGTGACGGCGCCGGCGGGCTCGCCCTCGATCAGGATGATGCGCTTGTCGCCGTCGCGCACCTCGGGAAGGTATTTCTGGACGATCACCGGCTCGCGATAGAGCTGCGTGAACAGCTCGAGCAGGGCGTTGAGATTCTCGTCGCCGGGCGCGATGTGGAAGACGCCGGCGCCGCCGTTGCCGAACAGCGGCTTGAGGATGATGTCGCGGTGCTCGCGACGGAACGCGAGGATGCGGTCGCGGTCGCCGGTGATCAGCGTCGGCGGCATCAGGTCGGCGAAGTGGGTGACGAACAGTTTCTCCGGCGCGTTGCGCACGTGGACCGGATCGTTGACCACCAGCGTCCGCGGATGGACATGCTCGAGCAGGTGCGTCGCCGTGATGTACGCCATGTCGAACGGCGGGTCCTGGCGCATGAGCACGACGTCGACGTCGGCGAGGTCGAGGATCGCGGCCTCGCCGAGGGTGAAGTGGTCGCCGTGCTTTCGCCGCACCGTCAGCGGGTGTGCCATCGCGGTCAGGCGTCCCGATTCCAGCGCCAGCGCCTGGGGCAGGTAGTGCCACAGCGTGTGGCCGCGCGCCTGGGCCTCGAGCGCGAGCACGAACGTGGAATCGGCGTCGATGTTGATGCGCTCCATCGGGTCCATCTGGAGCGCGACCTTGAGAGTCATGGCGTGTTCCCCCGCATCGCGCCAACGGTTAGCACGAAGGCGGCCGCGGCGAAACCGGCGGCGCGCCTCGCGATCAATGGAGGGCTTGGGCGAGCTTCGAGGCGAGCCGTTCCGCGGCGTCCCGATCGGCGGGGTCGACGGCGCGGATCGCGAAGGCGTTGAGAAGGGCCTGGGCCGCGCGGTAGCTGCCGGCGCGGGCATGCAGCAGCGCCGCCTCCCGGGCAAGCTGCCAGTTGGTCGGCGCGAGCCGCAGCATCCGGGTCGCGACGCCGGCCGCGTCCGCGAACTTTTCCTGGGCCGCGAGCCGGGCGCGGATGTTGTTCTGCAGCCGCAGCAGCACGCTGCGGTCGCTCATCGGCGCGAGCTGGTCGGGCGACAGCTCGGCATCCTTGCCGGCGACGACCTTGAGGAAGGCGCGCACGTCGCTGGCGCCTTCGAGGACCCGGCCGGCGAACGGATCGACCAACGCACGACTCCGCTTGCCTTCGACCGACACCAGGAAGTGGGCGGGAAAGTTCAGGCCCGTCGTTTGCCAGCCGTGGGCGCGGCCGATGTGGATGTAGAGGATGCCGAGCGACACCGGCAGGCCCTTGCGGCGATCCAGCACGCGGATCAGGTTCGCGTTCTGCAGATCGTCGTAGGTGAGGTCGTCGCCGCGGAAGCCGAAGCCCTTCGCCAGGACGTCGACGAGCGTCCTTGCCGCCTGGTCGGCGTCGGCGCAATCCTCGAGGGCGCCCGCGGCCGCGGTCATCTCGCTCAGTTGATCGCGGTAGCGGGACAGCCCGACGCGCGGCCGGTCGAGTGCCGCGAACAGGAGCGCCGCCTCGGCGATGTTGAAGGAATCGTCGGTGCCCAGCACGGCTTCGAGCGCGCGCTCGAGCTCGTCGGCGTCGAGCTTGGGCTCGGGTCCGGTGGCCGCGACCTCGGTGCGCTCGGTGCGCTCGGTCATGACTTCCGCCGTGGGTCGGTCTTGAGGATCGCGTGGTTCACGACTTTTTTCACGTAGCGGATGTTGCGCGCGTAGCCGATGACGCGGTCAAGCTCGTCCTGGGACTGGGCGATGCCCATCACGTAGACGATTCCCCGCACCGAATCGACCGAATAGTTGACGGCGCTCACGTCGCGATCGAACAGGAGCTTCGCCTTGAGCTGCGCGGTGATGTAGGAGTCGCTCGCGAAGGTTCCGGTTCGCCCCGAGGGATCGATGATGATCTCGTTGATCACCTCGCGCACGCCAGGCTCCTTCCACGCGATCGCCACCGCCTCGTCCACCTGATCGGTGCTCGGGAGCACGCCGGTGACCAGCACCCGCCCCTCGTAGATGAACAGGTTCAACGAATGGAACATGTCGACGTTCCGATTGAGCCACGCGTAATTGATGCGGGTGGCGATCTCGGTGTCGGACACGGAACCCCGGATGCCGCGCTCCTCGGACGCGGCGACGCCCGCCGTGGCTCCGGCGCCGAGCGCGACGTCGGTGGTGGAGCATGCGGACGCGGAGAGGGTGAGGGCGGCCGCGAGCGCGGCGAACGCGGATGACAGGAGGCGGCGACCCAGGACGTGGGGCATGGGCGATCCCGAAGCGTGACGTCTTCTCAAGGTGCGCCGGGAAAGAGGCGGTGGCAAGCGGACTGTGCGCGGCGACGGGCGACCGCGGTCACGGACGCCACGCGTCGCGGACATGACGCGGCAGGCGCCCGCTCGGCACGAGCACCGCGTCGAAGCGGACCGCCGACGAGGCAAGTCGCGGATGGGATGCCAGGTACTCCTCGGCCGCGGCGGCGATGCGCTCGCGCTGCCGCGTCGTGATCGACAGAGCCGCGTCGTCGTAGGTCGGGCGCCGCTTCACCTCGACGAAGACGACGAGGCGTCCGCGCCGGGCGATCAGGTCGACCTCGCCGCGCAGCCCGCGGAATCGGCGCGCGACGATGCGGTATCCCTTGAGGCGAAGGAGAAGCGCCGCGACCGTCTCGGCGGCGCGGCCCGCGCGCTCGTCGGCGCGGCGGACGTCGCTTCGTCCAAGGGTGGCTCGCCCGCGCGCCGTCATCGCTCGCCGCCGCTCTCCCGCAGCGCCAGCGCCCGCGCGTAGGCGTCGCGGCGGGGGATGCCGAATTCGAGCGCGACCGCGGTCGCGGCTTCCTTGACGCCGACCGTCGCGAGGAGCTGCCGCAGCCGCGCATCGATATCGGCCGCGGCGCTCTCGGCATCGACGACCGTCTCGCCCGGCGGCGCGATCACGATCACCGCCTCGCCCTTGCCGGGCGAGGCCTCGTAGTGCGCGGCGAGCCCGCTGAGCGGACCGCGTCGCACCTCCTCATGGAGCTTGGTGAGCTCGCGGCCGACGGCGGCCTCGCGGTCGCCGAGCACGTCGGCGATCTCGGCGAGGGCCGGGCCGAGCCGCCGGGCCGCCTCGAAGACGATGAGCGTCGCGGGGATCGCCGCGATCTCGGCGAGCACCGATCGACGCGCGCCGGCTTTCGCGGGCAGGAATCCCTGGAAGAAGAATCGGTCGGTCGGCAGCCCGGAGACGATCAGCGCGGCGAGCGCCGCCGAAGCGCCGGGAATCGCGAACACGGAAATGCCGCTCTCGGCGGCCTCGCGCACGAGCTTATATCCGGGATCGGATACGAGCGGCGTCCCGGCGTCCGACACCAGCGCGATCCGCTCGCCGTCGCGCAGCCGCGCGAGCAGCCTGGGCCGCATCCGTTCGGCGTTGTGCTCGTGGTACGAGAGGAGCGGCGTCGCGATGCCGAACGCATGTGTCAGCTTGCCGGTCACGCGGGTGTCCTCGCAGGCGATCGCATCGGCGCCCTTCAGGACCTGGATCGCGCGGGCGGAGATGTCGCCGAGGTTGCCGATCGGCGTCGCCACCAGGTGCAATCCCGGCGCGGGGCGCTGGTCCGCAGCGCTCACGGCGTCGGCCTGCGGCCGCCGTTTACATCGCCGGAGCGCGCAGATAGCCTGTGCCGATCGATCGACCGATCGCGCTCGCGCCCTCCAACCGCGTCTCCCGACAGCATGACCATGGTCCTTTTCCCACGTACGCGCACGCTGGCTCGACGCCTCGCCACCGCCGCGTGCGCCGTCGCGGCGCTGATGGCGGTCTCCGGCTGCGAGACGCTGCAGCGCACCGTCGGAAGGGTACCGGAGGCGCGACCGGCGCCGCAAGCAAGGCTACCGCAGGTGACCCCGCCCGCGCCCTCGGAGCCGGCGCCCGTCGCGCCGCCGCCCGGCGAGATCGTCAGCTCGGGCAAGGCGCGGGTCGCGCTGCTGCTGCCGCTGAGCGGTCCCAACGCCGGACTCGGCCACGCGTTGCTGAACGCGGCGACGCTGGCGCTGTTCGCCTCCGAATCCGAATCGCTCGAGCTGCTGCCCCGCGACACCGAGGGACTGGGCGGCGCGTACGGCGCGACCGTCGACGCCCTCAACGACGGCGCGGAGCTGATCCTGGGGCCGATCTTCGCGGCGACGGTCACCGAGATCGCGCCGCTCGCGCGCTCGCGCGGCGTGCCGGTGATCGCGTTCTCGAACGACGTCGCGGTCGCCGGCGACGGCGTCTACGTCATCGGCTTCACGCCGGAGAACCAGATCCAGCGCGTCGTCACGCTGGCGCAATCGCGCGGCGCCCAGAGGTTCGCGGCGCTGGTGCCGGACAACGCGTTCGGCACCCGCACCGCCGATGCGCTGCAGAAGGTGGCAAGCGCGATCGGCGCGCGCGTCACGCGCGTGTCGCGGTATGCCTCGACCGAGACGAACGCACTTTCGGCGGTCGTTCGGCAGCTCGCCGACTACGACCAGCGCCGGGCGGCGCTGCGTTCGCAGCGGGCGCAGCTCGCGGCCAAGGGCGACGAGGCCTCGCGCGCGGCGCTGCGCCGTCTGGAAGGCGTCGAGACCTCGGGCGATCCGGATTTCGACGCGCTGCTGATCCCCGAGGGCGGGGCGCGGCTGAGGGCGATCGCGCCCCTGCTGTCGTTCTACGACATCGACACGCGCCGGGTGCGGCTGCTCGGGACCTTCGACTGGAACGATCCGCTGACCGAGACCGAGCCGTCGCTCAACGGCGGGTGGTATCCGGCGCCGCCGCCCGAGGCCCGCACCCAGTTCGAGGCCGAGTACCAGAAGACGTTCGGGGCCGCGCCCCCGCGCATCGCGTCGCTCGCCTTCGATGCGACCCTGCTCGCGGCCGTTGTCGCTCGCACCGCGAACGACAACGAGCGGCGCTTCAGCAACGAGCGTCTGACCCAGCCGAACGGGTTCGCTGGCGTCGACGGCATCTTCCGCCTCAATGCCGACGGTGCGGCGGAGCGCGGGCTCGCGGTGATCGAGGTCCATCTGCGGGCGAGCCGGATCGTCAGCCCGGCGCCGACCACGTTCAATCCGCCGACGAACTGATCTTACGGGAGCAACGTCGCGAGCAGCGCGTTGAGCCGCGCGCGCCCGCTGTCGGTCGCGCGGATGCCGGCGGCGTCGACGACGAGGAAGTCGCCCTCGCGCAGCCGCGCGAGCGTCGCCGCATCGAACACCGCCTCGATCGGCGCGCCGGCGATGCGTTCGAAGTCGGAACGGGCGATGCCGCCGGTCAGTCGCAGACCCATCATCGTCATCTCGCGGATGCGCTCGGACCGGGACAGCTCATGCGTCTCGGCGAGCGCCAGCGCGTCCCCGCGCAGCGTCGCGTCGAGCCACGCCTCGGGTTTGCGATGGGCGGCGGTGGCAACTCCGTTTGCCGCGTCGGCCCGCGTGATCCGGCCGTGGGCGCCAGGGCCGACGCCGAGATAGTCGCCGTAGCGCCAGTAGACGAGGTTGTGGCGGCACTCGGCGCCGGGTCGCGCGTGGTTCGAGATCTCGTACGCGGGCAGGCCCGCCCGTCCGAGCACCGCCTGCGTCGCTTCATAGAGTTCGGCCTGGGTATCCTCGTCGGGCACCGCGAGCGCTCCGCGCTGCGCCAGGCCGTAGAACGGCGTGCCCTTCTCGATGGTGAGCTGGTAAGCGGAGAGATGCGTCGTGCCGAGTTCGAGCGCGCGCGCAAGCTCCGCGATCCAGGCGGCGACGGTCTGGCCCGGCCGCGCGTAGATGAGATCGAGCGAGACCCGCGGCACGGCATCGGTCGCGGCGCGCACCGCGCCCAGCGCCTCGCGCGAATCGTGGGCGCGCCCGAGCAGCCGCAGCGCGTCGTCGTCGAGCGCCTGAACGCCGATCGAGATGCGGTTCACGCCGGCGTCGGCGAAGGCGCGGAAGCGCTGTGCCTCGGCGGAGTTGGGATTGGCCTCGAGGGTGATCTCGACATCGTCGCGCGACCGCCACAGGCGCTTCGCCGCGGCGATCACGGTGCCGGCGGTGTCGGGGTCCATCAGCGACGGCGTGCCGCCGCCGAAGAAGATGCTGACGAGATCGCGGCGCGGCAGCAGCGCGGCCCAGGCCTCGAGCGCGGCGACGTAGGCGTCGCGGAACGCGCGCTGGTCGATGCGGTCGCGCACGTGGCTGTTGAAGTCGCAGTACGGGCACTTCGAGACGCAGAACGGCCAGTGGACGTAGAGCGCGAGCGGTCCGTCGGCCGCGAGCGGACCGAGCGAGGCCGCGTCGCGCACGGCCGCCGTCATCGCCTCTCGCCGAACGCGGCGAGGAGCTTCGCGAACGCGCGCGCGCGATGGCTGATCGCGTGCTTCGCGTCAGGCTCCATCTCGCCGAACGTGATGGTGTGGCCGTCGGGCACGAAGATCGGATCGTAGCCGAAGCCCTTGGTGCCGCGCGGCGGGAACGTGAGGGTGCCGTCGACGGTGCCCTCGAACACTTCGGTCGCCCGTCCGTCGGGATAGGCGACGGCGAGCGCGCAGACGAAACGCGCGCGCCGCGAGGCAGAGGGAATCGCCGCAAGCTCCCGCTCGACGCGCGCCATGGCCGCGCCGAAGTCGCGCGTCTCGCCCGCCCAGCGCGCCGAATAGATTCCCGGCGCGCCGCCGAGCGCCTCGACTTCGAGCCCGGAATCGTCGGCGAGCGCCATCATCTTCGCTCCGTCGCGCGCCGCCTCGGCCTTGAGGCGCGCATTCGCGTCGAACGTGCCGCCGGTCTCGTCGGGCTCGGGCAAGCCCAGCTCCTTCGCCGACCGCGCGCGGACGCCGAGCGGCGCAAGGAGATCGCCGATCTCGCGGACTTTCCCCGCGTTGTGGCTGGCGACGACGAGAGTCGCGCCCGAGAGACGGCTCGCCGCCATCTACGCCCGCGCGCCCTTGGCCGCGCGCGCGAGCGCGACCTTCTGGCACTCGACCAGCTCCGAGACGCCCTTCTCGGCGAGCTTGAGCAACGCCTCGAACTCGCCCTTGGTGAACGGCGTGTCCTCGGCGGTCGACTGGATCTCGATGATGCGGCCGGTTCCGGTGAGCACGAAGTTGGCATCGACCATCGCGTTCGAGTCCTCGACGTACTCGAGATCGAGAACCGGCGTTCCCCCGTGGATGCCGCAGGACACCGCGGCGACGTGATCGGTCAGCGGCACGCGCGGCAGCGTTCCGGCGGCGACCAGCTTGTCGAGCGCGATGTGGAGCGCCACGAACGATCCGGTGATCGACGCGGTGCGGGTGCCGCCGTCGGCGACGATGACGTCGCAGTCGATCTTGATCTGGCGCTCGCCGAGCGCCTTGAGGTCGATGATCGCGCGGAGACTGCGGCCGATCAGGCGCTGGATCTCCATGGTGCGGCCGCTCTGCTTGCCGCGCGCCGCCTCGCGGTCGGTGCGGGTGTGGGTCGAGCGCGGCAGCATGCCGTACTCGGCGGTGACCCATCCCTTGCCGGTGTCGCGGAGGAACGGCGGCACGCGCTCCTCGACGGTGGCGGTGCACAGCACCTGGGTCGCTCCGAACCGGGCGAGGCAGGACCCCTCGGCATAGGGATTGACGTGCGGCTCGAGCACCACCGCGCGCAATTCGTCATGGGCTCGTCCGGAGGGACGCATGGGATCGCCTTTTCGGTTGAGGGGTTGGGTAGGGGCGGGCGCCTCGGGCGCCCCGCGCGGCGGCACCCTACGCTTTCCGCCCTTTTGGGATCAAGGAGTGTGGATCGAGGATGCCGCGCTCCCGCCGCCAGCCCCGCCATTGACGCACCGTGACCGGCTCACTAGATTCAGAAGCGGACCTTTACATGGCCAAATTTCGTTCTAATTCAAATGCCTAACGGGTCGCCAGATCGGCCTCAGAACTCGGCGGTCGCCGAGCTGTCGGAGCGCTCGCGCGAGATCTTCCGGCACGTTGTGGAGGCCTACGTCGAGACCGGCGAGCCGGTGGGGTCGCGCACGCTCGCGCGCCGGCTGTCGACGGTGCTGTCGCCGGCGACGATCCGCAACGTCATGGCCGACCTCCAGGACGCGGGCCTGCTCTATTCGCCCCACACGTCCGCCGGCCGCCTGCCGACCGAGGCGGGGCTCCGGCTGTTCGTCGACGGCTTGCTGGAGCTCGGCGCGCTGTCGAAGACCGAGCAGGCGGACATCGAACGGCGCTGCCGCGCCTCGGGCCGGAGTCTCGAGGAAGCGCTCGCCGAGGCGAGCCAGGCGCTGTCGGGCCTGTCCCACTGCGCGAGTCTCGTGCTGGCGCCAAAGACCGAAGCCGCGCTCAAGCACATCGAATTCGTGCCGCTGTCGAACGGCCGCGCGCTGGTCGTCATGGTCGCCGAGAGCGGGCTCGTCGAAAACCGCGTCATCGATCTCCCGCTCGGCGTGCCGCCGTCGGCGCTGATCGAGGCCACCAACTATCTCAACGCCCGGCTGGTCGGCCGCTCGCTCAAGGACGCGCGCGAGGCGATCACGCAGGAGATCGACGACGGACGCGCGCAGATCGATCGCATGACCAGCGAGCTCGTGTCCCGCGGCCTCGCGACGTGGGCCGGCGAGTCGCCGTCGGGCTACCTGATCGTGCGCGGGCAGGCGAACCTGCTGGAGAACGTGACCGCGCTCACCGAGCTCGAGCGCGTCCGCGGGCTCCTGCAGACGCTCGAGACCAAGGAGACGATGCTGCGGCTGCTCGACCGCACCGGCTCGGCGGACGGCGTGCAGATCTTCATCGGCGCCGGCAACGAGCTGTTCAACATGGCGGGCTGCTCGATGATCGTCGCGCCGTTCGCGGCCCAGGGCGAGAAGATCGTCGGCGCGATCGGCGTGATCGGCCCGTCGCGGCTCAATTACGCCCGCATCATCCCGATGGTCGACTATACGGCGAAGGTGGTCGGCCGCTTGCTCGGTTGACCCATCGTTCCCATTTGCTTTACACGCCCCGCGTGGCTTGAGTCCTGATCCCATTTCCGCCGCTCCCATTTGCCCCCATTTGCCGAAGTGACAATCATGACCGCTGACGAATTCGACCGGCCCGAGCCGGTACTGTCCGACGATCTGCCGCAGCCGCCCCGCGAGGGTGCCGCCCAGCCCGCGCCGGGCGCAGGCGATGCGACCAAGCTCGAAGCCGAGATCGCCGACCTCAAGGACCGCCTGCTGCGCGCGCTCGCCGAAGCCGAGAACATCCGTCGCCGCGGCGACCGCGAGCGCGAGGAGACCGCGAAGTACGCGATGACCGGGTTCGCCCGCGACATGCTGCCGGTCGCCGACAACCTCGGCCGCGCGCTCGCCGCGGTGCCCGCGGAATCGCGCGGCAAGGATGCCGCCGTCGACGCGCTGATCGCCGGCATCGAGCTCACCGACCGCGAGCTGCGCTCGGTGTTCGAGCGCCACGGCATCCGCCGCATCGATCCGATGGGCGAGCGGTTTGATCACAACTTCCATCAGGCGATGATGGAGGTCGAGGACGCGAGCAAGCCGTCCGGCACCGTCGTTCAGGTGCTGCAGACCGGCTACGTCATCAAGGATCGGCTGCTGCGGCCGGCGATGGTCGCGGTGTCGAAGGGCGGCAAGACGGAACCGGTTCCGCCCGCCGCCGCCAACCAGGACATCGGCCACAGCGTCGACACCAAGGCGTAGGCGGCGTCGACCACATCAAAGCGTAACCGCCGCCGGCGCGACTCGCGCGCGGTCCCGTTTGCTCGTTGAAGCGGCCGCGCCATGCGCCTACCGTTTCGCGAAAGGGAGACGATTTGGCGAGCTCGGCACCGATCTCGAAAGCCTCGGAGGACGCGCGCGGCGCGCTCGCAGTCCGCGTCGCCGCCGTGCGCGCCCGCACGCTCGCGCTCGCCGCGCCGCTGTCGGCCGAGGACCAGCAGGTGCAGTCGATGGCGGACGCCAGTCCGACCAAGTGGCACCTGGCCCACACGACCTGGTTTTTCGAGACGTTCGTGCTCGCGCCGCACGCGGCGGACTTCGCGCCGTTCGATCCCGCATTCGGCTATCTCTTCAATTCGTATTACGAGGCGGTGGGGCCGCGTCACCCGCGCCCCGCGCGCGGCCTCCTGACCCGTCCGTCGCTCGAGCGCGTCGTCGCGTGGCGACAGCGCACCGACGAGGAGCTCGCGCGGCTCATCGCCGGCGTCTCGGCCAATGCGCTCCCGGAGCTGCAACGGATCGTCGAGCTCGGGCTCCATCACGAGGAGCAGCATCAGGAGCTGATCCTGATGGATGTCCTCCATCTCCTGTCGCTCAATCCGCTGGCGCCCGCGTATCAGACGGGCGAGGTCGCGCCGGAGCCCGCATCCGCTCACGGCTGGCGCGGTTTCCCTGGCGGCCTGATCGAGATTGGCCACACGGGCGGCGGCTTCGCCTTCGACAACGAAGGTCCGCGTCATAAAGTCTGGATAGAGGACTACGAGATCGGCGATCGCCTCGTCACCAACGGCGAGTACCGCGACTTCGTCGACGCGGGCGGCTATCGCGACGCGAAATTCTGGCTGTCCGACGGCTGGGCGTGGGTGAACGCGAACGCGGTCGAGCATCCGGCGTACTGGCGTCGCGTCGACGGCGAGTGGCGGGAGTTCACGTTGCGCGGGCTCGTGCCGCTCGACCCGGCGCGCCCCGTGACCCACGTCTCGCACTACGAGGCGGACGCCTACGCCCGGTTCCGCGGAGCGCGGCTTCCGACCGAGGCGGAGTGGGAGAACGCCGCGCGGCATGCCGTCGCGTCGGCCGCGAATTGCCTCGAGTCGGGCGCCCTGATCGCGCGCGGCGCGCCGTCTGGAGGCGGCGTGCGGCAGATGTTCGGCGACGCCTGGGAGTGGACCGGATCGGCGTACGCGCCCTATCCCGGGTTCGCGCCGGCGGCCGGCGCCGTCGGCGAGTACAACGGCAAGTTCATGTCCGGGCAGATGGTGCTGCGGGGCGGATCGTTCGCCACCCCCGAGGGGCACATCCGGCCGACCTACCGCAATTTCTTCTACCCCCATCAACGCTGGATGTTCTCGGGCGTGCGGCTCGCCCGCGATGCCTGATCGGCGCGCGCGGGTTTTCGGCGATCGAGAAGTGCCGCAGTTCCGCGGTTTCGTCTTTCGTATGGATTCGTAACCGCGCGGGCAGGGCGCGGCGGAAAAACAACCGCCCGTCCCGTCGAAGCCATGTCGGGCGCGGCTTGCAGCGTGTTTTGGGCGTCCCTATATACCCCACGTCTTGCGGGAGAATCGCTCTCCCGGCCGTGGATGAAAATCGATCAAAGGGGCCGCCGCGGGGCGCCGACGACGGGCCCGGGCGACGCTGCCGAAGAGAGGATGCGATGAGCAAAGTCATTGGTATCGATCTGGGAACGACCAACTCGTGCGTGGCGGTCATGGAGGGTTCGCAGCCCAAGGTGATCGAGAACGCCGAGGGCGCGCGCACGACGCCGTCCGTCGTCGCGTTCACCGAATCGGGCGAGCGTCTGGTCGGGCAGTCCGCGAAGCGCCAGGCGGTCACCAATCCCGAGAACACGTTCTTCGCGATCAAGCGCCTCATCGGCCGCACCTTCGACGATCCGATGACCCAGAAGGATAAGGGCATGGTCCCCTATCGCATCGTGCGCGCCGACAACGGCGACGCGTGGGTCGAGAGCCGCGGCCAGAAATACAGCCCGAGCCAGGTCTCGGCGTTCATCCTCACCAAGATGAAAGAGACCGCCGAGGCGTATCTCGGCGAGAAGGTGACGCAGGCGGTCATCACCGTGCCGGCGTACTTCAACGACGCGCAGCGCCAGGCGACCAAGGACGCCGGCCGCATCGCCGGCCTCGAAGTGCTCCGCATCATCAACGAGCCGACGGCGGCCGCGCTCGCCTACGGCCTCGAGAAGAAGAAGTCCGGCACCATCGCCGTCTACGACCTCGGCGGCGGCACCTTCGACGTCTCGATCCTCGAGATCGGCGACGGCGTGTTCGAGGTGAAGTCGACCAACGGCGACACCTTCCTCGGCGGCGAGGACTTCGACAAGCGCATCATCGACTACCTCGCCGACCAGTTCAAAAAGGACAACGGCATCGACCTGCGCAACGACCGCCTCGCGCTGCAGCGCCTCAAGGAAGCGGCAGAGAAGGCGAAGATCGAGCTCTCCAGCGCGACCGAGACCGAGGTCAACCTCCCGTTCATCACCGCCGACCAGACGGGCCCGAAGCATCTCACGCTGAAGATCACCCGCTCGAAGCTCGAGGCGCTGGTCGACGATCTGATCCAGAAGACGGTCGAGCCGTGCAAGGCCGCGCTTCGCGACGCCGGCCTCAAGGCCTCGGACATCGAGGAGGTCATCCTCGTCGGCGGCATGACCCGCATGCCGAAGGTCCAGGAGGTGGTGAAGAGCTTCTTCGGCCGTGAGCCGCACAAGGGCGTGAACCCGGACGAGGTGGTGGCGATCGGCGCCGCGATCCAGGCCGGCGTGCTCAAGGGCGAGGTCAAGGACGTCCTTCTGCTCGACGTGACGCCGCTGTCGCTCGGCATCGAGACGCTGGGCGGTGTGTTCACCCGCCTGATCGACCGCAACACCACGATCCCGACCAAGAAGAGCCAGGTGTTCTCGACCGCCGAGGACAACCAGACGGCGGTGACGATCCGCGTGTTCCAGGGCGAGCGCGAGATGGCGGCCGACAACAAGCTGCTCGGCCAGTTCGATCTCGTCGGCCTGCCGCCGGCGCCGCGCGGCATGCCGCAGATCGAGGTCACCTTCGACATCGACGCCAACGGCATCGTCCAGGTGTCGGCGAAGGACAAGGCCACCGGCAAGGAGCAGCAGATCCGCATCCAGGCCTCGGGCGGCCTGTCCAAGGACGACATCGACCGGATGGTGAAGGACGCCGAGGCGCATTCCGCCGAGGACAAGAAGCGCAAGGAGCGCGTCGACGCGCGCAACCAGGCCGACGCCCTGATCCACTCCACCGAGAAGAACCTCAAGGAGCACGGCGACAAGGTCGACGCGAGCGTGCGCTCGGACATCGAAGCGAAGATCAAGGATCTGCGCGACGTGCTCGACACCGCCGAGGCCGACGAGCTCAAGGGGAAGCTCGAGGCTTTGGCGCAGGCGTCGATGAAGCTCGGCGAGGCGATGTACAAGGCGAATCAGGCGGCCGAGGCGGCCACCGCCGGAGCGGCCGGAGCCGAAAGTGCGGCATCGTCGGAGTCGCAGCCGAAGGACGACGCCACGGTCGTCGATGCCGAGTTCCACGAAGTGGACGACAAGAAGAACAAGTCGGCCTAAAGGGGATTGCACGCGCCGGGCTGTTCGCCCGGCGCGTCGTATTTGAGGCTGGACGTACACCTTCGGGTGTCGGTATTTGGCGGGTGGTATGGCCAGAGACTATTACGAGGTGCTCGGCGTCGAACGCGGCGCCGACGCCGAAACACTGAAGAAATCTTACCGGCGCCTCGCGATGCAGCATCATCCGGACCGCAATCCGGGCGATCCCGAGGCCGAGCGGCGTTTCAAGGAACTCAACGAAGCGTACGACGTCCTGAAGGACGACCAGAAGCGCGCGGCGTACGACCGCTTCGGCCATGCCGCGTTTGAGAACGGCGGCCGCGGCGCCGGTGGTGCCGACTTCGGCTTCAATTTCGCCTCGGGCTTCGCCGACATCTTCGATGAGATGTTCGGCGAGTTCACCGGCCGCGGCCGCCAAGGCGGCCAGGCCGGTGCCGGCAACACGCGCGGCGCCGATCTCCGCTACAACCTCGAGGTCACGCTCGAGGACGCGTTCCGCGGCAAACAGGCGACGATCCGCGTGCCCACCACCGTCGGGTGCGAGGACTGCTCCGGCACCGGCGCCGCGAAGGGCTCGAAGCCGACGACCTGCGAGCACTGCTCGGGACGCGGCCGCGTGCGCGCGCAGCAGGGCTTCTTCACCATCGAGCGCACCTGCCCGGTGTGCCAGGGCTCCGGTCGCGTCATCAAGACCCCGTGCAAGAGCTGCCACGGCCACGGCCGCGTCCGCAAAGAGAAGACGCTGTCGGTCAACATCCCGCCCGGCGTCGAGGACGGCACGCGCATCCGCCTGGGCGGCGAAGGCGAGGCCGGTCTGCGCGGCGCGCCGTCGGGCGATCTCTACATCTTCCTCTCCATCGCGCCGCACCGCCTGTTCCAGCGCGACGGCTCGAACATCTACTGCCGCGTGCCGATCCCGATGACGACCGCGGCGCTCGGCGGCTCGATCGAGGTGCCGTGCGTCGACGGCAGCCGCGCGCGCGTGACGATTCCCGCCGGCACCCAGGCGGGGCACCAGTTCCGCCTCAAGGGCAAGGGCATGTCGGTGATGCGCACGCCGCAGCGCGGCGACATGTACGTCGAGACCGCGGTCGAGACGCCGGTGCATCTCAGCAAGCGGCAGAAGGAGCTGCTCGAGGAATTCGAGCGCGCCGGCCGCAAGGAGGAGACGAGCCCGGAATCGGAAGGCTTCTTCTCCAAGGTCAAAGAGTTCTGGAACGACCTCACCGAGGACCGCTGACGCGCGACGCCGCCGGGCCACGCCATCGATCTGGGCGACAAACCGCTGCCTTTCCGCCGCGCCATGGGGTTTAATCGGCGCCGCGAAGGAGAGGGGATATGGCTGACATCCGGATTGGAATCGCCGGCGCGGCGGGGCGCATGGGCGCGGTGCTGGTGCGCGAGGTGAGCGCGACCGCCGGCTGCCGTCTCGTCGGCGCGTGCGAGCGCGCGGGCCATCCTGCAATCGGCCGCGATGTCGGCGATCTCGCCGGGCTCGGCGCGGTCGGGGTGCTGGTCTCCGACACGTCGGAGAGCATCTTCCGCACCTCCGAGGTGGTGATCGACTTCACGGCGCCGGACGCGACCGCGGCGAACGCGGCACTCGCCGCGCAGCACGGTGTCGCGCTCGTCGTCGGCACGACGGGACTTGCGGCGGGCCACGAGGTCGCGCTGCGCGAGGCGTCGCACAAGGTCGCCGTCGTCCGCGCCGCGAATTTCTCGATCGGGGTCAACCTGCTGCTCGCGCTCGCCGAGAAGGTCGCGGCGACGCTCGGTCCCGACTACGACGCCGAGATCGTCGAGATGCACCACCGCCACAAGAAGGACGCGCCGTCGGGCACGGCGCTCGCGCTCGGCGAGGCGGTGGCCCGCGGGCGCAAGGTGTCGCTGAACGACGCCGCGACGCGCGGTCGCGACGGCATCACCGGCGAGCGCGTGCCGGGATCGATCGGCTTCGCGAGCCTGCGCGGCGGCGACGTCGTCGGCGATCACACGGTGATCTTCGCCACCGACGGCGAGCGCCTCGAGCTTACCCACAAGGCGTCGCACCGGCGCGTGTTCGCCAAGGGTGCGGTGCGCGCGGCGATGTGGACGCGGGGCCGCCCGTCCGGGCTTTACTCGATGCGAGATGTGGTGGCGCTCGGCGCCTGAGCCTGTCCGTGCCGTGTCAGGCGCGCAGATGCGACGCGCGGCGGACCTCGGCGATCGATTGGCTCAATGCCTCGGCGAACCCCTCGCGCTCCTCGGGCGACAGGAACGATCCGACGGCGATGCTGCGCCCGTGCGACGCGAGGATGACGCCGGGCGTGTCCTCCTCGACCTCGACCCGCAGCCAGTAGGGCTGGAACGCCCAGCGGCCGATGACCTGACCGCGGCGGCGCCGCTCGACGACCAGCTCGCGTTCCGACAGCACGACGCGTTCGCTCGCGTCGGCGGAGCGGTAGTTGATGCGGAACGCGAGATAGACGATCGCGACGTCGAGGCCGAAGAAGCCCATCACCGGCCAGGCGCCGTGGTACGCGAACGCGACTCCGGCGATGAAGCTGATCCCCGCCATCACCGCCATCAGCAGCGCGAAGCCGCGCGGCTCCAGGCTGCGATGGGGCCTGAGCGTCGCGGCAAAGACCTCGGCGTCGGCGCCGGGCGGGCTTTCGGAGTGCATCGGAAAGAAATAGGCAGTCCGGTGCCGGGTGTCAAAAGCCTTGTTTCGGCTGGTATATTCCCGCGAAACCCATCGCCCAGCTCCGCTCGCCAGCGCCCGAGGTCCGGTCGTGAAGCCTGACAAGATCGACAAGATGTTCGCGCGCCTGCAGCGCGCCAATCCCGAGCCCAAGGGCGAGCTCGCCCACATCAACCCCTACACCCTGCTGGTCGCGGTCGTGCTGTCGGCCCAGGCGACCGACGCCGGCGTCAACCGAGCGACCAAGGATCTGTTCGCGACGGTCGATACGCCCGAGAAGATGGTGGCGCTCGGGGAAGAGGGCCTGAAGCGCCACATCAAGACGATCGGCCTGTTCAACACCAAGGCCAGGAACGTCATCGCGCTGTCGAAGATCCTCGTCGAGCAGTACCAGGGCGAGGTGCCGCAGAACCGCGAGGCGCTGGAGGCGCTGCCGGGCGTCGGGCGCAAGACGGCCAACGTCGTCCTCAACATCGCCTTCGGCGAGCCGACGCTCGCCGTCGACACCCACGTCTTCCGCATCGCCAACCGCACCGGTCTCGCGAAGGGGAAGACGCCGCGGGCGGTCGAGGACAAGCTGATGAAGGTGGTGCCGAAGAAATATCTGCGCCACGCCCATCACTGGCTGATCCTGCACGGCCGCTACATCTGTCTTGCGCGGCGACCGCGCTGCCCCGACTGCATCATCCGCGAGTGGTGCGAGTTCAAGGACAAGACCCCGGGCTGAGCGCCGCGTCTCACGCATCGTCCGGATCGCCGTCGCGGTCCTGCCCGTCCTCGACGCCGTCCTCGTCTTCACCCGCCGCGAGCCTCGCCTCCTTCTCCTCCTCGAAGCGGCGCCACCGGTCCGCGAGGATCTCGGCGATGTTGTCGGGGGGACCCGATTGCAGCGCCTTGTCCTCGGCGTCGACCCGCACGCGCCATTTGCGCGCATCGATCCGCATCTTGCGGTCGATGGCCTTCGCGTCGTCGCCCTTGTCGGCAATGGCTACGACGTCATCGGCGAGCAGCGTCCGCTGGACGTCGAGGGCCGACTCGTAGCGGTCGCGGAACTCGGCGTCTTCGGCGAGCCACCGGGTCAAGGTCGCGAGCGACGGCATCCGCGGCATCCGCGCGATGTCGCGCAGGCTCGCGCCCTGGCGGACCAGGGCGCACACACGCGGGGCGAGCTTCACGCGGGACGACATGTTCGGCCTCCTTTCGGGCAACAAAAAAGGCCGCCCGGAGGGGCGGCCATCATGCTCCCGAAAGGATGCGGTTTTCCGGAAGGCCCGGCAAGGGGGCTGTGGAAACTCGGGCGTGGCCGCGGCCGCGACCCCATATATCCGGCATGGACGACCTGCCGCAGGACCAACGCCGCGCCCGGATTCTCGGCGGATGGCATCCGGATTATCCGTTCGCGGTCATCACGCTCCGCGATCACCTGTACGTCCGGCACCGGGTGTTCGCGACGTGCCGGAGCTGCCGGCATGCGCACGCGCTCGATCTGATCGGCCTCGCCGAGCGCTACGGCCCGGCCACGCCGCTCGCGCTGATCGTCCGCCGTCTCAAATGCACGGTGTGCGGCTCGCGCGACGAGCCCGAGATCACGCTGAGCCGCGAGCCCGACGAATAGCGGTCGCCGTGCCGGAGCCTCCGCGTGGCGCAGTGCGCCGGCGCACGACCGCACCGTCGCTATGGATTACGGTGTGCTCGACTTCCCACCGGTGCGAATAGCCTCGCCGTTCTTCTTCAGCGCGATGCGCTCGGTGGGAAACTCCTCGCATGCCGCGGCGAACATGGCCGCGGCCAAGGCTTGCGTTCCGGCGCGGCACAGGACGCGCACGGTGTCGCCGCCCTCATCGACAAGCTCGACCGTGAACGCAAAGTCGCCGGTCGGTTGGGGCTGCGCCGGTTTGTCCAGACTGTCGAAGTCGCGAGCCAACTCCGCACCGCTCAGCTAATGGCGCAGCGTGCTCGCGAGCAACTGCCCGTTGTGCCGGAGCGCCACGATGCGCTCGGGATGGTCGCGGACGCTGGCGTAGTACGCCGCCCACGCCGTACCGGGGGTCGCCGCCATGGCGAGGATCGCCTCGACGCGGCCCGCGGCATCGGTCCAGGTCTCGATCGAGTAGGCGAGATCGCCCCTGCGGGCCGGCGCCGGCGCCGGCCCGAACGGCCGCACGACGCCGTCGTCGCTGCCGTCCGACGGCAACAGTCGCAGTACGGTAGTCAGCATGCGGTGCCTCTCGTGGAAATGGGACCCATCACGGATGCGCTCTGCAATGCCGACACGATCTACCATCGGGGTGTGGTGCGATCAATCGCGTAGGCGTCATAGCGCACCCGACGATCCCGCGATATTTCCCGCCGCGCTCCGTTTCTCCACAGCCCTCGCAGCGCGCGGCGTAACGGGCTGCCGATACGGAATCAGGGGGACTCATCGTGGCGTCAACAGCCGTTGAATTCGAATACTGACAAGATGGCGTGAGAGCGCGCGTCCCGATACCGGTACGCGTAGATTACCCCGCGCTCCATATCGCTTTTCATGTCCTTATTTCCGCAAACGGCATTAGCTATCCGAGACCTCAGACGCGTCCAGTCACTCGGCGATGGCTGCGTCGTAAGCGAGAGGTCGTAGACGTTAGTCCATTTGTTCAGCTCGACTTCGACCTCCACCAGCTCCGTCACCTGATCTAACCGCGACGGCAGAGTGACCTTCTTAGCTGCCTCCTTGAGCCCTGCCTCGATTTCTCGCAGGGAGCTTAGGGCTTCGGAGTGGCGCGACGTGATGAAGCGCGCCCCCAGCAATTCGTCTCGCGTTGGCACCCAAATCGTCTTCGGATCGATCGAAAATCCTTTCCTGAGAAAGGCACGGTCGATGCCTTTTACTTTCGCCACGTCATCAAGGATGCGTTGTGTGGCGGCGATGTTCTGCTCGCGCGTTTGTCCGACGAAAGAACCGCTGTGAAAACCCAGCCTTCCGCTTGATCCGATCCAGCGCTGGCGGCCACCGGCGAACGCAATCGTGCAAGCGCTCGCGCACCTCGCATTCACGACGGTGTTCACGCCGGCGACGGAAATCGTGTGGAACAGCTTTTCGGCTTCACCGATGCGCCCGCCGATGCTGTCGAAGCTGATTGTCGTGATGGATCGATGGCGCAGCAGGGCGTCTTTGAGCTCGGCATCGAGACCGTACTTGATTCCGCCGATCACGCGGATTTCGGAGTCGCGTTCCGCCACTTCGAGTCGAAACGCGGGGATGTCCGGATCGCCCAGGAAGGCCATGCGGGACAACTCCGTCATCTGCGGAATTGACGTCGAGACATACAGGTTCAGAAAGCGAATCGCGGCGCCGAGGGTGACGAGTCTCGCGAGCCAGCCCCAAATGCGCGGCCCTCTTTTTTCCTCGATATAGTGGCCGGCCGAGCGCCACAGCCCGACGAGCTGCCAACACCAGATTACGAAGGCAAGGCACCAATAGCCGGATATGAGGCCCCACGCTTGAAGCGGCACGTACTCCTTGTGGGTCGCGCCCCACTCCGCCGCGACAACGGACAACGCGGCGAAGACTAGGTTTACGAGAAAAGAAACGACCCAATACGAGATGGGCAGCGACACCTGCCCATTCCAATAACGAACGAAGAAGTTTTCTTTGTCGGGCGAGACTTGTGGCCCGAGGGGAACGGGCGACTGGGCCCGGAGTCGCTCTTCGGAAAGAGACATTCAGGATCCCGACAGCGCTCTTGTCGCGGCGTCAGCGAGGGTCCGGCTCTGGACACCAGCCTGGCGCGACAACGGGACGCGCGGCGAATGCCCCCTTCATTGCACCCCCGTCAATGAAGTCCACCGTTTGTAGCTTAGTGTCTATCGCCAGCCGTCGAAAGCCCAGCCGCGGCCACGGAGGCTCATGTGCGAGCCTCTGAGTTTCCACAGCCCTGCGCCGATGGGGCCCAAACTTTCCACAGCCCCCTTGTGGCGCGTTTCGCGTGCGCGCAGGGTGATTGCGTCGCTCCGGCCCGCTGGTCCGGAACAGAGGAACCGGAGCGACACCCCAACCAGAAAGGAGGTGTCGGATGAAGCGGACTCGAACGATGACGAATCGCGCGGTCCCGTTGCGCCCGGCGCCCGCCTTCTGGTCTCGTGAGAAGAGCACGGCGCTTCCCGGTGTGGTTGCGACGCATCTCTTCGGGTACCCACTAGGCCTGTACCGCGTCGCGACCGCGACGGGGGAGTATCAGATGGGAACGGACCGCCCGGGACATGAGCGCCCCGGCTACCTTCTGACGCCATCGCCCCCTGGGATCAAAACAAGGATGACACGCTCTCACGTCATCGGCGC
>JBLNCI010000039.1:0-28098 GCA_050260515.1 Gemmatimonas sp.
CGTCAGCGGATTAGCGAAATCCACTTTTTACCTTCTCCACGAGGGTCGGCAGAGTGCCACGCTGCCTTTAAAGCGTAGCCAAGGCCGCCGATTGCTTCCTCGGTCGCGGATCGCGACGCTGGGTTATGTCGGTACCGAAAGAGAAGATGCGTCGCGACCCGAAGGGGAAGCGCCGTTGCCTCTCAACTACTCATCCACCGCGGCCGTCCTCGTTGTCGGAGGCCATCGCTCGCGGCTTCTTCGCTTCACTCGGGAAGAGCTATGCGCAATAGCTCCACTCGCTTGTCGCGATGCGAGGACTGTGCGCGCACGCGAAAGGCGGCACAAGGGGGCTGTGGAAAGTCTGGACGGGTTCGGGCGCGCCCTGTTGAAAGTTCGGCGAGAGACCGTTTTTTCCTGCCCCCTCCCCGTTGGGGGGAGAGTTGGGTGAGGGATCGCATCGCGGAGGTTTCACCCTCACCCCGGTCCTCTCCCTGGAGGGAGAGGGAGAAAAAATCTCTGCGCCGGTATGGCGAGCTAAGGCTTACGCCCAAACACGCATCTCGGCGTTTTTCGTCCACGCGCGGTTTGTGCTAAGGAGAAGCACCACACCGAAGGAGGCGACCGCAATGGTACGCCGTCAGGGGCACGCCGACGGGGCTGGGCCCGCCGCGGGGCAGGGGGAGGCGATCATCGAGTTCCACGCCATCGGGCGTTCCGTGAAGGTGAGCGCCGTCGACCCCGCGACCCTCGTCGAGGTCTCGATCGTCGCACCGGCCACGGCGAGCCGGTCCGACATGACCGGTGCCGTCCTCAAAAAGCTTCGTTACGTGCTCGCGCGCCGCGCCCAGTCCTGACCGATTGCCGATGGCCTATTTCCTCCAGCAGCTCATCAACGGCATCACGCTCGGGGCCATCTACGGACTTATCGCCATCGGCTACACGATGGTCTACGGCATCGTCGGCATGATCAATTTCGCCCACGGCGAGATTTACATGATCGGCGCGTTCGTCGCGCTGATCGCGTTCGCGCTGCTGGCGCAGCTCGGCGTCGCATCGGTCGCGCTCTCGCTCGTCGTCGTGCTGGTGGTCTCCATGATCTTCACCAGTGCCTATGGCTGGACCGTCGAGCGCGTCGCCTACCGTCCGCTGCGGCGCTCGTTCCGTCTGGCGCCGCTGATCTCCGCGATCGGCATGTCGATCTTCCTGCAGAACTTGGTCCAGGTCCTGCAAGGGGCGCGGGTGAAGACGCTGCCGCCGGTGATCAGCGGCGGCTTCAAGATCTACGAGGAGAACGGGTTCACCGTCACGCTGTCGACGCTGCAGATCGTCATCGTCGCGGCGACCGTCGTGCTGATGGCGGCGTTCGCGCTGCTGATCGAGCGGACGTCGCTCGGACGCGCCCAGCGCGCGTGCGAGCAGGATCGCCTCATGGCGGAATTGCTCGGCGTGAACACCGATCGCGCGATCTCGCTGACGTTCGTCATCGGTGCCGCGCTCGCCGCGGTCGCGGGCGTGATGGTCGTGCTCTACTACGGGGTGATCGATTTCTTCATCGGCTTCCTCGCCGGCATCAAGGCCTTCACCGCGGCGGTCCTGGGCGGCATCGGGTCGCTGCCCGGCGCCATGCTCGGGGGACTCATCATCGGGCTGACGGAATCCCTGTGGGCCGCGTACCTGCCCGCGGCCTACAAGGACGTCGCGGCGTTCTCGCTGCTGATCCTCATCCTCATCTTCCGCCCGACCGGCCTGCTCGGGCGTCCGGAAGTGGAGAAGGTGTGAGATGGACGCCGTCGCCGCGCGACCGGTCGCCTGGCTGAAGGAATCCGCGTTCGCCGCCGCCGTCGCGTTCGTCCTGGCGCTGCCGCTCGCCGGATTCCGGCTGGCGGACGGCGGCAACGCGCTGGCATTCCGTCCGCACTGGATTGCCGTCGCCGTCGCCGGCGTGGCGATCGGCCGCCTCGTGCTGGCGATCGTGCGCGATCTCGGGCTCGCGCGGCGGCTCGCGGCTCCGGTCGCCGAGGCCTGGACCGAGGCGCGGGAAGCCGTCGCGCCGTATCGGGTGTGGCTCGGGATCGCGGCGCTCGCGTTCATGGTGTTGTTGCCGCTGTTGCCGTTCGGATCGCGGCGCGTGCTCGATCTTTCGACGCTGGTGCTGATCTACGTGATGCTCGGCGCCGGTCTCAACATCGTCGTCGGCCTCGCCGGTCTCCTCGACCTCGGCTACGTCGCGTTCTATGCGGTGGGGGCCTACACCTACGCGCTTCTGTCGGTGAACTTTGGCCTGTCGTTCTGGGCCTGCCTCCCTCTCGCCGGTCTGCTTGCGGCGAGCGCCGGCATCGCGCTGGGCTTCCCGGTGCTGCGGCTGCGCGGCGACTATCTGGCGATCGTCACCCTCGGCTTCGGCGAGATGGTGCGGATCGTCCTGATCAACTGGCACAGCCTCACCGGAGGCTCGAACGGCATTGCGCGCATCCCGACGCCGGGGTTGTTCGGGACGCAATTCACCGGCGCTTCGCGGCTCACGTTCCTCTATTTCATCATCCTCGTCATGGCGGCGCTCACCATGGGGTTCGCCGCGCGCATTCGGGTCACGGCACTCGGCCGCGCGTGGGAGGCGCTGCGCGAGGACGAGATCGCCTGCCGGTCGCTCGGCCTCAACCCGACGACCATCAAGCTGTCGGCGTTCGCCGTCGGCGCGATGTTCGCCGGGTTCGCCGGTGCGTTCTTCGCCGCGCGCCAGGGCTTCATCAGTCCGGCCTCCTTCACCTTCATGGAGTCGGCGATCATCCTCGCCATCGTGGTGCTCGGCGGCATGGGAAGCCAGACCGGCATCGTGTTCGCCGCCGCGGTGCTGGTGCTGCTCCCGGAGCTGTTCCGCGACTTCGCCGAGCTCCGCCTCCTGCTGTTCGGGGCGGCCATGGTGCTGATCATGGTGTCGCGCCCCCAGGGTCTCGTCGCCCATCGTGAGCCCAGCATCCGCCTCGGGGCTGGAGGCACGCGATGACGACCCCGCTGCTCACCGTCGACGAACTGACGATGCGCTTCGGGGGGCTTGTCGCCGTCGACCAGGTTACCTTCGAGGTCGGCGCGGGCGAGATCGCCGCGCTGATCGGCCCCAACGGCGCCGGGAAGACCACCGTCTTCAACTGCGTGACCGGATTCTACCGGCCGACCGGCGGCGACATCACGTTGCGCCGCGAGGGGCGGGCGCCGTCGTCGCTCGCGCGCTTGCCGGGTCATCTCATCGCCCGTGCGGGCGTCGCGCGGACGTTCCAGAACATCCGCCTGTTCCCGCGGATGACCGCGCTCGAGAACCTGCTGATCGCCCAGCACCATGCGCTGACGCGTGGCGGCATCGTCAATGGATTCGTGTCGGCGGTGTCGGGAGTGTTGGGTCTGTCGCTTCGCGGCGGCGCCGAAGCCGACGCGGTCGAAGCCGCGCGCCTGTGGCTCGGGCGCGTCGGACTGCTCGACGCCGCGGACCGCGAGGCGGGTACGCTGCCGTACGGGGCGCAGCGCCGGCTCGAGATCGCGCGGGCGATGTGCACCTCGCCCGCGCTCCTTTGCGTCGACGAGCCGGCGGCCGGCCTCAACGCGGGCGAGACGCGCGAGCTTTCGCAGTTGCTGCGGGATGTCCGCGACCGCTACGGCGCGAGCGTGCTGCTGATCGAGCACGACATGGCGATGGTGATGGGGCTGTCGGACCACGTCGTCGTCCTCGACCACGGCCGTGTCATCGCCGACGGCAGGCCCGAGGCGGTGCGCGCCGATCCGGCGGTGATCCGCGCCTACCTCGGCGAGGAGGACGGCGCGCCGCTGCCGCGGGACGTCGCGGCCGATCTTCACGGAGAGGGCGCGTGACCGCGCCGCTCCTCGAGATCGAGCGTCTGATCGCCCGGTACGGGCCGGTCGAGGCGCTGAAGGGCGTCGATCTGACCGTCGGCGAAGGCGAAATCGTCACGCTGATCGGCGCCAACGGCGCCGGAAAGTCGACCCTGCTGATGGCGATTAGCGGTGTGGTTCCGGCGGCGGCCGGCCGGATCCTGTTCCGCGGCGCCGATCTCCGCGGCGTCGCGCCGCATCGGATCGCCCGCAGCGGTATCGCCCACGTCCCCGAGGGCCGCCACATCTTTCCGCGCATGACGGTCGAGGAGAATCTCCGGATGGGAGCGATGAGCGCTCCCGAATTCGAGGCGGAGGAGCGGGAGCGGGCGTACCGCCTCTTCCCGGTGCTCGCCGAGCGCCGCCGCCAGCGCGCGGGCACATTGTCCGGCGGCGAGCAGCAGATGCTCGCAATCGCCCGGGCGCTGATGGCGCGGCCAACGCTGCTGCTGCTGGACGAGCCGTCGCTCGGGCTCGCGCCGCTGATGGTGAAGCGCATTTTCGAGGCGATCGCCGACATCAACGCGGAGCGGAAGACGACGGTCCTGTTGATCGAGCAGAATGCCCACCATGCGCTCCGGATCGCCTCGCGGGGCTATGTCCTGGCGCAGGGACGGGTGGTTCTGTCGGGCGCGAGCGCGGAGCTCGCCCACAATCCCGAGGTCCGGGCCGCCTACCTCGAAGGCGGCGTCGCGCGATGAACGCGTTCACCGCGGCTCCGCGCGGTGTTAGTCTCGGCGCGGCCCTTTCCTTCAGACTGGGCGCAGGGGCGAAAACGGTTCCGAGGATCCGATGAAGAAGATCATCCCGATTGTCGTCGTCATCGCCGTCGCGATCGCGGCGTGGGCGCTGCTCATGCCGAAGGGCGCCGACCGCGGAAGCAACGCAAGCAAGGACATCGTCATCGCCGTCGCGGGGCCGATGACCGGCCAGTACTCGGCGTTCGGCGAGCAGATGAGGCGCGGCGCCGAACGCGCGGTCGCCGACATCAATGCCAAGGGCGGCATCAACGGCCACAAGCTGCGGCTCGAGGTCGGCGACGACTCCTGCGATCCCAAGCAGGCGGTGAGCATCGCCAACCAGTTCGCCTCGCGCGGCGTTGTCTTCGTGGCCGGCCACTACTGCTCGTCGACGTCGATCCCGGCCTCCGACGTCTACCAGCAGGAAGGCCTGGTGCAGGTTTCGCCGGCATCTACGAATCCCGCGCTGACCGAGCGCGGTCTCTCCAACATCTTCCGGCTGTGCGGCCGCGACGATCAGCAGGGTCCCGCTGCGGCCGAGTTCATCGCCAAGCAGTTCCCGGGCAAGCGCATCGCCATCGTCCACGACAACCAGGCTTATTCGAAGGGCCTCGCCGACCAGACCAAGCGGCGGCTCAACGAGCTCGGTATCACGGAAGCGCTGTACGACACCGTCACTCCCGGCGAGCGCGACTACTCGGCGATCGTCACCAAGCTGAAGGCGGCGCAGATCGACATCCTCTACTACGGCGGCTACCACTCCGAGGCGGGGCTCATCGTGCGGCAGATGCGCGAGCAGGGGATGGATACGCGCCTGATCGCCGGCGATGCGCTGGTGACCCAGGAGTACTGGTCGATCACCGGACCGGCGGGCAACGGCACCATGATGTCGTTCAGTCCCGATCCGCGGAAGAACCCCGAGGCGGCGGACGTGGTGAAGGGTTTCCGCGACGCCGGATACGAGCCCGAGGGCTACACGCTGTACACCTATGCGACAGTGCAGGTGTTCGCGCAGGCGGCCGGCGACGGCTCCAACGTCACGGCGCCGTCGCTGGTGTCCGCGCTGCGCTCGGGAAAGTTCCAGACCGTCCTCGGTCCGCTGAGCTTCGACGCGAAGGGCGACGTCCAGGCGCCGGGTTACGTCTTCTACGAATGGCGCGACGGCAAGTACGCCGAGGTCGAAGGCTGAGACGTCTAAGATTGAAAACGAAAAGCCCCGACAGTGCCGGGGCTTTCTATTTCGGCATTGCGACCCGGGTCAGCCGCGCCGGCGCTTGCGGCCCCGGCCGGTGCCGATGTGCCCGAGCCCGATCTTCTTCGCGAACGCCGAGCGCTGCGCCGCATAGTTCGGCGCGACGATGGGATAATCCGCGGGCAGGCCCCACTTGCGGCGATATTCTTCCGGCGTCATGCCGTAGCGCGTGCGGAGATAGCGCTTGAGCATCTTCAGGCGCTTTCCGTCCTCGAGGCAGATGATGTACTCGGGCGTGACCGATTTCTTGACCGGCACCGCCGGCTCCTGACCCGTGACGGCACCGCCGCTGTGCCCGAGGCCGACCAGCGACTGGTACACCGAGTGAATCAGCGCGGGCAGGTCGCCGAGCGGAAGCGCGTTGCGGCTCACGTACGCGGCGACGATCTGCGATGTCAGCCCGGTCAGCTCCGTTTTCCCCGAGCGGCTGTCGGAATCCGTCATTGGTGTACCATTTCCCTGTAACGATGTTTACGTCGCGCGCGGCCGATCGAACCTTGGCCTTTTCCGGCGTCGTCGCATGGGGCCCCCGGAGGTGTCAAGCAATCCCCCGTGATTCCAATCGCTTAGTCACGAAGTTGTTACCTTCGTGAGAGCGTTGCGGTTAATGTCTATGCGGAATCCGGCGTTTCGCAGGCGATCGCCGCGGTGGCTGCGAGCCGCGCCTCCACGCTTACGTGCGGCGTCGCGCTGTGAATACAAGGGGGCTGATGCCCTGGTTGCACGGCTTTCCGAGCGGTTGTGGCGGGGTGACACGCTCGCGCGACATATGGTATGAAAACCGCTCCGCGCCGCGGCCCCGATCGTTCGCGCCGGATCTCCGCCCAGCGGCACCAAGGCCTCGATATGTCGCCCGAAATCGGCTCGTCGGACATCGTTGCACTCGCCGCCGATCACGGCGGATTCGAGCTCAAGCAGTTGCTGGCCGAATACCTCCGCGGCAAGGGCATCGAGGTGCTCGACCTCGGAACCCATTCGCTCGACGCCGTCGACTATCCGGACATCGTCGTGCCGCTCGTGGATGCGATCCGCACCGGGCGCGCCCGCCGCGGGCTTCTGATGTGCGGCACCGGGATCGGCGCATCGATCGCCGCCAACCGCAATCCCGAGATCCGCGCGGCCCTCTGCCACGACGTGACCACGGCCCGGCTGTGCAGGCAGCACAACGACGCCAACGTGCTGGTGCTCGGCGGACGCACGACCGGCTTCGAGGTCGCCAAGGACTGCCTCGACGTCTTCCTGGCGACGGCGTTCGAGGGCGGCCGACACGCCCGGCGGGTCGGCAAGCTCGGCGTCCGCGCGCCCGCGTGCTGACGAGCGGCGTGCTCAATCGCGTTTGATGAAAGGACTAGTTGCGCAATGACCGTTCCGTTGACCGCAGAGCGCGCGCCCAAGGCGTTCTTCACCGAGTCGCTGGCCGACCGCGATCCCGAGCTGTTCCGCGCGATCCGCGGCGAGCTCAAGCGCCAGCAGGATCAGATCGAGCTGATCGCGTCGGAGAACATCGTCTCGCGCGCCGTGCTCGAGGCGCAAGGGTCGGTGCTCACCAACAAGTACGCCGAGGGTTACCCGGGGCGGCGCTACTACGGCGGCTGCGAGCAGGTCGACATCGCCGAGCAGCTCGCGATCGATCGCGCCAAGGCGCTGTTCAACTGCGCGTTCGTCAACGTCCAGCCGCACTCCGGCAGCCAGGCCAACCAGGCGGTGTTCATGAGCCTGCTGCAGCCCGGCGACACCATCCTCGGCATGTCGCTGGCGGCCGGCGGCCATCTCACGCACGGCGCCGCGCCGAACATGTCGGGCAAGTGGTTCAAGGCGGTGCAGTACGGCGTCCGCCGCGACGATCACCTCATCGACTTCGACGAGGTCGAGCGCCTCGCCCGCGAGCACAAGCCGAAGCTGATCATTGCCGGCGGTTCGGCGTACCCGCGCATCATCGACTTCGCGCGCTTCCGCGCGATCGCCGATTCGGTCGGCGCGTACCTGATGGTCGACATGGCCCACTTCGCGGGCCTCGTCGCCGGCGGGGCGCATCCGTCGCCGCTGCCGCACGCTCACGTGGTCACCACCACGACCCACAAGACGCTGCGCGGCCCGCGCGGCGGCATGATCCTGTCGAACGACGTCGAACTCGGGAAGAAGATCAACTCCGCGATCTTCCCGGGCCTGCAGGGCGGACCGCTGATGCACGTCATCGCCGGCAAGGCGGTGGCGTTCGGCGAGGCGCTGACCCCCGAGTTCAAGGCCTACGCGCAGTCCGTTCGCGAGAACGCACGGGCGCTCGCCGCCGAGCTCAAGTCGCAGGGGCTCGACATCGTCTCGGGCGGCACCGACACGCATCTCATGCTGGTCGATCTCCGCCCGAAGCATCTCACCGGCAAGGTCGCCGAGGCGAGCCTCGAGCGCGCGGGAATCACCTGCAACAAGAACGCGATCCCGTTCGATCCCGAGAAGCCGACCATCACCTCGGGCGTGCGCCTCGGGACGCCGGCGGCGACGACGCGCGGCTTCGGCATCGCCGAGTGGCGCGAGGTGGGACAGCTCATCGGCGAGACCCTGGACGGTCTCGCCGCCAGCAACGAAGACAATGCGCGAGTCGAACGCGCGGTGCGGGAAAAGGTCGGAGCGTTGTGCCGCCGGTTCCCGATCTATCCGGAGCTCGGCTGAACGGCCGGGAGGGGGAGGTACTAAACCATGCGTTGCCCGTTCTGCGGACACGAAGACACCCAGGTCAAGGACTCACGACCGACCGAGGATCATTCCGCGATCCGTCGCCGCCGCTCGTGTCCGACCTGCGGATCGCGCTGGACGACTTTCGAGCGCGTCTACCTGCGCGAGCTCACGGTGATCAAGAAGACCGGCACGCGCGTGCCGTTCGACCGCGACAAGCTGGCGCGCTCGATCATGATCGCGGTGCGCAAGCGGCCGATCGACGAGCAGCAGGTTGACCGCATCGTGAACTCGATCCAGCGGCGGCTCGAGAGCTCCGGCGAAAGCGAGATCCCGTCGACGATGATCGGCGAGATGGTGATGGACGCGCTCGCGAGCGTCGACCAGGTCGCCTACGTGCGGTTCGCGTCCGTCTATCGGAATTTCCGCGAGGCGAGGGACTTCGAGGAGTTCCTGGGCAAGCTCGGTGGCGACCGCAACTGAGGCCGACGCCCGGTTCATGGCCGCTGCCTGCGCGCTCGCGCGCCGCGGCCTCGGCTGGGTGTGGCCCAATCCCGCCGTCGGCTGCGTGATCGTCGACGCCGAAGGCCGCGTCGCCGGCCGCGGATGGACGCGTCCCGGCGGTCGTCCCCACGCCGAGACCGAGGCGCTGCGCGCCGCCGGACCTCGCGCCAAGGGCGGCACCGCGTATGTGACGCTCGAGCCGTGCAGTCACCACGGCGAGACGCCGCCGTGCGCCGACGCGCTGGTGACGGCCGGCATCCGCCGTGTCGTGTCGCCGATGACCGATCCCGATCCGCGCGTTCTCGGCTCCGGCTTCAAGCGCCTGCGCAACGCCGGCGTGCAGGTGGTGGAAGGGGTCGGGCGCACCGAAGCCGAGGCCATCAACGAAGGCTTCTTCCGGCGCATTCGCGACGGCCGGCCGCTCGTCGCGCTCAAGACGGCGACGACGCTGGACGGGCGGATCGCGACCCATTCCGGCGAAAGCCAGTGGATCACCGGCGAGGCCGCCCGCGCCCGCGGCCATCTGCTGCGCGCCCAGCACGACGCCATCATGGTGGGCGTCGGCACCGCCGCCGAGGACAATCCGCAGCTCAACTGCCGCCTGCCGGGATTGGGCGATCGCTCTCCGGTCCGCATCGTGGTCGACGGCCGTCGGCGTCTGCCGCTGACCGCCAAGATGGTAGCGACGGCGCGCAAGCAGCCGACCTGGATGGTGACGCTCCCGGGCGACCGCGATGCGCGGTACACGGCGTTCGTCGACGCCGGCGTCGAGATGATCGAGGTCGAGGCGGACTCGACCGGCCAGCCGAGTCTCCGCGCGGCGATGCGGAGCCTCGCCCAGCGCGGCTTGACCCGCGTGCTGGTGGAAGGCGGCGGTCATCTCAGCGCGGCGTTGCTGCGCGACCGCCTCGTCGACCGCATCTACTGGTTCCGCGCTCCCGGCGTCATGGGCGGCGACGGAATGCCCGTCGCGATGCCGTTCGGCGTCGACCGCCTCGACGAGATGGCCCGCTTCGAGCGCGAAAGCGTCGTGGTCGTCGGGCCCGACACCCTCGAGACCTACCGCGCGAGGTAAGCGATGTTCACGGGAATCGTCGAGGATGTCGGACGCGTGCGTGCGCTCACGCCGGGCGCCGACACGCGCATCGAGATCGAGACGCGGCTGCCCGCGGGCGACCTCGCGCTCGGCGCGTCGGTGGCCTGCTCGGGAGCGTGCCTGACGGTGATCGACCGTGGCGCACTGCCGACCGGCGGCTGGTTCGCGGTCGAGGCCTCGCCCGAGACCCTGAAGCTCACGACGGTGGGGCGCTGGAAGGTCGGATCGCCGATCAATCTCGAGCGCGCGCTCAAGCTCGGCGACGAGCTCGGCGGGCATCTCGTGTCGGGGCACGTCGACGGCCTCGCGCGGATCGTGGCGATGCGCCGCGTCGGCGAGGGCGCCAAGGGTTCGACCGTCATCGAGTTCGACGCGCCGCCGTCGCTTGCGACGTTCATCGCGCCCAAGGGGTCGATCACCATCGACGGCGTGTCGCTGACGGTGAACACTGTCGAGGGCACGCGGTTCGCGGTCAACGTCATCCCGCACACCCTGGCCGTGACGACGCTCGGGCGCGCGTCGCAAGGCGACGAGGTGAATCTCGAGGTCGATCTGCTGGCGCGCTACGTCGCGCGCCTGCTCGGAAAGGCCTGACGAGGCACTCCCCCGTGCTTGGCGCTGTCGCCGATTGGCGATATGGTTGCGCCGCCGTTTCCCCGAGGAATTTTTGCGATGCCCGACGCCGCCCAAGCGACACACGTCCTCATTGTCGAAGCCCGCTTCTACGAGGAGATCGCCGACGAGCTGGTGAAGGGCGCGATCCGCGAGCTGGAGAAGCAGGGCGCGACGTGGGAGCGCATCTCGGTTCCCGGCGCGTTCGAGATCCCGGCGGCCATCCGCTTTGCCGCCGACGCGGGCGACACGCCGGCGGGCAAGGGTCCGTTCCAGGGCTTCATCGCGCTCGGCTGCGTGATCCGCGGCGAGACGAGTCACTACGATTACGTGTGCGGCGAGAGCGCGCGTGCGCTGCAGGATCTCGCCGTCCGCGATCGCCTCGCCATCGGCTACGGCATCCTGACCGTCGAGAACGAGGAGCAGGCGTGGGCGCGCGCGGGACTTCACCGCCGCGACAAGGGCGGCGATGCCGCACGGGCGTGCCTCGCGATGGTCGGGGCCAAGCGCCGGTTCGGCCTCGCATGAGCGGCGGCGACGACGATGCGAAGGACAAACGGCGACCAGCGGGCGGCGCCGTTCGCCGTTCGGTCGCGCGGTTGGCGGCCGTGCAGGGGCTCTATCAGGTGACGCTCAGCGCCGCCGGTATCGAGGACGTCATCCGGCAGTTCCTGAGCGGTCGCCCGGACTGGATGGCGAGCGATCAGCCCGGCATCGCCAAGATGGACCAGGCGCTGTTCTGCGAGATCGTCCGCGGCGTCGCCACGGACCGCGACAGGATCGACGCGATGATCGAGGCGTCGCTGTCGAAGGGCCGCTCGGTCGAGCGCCTCGAGGTGCTGCTGCGGCTGATCCTCGAATGCGGCGCGTGGGAGCTCGCGTCGCGAGCCGATGTTCCCGCGAAGGTGATCGTGTCCGAGTACCTCGGCATCGCCGACGCATTCTTCGAGGGCGATCAGCCGAGCCTCGTCAATGCCGTCCTCGACAAGCTTGCCCGCAACCTGCGCGACGTGGAGATGAGCGCGCGGGGCGGCGACGGCCCCACGAAGAAGGGCAGGGCGTGAGCCCGGCCGCGGACACGCCCGACGCGCTGCCGGGCGAGTTCGACCTGATCGCCCGCTACTTCGCGCCGATCGCCCGTGCGTATCCGGGCGCGCTGGGGCTCACCGACGATGCCGCGTTCCTCGACCTGCCGGCCGGGCACCAGATGGTGGCGACGGTCGACGCGATGGTCGCCGGCGTCCACTTTCTCGCCGACGACCCGCCCGACCTGATCGCGCGCAAGCTGATGCGCGTCAACCTCTCCGATCTCGCGGCCAAGGCCGCGACCCCGGTCGGCTGCCTGCTCGCGCTGTCACTGCCGCGCGAGACCACGGCGGCATGGATCGAGGCGTTCGCCCGCGGACTTGCCTCCGACTGCGCCGAGTTCGCGATGCCGCTGGTCGGCGGCGACACCACCGCGACCGACGGACCGCTGACCATTTCACTGACCGCGCTCGGCGCGATTCGGAGCGGCCGGGCTCCGCTGCGCTCGGGCGCCAAGGTCGGCGACCGGGTGTTCGTGTCCGGCACGATCGGCGACGGCGCGCTCGGCCTCGAGGTCGCCAAAGGGGGTCTCAAGGACCTCGCCGAACCGCTGCGCGAGCATCTCCTGCGGCGCTACCGGCTGCCAGAGCCCAAGACGGCCCTCGCGCCGGTGCTGCGGGAGTTCGCCCACAGCGCCATCGACGTCTCCGACGGTCTCCTCGCCGATCTCGGCCACATCTGCGAGACGTCCGGAGTCGGCGCGGTGATCCAGGCGGCGATGGTGCCGATGTCCGATGGCGTCCAGATCGCGATCGCGCGCGATCCGGCCCTGCTGGCGCGGGTGCTGGCCGGCGGCGACGACTACGAGATCGTCTTCACGGCCGATCCCGCGCACTCCGACCGGGTCGTTGAGGCGGGGATCAAGGTCGGCGTGCCGATCACCGGCATCGGTTTCGTCGTCGAGAGACCGGCCGAGGGTCCGCTGGTGAAGGTCGGCGACCTGACAGCGCTCGACATGGTCCTGCGCGCATCAACGGGCTATCGCCATTTTTAAAATGGTTTTCGTTTTTTGATTTGCGGCATAGCTCCCATGCCGTTAACGCATTTGTAACGATACCGGCGCTGCCCTTCCCTACGTCGCTACGTTTGGTACGGGCCTGAGGGGGCTTGTGTTTTCAGGGGGGACAGGGCGCGCCGATGATCGCGATGCAATACACCATTCAACTGGCTGCGGACTTCGGTATCGAGAAGATCCGCGACCGGATTGCGGCGCGCGCGCCGCTGTTCGACAGTCTTCCGGGGCTCGCGCACAAGTCGTACCTGTTCAATCATCAGCACGGCCTCTACGCTCCCTTCTACATCTGGAATTCCCACGACGCGGCCCGCGATTTCCTGCTCGGGCCGCTTTTTGTTGGCGTGACGCAGACCTTCGGTCGGCCCCGGGTCCGTACATGGAACGTGCTCGCCTACGACATCGCCGATCCGTCGGTCGAGCCGACGTTCGCGGTCCGTGAAGTGGACTCGATCGCCTCCGAGGACAGCCTCGCCGAACTGGCCGAAATCGAGCGCGAGCAGCACCGGGCTCTGACGGCCACTCCGGGCCTCCATTCCCACGCCGTCGCTCTCGACGCCGATCGCTGGGAACTCGTCCGGTACAGCCTCTGGCGGGATCAGACGTGTGCCGCCAAGCCCCGCGGCGATTCGGTGCAGCCCTACGAGGTGCTGCACCTCTCGACGCCGGGTAGGGGAAATCACTCGGGCGAGGTTCTGCCGCTGTCGCGGCGCGCCTGATCCCTTTACCCGTTCTTTACCGTCGTGCGCGACCGTCGCCCCGCAGGGGTGACGCATGCGCGTGGTGGCCTTCCCAGTCCTGATGATAGCGGTGCTCCTCGCCGGAGCGCCGGTCATTCGCGCATCCGCAGCGGAGGGCGAGGGCGCGACGGGCCTCAAGAAAGCGCTGCCCGACTGGTTCAACAAGCAGGCGCGCGAGTACTACACGATGCCGCTGTTCGTCGTGCCGGTGATCCAGGGCAACGACGTCACGCGCCAGGTTTCCTTCCTCGTGACCGTGGAGACCATGGGGACGGTGAACCGGGAGAAGGTGATGGGCAAGCGCCCGCAGTTGCAGGACGGCTTCTTGCGCGACCTTTACGGCTTCACCGCGATCAAGCCCGACACCGAGGTCTACGACACCGACGTCATCAAGGTGCGGCTCCGGCGCACGAGCGATCGGCTCGTCGGCGACGGAGTGATCGACGACATCCTCATCAGCATCACGTACGACCGGCGGGTCGCGCCGACGCCGGCTGGTCGCTAGCGGCCCCCGACTGGGGGTCGGCTTCGAGCAGCGCGCCAAGCGTCTTTCGCTGCTTCCAGGCCCACATCCAGAGCGCGAGACAGATCAGCGCGCCGACGGCGACCGGCAGCCTCAGTCCGAGATGCTCCGCCGCGCCGCCCATGACCATCGCGCCGACCGCCGGAACGCCCTGAGCGACGAGGCCGTAAATGCTGATGACGCGTCCCCGAAGAGACGGATCGACGGCCGACTGTATCAGCGTCTGGTTGCTGACGCCCTGAACGATGAAGGTGTAGCCGATCCAGGCAATCAGCGGGCAGGCGATCCAGAACACGTTCGTCGCGCTGAACATGAGCAAGCCGACCGAGATCAGAAGGATGTTGCGGATCGACATGGCCGTCATGCCGCGCAGCCCCTTGCCGCGGCTCGCCAGCCAAATGCCGCCGGCCATCGCGCCCAGGCCGTGGAAGCTGAGGAGGAGCGCCAGGCCTTCGGGACCGCGCTCGAACACCTGGGCGGCGAACCCGGGGAGGAGATCCGTCACCGGCTTGGCGAAGATCGACGTGACGATCAGAAGCGACAGTTGGGTGCGGATTCCTTCGTGCCTGAAGATGTAGCGGATGCCCTCGACGCTCTCGTAGATCATCGACGATTGCCGCCGCTGGGGCACGACGGGCGGAATGTCCATCGCGTGAAGCGTGACGGTGAAGACGAAGAACAGCGCCGCGCCCATGGCGAACGTCCACGCCGCGCCGCCGGCGACGATGATCGCGCCGCCGATCGCCGGGCCGATGAATCGCGAGGTGTTGAAGATCATCGAGTTCATCGCCAGGGCGGACGGCAGCAGATCGCGACCGACGAGCGAGTAGACCACGGTCATGCGCGACGGCCGGTGGAAGGCGATGATCGATCCGCGAGCGATGGTCAGCGCGAGGAGCACCCAGATGTCCATCAGGCCGGCGAAGGTGAAGGCTGCCATCGCCACCGCATAGGTCAGCGAGCAGGCCTGGGTGATCCGCATCATCTTGAAGTAGTCGACGCGGTCGACGACGGTCCCGGCGATGAGGCCGAGGGCGATGGAGGGTGCCGATTCCGCGATGGCGATGCCGCCGAGCCAGGCGGTCGAGTTCGTGAGTTCCCACGTCATCCATCCGATGGCGACGCGCTGGACCCACAAGCCGAGATTCGACGCCAGATTGCCGATCACGTAGAGGCGGTAATTCGGAAGGGTCAACGTGCGCTGCAGCGCACCCAGTCCCCCCCGGATATTCATCGGCCATCCTCCCGTACGAGCGGGGACGTCTGCGCGATGCGCCTCGTCGGCGACGACGCGTTCTCCTCATCCCCGTGACGCTCAGGGTAGAGGATAGAGCCCGCGAGGTGAACAGGAGCGATCCTTTCGGTGGTGCTCGCGAGAATCTATCGCCAAGATCGCAATTCTGTTTTTCGCCGCGAGTGACGAATGAGCGCTAACACCCAATCAGCGACAACCCGCGCCGGGGGGCCTTCCCGGATGCGCCGCAACGTGCTGCTCCTGGCGATCTGTCAGGCCCTCTACATGACCGGAACTTCGACGGTGCTCACGGTGACCGCGGTCGCGGGCGCGAGACTCGCGCCGACTCCGCTGCTCGCGACGCTGCCGTTTTCGCTGCAGTTTCTCGCCACCATGGCTACGACCATCCCGGCCTCGCTGTTGATGCGGCGGATCGGCCGCCGGAGGGGCTTTCTTATCGGAACCGGAATCGGGGCGACGGCGGCATCGATCGCGGCCTGGGGACTTGCCTCGAATGCGTTCGCTTTGTTCGCGCTCGGCTCCGGGCTGATCGGCGTCCTGAATGGATTCGCGGTCTTCTACAGGTTTGCCGCGGCGGACGCCGCCGACGATGCGTTCCGCAGCCGTGCCATTTCCCTGGTGATGGCGGGCGGTGTGATCGCCGCGTTCACGGGTCCGAACCTGGCGCGGGTGAGCGCGGACTGGATTGCCGCGGCGCCGTTCGCGGGCTCGTTCGCGGCCGTGGTCGTGGTTCACATCACGGCCATGGTGGTGCTGTTCGGGATCAACATTCCGCACGACAGGGCGGGGGTTGGAGCAGGTTCCGGCCGGCCGCTGCCGGCCATCGTCCGAGACCCGGTGTTCGCGACGGCGCTCGGCGCGGCGGCCGCAGGGTATGCGGCCATGAACCTCATCATGACCGCGACACCGCCCGCCATGTTGGCCCACGGCCATACGTTTTCCGATGCGGCCTTCGTGATCCAGTGGCACATCGTCGGAATGTTCGCGCCAGCCTTCCTGACGGGCAGCCTCATCGCGCGGTTCGGCGCCACACGGATCATCGCGGCGGGAGCGGCGCTGATCATCGCCTGCGTCGCCATCAACCTCGCCGGTCGCGACAGCGCGCATTTCGTCGCCGCGTTGGCGCTGCTGGGTGTCGGCTGGAACTTCATGTTCGTCGCCGCCACCGCGCTGATCGGCTCGGCACATACGGCGGCGGAAAAGGCGAAAGTGCAGGGGATCAACGATTTCGTGGTGTTCTCGGCCGTCGCCCTCGCATCCTTCAGCTCCGGCGCGCTGGAGGCCACCATCGGCTGGTCCGCGGTGAACCTGGCGGTGGTCCTCCCGGTGGCCGTCGCCGGCGCCGCGGCGGTATGGCTCGGCGGCCGCCGCCGCCGTGCCGTCCCAGGCTAGGAAAACACAATATTCACGCGCCCTAAACCCTTCCCGTAGTTGCAGAACCTGGGGACTTCTGGCATTTTCCGCCGGCCTTGCGGCGACCCGCCGCACGGATGCCCGACAGAGGGGCGGGCATCGCGTATTGGCTGCCGTATTCGGCGGCCAAGCAAAAAGAGGGATTTAGAAAACCCATGGATGCTACCTGGATCGTCCTGGCGTGCGGACTGCTCGCCGTGCTCTACGGCGTGTTCGCGAGTCGCGCCATTCTCGCTGCGCCGAGCGGCACCGATCGCATGCGCGCAATCGCCGCCGCAGTGCAGGAAGGGGCCGGCGCCTATCTCAACCGTCAATACAGCACGATCGCCGTCGTCGGACTGGTGATCGCCGTGTTCCTGTGGTGGCGCCTCGGGTGGTACGTCGCCGTCGGCTTCATCGTCGGCGCGGTGCTGTCCGCCGCCGCCGGTTACATCGGCATGAACATCTCCGTCCGCGCCAACGTCCGCACTGCGGAGGCGGCGCGCAGCGGCCTCGCCACCGCGCTGTCGGTCTCGTTCCGCGCCGGCGCCGTCACCGGCATGCTGGTGGTCGGGCTCGGCCTGCTCGGCGTCGCCGTCTACTGGACGATCCTCCGCAAGATCGGCTTCGGCGGTGCTGACCGCCGGGTGATCGAGGCGCTCGTCGCGCTGTCGTTCGGCGCGTCGCTGATCTCGATCTTCGCCCGTCTCGGCGGCGGCATCTTCACCAAGGGCGCCGACGTCGGCGCCGACCTCGTCGGCAAGGTCGAGGCCGGCATCCCCGAGGACGACCCACGCAACCCGGCCGTCATCGCCGACAACGTCGGCGACAACGTCGGCGACTGCGCCGGCATGGCCGCGGACCTGTTCGAGACCTACGCGGTGACCGTCGTCGCGACGATGCTTCTGGCGGCGATCTTCTTCACTGGCCCCGCCCAGGAGCAGTTGATGATGTACCCGCTGCTGATCGGCGCCGTGAGCATCGTCGGCTCGATCATCGGCACGTTCTTCGTCCGGCTCGGCGCGAACGGCAGCATCATGGGCGCCCTCTACAAGGGCCTCATCGCCGCGACCGTCATCTCGGCGATCCTGGTGTTCGGTGTGACCTACAAGTTCCTCGGTCTCGACACGCTGTATCGCGTCGACACCAAGGCGTTCACCGGCCTGACGCTGTTCTACACGGCGCTGGTCGGGATCGGCGTCACCGGGCTGCTGGTGTGGATCACCGAGTACTACACCGGCACCGACCACCGTCCGGTGCGCACGATCGCCCAGGCCTCGACGACCGGCCACGGCACGAACGTCATCCAGGGCCTCGCCGTCTCGCTCGAGGCGACGGCGCTCCCGGCGCTCGTCATCTGCGCGGGCATTCTCATCGCCTACATGCTCGCGGGCCTCTACGGCATCGCGGTCGCGGTGACGTCGATGCTGGCGCTGGCGGGCGTGATCGTGGCGCTCGACGCCTACGGTCCGGTGACGGACAACGCCGGCGGCATCGCCGAGATGTCGCAGCTTCCGCCGGACGTCCGTAAGGTCACCGACGCTCTCGACGCCGTCGGCAACACGACCAAGGCCGTGACCAAGGGCTATGCGATCGGCTCCGCCGGTCTCGCGGCGGTCGTGCTGTTCGCAGCCTACACCGAGGATCTGACCCACTACTTCCCGACCCTGAAGGTGACGTTCGCGCTTCAGGATCCGTTCGTGGTGATCGGTCTGATCATCGGCGGCATGCTGCCGTACCTGTTCGGCTCGCTCGGCATGCAGGCCGTGGGCCGTGCCGCGGGTGCGGTGGTGGTCGAGGTCCGCCGTCAGTTCAAGGAGATCCCCGGGATCATGGAAGGGCGCGCCAAGCCGGAATACGGCCGCGCGGTCGACATGCTGACCCGGGCGGCGATCCGCGAGATGATCGTGCCGTCGCTGCTCCCGGTTCTGGCTCCGGTGGTCCTGTACTTCGTGATCATGCTGATCGCGGGCCAGGCGGCCGCCTTCACCGCTCTCGGCGCGATGCTGCTCGGCACCATCGTGAACGGCCTGTTCGTCGCCATCTCGATGACCTCGGGCGGCGGTGCGTGGGACAACGCGAAGAAGTACATTGAGGAAGGCCACTTCGGCGGCAAGGGCTCCGACGCCCACAAGGCGGCGGTCACCGGCGATACGGTCGGCGATCCGTACAAGGACACCGCCGGCCCGGCGGTCAACCCGATGATCAAGATCATCAACATCGTCGCGCTTCTTCTGCTGGCCCTCGTGGCCCACTGAAGACGGCGTCGTGGAACGGAAAAGGCCCCGGGGCATCCCCGGGGCCTTTTTCTTTGGCTCGTAGCTCGCGGCCTCTGGCGAGGACCTATTGGTTGCCGGAGCCGGGTTTGTCGTTGCCCACGCGGCCGATGTTGCCGAACAGGTCGCGCAGCAGATTGGGTTCGTGTCCGGCCGTCGGCGTGCTGCGGTCGACAGGGTCGATCTCGCGGCCCGCGCTCTGGTCGAGGTTCTGCATCGTCTGCACGACGCCGTTGTCGTCGAAACGGATGACGATGACCTCGCGGTCGCGGACCTGGGGAACGTTCATCGGAACGTCCTCGGTGGTCTGGCTGATGTAGTACCAGACCTTATTGTTGAAGGTGCCGACGTTCGACGGTGGCCCGAGCAACTCGCGGACTTCGTTCTGCGTCGTCAGGCCGGCCTTCACCTGCTCGAGCTTCTCCGGACGGGGCCGGTTGCCGGTGACCGCGCGGTCGGGCGCGCAGGACGCGAGCATCGTGCCGGACAGCGCGAGCGCGAGGAAGGCGGACCAGCGTCGGCGATGGATCAGGAACTCGGGCAAGCGACCATCCGATGTTGGGATTGCGGCCGCTCGGCGCCGTTGACGGCGGGACGCGCGGCGACCATGTTGGGCGCGAAGGTTGCACCGCCGCCCAACCCTGTCAACCGTGGGCGGGCCGAGTTGTTGATGACGATTCTCGACCGCCTGTTTCGCCGCCCCGAGGGCCCGGACAATCCCCAGATCGCCGCGCGGCATCTGTATGGCGCTGCCGTGCGTCAGGCACGCGCGCCCGAGCTGTTCGGCCCCGGTGGCGTGCCCGATACGGTCGAGGGTCGCTTCGAGGCGCTCGCGCTCCATGGCTTCCTCATTCTCCACCGTCTGAAGTCGGAGGGCGCGGCTGGCCGCGCCCTGGCGCAGGCCTATTTCGATACCATGTTCGAGGATATGGACCGCAATCTGCGCGAGATCGGAATCGGCGACCTGTCGGTCGGCAAGCGCATCAAACTCCTCGCCGAGAATTTCTACGGCCGCATCAAGTCGTACGAGGACGGCCTCGATGACGGCACGCTCGAAGCGGCGATCGGGCGCAACCTGCTGAGCGAAAGCGCTGCCGGGACGTCCACCGGCGCTTCGCCCTATGCGGCGGCGGTTGCGGCGTACGTTCGCCGCGAGGTGGCGGGGCTTGCCGCGCAGCCGTTCGCGGAACTGGCGGCCGGGCGGATCTCCTTCGGCAAACCGCCGGAGCACCGTCCGTGACCGCACAGTCCGAGCATCCGGTCCGACCGGAGCTGTCGCGCCGCATCGTCCTCGCGACTGTGCCGGAGGAAGGCGAGACGTTCCGGCTCGATGCGAGCGCGGAGGAGCGCGCGGCGCTCGCAAAGCGCTTCGACCTCGTCGATCTCCCCGCGCTCCGGGCCGAGGGTGTGCTGACCGTGAGCGATCACGGCCGTCGGGCCCGGCTCGAGGGAAGGATGCGCGCCGAGGTGGTGCAGAGCTGCGTGGTTACCCTGGAGCCGGTGCCGGCCGTCATCGACGAGCCCTTCACGTTGCTCTACAGCGCCGACACCGATAGCGCAGCTTCGGTGGCCGTTGACCTCGACGTCGAGGACCCCCCAGAGCCCATTCTCGGCGGCGCCGTCGACGTCGGAGAGGCGGTCGCGGAAACCCTTGGGCTGTCACTCGATCCGTACCCCCGCGCGCCGGGTGCCGCGCTCGAGGCGGGGCCTGCGGACGAGGGGGCGGCGGGGGCGGAAAACCGCCGGGAATCGCCCTTCGCGGCCCTGCAGAAGCTGGTAAAAAAGCCTTGAGGCTCCGTGCGGCTTGCCCCAACGGCGCGAATTAGGTATTTAAGCGGGCCCTCGCGACACCCTTGGCTCCCGGGCTGGTTCCAGGATCCCCAGGCAAGGGCTCACCCGGCAGATCGGCCGATGCCGCTCGCGCCGCCCCGCAAGGGGTTTGCAATCAGATAGTGCCATGGCTGTACCGAAGAAAAAGACCTCCAAGTCGCGCCGCAACATGCGTCGCGCCCACCACGCGCTGAAGACCTCGGCCTACGTCGAGTGCAAGAACTGCGGCGAGCTGACGCGCCCGCATCACGTGTGCGGCTCCTGCGGCCACTATGACGGCCGCGAGGTCGTGGCTGGCGCCGGGGCGGCCTGACGCGGCATTCCCTTAGGGGGACAAGCATGGCTCCGCGTCTGACGATCGCGGTCGACGCCATGGGTGGCGATCAGGCTCCGGGCATGGTGATCCGGGGCCTGGCCATGGCGCACAAGCGCCATCCGAACGCCCACTTCCTCATTTATGGCGACGAACGCCTCGTCGCTCCGCTTCTCCGTCGCCGCTTCAAGAAGGCGGCGGACGCGGTGACTCTCCATCACACCGCCGAGCGCGTCGCCGACACCGACAAGCCGTCGGTCGCGCTCCGCGCCGGCCGCAACACCAGCATGCGGCTGGCGATCGATGCCGTGGCCGAGGGCCGCGCCTCCGGCGTCGTGTCCGCCGGGAACACCGGCGCGCTGATGGTGATGTCCAAGATGGTGCTGAAGACGCTCGAGGGCATAGACCGTCCCGCTATCGCATCGATCGTGCCGACGATACGCGGCGAGGGCGTGATGCTCGACCTCGGCGCGAACATCCAGTGCGACGCCAACAACCTGGTGCAATTCGCTCTGATGGGCGATGTCTTCGCCCGCACGGTCCTCGGTCTCGAGAAGCCGTCGGTCGGAATCCTCAACGTCGGGGAAGAGGACCTGAAGGGCCACGAGATCCTGAAAGAGGCCGCCGCGATGCTGCGCGATCCCGGGCTCCCGATCTCCTTCCAGGGCTTCGTCGAAGGCAACGACATCTGGGCCGGCAACATCGACGTCGCGGTGACCGACGGGTTCACCGGGAACGTCGCCCTGAAGACCGCCGAAGGGGTGGCGCGGCTCTATGCCGGACTGATCCGCCTCGCGTTCCGCTCGTCGCTGCTGTCGCGCGTCGGCTATTTGTTCGCGCGGCCGGGACTCGCGAAATTCCGCAACCGGGTCGATCCGCGGCGTTACAACGGCGCGATGTTCCTCGGATTGAACGGCATCGCCATCAAGAGCCACGGCGGCACCGACGCGTTCGGCTTCGCGAACGCGGTCAGCGTCGCCGTCGACATGGTCGCGCAGGACTTCAACGACCGCATCATCGAGGGTCTCAAGCGCTTTTCCGACAGCCTGAACGCCCCACGGAAAGCGGCGATCTGATGCGTCGCGCCATCGTCGCGGGCTCCGGCGCCTATCTTCCGGATCGCATTCTCACCAACGACGAGATCGCCCGTACCCTCGAAACGTCCGACGAGTGGATCCGCGAGCGCACCGGCATCCGCGAACGCCGCATCGCAGCGCCCGGTCAGGCGACCTCGGATCTCGCCACGCGGGCCGCCGATCGTGCCCTTTCATCCGCCGGCATGAAGGGCGAGGACATCGACCTTATCGTGCTCGCGACCTCGACGCCGGACGATACCTTTCCCGCCTCGGCGGTGAAGGTGCAGGCGGCGCTCGGCGCCAACCGCGCGGCCGCGTTCGACGTGCAGGCGGTGTGCTCTGGATTCGTCTACGCGCTGTCGGTCGCCAACAACTTCATCCGCGTCGGCGAGGCGAACAACGTGCTCGTCATCGGCGCCGAGACGTTCTCGCGCATCGTCGACTGGTCCGACCGCGCCACGTGCGTGCTGTTCGGCGACGGGGCGGGCGCGATCGTCCTCAGGGCGGGTGAGGGGAAGGGGACGAGCGCGGATCGCGGTGTGCTGTCCACGCACCTGCACTCGGACGGACGCAAGCACCAGCTTCTCTACGCCAACGGCGGGCCGTCGACGACCGGCACGGTCGGAATGGTGAAGATGCACGGACGCGAGGTCTTCAAGCACGCCGTGATCAATCTCGCCTCCGTGCTCGACGAGGCGCTGACGGCGAACGGGCTGTCGTCGGCCGACATCGACTGGCTGGTGCCCCACCAGGCCAACAAGCGCATCCTCGATTCGACGGCGGCCAAGCTCCACCTTCCCCCCGAGAAGATGGTCGTCACCGTCGACCGCCACGCCAACACGTCGGCCGCCTCGATCCCGCTCGCGGTCGCCGAGGCCCATGGCGACGGACGGATCAAGCCGGGGCAGCTCGTGGTCATGGAGGCCATGGGCGGCGGCTTCACCTGGGCGGCGGCCGTCGTTCGCTGGTAGCGGCGAACCCCCGCGCGGCCAGGTCCGGCCATATACAGCCTCAGCTTTTTTGCCCATCCCTTTGATATTGACGGCTTTATCCGCCGGGGCGTAGCATCCTCCAAACACCCCATCGGAGGCGTCGATGTCGGAACGGACGGTGACCCGGTCGCAGTTGAGCGAGGCCGTGTACCAGGAAGTCGGCCTGTCGCGGAACGAATCGGCGGACCTGGTCGAAGCTGTGCTGGAAGAGATCGCCTCGACCCTGGTCAAGGGGGAGTCGGTCAAGATCTCCTCGTTCGGCAGCTTCTCGGTTCGCCAGAAGGGCCAACGCATCGGCCGCAATCCGAAGACCGGCGAGGAAGTGCCGATCCTGCCGCGGCGGGTCCTCGTGTTCCGCGCCTCTCACGTGCTCAAGAACCGCATCAACGACGCCGCCGCCAAGTCCCGGTCCCAGCCGGCGAAGCCGCAGGCGGCCGCGCCCGGCGGGCAGCCGGTCGGCGGCTCCGGCGAATAGATGCCGGACAGCTTCGTCCCCGTGTCGGAAGAGGCGCCGTCCTCCAAAGGCAAGTCCGCAGCGGCGTTTCGCACCATCAGCGAGGTCGCCGCGGTTCTCGATGTGCCGCAGCACGTGCTGCGGTTCTGGGAAACCCGCTTTCCGCAGATCAAGCCGCTGAAGCGCGGCGGCGGCCGCCGCTACTACCGCCCCGAGGACGTCGTTCTCCTGCAGGAGATTCGGCGCCTGCTGTACAGCGAGGGATACACCATCAAGGGCGTGCAGCGCCTGATGAAGGATGGCCGCTTCAAAGCGCGCCTCAGCGGCACGGTCGCCGGCGAGCCGTCGGAGCCGTCGGTGCAGGTGGCCGTCAATGCTGCCCCGGCCGAGCGGACGAAGGTGCCGGAGCCGCTGCGGGACCCGATCCGCGCCGCGATTTCGGAACTCGAGGCGATCCGGGCCGCATTGCGCGACGAGGACGGCGCCGCCTGATCCGAGTGCGGTTGCGCGGGGGTGGTCGGCCGGTTAAAGTTCGCGCCCGCCCGTCATCCGGGCGTTTCCACGGTCGGAGTGTAGCGCAGCCTGGTAGCGCATCTGCCTGGGGGGCAGGGGGTCGTGGGTTCAAATCCCGCCACTCCGACCATTTCTCCCCCGACGTCTCCGCCTCGTCCCCCCCTCCGCATCGTCCGCTTAACGCGGGCGTAAGACTTTTAACTTAAATCAAGCCGGATGTGCCGCTCCGTGTCGGGAGCGGTCGTGCGCATGCGGCTGGAGACTGGGGATGCTTGCCAAGACAAAGATTTTCGCCCGCCTCGCGGGATTCGTGACGGTGCTGCTTTTGCTCATGGCCGTCGTCGCGGGGTTCGGCTTGTACGGGTTGTCGGCGACCAAGGGCGATCTCGACGGGGTGTACCGGGATAACTTCGTCCCGCTGAAGCAGGTCGACTCCGTGATGGAGAACTACTACCGCGTTCGCATCACCATGCTGGGCGCGGCGGCCATGCGCGACGCCGCAATCGTCAAGAAGGCGAAGGAAGACGTCGACCGCGCCCTCGACAACGCCCACAAGAACTGGCAGGCCTATCTCTCATCCGACATCAGGCCCGATGAGCGGAAGCTCGCCGACGATGCCGAGAAGCAGATGCAGGCGTTCGCGCACATCGTCGACCGTGGCCTGAAGCTGCTGCAGTCGGGCGGACTCGACGACTTCGACGAGGCGGCCAGTCTCATCCAGGAGAACGGAGCGAAGGCGTTCGAGGACATGCGTGCCGCGCTGCGCGAGGTGACGCGCTATCAGGAGACCGAGGCCGACGGCGCGATCAAGGGGAGCGATCACATCTACGGCCAGAATCGCGCGATCCTGATCGGCGGCCTCGCGTTTGCCGCCGTCGTCGGCGCCGCGCTGGCGTGGATCATCGGCCGATCGATCACAGCGCCGCTCGCGCGCATCATCGGCGTCATGCAGGAGTTGACCAAGGGCAACCTGAAGGTCGCGGTCTCCGGCCAGGAGCGTCGCGACGAGGTCGGCGATGTCGCCCGCGCAGTCTCGGTGTTCAAGGACGGGTTGATCGAGGCGGAGCGGCTCCGCACCGAGCAGAAGGCGGCGGACGAGAAGGCCGAGGCCGAGCGGAACTCGCGCCGCGAGGCCGAGCGCGAGCGGCAGAAGCGAATGGAGCAGGTGATCGCTGAGTTCGACGCCGCGATGAAGCAGACGCTCGAAGCGGTCGGCGGGACCTCGACGGAGCTTCAGGCCATGGCCCAGAGCATGAGTGCAACCGCCGAGGAGACGACGCAACAGTCCACCGCGGTGGCGGCGGCCTCCGAGCAGGCCACCAACAATGTCCAGACGGTCGCCGCGGCGGCCGAGGAACTCGCGGCGTCGGTGCAGGAAGTCGGCCGGCAGGCGACGCAGTCGTCCGAGGTCGCGCGCAACGCCGTCCAGCAGGCCGAGGCCACCAACGGCAAGATAGAGGGCCTCGCGTCGGCGGTGCAGAAGATCGGCGAGGTCGCGCACCTCATCAACGACATCGCCAATCAGACCAACCTCCTGGCGCTCAACGCCACCATCGAGGCGGCGCGCGCCGGCGAGGCGGGCAAGGGCTTCGCCGTGGTGGCGAGCGAGGTGAAGTCGCTCGCCAACCAGACGGCGAAAGCCACCGAGGACATCACCAACCAAATCTCGACGGTTCAGAGCGCGACCCAGGAGGTCGTCGAGGCGATCCGTGCCATCCGTGGGACCATCTCGGACACCAACGACGTGGCGTCGGCGATCGCGGCGGCGGTGGAGGAGCAGAGCGCCACGACCAAGGAGATCGCCCAGAACGCCGGCCAGGCGGCCTCGGGCACCAGCGAGGTGTCGCGCAACATCGACGGCGTGTCGCAGGCCGCCTCCCAGACCGGCGCCGCGTCGAGCCAGGTACTGTCGTCGGCGACCGAGCTCGCCAAACAGGCCGAGACGCTGCGCACGGCTGTCACCGACTTCTTCGAAAAGCTCCGCGCGGCTTGATCCGCTTTGGAGCAGCGATTCGCAGCCGGAACGGGAGCCCCGTTCCGGCTGTTTTCGTCTGAAGGCACGGGTCCGCTCACGCGGACGTGATCGCCGGATCCCGATGGCGGGCATGTTTATTACCTAAGTTTTTACCGATTCCCGATGTGATCCCATGTCCGTGCTCGGCGGCGAGCGCGGGCGCGCATCACCGACATCGCGCGACATCTGGGGAGACGACTATGACTGCCGATACCGCCACCGGCCGGGCGCCGAAGCGTCGGACGCTGAGCCTCCGCGCGCTGCTTCTTGGCGTAACCGCGACCTTCAGCGTCGCGTTGCTGGCGCTGTGCGCGAACCTGCTGTGGTCGGCGGTGAAGCAGTACGACGCCGCACAGAAAATGGAAAAAACCGACGCGCTGGCCCACGTGCTGGTGAAGAGCGGCGACTTGCTGGACAGCTACCGCACCGCCGTGATCGATGCGATGCAGGCTCCGGGCGCCGCGAGCAGCGCGCGCATCGCCGAGATATTCAAGATTTCCGCCGACGCGCAGCAGCTCTTCGACCAGGCGGTCGCCATGCTGCCGTCGGTCGGCGGTTTCCCCGACCAGGAACTGACGATCAAGCGCATAGACGAGATACGTCCGAAGCTCAAGAAGCACCACGCCGCTCTAGAGAGCGCGATGGCGAGGCCGTTCGCCGAGCGTGACCCAAAGCTTCTTGTGGACTGGATGGAGGATTTCCGCTCGTTCATCTCGCGCTCGCAGCAGGTGCGGACGCACCTCGAGGCCGCGACGATGAACCTCGACGGCACCTACGCGGCGTTCATCGCCATCGAGCAGGCGACGTGGTCCGCCTCGGAGTTCATCAACCGCGTCCGGCTCGCCATGAAGGCGCCGGTGCTGGAGAAGCGCCCGTTCACCGGCCCCGAGTACGTGCTCGCCTCGCTGTCGGCGGGCCGCGCCGAACAGGCGTTTAGCCAGGTCCGCAACAGCATGGCGACGGACTATTTTCCCGAGGCCATCAAGGCCGAGGTGAAGCGCGTCGAGACGACGGAGTTTGCCGCCTACGACAAGATGCGGAACGCGATTCTCCTCGCGAGTGCGCAGGGCAAGGACTATCCGATCGCCGCCGACAAATGGAGCGAGCAGCTCGACAAGATGAGCGACGCGTTCCTCAACCTGGCGCGCATGGCCCAGGACGGGATCGGCAACCGTAGCCGCGAGGTCACGCGCGAGAGCCTGTGGCTGATCGCGCAGGCCGTGGGCGCCACCGCCGTCGCGCTGCTGATGGCTTTCGCGGGCTACTGGATCGCCGCGCGCCGTGTGTCGCTGCCGATCAACAGCGTCTCGGACGCGATGACCAGGATTGCCGCCGGGGACAAGACGATAGCGGTCCCGTACCTCGATCGCGGCGACGAGGTCGGAACGCTCGCCAAGGCCCTGGATGTCTTCAAGGGCAATCTGATCGAGAAGGAGAGGATCGAGGCCGAGCAGAAGGCGGCGACGGAAAAGGCCGACGCCGAGCGGAACGCCCGGCGTCAGGGCGAGCGCGAGCGCCAGAAGCGCATGGAGGAGACGATCGCCGAGTTCGACGCCGCGATGAAGCAGGCGCTCGAGGCGGTCGGCGGCACCTCGACCGAGCTTCAGGCCATGGCGCAGAGCATGAGCGCGACGGCCGAGGAAACGACGCAGCAGTCGACGGCAGTCGCCGCGGCGTCCGAGCAGGCGACCAACAACGTCCAGACGGTCGCCGCGGCAGCCGAGGAGCTCGCGGCCTCGGTCCAGGAGGTCGGGCGCCAGGCAACGCAGTCGTCCGAGGTCGCCCGCAACGCCGTCCAGCAGGCCGCCGACACCAACGGCAAGATCGAGGGCCTCGCGTCGGCGGTGCAGAAGATCGGCGAGGTCGCGCACCTCATCAACGACA
>JBLNCI010000040.1:0-121134 GCA_050260515.1 Gemmatimonas sp.
CCCCTGGCACTGACCCCCCAGGCAACTTGCCGCGCACCGTCTCCAGGGATCAAAACAGCGCGCCGACGGTCTGAACGGCGCCGGCGCCCACGTATGTCCGAAGCACGGCTGGCAACGGCCGCAGCCGAGAGACATCGACGCTAGCCTCAAGGGCCCGCTCCGGGAGACATCCCGGAGCGGGCGCGGGGCTCGACAATCTGGAATCACGGGCTGGAATCAGGGAAATGAAAGGTAGCGCACAGTGGCCCACTGCCGCAGGCGTTCGCGACGTGAGCGCGCTCCAGTCAGCCCTTCGCGCGGGCGATCGCCCGCCAGCCCTATGCCTTCGCGCGAGCGATGGCTCGCCAACCAATATCGCGGCGGCAGAAGCCCTCGGGCCAGCGGATGCGATCGACCGCCTGGTAGGCGCGCCGCTGCGCCTCGGCGACGGTCGGCGCCATCGCCGTGACGTTGAGCACGCGGCCGCCGGTCGCGAGCAGCTTGCCGTCCTCGCGCTTGGTGCCGGCGTGGAACACGGTCACGCCATCGACCTCGCCCGCGTCCTCGACGCCCTCGATCACCGTGTTCTTGGCGTACGTGCCGGGGTAGCCCTTCGCGGCCATCACGACGGTGAGCGCCGCGTCGTCGTGCCAGCGCAGATCGACGGTGTCGAGGCGGCCGTCGCGCGCGGCCAAGAGCGCCGGCAGCAGATCCGACTTGAGGCGCGTCATCAGCACCTGGCACTCGGGGTCGCCGAAGCGGACGTTGTATTCGAGGAGCTGCGGGCCGTTACGGCCGATCATCAGCCCGGCGAACAGCACGCCCTTGAACGGCCGCTTCATGTCGGCCATCGCGGCGACCGTCGGATCGATGATCCGCTTCATGACGTCGGCCATCATCGCGTCGGAGACGATCGGCGCCGGCGAGTACGCGCCCATGCCGCCGGTGTTGGGGCCGGAGTCGCCGTCGAACGCGCGCTTGTGGTCCTGGGCGGACGCGAGCGGCAACGCGCGGGTGCCGTCGACCAGCGCGAACACGCTCGCCTCCTCGCCGTCGAGGAACTCCTCGATCACGACCTCGGCGCCGGCGCTGCCGAACGCGCCGCCCAGGATGTCGCGCACCGCGGCCTCGGCCTCGGGCACCGTCGCGGCGATGATCACGCCCTTGCCGGCGGCGAGGCCATCGGCCTTGACGACGATCGGAGCGCCCCGCTCGCGCACGAACTTGAGCGCGGGCTCGAGCGTCTTGAAGCGCCCGTACGCCGCGGTCGGGATGCCGTACTTGGCGCACATGTCCTTGGTGAAGCCCTTCGAGCCTTCGAGCGCGGCAGCCGCCGCGGTCGGTCCGAATGCCGGCGTGCCCTGGGCTTCGAGCTTGTCGACGAGACCGGCGCATAATGGCACCTCGGGCCCGACGACGACGAAGTCGATCTTCTTCTCGCGGGCGAAGGTGCACAGGCCGTCGACGTCCTCGGCGGCGATCGGCACGCAGTTCGCGACCTCGGCGATGCCGGCGTTCCCGGGGGCGGCGTAGAGCTCGTCGCACAGCACCGACGCCGAGATCGCCCACGCCAGCGCGTGCTCCCGTCCGCCCGAGCCCACCACCAGCACCCGCATGCCGCCTCTCCAGAGTTTGATCGAAGTCCGGGATCGCGCCCGCGCCCCATGCTCGCGCCGCGGGGCGCGTTCCTGCTACCATGCGCGTACAGGATCGCCAAGGTTCGTTTCCGGCACAGTTCGGGCAGCTTTTCCGGGTTCAGTTCGGGCTTCATGGCCAACGACAGCGCAGCCAACCTCGATTTGCCGATGACCCCGGGCGGCAACGCTCCGGTGTTCACCGTGACCGAGATCGCCGCGGCGGTGAAGCGCACCGTCGAGGAGACCTTCGGCCGCGTCCGCGTGCGCGGCGAGATCTGCGAATGGAAGGTGGCGGCCTCGGGCCACGCGTATCTCCGCCTCAAGGACACCGGCGCGATCCTCGATTCGGTGATCTGGCGCGGCAGCCTGCAGAAGCTCGGCCTTCGCCCCGAGGAGGGCATGGAGGTGATCGCCACCGGGCGCATCACCACCTACGCCGGCAAGTCGAGCTACCAGCTCATCATCGATTCGATCGAGCTCGCGGGGCAGGGCGCGCTCCTCAAGCTGATCGAGGACCGCAAGAAGCGCCTCGCCGCCGAGGGCCTGTTCGACGCCAGCCGCAAGAAGCCGCTGCCGTTCCTGCCCGAGGTGATCGGCGTCGTGACGTCGCCGAAGGGCGCCGTGATCCGCGACATCCTCCACCGCCTCGCCGACCGCTTTCCGCGCCACGTGCTGATCTGGCCGGTGCCGGTGCAGGGCGAGGGCGCCGCCGAGAAGATCGCGGCGGCCATCGACGGCTTCAACGCGCTCGCTATCGACGGACGCGTGGCGCGGCCCGACCTCCTCATCGTCGCGCGCGGCGGCGGCAGCCTCGAGGACCTGATGCCGTTCAACGAGGAGGTCGTGGTGCGCGCCGCCGCCGCGTCCGACATCCCGCTGATCTCGGCGGTCGGCCACGAGACCGACACCACGCTGATCGACTACGCGTCGGACCGCCGCGCGCCGACGCCGACCGCCGCCGCCGAGATGGCGGTGCCGGTGCGGCGCGAGCTGATCGAGCTGGTCTCCGACCGCACCCATCGCCTGCTGACCTGTACCGGCCGCTTCCTCACCGAGCGCGAGGAGAAGGTGCGCAACTGCGGCCGCCTCTTGGGCGATCCGTCGCGGCTGCTCGAAGGCCCGACCCAGGCGCTCGACCGCTGCGCCGAGCGCCTTAAATCGGCGCTGTCGCTCTACGTCCGCAAGGAGGAGCACAAGCTCGCCGACGCTGCGGGCGGTCTTCGTCCCGCGGTGATCCGCTCGCGGATCGGCGAGTGCGAGGCGCGGCTCAAGGAGGAGTCGCGCGCGCTCCGTGGCGCGGGCGCGCGGCTGCTGGAAGCGCCGCGGCAGAGCCTCGCGATGGCGGCGAAGCTCCTCGAGAATCTCAGCTACAAGTCGGTGCTCGATCGCGGCTTCGCGGTGGTGCGGGATTCGTCGGGCCACGCGGTCACGCTGGCTGCGGCCGCCGCGACGGCGGGCCAGGTGGCGATCGAGTTCGCCGACGGCACGGTCGGCGCGACGATCGGCGACGCGCCGGCGGCGAACCCGGCAGCCGCGCCGAAGCCGGCGCCCGCCGCCAAGCCGAAGCGCAAGCCCGAGCCGGGCGCGTCGGGGCAGGGGTCGCTGCTATGAGGTTCGATGCGATGACGATCGCGCGCCGCGGATTCCTGACGCTCGCCGTGCTTGCGCCGGCATTCGTCGCCGCCCCGTCGCTCGCCCGCGCCGACGAGGCGATTCCGGTGTCGGGCTCCATGAGCCAGGGCGGCTTGCTGGTCGGCACACTGCCGCCGGGGTCGACGCTCAAGGCCAACGGCGTCGCCGTGCCGCTCGCCGCGTCGGGCGCGTTCGCGATCGGGCTCGCTCGCGACGCCGGGCCGACGCTCGCGCTCGTCGCCGACATCCCGGGCCACAGCATGGTGACGCGCGAGCTCGCGATCGCGAAGCGCGCGTGGGATATCCAGCGCATCGACGGCCTGCCCGAAGGCAAGGTCAGCGAGTTCTCCGCCGCCGACGTCGTCGCCATCAAGGACGAGCAGGCGAAGATCGCCGACTCCCGCTCCCACGTCCGCGACGCCGACGCGTTCACGCACGGATTCGTCTGGCCCGCCCACGGCCCGATCTCCGGCGTCTACGGCAGCCAGAGGATTCTCAACGGCCAGCCGCGCGCGCCGCATCTCGGACTCGACATCGCCGCGCCGTTGGGCGCGCCGGTGGTCGCCGCGGCGGACGGAATCGTCCGGCTGGTCGGGCCGGGCCTGTTCTTCAACGGCAACGTCGTCGTGCTCGATCACGGTCTCGGGCTGACGACGGTGTACGCGCATCTCTCCCGGATCGACGTGCGCGAGGGCCAGACGGTGACCAAGGGCGAGGTCATCGGCGCGGTCGGAAAGAGCGGCCGAGTGACCGGACCGCACCTCCATTTCGGCCTCAATCTGCGCGGCGTCGGACTCGATCCGGCCCAGGTCCTCGGGGTACAAACGGCGCCTATCACACCCCCGGCGCTGTGAAACCAAGCTGCTGATTTTAAAGCGCGAATCGCAATCCTTGACGGTCCTTTAAGCGACTCGCTAGGTTGCCCTCGGGTTTCCGGACGTACGGCCCGGTCACCTCTTCGGTGCCGCTCCCGAGGGAGCGGCCATCGTTTGACGATCTGCAAAACTCAGCGCCACCCTCCGCCCTTCGGCGGGCGGTGGCGCTTTTTCTATGCGTCGCCCAACCGGTCAGTCCGGCCAGCGCCGGTGCAGCCACAGCCACTGCCCGGGGCGCTCGCGGATCCAGCGCTCGATGGCGCGGTTGACCTCGGCGGTCACCGCGGCGACGTCGGCATGGCGGTCGCCGGTGCGGCGGATCGCGAGCGGCGGCTCGACGACGATGCGGAAGCGGAAGCCGCCCTCGCGCACGACGTGGATCGGCACTAGCGGGCAGTCGTACTTGAGGGCGAACTGCGCGACCGCCGGCGCCGTCATCGCCGGGCGTCCGAAGAACGGCACGGCGATCCCGTCGTTCATTTTCTGATCCGGCAGCAGACCGAGATGCCCGCCGGATTGCAGGATGGCGAGCGCGCGCTTGGCGCCCTCGCGCCCCTTGGGCAGCAGCTCGCCCGGGAGATTGGCGCGGCCGCGGCGGATCAGCTCGTCGGCGGTGGGATTGTTCGCCGCGCGGTAGACCACGCCGAGCGGCAGCCCGCGCTGCGTCACCGCGATCGCCGCGAGCTCCCAGTTGCCGATGTGCGCGGTGAAGAAGATGCCGGGCAGGCCGTCGTCGCGCAGGCGGTCGATATGCTCCGCGCCGTCGACGGTGACGCGCGGGTCGTTGTAGACGTCGAGCCGCGGCAGGTGCGGGAACTCGCCGGCGACGCGGCCGAGATTGTCCCACACCGCGCGCACGGTCGCCTCGAGCTCGTCGTCCATCATCTCGGGAAAGGCCGCGGCGAGATTGCGCCGCGCGATGCGGCTTACGCCGACATGCGGCCCGACGGCGCGGGCGAGCGCGCCGGCGATGGCCGACGCGCGCTCCGGCGACAGCGCCGCGAACAGCGCCCACACGCCGCGCAGCAGCGCGCCCTCGATCGCATGGCCGATCCTGAGCAGCATCGGGCGGCGGTCCGTCGTCGCGTCAGGCACGGACCGCCTCCGGCGCCGCGGCGCGGGCGAGGATCGGCTCGAGCAGGCGCGCGAGCGCCGCGCGGTCGGTCGCGAGCGACACCGGCAGCGCGGTCACGCGCTCGCGTGCCGCGCCATCGAGCCGCACCCAGTCCTTTTCGGTGGTGACGAGGCGGGCGCTCGCGCGCTCGGCCGCGCCGAACAGCGCCGCGAGGTCGGCGGCGGTGAAGCGGTGATGATCGGGGAAGCTGCGCTCGCCGACGATCTCGGCGCCGCACGCGGCGAGGGTCGCGAAGAACTTTCCCGGGCGGCCGATGCCGGCGAACGCCACGACTCGCGCGCCCTTGAGCCCGTTGGCGGCCGCGGGATCGGGTTCCAGGCGCGCGGCGAGGATCGGGAGATCGGATCGTCCCGCTCTCACGCGCGCGGCCACGCCGTAGGTGTCGTCGCCGACGACAATGATTGCGTCGGCCCGGCCGAGCGCTGCCGTCACCGGCTCGCGCAACGGGCCCGCCGGCATCATCCGGCCGTTGCCGAAACCGGCCCCGCCGTCGACGACCAGAAGGGACAGGTCCTTGGCGATGGTCGGATTCTGCAGGCCGTCGTCGAGCACCACGAGCTTCGCCCCGGCGACCGCCGCCGCCTGCGCGCCGGCGACGCGATCGCGCGCGACCCAAGTCGGCGCGGAACGCGCGAGCAGCAGCGCCTCGTCGCCGACTTCGGCGGCGGTATGACGCTCGGGATCGACCCGCACCGGGCCCGGCAGGCCGCCGCCGTAGCCGCGTGTCACCGCGTGCGCGAAGTCGGCGCCATGTCGTTCGGCGATCAGGCCGAGGCAGGCGAGCGCGGTCGGCGTCTTGCCGGCGCCGCCGACAGTGACGTTGCCGATGCAGATCACCGGGAGCGGCGCCCGTGCCGGAGTCGCCGCCTTCGCGCGCAGCCAGCCCGCGGCGCGCCACAGCCACGCCGCCGGCGCGAGCGCGTCCGCCTGCCATCCGCCCTTGTCCCAGAACACCGGTGCCCGCATCACGGCCGCATCTCCGAGGTGGCAGGCGAGGTGGCGGGCGCCGGCAGCGCTGCGAGCAGCGGCTCCAGGTGCGACAGCACCGCGTCGAGAATGCCCTCCTTGCCGGTGGCGATCGCAAATCCCGCGCTCGCCGCCGCGTCGCGCGCGTCGCGATCGTCGAGCAGATGAGCGACCCGCTCCTCGATGCCTGACTCGTCGCTGGCGCGGAAGGCGGCCCCGGCCGCGAGCAGCTCGGCGGCGACGGCGGTGAAGTTCTCCATGTGCGGGCCGAACAGCACCGCGGCGCCGAGCCGCGCCGGCTCGAGCGGGTTTTGGCCGCCGTGGGGCACGAGCGACCCGCCGACGAACACGACGCTGGCCAGACGGAACAAGAGCCCAAGCTCGCCCAAGGTGTCGGCGAGATAGATGTCCGTTTCGGGACCGATCGGATCGCCCGCCGAGCGGCGGGACACGACGAGGCCCTGCTGCTCGAGGTCGCGGGTGATGGCCTCGCCGCGGTGCGGGTGGCGCGGCGCGATCATCGTCACGATGCCGGCGAAGCGTTCGCGCAGCAGCATGTGGGCGCGGGCGATCACGGCCTCCTCTCCCTCATGGGTCGAGGCGGCGAGCCAGCGCGGCCGCTCGCCGAGGAGCCGCCCCATCACCCACAGCTCGTTGGGGTCGCACGCGAGCGGCCCCGCGGCGAACTTGAGGTTGCCCGCCATCACGACCTTGCGCGCACCCAGCGCCGTCAGCCGCTCCGCGCTGTCCTGGTCCTGCGCGAGAGCGATCGCGAAGCTTTCGACCAGCGGCCGGATCAGGCTCGGGAACCGCTGCCAGCCACGGTAGCTGCGGGCGGAGATGCGGGCGTTGACGAGCGCCATCGGAATGCCGCGCTTGTGGGTCTCGATCATCATCGTCGGCCAGAACTCGGATTCCACGAGGATCGCGAGATCGGGACGCCAGTGCCCGAGGAACCGCCGCACCCAGTCGGGATGATCGACCGGCACGAACTGGTGGAACGCGCGCTCGGGCAGCCGCCCGGCCAGCAACCGTGCCGAGGTGACCGTCCCCGTCGTGACGAGCACGTGGGGTCTGGCCGGCGACGCGGTGATGCGCTCGATCAGCCGCAGCACCGAGAACGCTTCGCCGATCGACGCCGCGTGCAGCCACACCAGCGCGCCGTCGGGGCGCGTGCGCGAAGCGATACCGAAACGTTCTCCGATCCGGCTTGCGTCCTCGCGGCCGCGCCGGACGCGCCGCTGCAGGTACAGCCGGATCAACGGCTCGCCGAGCCGCGCGACGTTCGCATAGAGCGCGGCGATCACGTGACGCTCTCCGGTTCCACGGGGGCGGGAGCCGGCGCGATCGGCGCCACGCCCATGATGCGATCGGCCTCGTCGGCGAGCGCGTTCATGCGCTGCTCGAGGAGGAGCCGCTGCGCCTCCATGCTGGCGGGATCGCCGTCGCTCGGCACCGCGATCGGCTCGCCCCACACGAACACACCGCGCCCGAATGGCGACGGCAGGATGAAGCGGTCCCAGCTGCCGATCACCTTGCGGGGAGTCGCCGAGTAGGTCGCGGGCACCAGCGGCACGCCGCTCATCCGGGCGAGCACGATGGCTCCCATGCTCGCGCGCATGCGCGGTCCGCGCGGGCCGTCGGGAGTGATGCCGGCGCAGGCGCCACCGCGCAGCAGCCGGGCAAGCTGGCGTAGCGCCGCGGTTCCGCCCTTGCGGGTCGAACCGGTGACCGTGTCGATGTTGAAGTGGCCCATTACCGCCGTGGTCAGGCGACCGTCGGCGTGCGGTGAGCTCAGCATGTAGAACGGCACGTCGGAGCGCCACGCCAGATTCATCATCAACAGCCGGCCGTGCCAGAAGCAGACGATGAACGATTTGCCTTCGGTGCGGAGTCGTTCGGGAATGTCACCGCGCACCGTGTGCCACCGGCTGGTCGCGTGGACCAGCCGGATGTAGCCCGCGATCAGCGCGGCGACGGCGCGCCGCACGGGGGGCTGTTGCAGGATGCGGCGGTAAAGCTTCAACGACTCTGCGCCCGTCGAACAGTGGGTGGTGCGCGGGACCGGCCGCGACAACCGTCGCCCGCTTTTACCACGGGCTCCGAAACCGGGAAAACTAACGTCCGGCCACGGTCATCGCCGGCAGCCGCACCGTCGGCGAATCGGTGCCCCAGCGGAAGGTGAGATCGTTCGCCGCCTCGAGTCCGGCAAACATCTCCAGCAGCGTTCCGGCGATGGTGATCTCTGACACCGGATAGGCAAGCTCGCCGTTCTCGATCCAGAAGCCCGCCGCCCCGCGCGAGTAGTCGCCGGTGACAATGTTGACGCCCATGCCGATCAGATCGGTGACGTACAGCCCGGTGCCGACCTCGCGCATGAGCGCCTCGGGAGTCTTCGTGCCCGCCACCAGATACAGGTTCGAGGTCGAGGGCGACGGCAGCCCTGAGCCACCGCGGGTCGCGCTGCCGGTGGGCTCCATCTTGAGCTGCCGTGCCGAGGCGAGATCCAGCAGGAATCCGGTGAGCACGCCGCCGTCGATCAACGATCGCATGCGGGTCGGCAGGCCTTCGCCGTCGAACGACCGCGAGCGCAGGCCGCGCTTGCGCAGCGGATCGTCGATGACCGTGACGGTAGGCGCGAAGATCGCCTCGCCGCGCTTGTCCTTGAGAAAGCTGGTGCCGCGCGCGACCGCGGCGCCGTTTATCGCGCTCGCGAGGTGGCCGAGCAGGCTCACGGCCGTGCGGGGTTCGAACACGACCGGCACCCGCGTCGTCGCGATCTTACGCGGGTTGAGACGGCGAACCGCCCGCTGCCCCGCCGTCCGGCCGATGTCGGTGGGATCGCGAAGATCGGCGGCGCGGATGGCGATGGCGTAGTCGTCATCGCGTTCCATAGCCGTGCCTTCGCCGGCGAGCACCGACACGGAAACCGAGTGACGGGAGTGCGCGACCGACCCGGAGAACCCGTTGCTGGCGACGAGGTAGGTGCGCGACCGGCCCCAACTCGCCTGGGCGCCCTCGGAGTTGGTGACGCCGGCCACCGACCGGGCGGCATCTTCGGCAGCGGCGGCGCGTTCATCGAGCGCTTCGGCCGAGGGCTCGTCGTCGTCGGCGGTCTCGAGGTCGGCGATCACGCGATCGAGCTGCGCCGGGTCGGCAAGACCACAATGAGGATCCTCGGGCGCGATCCGCGCCATCGCCACCGCGCGTTCGACCAGCGACGAGATCGAGCGTTCCGAAAACTCCGTCGCGGACACGACCGCCTGGCGACGGCCGACCAGCGCGCGCAGGGTGACATCGCGGGATTCCGAACGCTCGAGCCCCTCCGGTTTGCCGAGCCGCCGCTCGATCGAGAGCGACTGCGATTCGCCGAGCATCACATCGGCGGCATCGGCGCCGGCCTTCCGCACGCGCGTCAGCAGATCGCCGAGAAAGCCCAAGGGGTCCTGGAGCGGATCGTCGAATGCGGCCACAAGTTCCTCCCACAGGCTCTCAAAGCGCCGCGCGAGCGGCGCGCATCTTATATAGCAGCGCTGCCGTCAGCGACGGTCGGGCTTTTCCGTGGTTGGTCGCCAGATGGAGGCGCCGGAGCCGGGCAGGCCGAACTCCGACCAGCGCCGGGTGACGGCCGCGACGACGTCGTCGCTCATCCGGATCGGCGTTCCCCAGTCTCGGCTCGTCTCGGCTCCGATCTTGTTGGTGGCGTCGATGCCGAGCTTGCCGCCCACGCCGCTCACCGGGGAGGCGAAGTCGAGATAGTCGATCGGGGACTTGTCGATGACGAGGAGATCGCGCGAGGCATCCATGCGCGTCGCCAGCGCCCACATCACGTCGGTCCACTTGCGCGCGTCGATGTCGTCGTCGACGACGATGATGATCTTGGTCATCGAGAACTGGCGCAGCGTAGACCAGATCGCCTTCATGACGTCGCGGGCGTGCCCTTCGCGCGTCTTCCGGATCGACACGACGGCGATCCGGTAGGAGCAAGCCTCGGGCGGTAGATAGAAGTCGACGATCTCCGGAAGCCTCCGCTGCAGGATCGGCAGGAACACCTCGTTCAGCGCGACCGCGAGCACTGACGGCTCGTCGGGTGGCCGTCCGGTGTGGGTGGTCAAATAGATCGGGTTCGCCCGGCTGGTGATTGCGGTGACGCGGAAGGTCGGGAACCGCTCGACGGAGTTGTAGTAGCCGGTGTGGTCGCCATACGGCCCTTCGGGGCCGGACTCCGTCATCGACACGAAACCCTCGATGACGATCTCGGCGTGCGCGGGAACCAGCAGGGGCACCGTCACCCCGCGCACCACCTCGATCCCGCGTCCGCGCATCAGACCCGCAAACTCGTACTCCGACAGCGATTCCGGGACCGGTGTGACAGCGGCGATGAGGGTCGTCGGATCGGCCCCAATCACCGCCGCGGCCGGCATTTCCTGTGCGCCCCGGGCGCGCCACTGCTCGAAATGCGCCGCGCCGCCGCGAGCGGGCAGCCAGCGCATCAGCGTGGAACGTGGGCCCGTCACCTGCATCCGGTAGATGCCGACGTTGGGACGTGCGCATGCTTCGTCCTCCGGCGCCCGCGTCACGACCAGCGGCCAGGTGATCAGCGGAGCCGGCTCCCCCGGCCAGCAGGTCTGGATCGGGAGCGCGCCGAGATCGGCGTCATCGCCGAGCACGACGATCTCCTGGCATGGAGCGGATGCAACCGTTTTCGGTTTGCGCGCGAGCGCCGTCCTCACCGTCGACCACATGCCGAACGCGTCCTTCAGCGACGTCGGCAACGACGGCCGCTCGAGCGTCGCCAGCATCCTGCCGAGGGCGCGCAGCTCGTCGGGTTCGCGCCCGAGCCCGAGGGCGACCCGCTCGACCGTGCCGAACAAGTTGGCGAGTGCCGGAATTCGGGACGCCGCGTGTCCGGGTTCCGCGACGTTCTCGAACAGCAGCGCGGGGCCGCTCTCCGCGATGACCCGGGTCGCGATCTCGGTCATCTCGAGCCGTGGACTGACTGGCGCGGCAATGCGCGCGAACCAGCGGCGGCGTTCAAGCTCGGTGACGAAATCGCGGAGGGACTCGTAAGCGGCGGGAGCCGACGACATGGCGGGAGCGGGGGGCATGGTGAAGGAGTGGCACGGGCCTTGCGTCGCCGCAAGGGGCGCGCCGCGAGGGATCCCTGCCCCATAAAGGCTTCAGGGAATCCTAACGGCGCCTGGCTAGATTGGTGGTTGCGATCAGCGGCTTGGAACCTTATTTCAAGTGCAATCCTAGTCTATTCAGACGGTGCTTTACCTATGACGCGTTACTGGGTCGTGGGCGGCGAGTACAAGTCCACGGATTTCCGCGAGACGGTCGACGGCAAGCCGCCGCGCCGTTACGGGCCGTTCAATACCCTCGAGGAAGCGCAGGCGCGCTGGGCGGCGCTGTCCTGGGCAGAGGTCGACAATTGCCATGCCCGGTATGCCATCGAGACGGAGGACGTGCCCGCGAAAGGCCCTGCGCCGCAGGCGGCATGACCGAGGCATGGCGTCTGTTCGGGCGCCCGCCTTGCGCCGCCGCCGGGGGCGAGGAACAATCGGCCGCGATGGTCCACGCATCCATGCCGCGCGCTGACTCGCGCCCGCTCCACCTCAGCGCGTCCGAAGCCGAAGAAATCGTGCGCCGCGCGACGGAGTATCCGTACGCGGCACCGTCGCATTCCTACCTCTACGACGCGTCGGTGCCCTCGGGGTGGCAGCCGCTTCCGCCCGACCCGAATCTCCTCAAAGGCCGCACGCCGGTGCTTGCGGTGGGATCGAATCGCGCGCCCGAGCGGCTTGCCCAGAAGTTCCGCGCGCTGTTTCCCGAGGCCCGCATCCCGGTGACGCGCGCGCACCTCGATGGCTTCGATTCCGTGTACTGCGCTCACGTCACCTCGTACGGCTCGGTGCCGGCCACGTTGCATCCGTCGCCCGGAACCAGGGTGATCCTGCACGTCACCTGGCTCGCCGATGACGAGCTTGCCTGCATGCATGAAACCGAGCAGCCGGGCGTCAACTATCACTTCGCGCGGCTGAGGGGCATCTCGCTGGAACTCGATGACAGCGCGGTGCCGCTCGAGTCCGCGTACGCGTATCTCTCGGTGCACGGCGCTGCGCTCGACGAGGGCGCGCCGGTCGCGCTGGCGGCCGTCGATGCGCGCGGTCGCCGGTTCAAGGCGCGGGACCAGAGAACGATGCTCGCGCTCCTGCACGCCCGGGTCGCATCCGAGCTTCATTTCGACGATTTCATCCGCGCGATGGTCGGCGGTGATGAAGCGCGCATCCGACTGCGGGCGGGCTATGAAGAGCTGCTCCGCCAGTCGGTCGCGCGCTTCCCGTTCGACACCGTGGACATCGTTCCCGTCGGCTAGGGAACGACCCTGAAGATACGTACCGTCTTCTGGTCCGCATCCTCGAGGTCGCGGGTGCACGGCACGACGTAACGCGCGAGCTCCTCGAGCCCGTCCTTCGGCAGGTAGCTGCGGCCGGGGTCGGCCAGCCACACCGTGCGGCCTTCGCCGGCGGCGCGGCGCAGCAGCCGCATCATCCGTTCCGTCATCGGCTTTTCGTAGCAGACGTCCCCGGCAAGGATAGCGTCCCATTGCAGCGAGGATGGGGGCGCGGCGAGAAGGTCGTCGGCCACTTCGCCGATTGAGACGCCGTTCGCTTCGGCGTTGACGCGCGCCGCCGCGCGCGCGAAGGCATCGATGTCGGCGGCGTCCGCTTGCGCGCCGTGCATCGCGGCGGCGATCGCGGCGATTCCACACCCGGCGGCGAGATCGAGCACGCGCCGGCCGGAGAGGGCCGCTCCATGGTCGAGCACGTAACGCGCGAGCGCCTGGCCCCCGACCCAGGCGAAGGCCCAGTAGGGAGGCGGGACGCCTTCGCGTTCGAGCGTTGCCTCGGTGGCCTCCCACAGCGGCGTCACGGCGGTGGCGAGATGGAGACGGATTTCCGGCACCAGCGGGGGTGCCACAAGCCGGGTTTCGCGGGCGATGAATGCGCGAAGGGATGCGGTCGCGGGGTGGCTCACGGCGCGGTCGCGTGCCCGAGCAGCAGGGCCGCCGCGATGAGCCATCCGAACAGCCGGTTCGAACGAAACTTGGCGAGGCAGTCCGCGGGCGAATCGATCTGGATCGAGCTTGCCTGCCACGCGAGCTGTGCCGCCGCGAGCGCCAGCACGGCATAAAACGACGTTCCCATGCCGGCGATCACTCCGGCGACGAGCAGGAGAACGACAGTGCCGATGTAGAATGAGACAATCCAGCGACGCGCGTCGTCTCCGAACTTGCGAGCCGTCGAGCGGATGCCGACCAGCGCATCGTCCTCGCGATCCTGCAGCGCGTAGATGGTGTCGTACCCGAGCGTCCACAGGATGCCGGCGCCGTAAAGGACGAACGCCGGCGCATCGAGGCGTCCGGTCTCGGCGGCGTAGCCCATCAGCGCGCCCCAGTTGAACGCGAGTCCGAGCCACGCCTGGGGCCACCACGTCACGCGCTTCATGAACGGATAGATGAAGACGAGCGCGAGCGACAAGACACCGAGCCAGAACGTGAACCGGTTGAACGAGGCGAGAATGATCGCGCCGACCGCCATCTGCACGACCATGAACAGTACCGCGGCGGCGACGGATACCGCGCCGGACGGCAGCGGCCGTCCGCGGGTCCGCGCGACGCGCGCGTCGATGTCGCGGTCGACGATGTCGTTATAGGTGCACCCCGCGCCGCGCATCACCAGCGCGCCGACGGCGAACAGCAGCGCATGCCCGAACGCACGACCGGGATGGTCGAGGATGCCGGGAGAGATCAGGATTCCCCACCAGCACGGGAACAGGAGAAGCCAGGTGCCGATCGGACGATCGAGGCGCGCGAGCAGGGCATAAGGGCGGAGCGAGCGCGGCAGCGCACGCAGGATCATCGCGTCCGGCGGACTGTCGCCGGGAAGAACGGCGGAGGGGCTCATCTGGTTTTCCCAACGGCTCATGGTGGGCTAACTTCGGACCTGACGTGGTCGCGGATGCGACGCCCCTCAGCGTGGCGAGAGAAAGGGGCTCAATCATGGCACGCCGCAGGGGAGAACGCACAATGTCATCGCCGGGGTCATCACCGGGCGATCGGTCATCGCGGGGCGCCGGCACCGCTGACGATGCGGAGCGGGAAGACGCGACGCCGGCATACCGGGCGCGCACACGTCTCCATGTCGCCGATCCGCTGCGGGCCGGTGCGAGCGTCGCACTTGCCCGCGAAGCGGCGCATTACATCCGTGACGTGCTGCGGATGCGCGCGGGCGACACGCTCGCCGTGTTCAACGGCCGCGACGGCGAATGGCGTGCATCGCTCGCGCACCTCGCGCGGAACGCAGCGACCATCGAAGTCGCCGATCGCCTGCGCGCGCCCGCGCCGGAGCCCGATGTGTGGCTGCTGTTCGCTCTGCTGAAGCGCACGCGCACCGATCTCGTCGTGGAGAAGGCGACCGAGCTCGGCGTCGCCCGCATCCTGCCCGTGATCACGACCCGAACGCAGGCGTCGCGCGTCAACGGCGAGCGCCTCGCGGCGATCGCGCGCGAGGCGGCGGAGCAATGCGAGCGGCTGACCGTGCCGGAGGTCGCGGAACCTCGGCGTCTCGCCGATGTTCTCGACGCGTGGCCCGCGACGCGGCGGCTGATCGTCGCCGACGAGGCTGGCGGGGGCCAGCCGATCGCGGCGGCATTGATGTCGCCCGACGGTTTCCCGTCGGTGACCCCGAACGCGTGGGCACTGCTCGTGGGGCCAGAGGGCGGCTTCGACGGCGCCGAGCTTGACCGTTTGCGGAAACTCCCGTTTGTTACCCCGGTCGCGCTCGGGCCCCGCATCCTGCGGGCCGAGACGGCGGCACTCGCGGCACTCGCATGCGTTCAGGCGCTGGCCGGCGACTGGCGCAACGGGGTGCGCCGCGAGCCCGCCTCCTCCTGATCCACCGCCGTCGTCAACGGAAGGCCAGCCACCGAATGTCCGGACCGAGCACGCCGAGCCTCGAGCCCATCGAGTCGAAGGCTCAGCTCGTCGCCTATCTCGCCTCCGGCGCGAAGCCGCGAGAGCAGTGGCGAATCGGCACCGAGCACGAGAAGTTCGCGTTCCGGCGCGCCGATCACCGCCGATTGTCGCACGACGGCAAGGGCGGCATCGGCGCGCTGCTGTCGGGGCTGTCGCGATTCGGCTGGTCGCTGGTGCGCGAGGGCGACGCGGTGATCGGCGCGACGAAGGACGGCGGCGGCGTGTCGCTCGAGCCCGGCGGACAGGTCGAGCTGTCCGGCGCGCCGCTCGCATCGATCCACCAGACCTGCGAGGAGGTGCACGCGCATCTTGCGCAGATGAAGGTGATCGGCGACGCGCTCGGCATCGGCATGCTCGGTCTCGGCTTCGATCCCAAGTGGCGGCGCGACGACGTCCCGTGGATGCCGAAGGGCCGCTACAAGATCATGCGCGAGTACATGCCGAAGCGGGGAAAGCTCGGCCTCGACATGATGCTCCGCACCTGCACCATCCAGGTGAACCTCGACTTCGGCTCCGAAGCCGACATGGTGAAGAAGTTCCGCGTCGGTCTCGCGTTGCAGCCGGTCGCGACCGCTCTCTTCGCGAACTCGCCGTTCACCGAGGGCAAGCCGAACGGATTCCTCAGCTATCGCGCCAACGTCTGGACCGACACCGATCCCGACCGCTGCGGCATGTTGCCGTTCGTGTTCGACGAGGGCTTCGGATTCGAGCGCTACGTCGACTGGATGCTCGATGTACCGATGTACTTCGTCTACCGCGACGGTCGCTACATCGACGCATCGGGGCAATCGTTCCGTGACTTCATGGCCGGCAAGCTTCCGGCGCTCCCCGGCGTCAAGGCGACGATGGGCGACTGGGCCGATCATCTCACCACCGCGTTCCCCGAGGTTCGGCTCAAGAAATTCCTGGAGATGCGGGGCGCCGACGGCGGCCCCTGGAAGCGCATCTGCGCGCTGCCGGCGTTCTGGGTCGGCCTGCTTTACGACCAGGCGGCGCTCGATGCCGCGTGGGATCTGGTCAAGGACTGGACCGCCGCCGAGCGCGCCGCGATGTACGCGGCGGTGCCGAGGCAGGGCTTCAAGGCGCCGTTCCGCGGCGGCACGGTGCTCGACATCGCGCGCCGCGCCGTCGCGATCGCCGAAGCCGGTCTGAAGGCGCGGGCGAAGGACAACGGCCTCGGCCAGGACGAGACCGCCTTCCTGGACGCGCTGCTCGAGATCGCCGAGTCCGGGATCGCGCCGGCCGAAGAGCTGCTGGCGAAGTTCCACGGACCGTGGGCCGGCCGCGTCGATCCGGTGTTCGACGAATACGCGTTCTGAACGAGGGAAAAGCCATGAAGGGCGCTATCCGCATCCGTCGCTGCGCGACTCTCGCCGACGTCCGTCGCGAGATCGATCGCCTCGACAAGCAGATCGTGCGCTTGCTCGCGGAACGCGCGGGTTACGTCGGCGAAGCCGCGCGGGTGAAGGAGCGCGCATCGCAGATCGTCGATCGGGCGCGCATCGAGCAGGTGGTGGGCCGTGCTGGCGAGCGCGCCGAAGCCTTCGGCGCCGACGGCGAGACGATCGCCCGCATTTACCGCGCGATGATCGACGCGTTCATTGCCTTCGAGCGACGTGCGTTCGTCGGCAAGGGGCGGACTGCGGCCAAGACGAAGGGTGCCAAGAAGAAAGCCGCCAAGAAGGCAAAGCGCCCCACGCGCTAACGAGTGTCGGCCCCCTCGACCTTGCGCCGGGCATCGGCGATCACCTCGTCGGGGATCAGCCGGAACGCCAGCCACAGCCCGAGCGGCACGATGATCAGGTCGTCGATCCAGCCAGCGACGGGAATCACGTCCGGGATGATGTCGAACGGCCACACCGCATAAGCCAGCACCGCGAGCGCGATGAGCCGCGCATGAAGCGGCGCGCGTCGGTCGAACAGCGCATGGATCAGCGTGCGGAAGTGCGGCCAGTGCGCGCGGCCGCGGGGTGCCGAGCGACGACGCAGCGCCATCAGCCCTGGGTCCCGCCGACGGTCAGGCCCGTCAGCTTCAGGGTCGGCTGCCCGACGCCGACCGGCACCGACTGCCCGTCCTTGCCGCAGGTGCCGATGCCGGGGTCGAGCTGCATGTCGTTGCCGACCATTGTCACCTTGGTGAGCGCGTCGGGACCGTTGCCGATCAGCGTCGCGCCCTTGACCGGCGGGCCGATGCGACCGTCCTCGACCAGATAGGCTTCCGACGCCGAGAACACGTACTTGCCGGACGTGATGTCGACCTGGCCGCCGCCGAAGTGCACGGCATAGAGGCCGCGCTTCACCGACTTCAGAATCTCCTCCTTCGAGTGCGCCCCGGCCAGCATGTACGTGTTCGTCATGCGCGGCATCGGCCGATGGGCGAACGACTGGCGCCGTCCGTTGCCCGTCGGGCGCACGCCCATCAGGCGCGCGTTCAGCCGATCCTGGATGTAGCCCTTGAGGATCCCGTCCTCTATCAGCACCGTGCACGACGACGGCGTACCCTCGTCGTCGACGGTGATCGACCCGCGACGGTCCGGCAGCGTGCCGTCGTCGACCACGGTGACTCCCGGAGCCGCGACGCGCTGGCCGAGAAGACCGGAGAACGCCGACGTCTTCTTGCGGTTGAAATCGCCCTCGAGGCCGTGGCCGATCGCCTCGTGCAGCAGGATGCCGGGCCACCCCGGGCCGAGCACGACCTCCATCTCGCCCGCAGGCGCGGGGACGGACTCGAGGTTGACCGCGGCTTGGCGGATCGCCTCGTCGACCTGGGCGCGCCAGCTCTCGGGTCTGATGAAGGAATCGTAGGTGAGCCGCCCGCCCGCGCCGGACGAGCCACTCTCCTGGCGACTGCCGTGGCCGGCGACGACGGAGACGTTGAGGCGCACCAGCGGGCGGACGTCGGCGACGATGTCGGCGCCGGGCCGGACGATGGCGACGACGCGCCACTCGGCGACGAGCGACGCGCTGACCTGACGTACGCGCGGATCCTTGGCGCGGGCGTACGCATCGATTTCGGCGAGCAACGCGGTCTTGGCCTCGAATCCCGGCGCCTGAAGCGGGTCGTCGGCGCGGTAGAGAGAACGGTTTGTTCCCGGCGGTGGGGCGGCGAACGAACCCGAGTGCCCCGCTGCCACCGCCTTGACCGCGTCGGCGGCGCGGCGCAGCGCGGGTTGCGAGAGCTCCGAGGCGTGGCCGTAGCCCACCGCCTCACCGGCGACCGACCGCAACCCGAAGCCTTGGGTCGCGTCGTAGCTCGCGGTCTTGAGCCGCCCGTCGTCGAACACCAGCGCCTCGGAGACACGGTGCTCGAGATAGAGTTCGCCGTCGTCGCTGCCGCGAAGAGCGTCGGCCACCGTACGGTCGACGGCCGCGCGGTCGAGGCCGGCGTCGGAGAAGAACAGCTTTTCGGCGGTGGCGCGAGCGGACATGGCGACTCCTGTTCGCATCGGAGCGGGGAGATTACCCGATGCATCGATGTCCCGGACGGGGCTTATCGTATGTGGGCCGTTAGGGTCGCCATCGCAACCCGCGGTCGCTGACGAGCCTTGGCACCGAGGCGGAGCGGACGCTATAAACGCGATCGACGCGCCGCCGGCGGCCCGCCCTTCGGGACCGCTGTGCGCGGAACGGCGCGCCGCCGATTCACCTGCCGAAAACGTCCGTCCGGAGCGAGCGGAACGGGCCGCCGGGAGTTGCTGGAACACGGGCTTTGCCCGGGTTGTGGCGGCACCGGCTCTGGTGTAGTTTGCGCCTGCCCCGGCCGGGCGGGAGCGGTTTCAGCGCGGTTTTCGCGCGCTTTCGCCGAGGCTCGGTTCGATGGCATTTCGACGACCCACTCGATCGCGCTCAGGTCCCTGGCGCGGTCCTCAGACAAGCAAGCTTTTGGACGGCGTCCACTCGCAAGACATTCACCCATAGCGCACAGGATCGGGGATGAGGCTGAGCAAAGTTCTGGCCGCGGCTGCTGCCGTGGCCGTTGGCATCGGGGGTTTAGCGTTGGCCGGAGCGGCTCACGCGGACGGCGTTCCGCAGCCGTGGCAGATGGGCTTCCAGGCAGCGGCCTCGCCGGTGATGGACCGGATCGAGGACTTCCACAACCTGCTGCTGATCATCATCACCGCCATCTCGGCCTTCGTGCTCGCGCTGCTGGTCATCGTCATCGTCAAGTTCAACGCCCGCAGCAACCCGACGCCGTCCCGCACCACCCACAACACGGCGATCGAGATCGCCTGGACGGTCGTGCCGATCCTGGTCCTGCTGGTGATCGCGGTGCCGTCGTTCAAGCTCCTCTACTACCAGGATCGCGCCGCGAATCCCGACATGACGCTGAAGGTCGTCGGGCATCAGTGGTATTGGTCGTATCAGTATCCCGACAACGGCAACTTCCAGTTCGATTCGATCATCGTCCAGGACGCCGACCTGAAGCCGGACCAGCCGCGTCTGCTCAGCGTCGACAACTCGGTGGTCGTCCCGGTCGGCGCGACTGTGCGCCTGCTCATCACCGCCGACGACGTGATCCACTCGTGGGCGGTGCCGGCGTTCGGCGTCAAGTACGACGCGGTCCCGGGTCGCCTGAACGAAGCCTGGTTCAAGGCGGAGCGCGAAGGCATGTACTACGGCCAGTGCTCTCAGCTCTGCGGACAGGGCCACGGCTACATGCCGATCGCGGTCAAGGTCGTCTCCCAGGACGAGTTCAAGAAGTGGGTCGAGGATGCCCAGAAGCAGTACGGCGTCTCCGCGCTGCCGACCGAGACGCACCTTGCCGCGGTCCACTGAGCACACACATACGCTTCAGGATTTGAGAGGACGGTTATGAGTTACGGCACCACCCACCAGGCGCATGGTCACGATCACGCCCACGCCGATCACGCTCATCACCCGACCGGCTGGCGCCGGTGGTTGTTCTCGACCAACCACAAGGACATCGGAACGCTCTACCTGATCTTCGCGATCTTCGCGGGGCTGATCGGCGCGGCGTTCTCGATCATGATCCGGGCGCAGCTGTCGCATCCGCATGGTCAGTTGTTCGGCGACGATCACCAGTTCTACAACGTGATCGCCACCGCCCATGGCCTCATCATGATCTTCTTCATGGTGATGCCGGCGCTGATCGGCGGCTTCGGCAACTGGTTCGTGCCGCTGATGATCGGAGCGCCCGACATGGCGTTCCCGCGCATGAACAACATCAGCTTCTGGCTGCTGATCCCGTCCTTCGCCCTCCTGCTCGGCTCGGCGTTCGTCGGCCCGGGCGCGGGCACCGGCTGGACCCTGTACTCGCCGCTGTCGGACTCGATCGCCCACCCGGGGCCGTCCGTCGACATGGCGATCCTCAGCATCCACCTCGCCGGCGCGTCGTCGATTCTCGGCGCGATCAACTTCATCACCACGATCTTCAACATGCGCGCGCCCGGCATGACGCTGCACAAGATGCCGCTGTTCGTGTGGTCGGTGCTGGTGACCGCGTTCCTGCTGGTGCTCTCGCTGCCGGTGCTCGCCGGCGGCATCACCATGCTGCTGACCGACCGCAACTTCGGCACCAGCTTCTTCCGGCCGGCGGGCGGCGGAGATCCGCTGCTGTACCAGCACCTGTTCTGGTTCTTCGGCCACCCCGAGGTGTACATCCTGATCCTGCCGGGCTTCGGCATCATCAGCCATGTCGTCTCGACGTTCTCGAAGAAGCCGGTGTTCGGCTATCTCGGCATGGCCTACGCCATGGTCGCGATCGGCTTCATCGGCTTCGTCGTGTGGGCGCACCACATGTACGTCACCGGCCTGCACGTCGACACCCGCGCGTATTTCGTCGCGGCGACGATGGTCATCGCCGTGCCGACGGGCGTGAAGGTGTTTAGCTGGATCGCGACGATGTGGGGCGGGTCGATCGAGTTCAAGACGCCGATGCTGTTCGCCCTCGGCTTCATCTTCCTGTTCACCATCGGCGGCGTCACCGGCGTGGTGCTTGCGAACGCCGGCGTCGACGTGGCCCTGCACGACACGTACTACGTGATCGCGCACTTCCACTACGTGCTGTCGCTCGGCGCCGTGTTCGCGATCTTCGCCGGTTTCTACTACTGGTTCGGAAAGATGTCGGGCCGGCAGTACCCGGAGACGCTCGGGAAGCTGCACTTCTGGATGATGTTCATCGGCGTGAACATGACGTTCTTCCCGATGCACTTCCTCGGCCTCGCCGGCATGCCGCGCCGCATCCCCGACTACCCGGATGCGCTGGAAGGCTGGAACCACGTCGCCTCGATCGGCTCCTACATCTCCGGGGCGAGCGTGATCCTGTTCCTCTACATCATCGTCCGCACGCTGATGTCGGGCGAGCGCGTCGCGGCCAACCCGTGGGGTCCCGGCGCGACCACGCTGGAGTGGACGGTGCCGTCGCCGCCGCCGTTCCACACCTACGAGGAACTGCCGCAGGTGAAGTAGTCAGGCGCGGCGGGCCGGGAAACCGGCCCGCCCGCCGGTTTTGAGAGGACGACGTGCTCCAATCCTCGCTGGAGATCGAGACCAACCGGGTCTCCGACTTCATCGCGCTGCTCAAGCCGCGGGTGATGTCGCTCGTCGTCTTCACCGGGCTGGTCGGCCTCGTGCTGGCGCCGATTCCGGTGCATCCGCTGATCGGGGCCATCGGCGTGCTGTGCATCGCCATCGGCGCGGGCGCCGCGGGCTGCATCAACATGTGGTACGAGCGGGATGTCGACGCGCTCATGGCCCGCACCCGCAACCGCCCGCTGCCGGCCGGCCGCGTCGAGCCGGGTGCTGCGCTCGGGTTCGGTGTGACTCTGGCGGTGGCGAGCGTCACGCTCATGTTCCTCGCCGCGAACGTCGCCGCCGCCGCGCTGCTCGCGATCACGATCGGCTTCTACGTGTTCATCTACACGATCTGGCTCAAGCGCCGGACGCCGCAGAACATCGTCATCGGCGGCGCCGCCGGCGCGTTTCCGGCAATGATCGGCTGGGCCGTTGCCACCGGCGACGTCGGTCTGTTGCCGACCATCCTGTTCGCCATCGTCTTCATGTGGACCCCGCCGCATTTCTGGGCGCTGGCGCTGTATCGCGCGGGCGACTACGCCAACGCCGGCATCCCGATGCTGCCGGTGGTCGCCGGCAAGCCCGCGACCCGGCGCCAGATCGTGCTCTACAGCGCGCTGCTGGTGCCGTTGACGCTGGCGCCGTGGGCGCTCGATCTCGCCGGGGCCGTATACGGCATCGGCGCCGCCGCGCTCGGCGCTGTGTTCCTCGGCCTGGCCGTGATGGTCTGGGCGGAGAAAGGCGACGCCAACGCCCGGCGGCTGTTCGCGTTTTCAATCCTCTACCTGTTCCTCCTCTTCACGCTGCTGGTGGCAGACCGTTGGACGCTGGGCCTCGCTCCCGGGCTGGTGACGCCGTGAGCGCGCCTCAGCCGCAGAAGGGCGAGGCGTTCGTCCGCAACCGGCGCAACCGCAACCGGGCGATGCTCGTGGTCCTGCTCGCGCTCGTGGTGATTTTCTACGTGCTGACATGGGTGAAGATCGCCGGAGGTGCGGCATGAGGTCGCCGCGCCGCACGCGTCTCACCGCGGGGATCGCCGCGGCCGCGGCGCTCGTCATGGTCGGCATGAGCTTTGCCGCGGTGCCGCTCTACAAGGTGTTCTGCGAGGCGACCGGCTTCGCCGGCACTCCCAAGGTCGAGGCCGCCGCGCCGACCCGTCAGGTCGACCGCACCATCACCGTCCGCTTCAACGCCGATACCGCCCAGGGACTGCCGTGGAAATTCGCGCCGGCGCAGGGCCCGATGACGATCAGGCTCGGCGAGACCGCGCTCGCCGAGTTCCGCGCCAAGAACCTGAGCGACCGCCCGATCGTCGGCGTGGCGACGTTCAACGTGACCCCTTATAAGGCCGGCGAGTACTTCGCGAAGATCGCCTGCTTCTGCTTCAACGCCCAGCGGCTCGAGCCGGGCGAGGAGGTCTCGATGCCGGTCACCTTCTACGTCGATCCGGCGATCGCCGACGACCCGTCGACGCGCGACGTGACCGCCGTCACGCTGTCGTACACATTCTTCGAATCCGACGTCCCGCGCGCCTCCGCGTCGCGCGCGGAGCCCGACTCCAAGCTCAACTGAGACGCACAACCGAGGACGCCCGAGCGGCGAACAAGCGCAACTGAGGACCAACGATAATGGCTGATACTCACGCCCACGGTCAGAAGCACCCGTACCATCTCGTCGATCCCAGCCCGTGGCCGATCGTCGGCTCGATCTCGGCGGCGACGCTCGCGACCGGCGTCATCATGTACCTGCACGAGGCGGGCATGGCGGTGATGCTCGTCGGCCTCGCCATGGTGCTCTTCACGATGGCGATGTGGTGGCGGGACGTCATCCGCGAGGCGAACAGCGGCCTCTACCATACGCCGATCGTCCGGATCGGCCTGCGCTACGGGATGGCGCTGTTCATCGCCTCCGAGGTGATGTTCTTTGCCGCGTTCTTCTGGGCCTTCTTCAACGCCTCGCTGTTCCCGACCGAGGCGATCGGCGGCGTCTGGCCGCCGCGCAACATCGAGGTCTTCAATCCCTGGGACCTGCCGTTCGTCAACACGCTGGTGCTGCTGCTGTCCGGTGTGACGGTGACGTGGGCCCACCACTCGCTGCTCGAGAACAACCGTCGCGACCTTATCCGCGGTCTCGTCCTGACGGTGCTGCTCGGAGTGATCTTCACCTCGTGCCAGGCCTACGAGTACTCGCACGCCGGATTCGGCTTCAAGGACGGCGTGTACGCGTCGACCTTCTACATGGCCACGGGGTTCCACGGCTTCCACGTGATCGTCGGCACCATCTTCCTGGCCGTGTGCCTGTTCCGTGCGATCCGCGGCGATTTCACGCCGGACCAGCACGTCGGCTTCGAGGCCGCGGCGTGGTACTGGCATTTCGTCGACGTCGTGTGGCTGTTCCTGTTCATGTGCGTGTACTGGTGGGGCGGCCACGGCGGCGTGGTCGCCGCGCACTAGGCGGATGAGCGCGGGGCCTGAGGCGGGCCGCACGCCCGGCCCCGCGACCTCGCCGAGCCCGTCGGTATGGTCCGCGGGTTTGCGCTGCCGCTGCCCCGCTTGCGGGCGCGGTAAGCTGTTCTCGGGATTCCTCACGGTCGTCGAGCGCTGCGAGTCGTGCGGCAGCGACCTTCGCGCCCACGACACCGGCGACGGCCCGGCGGTGTTCATCATCCTGATCCTCGGCTTCGTCGTCGTCGGTGCGGCGCTGATCGTCGAAGTCAGGTACGAGCCGCCGCTCTGGGTCCATGCGCTGCTGTGGCCGCCGCTGATTGTCATCGGCGCGCTCGGACTGCTCCGACCGTTCAAGGGCGTCATGGTGGCGCTCGCCTTTCGTCATCGCCGCGATACCTTCGCGGCCTAACCTCGGACGTCTGCGATGTCGTTTCCGTTGCTGGGCACGCGCCCCCGGCTGGTGCCGACGATCCTCGTCGGCCTCGCGTTTCTGATCCTGCTCGGCCTCGGGACGTGGCAGGTCGAGCGGCTCGCCTGGAAGACAAACCTCCTCAACACGATCACGACGCGGATGAAAGCGCCGCCGCGGTCGCTCGCGGGTCCCGACGTCGGGCGCATCGACGACTACGAGCGGGTGCGCGTCACCGGACATTTCGTGCACGACCGCGAGATCCATCTCCTCGCGCGGTCGCTGCAGGGGGAGCTCGGGTATCACATCGTCACGCCGTTTGCGGTGGACGGCGACGGCACCGTGCTGATCAACCGGGGCTTCGTTCCCCAGGACCGGCGCGATCCGGCGACGCGGGGCGAGGGACAGGTGCAAGGGACCGTCGACGTTACCGGCCTCGTGCGTTACCCGCACAAGCCGGGGCTGGCGTTCGCGCTGCCGGATAACCGTCCGGCGGAAAACGTCTGGATCTGGCTCGACCTGCCGCAGATCTCCCAGACGGTCGGGATGCCGGCGCTCGCTCCGTTCGTCATCGACGCGGACGCGACACCCAATCCGGGCGGTCTGCCGATCGGCGGTCAGACGCGGCTCGAGGTGCCCAACGACCATCTGCAGTACGCATTGACGTGGTACGGGCTCGCCGTCGCGCTGGTGATCATGTTCATCGTCTACCATCGCCGGCCGCCACGCAGCGCGACCGTCGAAAGGAAGCACTGATGTCCCACGCCTATGACGAACTCGCGTCGCGGTTCTCGCGGCTGTCGCGGGTCTCCGATGCCGCGGCCATGCTGCAATGGGACATGGCGGCGGTGATGCCCGAAGGCGGGGCGGAGGCACGGGGCGCGCAACTCGCCACGCTGCGCGTGATCGCCCACGAGACGCTCACCGACCCCGCGACCGGCGACCTGCTGGCGAAGGCTCAGGCAAGCACGCTCGATCCGTGGAGCGCCGCGAACCTCGAGGAGATGCGCAACGCATACCGTCGCGCGGTGGCGGTGCCGAAGGATCTCGTCGAGGCGCTTTCGGTGGCCGGCTCGCGCTGCGAGATGACCTGGCGCACGGCCCGCGACACGTCGGATTTCAGGCTGGTGCTGCCCGAGGCCGAGACGCTGCTCGCGCTGACGCGGGAGAAAGCGCAGGCGCTCGCGAGCGCGCTCAACCTGTCGCCCTACGACGCGCTCCTCGATGGCTATGAACCCGGAGGCCGGTCCGCCGACATCGACCCGATCTTCGCCGATCTCGCCGGCTTCCTGCCCGGGTTCATCGCCGAGGCGAAGGAGAAGACCGCAGCGCGCGGTAAAGGCCTTCGCCCCAGAGGGCCGTTCCCGGTCCTTAAGCAGAAGGCATTGGCCGAGACGCTGATGGCCCGCATCGGGTTCGATTTCACCCACGGGCGCCTCGACACCAGTCATCATCCGTTCTGCGGCGGAGTGCCGGACGATGTCCGCATCACGACCCGCTACAACGAGGCCGATTTCGTGTCGGGACTGATGGGCGTTCTCCACGAGACCGGTCACGCGCTCTACGAGCAGGGCCTGCCAAAGCAGTGGCGCGACCAGCCGGTCGGACAGGCGCGCGGCATGTCGGTCCACGAGAGCCAGAGCCTGCTGATGGAGATGCAGGCCTGCCGCAGCCGCGAGTTCCTGAGCTTCGTCGCGCCGCTGCTGGCCGAGACCTACGGTGCCGATCCGGCGTTCGACCCCGACAACCTGCGGCGGCTGTATGTCCGAGTCGACCCGGGCTTCATTCGCGTCGATGCGGATGAGGCGACGTATCCCGCGCACGTCATCCTGCGGTATCGGTTGGAGCGGGCGATGATCGCAGGAGACTTGAAGTTTCCCGATCTGCCGCAGGCGTGGAACGAGGGCATGAAGGAGCTTCTCGGCCCCACGCCGAAGAACGACGCCGAGGGTTGCCTTCAGGACATTCACTGGTACGGCGGCGACTTCGGCTACTTCCCCACCTACACGCTCGGTGCGATCACGGCGGCACAGCTTTTCGCGGCCGCGCGCACGGCGATGCCCGGCCTGATGGACGATCTCGCCCGGGGTGAGTTCGCGAACCTGCGCGGCTGGCTTCGTGCCAACGTGCACGATCTCGCGTCGAGCCGCTCGACCGGCGAGCTGCTCCAAGGTGCGACCGGCCGGGGGCTCTCGGTCGAGCCGTTCAAGGCGCATCTCAAGGCTCGGTATCTCGCCTAGATCGCGCGACGGGCCTCGGCGGCGCTTCCGTGTATCATCGTCGGTGATACAGGAGACTGCCTATGGTCCGGACGTGGGTCGCGTGGGCGTTCGCGATGGCGTCGATGGTCTGCGCTCCGGCGCATGCCACGACCGCCTCGTCGGTGACGTTCCCCTCACTCGATCATGGCGTGGCGATTCCGGCACGGCTGATCGTCCCCGACGGTGCCGGCCCGTTCCCGGGCGTCGTCATCGTGCACGATTGCAGCGGCCTGGGGCCGCGTTCGAGTGGAGCGCCCCGCCGGTGGTCCGAGGAGCTGGTGCCGCAGGGCTACGCCGTCATCATCCCCGACAGTTTCACCCCGCGCGGCCTTGCGCAGGGCGTCTGCACCATCGGGCGTGAGCGGCAGGAGCCCGCGAACGGGTTCGTCCGTGCCGCCGATGCCTACGGAGCTCTCGCCTATTTGCGCACCTTGCCCAACGTCGACGGGAAGCACGTCGGTATCATGGGCGGCTCGCACGGCGGATGGACGACGCTGGCGTCGATGTTCGTGCCGGCAAATCCCGCCAATCCGCTCGCCGGAGCGAAGCGGGACGGATTCGCGGCGGGCATCGCCCTCTATCCGTCTTGCAACATCAGCTACGACGGCACGAACGGCGGCTGGCGGGTGGAGCGCCGCACCGGCGCGGCCGGTCCGGTGTACTCGTACTCCGGCGCCTACCGTCCTATTGCGCCGCTGCTGATCCTTGCGGGCGAGGCGGACGACTGGACGCCATCGGAGCCGTGCCGGCGCATGGTCGCGGCAAGTCAGGCCGCCGGATATCCAGTCGACATCAAGGTCTATCCCGGTGCGCATCATGCCTTCGACAGCAATGCGCCGATCCGTTACGACCCCAACCGGACGAACGGCACCTCGCCCACGGGCAAGGGCGCGACCACCGGGGGCAACGCCGCCGCATGGCGCGACGCCAAGGTCGAGGTCCGGGACTTTTTTGCCCGTCACCTCAAGCCGGAGGGGTGATCCCGGGCCGCAGAGCCCTTGCCCCTCAAGGGGTTAGATTCGTTGGCCGGGCTCCCGCGTGGCCGTATAGTAAGCCTCGCGGGGCCCCCGGAGGGGCCCCTGATTCGTTGCGGCCGCCCGGGGCACCCGCCGGCCAGTGAGGAGCTCATGCGTTACGTCTCGACCCGCGGCCGGGCGCCGGCGCTCGGATTCTGCGACTGCCTGCTGGCGGGGCTCGCCCGCGATGGCGGCCTCTATGTCCCGGAGTCGTGGCCGCGCTTTTCCCCTGCCGAGATCCGCGCCCTGTCGGGGTTGCCGTACCATGAGGTCGCGACGCGGGTGATGGCGCCGTTCGTCGAGGGCGAGGGCGGCCTCGACCGCGACACGCTCGCGCGGCTGTGCCGGGAAGCCTATCTCCGGTTCGAGCACAAGGCGGTGGCGCCGCTCGTCCAGCTCGCGCCGAATCTGTGGCTGCTCGAGCTGTTCCACGGCCCGACCCTGGCGTTCAAGGACTACGCCATGCAGCTTCTCGGCCGCCTCTTCGACCATGTCCTCGCGGAGCGCGGCAGCCGCATCACCATCGTCGGCGCGACCTCGGGGGACACCGGCTCGGCGGCGATCGAGGCGTGCCGCGACCGCGCGGCGATCGAGATTTTCATCCTCCATCCGAAGGGACGGGTCTCGGAGGTGCAGCGTCGCCAGATGACGACGGTGCAGTCGCCCAACGTCCACAACATCGCCGTCGAAGGGACGTTCGACGACTGCCAAGACCTGCTCAAGGGGCTGTTCAACGACGCCACCTTCCGCGACGACGTGAACCTGTCGGGCGTCAATTCGATCAACTGGGCGCGGGTCCTCGGCCAGATCGTCTACTACTTCTACGCCGGCGTCGCGCTGGGCGCGCCCGACCGCGAAGTCGCGTTCGCTGTACCGACCGGGAATTTCGGTAATATCTATGCTGGGTATGGCGCGCGGCAGATGGGCCTGCCGGTGCATCACCTCGCCCTGGTGACCAACCGGAACGACATCCTGTCGCGCTTCCTCGAGTCGGGGAAGCTCGCCATCGGCACCGTCGAGCCGTCGCTGTCGCCGTCGATGGACATTCAGGTCGCATCCAATTTCGAGCGGTATCTGTTCGAAATCTATGGCCGGAACGGAGCGGAGCTGGCGGCCGACATGGAGGCGTTCCGACGCGACCGCGCCCTGACCGTGACGCCGGCCCGGTTCGGCGAGGCGCGCGCCTTCTTCGACGGCGCCCGGGTCGACGACGACGGGACCGTCGCCACCATAGCCCGTCTGTACGGGGATACCGGCGAAGTGCTCGACCCGCATTCGGCTGTCGCGGTCGCCGGAGCGGAGCTTTGCCGGCGGGATCCGGCGGTGCCGATGGTGGCGCTTGCGACGGCGCATCCGGCGAAGTTCCCCGATGCCGTCGAGCGCGCCGTCGGATTCCGTCCGGAACTGCCGCCGTCGCTCGCGGATTTGTTGAAGCGCCCCGAGCGGGTCGCGACCGTCGCGAACGATCTGGGCGCTCTCAAGCGTTATATCGCAGGACGGCTGTCGGAGCGTGGCGTCAACGACGTCGGTCGACCGGTGGGGGCCGGATCCGTGGGGGTGGGGAAGAGGAGGTAAAGGCATGCCCGTTCAACTCACCGCGCTTCCCAACGGTCTGCGTGTCGTCACCGACGACATGGACACCGTCGAGAGTGCCTCCATCGGCGTCTGGGTCGGCGTGGGCGCGCGCCACGAGACCGTCGAGGTGAACGGGGTTTCCCACCTGCTCGAACACATGGCGTTCAAGGGCACGCGTCGCCGCGACGCCCGCGCCATCGCCGAGGAGATCGAAGGTGTCGGCGGCCACCTCAACGCCTGGACCTCGCGCGAAGGCACGGCTTACTACGCGCGCGTGCTCGCGGCCGACGTGCCGCTCGCGGTCGACATCCTCGCCGACATCCTCCAGAACTCGACGTTCGAGCCGGACGAGCTCGAGCGCGAGCGAACCGTCGTCGTGCAGGAGATCGGCCAGGTCGAGGACACGCCCGACGACCTGATCTTCGACCGCCTGCAGGAGGTCGCGTACCCCGGGCAGCCGCTGGGCCGCCCGGTGCTCGGCTCGGAGGAGCGCGTGCGGCAGATGAGCCGCGAGGCGATCGCCGGCTACATGCGCGACAACTACACCGCGCCGGTGATGGTGCTGGCCGGTGCGGGCAAGGTCGATCATCAGCGCATGGTCGAGATGGGCGAGCGTCTGTTCGGCGAATTGCCCAAGCGCAACGGACCGGGCTTCGACGCGGCGCAGTACCGGGGCGGCGAGCATCTCGAGCATCGCGACCTTGAGCAGGTCCATCTCGTGCTCGGCTTCGAGGGCGTCGCGTACCGCGATCCCGACTACTACGCGATGATGGTGGCGGCGAACATCCTCGGCGGCGGCATGTCGTCGCGCCTGTTCCAGGACATCCGCGAGCGCCGCGGTCTGGTGTACTCGATCTACGCCTATTCCGGCTCGTACCTCGACGGCGGGCTGTTCGGCGTCTATGCCGGAACCGCCGAGGACAGCCTGAAGGAACTGGTGCCGGCGATGTGCGAAGAGGTGATGAAGCTCACCGAAGGTGCGACCGACGCCGAGATCGCCCGCACCCGCGCCCAGATTAAATCCGGTATCCTGATGGGGCTCGAGAGCACTTCGGCGCGCGTCGAGCGTCTCGGCCAGCACACGCTCACCTACGGCCAGCCGCTCCCGATCGACGAGGTCGTGGCCCGGATCGAGGCGGTGGATTCGGCGGCGGTCGCTCGCGCGATGAAGCGCGTCGTCGCCTCGCCGCCGTCGGTTGCGGCGATCGGTCCCGTGGCGGAGCTCGAGCGCATGGGTGGCATCGCGGCGCGGTTCCGCTAGGAGGTCGCGTGTTCGGGTTCCTGAGAGGACTGTTTCCGCCGCCGCCGACCGCCCGGCTCGAAACCGAGCGCCTGATCCTGCGGCCGCCGCGCTTGTCCGATTGGGCCGAATGGGCGAGTCTGCGCGAGCGCTCGCGCGCGTTCCTCACGCCGTGGGAACCGACCTGGCCGAAGGACGCGCTCACGCGCTCGGCGTACCGCGACCGCGTCGTCTACTACGCGCAGGAATGGCACCGCGGCAGCGGTTACCTGTTCTTCCTCGTCCGCAAGGAGGACCGTCGGCTGCTCGGCGGCATCTCGGTGGCCGAGGTCCGGCGCGGGATCAGCCAGACCGCCACCGCGGGCTATTGGATCGGCGAGCCGTATGCCGGCCACGGCTACATGACCGAGGCCCTGCAGGCGATGATCGGCTTCGCTTTCGGCACGCTTGGGCTCCACCGCTTGGAGGCGGCGTGCATGCCGAACAACGATCGCAGCCGGAACCTCCTCCTCAAGTGCGGATTCCGCGAGGAGGGCTACGCCGCGAAGTACCTCAAGATCAACGGCGAGTGGGCCGATCACCTGCTGTTCGCGCGTCTCGCCGACAACACTCAGGCGTGGCCCGCGGCCCCCGAGGCGAGCAACCGGACGTCGACGCCGATCTTGGCCAGCGCGCGCTCCCACTTCGTATCCAAGTCGTGATCGAACAGGAGGGCTTCGTCGGCGGGAACGGTGAGCCAGCCGTTCGCCTGGATCTCGCTCTCGAGCTGCCCCGCGCCCCAGCCGGAGTAGCCGAGCGCGAGCAGGCTGCGATGCGGACCGGCGCCGCGGGCGATGTCCTTGAGGATGTCGAGCGTGGCGGTGAGGCCGACGCTGCCGCCCACCATCAGCGTCGAATCCTGGACGTAGTCCGACGAATGCAGGATGAATCCTTGTCCGGTTTCGACCGGCCCCCCGAAGTGGACCCGGATCGCCTCGGAGTGCCCCATATCGGGAATGCCGAGCTGCCTCAGGAGGTCGGGAAGACGGACGTCCTCGAGCGCGCGATTGACGACCAGTCCCATCGCGCCTTCGGCGGTGTGAGCGCACAGGTAGATGACCGAGCGCTCGAACCGCGGATCTCCCATCTGCGGCATGGCGACCAGGAGTTGTCCGGTGAGGTATCCGGTGTCGATCGTGGGCATGATCATGGCCGTTTCCTCCTGTCCATACTGTGGAGAAGTTGCTCCAGCCCCGCAAGTCGTCTGCGAACCGACGGTCCTGTGAAACAACGCATCCGACAAGACGCACGGTCCGGACACCGACGTAACAAATTCATGGCCGGCTGCGCGGGTGTCGCCGCTGCCGTGCGCGGAACGCCACGTCCGCTTCGCGCGACGTGTGTCGCTCGTTGGGCGCTTGCGCTTGCGCTTGTCATTTGCACGTCTGCAACGGCTCAGACGGTTTCCTCCGAAGGGGCTTGGCCGCCGCCCGACAGCACCGAGCCCGGCGCGTCCGCGTGGGGGATCGCGCCGCGTTCGGCCGTGCGACTGGTATCGTCGCGCACCGCGCTCGTTTCCCAATCCCTCGCGCCGCGCGGCGCGGCGGGGCTCCTCGCCGGGCCGCCGCTCGGCCTCGAGTTCCGTCTCGCCCCGGGCTGGAAGACGTACTGGCGCTCGCCCGGAGACGCCGGTCTTCCCGCCGAGGTCGACTGGAGCGGGTCGGAGAACGTCGCCGACCTGTCGATCCGTTGGCCGCTGCCGCAGCGCGAGACGCTGCTCGGCTACGAGACCCTGGTGTACCGCGACCGGGTGGTGCTGCCGGTCATGGCGCGGCCGATCGATCCGGCCAAGCCCGTACGGCTCCGCGCCCGCGTCGACTACCTCGTCTGCGAGAAACTGTGCGTGCCCGCCGACGCGGCGCTCGCTCTCGATCTCGCGCCGCCGCCGGGCGCGCCGACGCTGCACGCGGCGAGCATCGGCGCCTTTGCGCGGCAGGTGCCGTCTCCGGCATCGGGCTATCTTTCCGTCGATCGCGCGGTTCTCACGGAGGGCCGCGACGGCTTGACGCTCGAGGTGACGGTCCGTTCGCGCGACCCGCTGATCGATCCCGACCTGATCGCCGAGGGGCCGCGCCCGCTGCGTTTCGGACGGCCACGCGTCGAGATCAATCCGGATCGCTTCTCGGCCGTGTTCCTGATGCCGGTGACGGTGGTCGGCGACCGCACGTCGCTCGGCAGTACGCTGCCCTTCACGTTCACCTTCGCGGACCGCGGGGTCGCCGGGCCCGATGTGCGCGCCGTCGAGACCTCGATGACGGTGCCGGGAATCGCCGCGACGTCGGTCGGCGGCACCCTCGGTGCGATCCTGCTGATCGCCTTCGCCGGCGGGCTGCTCCTCAACGTCATGCCGTGCGTGCTGCCGGTGCTGTCGATGAAGCTGCTGGGTGCCGTATCCCACGCCGAGCGCCCGCTCGGCCGCGTGCGCCTCGGCTTCGTCGCGACCGCCGCCGGAATCATGACGTCGATGCTGGTCCTCGCCGGAGCCGCCATTGCCGCGCGGAGTGCCGGACTCGCGGTCGGGTGGGGGGCGCAATTCCAGTCGCCCGTGTTCCTCTCGGCGATGGCGCTCGTCCTCGTGCTGTTCGCGTTGTCGCTGCTCGGCGGGGCGACGGTGGCGCTGCCGGCCTGGCTCGCGTCGCTCGCCGGCCGCGGGCCGCGCGAGGGCCTCGCGGGATCGTTCTTGGCGGGCGCGTTCGCGACGCTGCTGGCGACGCCGTGCACCGCGCCGCTGCTCGGCACCGCGCTCGGTTTCGCGCTCGCGCGCGGTCCGGCGGAGATCCTCCTCGTGTTCGCCATGCTCGGCCTCGGACTCGCCGCGCCGTATCTGGCGGTCGGCGCGGTCCCGGCGCTCGCGCGGCGGTTGCCGCGTCCCGGCCCGTGGATGGCCTGGGTCCGGATCGCTCTCGGACTCGGGCTGCTGGCCACGGCGGCATGGCTGTTCGCGGCCCTCGCCGGCCAGACCGGACCCGTCGTCGCGGCGGCGAGCGCGGCCGCCGCGCTCATCTGTGCCGGCGCGCTGATCCTGCGCTCGCGCTTCAAGCGCCGGCGGCAGACGTGGATCGCAATCGTCGCGGCGGTGTACGCGGCCTTCGTGCCGCTGGCCGCACCCTGGTGGGTAACGCCGCGCGCCGCCGCCGTCGCGGCGGGCGACTGGCGGCCGTGGGACCGCGTCGAGGCGATCAACCGCGTCGCCGAAGGCAACACCGTCTACGTCCACGTCACTGCCGACTGGTGCCTCAACTGCAAGGTGAACAAGGCGCTGGTTCTCGACACGCGATCCGTCGCCGAGCGCCTGCGCGGCGACGGTGTAGTCGCGATGATCGCGGACTGGACCCGGCCCGACCCGCGCATCGGAAGCCTGCTCGCGAGCTTCGGGCGCTATGGTATTCCCTTCGACGTGGTGTACGGCCCCGGCGCGCCCGCGGGCATCGTTCTCCCAGAGATCCTCACCGAGCGCGCCGTGCTCACCGCGCTCGACCAGGCGGGAGCGCCGCCGGCGTCGAGCGCGGCGCGATGAGCGTCGCCATCGTCATCGGCGGCGGTCCGGCGGGACTCATGGCAGCGGAGGCGTTGCTCGCGCGAGGGGTCCGCATCCACCTTTACGACTCGATGCCGTCCTTGGGCCGCAAATTCCTGATGGCCGGTCACGGCGGGCTCAACCTCAGCAATGCCGAACCGTTCGCGGGTTTCCTTAGCCGCTTTGGCGCCGCGCGGTCGCACCTCGAGCCGGCGCTCAGACAGCTCTCGCCGGATGCGCTCCGCAACTGGGCGCGCGACCTCGGCATCGAGACCTTCGTGGGAACGTCGGGTCGGGTGTTCCCGGTCGACTTCAAGGCGGCGCCGCTGCTGCGCGCCTGGCTTCACCGGCTGCGATCGGACGGCCTGCACGTCCATGTGCGGCACCGCTGGGACGGCTGGAGCGACGACGGTGCGCTCGTGTTCGCGACCCCGACTGGCGCCGTGTCGGTGCGCGCGAAGGCGACGGTGCTCGCGCTCGGCGGCGCGAGCTGGCCGTCGCTCGGGTCGACCGGCGCGTGGGCGCCGACGCTGCGCGCGAAGGGGATCGACGTCGCACCGCTGCGACCGTCGAACTGTGGCTTCGACACGCCTTGGAGCGAGCACTTCCGCAGCCGTTTCGCAGGGCATCCGGTGAAGACCGTCGCTCTGTCGTTTCGCGCCGAGACCGTGCCCGGAGAGTTCGTCGTCACCGAGACGGGGATCGAAGGCGGCGCGGTCTATGCATTGTCGGCGCGGTTGCGCGACGCCATCGCCGCGGACGGCAGCGCGACGATCACGATCGACCTCAGTCCGGGCCGCGACACTGCGAAGATCGCCGACGCGCTCGCGCGGCGTGGCAAGCGGTCGCTGTCGACGGTACTCAAACCCGCCGCCGGACTCGAGGGAGCTAAGGCCGGACTGTTGCGCGAGTGCCTGCCCGCCGACGCGTTCTCGGACCCCGAGCGTCTTGCCGCCCGCATAAAGGCGCTTCCGTTGACGTTGCTCGCGCCGCGCCCGGTCGCCGAGGCGATCAGCAGCGCCGGCGGCATCCGGTGGAGCGAGCTCAACCCGCAGTACATGCTGCGGGCGATGCCCGGGGTGTTCTGTACCGGCGAGATGCTCGACTGGGAGGCGCCCACCGGGGGCTATCTCCTGACCGCGTGCATGGCGCTCGGTCGTGCTTGCGGGGAAGCCGCCGCCGACTGGCTCAGCGCCCAGCCCTGACTGCAAGGCCCTCGTCCCGTTCGGGTAATACTTTGTTAGGCATATCGGGCGAGACTTGCTTGTCTCGCGGCGTGTACCGTCGAGGCGTGCTGTTCCTGGGGGAGCCGCTCGTATCCGTCGCCCGTTGCGAGGGCGCGGCGATCCGGCCGCATGAGTGTGGACGCGCATGGCACGGAAGACGCCGGCTGAAATCCTGCAGATCGTGAGCCTGCACGCCCGTTGGCTGGCGAAGAAGGCCGGCGGTCTGCGCGCCAACCTGGCGCTTCAGGACCTGTCCGGCCGCGAGCTGATGGGCGTGAACCTCAGCGGCGCCAAGCTGGTCGGCTGCAACTTCTGCGACAGCAACCTCGCCGGATCGAATTTCGACCAGGCCGACCTCTATTCGGCGAACATGACCGGTGCCGATCTCACCGAGGCCAGCTTCATCGGCGCGAACATGCGCGGCGTCTGCCTGCGCGACGCCAAGATCATCCGCGCCAATCTCGAAGACGCCGATTTGCGGCGCGGCACGCTCATCAGCACCGACGATGACGGCAAGATGTCGGTCGTCCGCGCCGATCTCGGCCGCGTCGACATGTCCGGCGCCATCGCCATTCGCGCGAAGCTCGCGGGTGCCGACATGACCGAGGTCACGGCGATCAAGACCGACTTCTCCGGCGCCGACCTGACGGGGGTGCTGCTGTCGGGAGCCCGCCTCGATTCGAGCCTGCTGCGCGGCGCGAAGCTGATCGGCGCCGATATGCGCGGCGTCGACCTCAGGCACGCCGACCTCAGTAACGCCGACATGCGCAGCGCGGTCGTCGCCGGCGCCATTCTCGGCGGCAGCAACCTCGACGGCGCGAACCTCGACGGCGTGGACATGTCGCAGTGCGTGCTCGACGCCATCAGCGAGAGCATCAAGCTGCTCGCCGCTGAAGAGGTGAAGCGGACACTCGCCGAGCACAAGCTGTGGGTCGACAGCATCGGCGCGACCGGCGCCCGCGCCCAGTTGCAGAAGCGCCGCCTGGCGGACGTCGATCTCTCGGATTTCGATCTCAGCGGCGCCGAGTTCGCGAACTGCTCGATGATCGGCATTCACTTCAAGCGCGCCACCCTGGCCCTCAGCAACTTTTCCGGCTCGGATCTCCGCTACAGCGTGTTCGACCGTGCCCATCTCAACGGCGCCAATCTGTCGGGGGCGAACCTGACCGGGGCCGACCTGACCGCCATCACCGCGACGCCGATCGAGGTGAAGCAGGCGGACGGCACGCCCACCGGGCATACCATCGCCGCCAATTTCGCGAACGCGCAGCTCCGGGGCGCGCGGCTCAAGGGTGCCAAGCTGCGAGGCGCGGTGCTGCGCGGCGCCGATCTGTCGTCCGCCGATCTCCGCGATGCCGACCTCACCGGCGCCATCCTCGACGGGGCGAAGCTCGAAGGCGCGGACTCGCGGGGCGCCATCCACGCGGCGTGAGCCCCCGCAGCGTTCTCAGCCCTAGTCTTCCAGCGGAAGCTCGGCCTGCCCGTCGCTGATGGGAAGGGCGACGACGACGGTCGTCCCCTCGCCGATGGCGCTGTCGATGGTGAGGCTTCCGCCGTGCAGCTCGACGAGCTGCTTGGTGATCGCGAGACCGAGGCCGGACCCCGGCTGGCTCCGCGCGTAGGCGTCGCCGGCCTGCTCGAACGGGTGGGCGAGGCGGGGCAGATCCTCCTTGGCGATGCCGATGCCGGTATCGGCGACGGCGATGGCGACTCGGCCGTCCCGGGCCGTCGCCGACACCGAGACGCGGCCGCCCGCCGGCGTGAACTTGATCGCGTTGGAGAGGATGTTGAGGAGCACCTGCCGGAGCGCGCGCCGGTCGACCATGATCGCCGGCAGGTCGGCGGCGACGGTGGTGTGGAGCTCGAGATTCGATTTGTCCGCGCCGAGACGCACCAGGCGCAGGACGTCGGCGACGAGTTCGCCCGGCGCGAGCGCCTCGCGCCGCAGCTCGTAGCGACCGGCCTCGACCCGCGACAGGTCGAGGATGTAGTTGACCAGGTGCAGGAGGTGCGCACCGCTGTCGCTGATGTGGTTGGCGTACTCGAGATACTTGGGGTTGCCCACCGGTCCGAGCATCTGCGTCTTGAGGATATCCGAGAACCCGATCACCGCGTTGAGCGGCGTGCGCAGCTCGTGGCTCATGTTGGCGAGGAATGTCGACTTCGAGCGGCTCGCCGCCTCGGCCTTGTCCTTCGCGGCGCGCAGTTCGATCTCGCGCAGCTTCTGGTCGGTAATGTCGGTTTCGAGCCGCACGACGGCGCCGCCCGGCAGGCGTCGCTCCGCGACGAGAAGGTGACGCGCGCCGATCGAGATTTCCTCCCGGACTCCGGTGGCGCGGCGATGGCGGGCCACGTTGCTCGCGACGAACTGCTGCAACGCCGCCGCGTCGGTGCCCGCATCGACGCAGCGGGACACGAATTCCTCGAACGGCGTGCCGAGGCGGATGACGCCCGAGATTCCGGCGTGAAACTCGAGCGCGCGGTCGTTCCACAGAATCAGGCGGTCGGCGTGATCCCACAGGGTGGCGGCGTCGTTGACGCCGTTGATGATCGCCGTCATTGCCGGGTCGGCGGCGCTGTCGCCGGCAAGCGTGGCGATCCGCACGACGTACCGCTCGCGGCCATCGCCGGCCTCGACCGGCTCGACGATGAGACGCGCCGGAAAGGGCGTACCGTCGCAGCGGCGACCGATCGACCACAGGCAGGTGTCGAGGGTGGCCGACAGGCGCTCGAAGGTTTGTGGGAACAGCCGCTCGATGGAGAGTCCCACGAGCTCGCGGGGATCGCGGCCGAATACGTGTGCCGAGGCGGCGTTGGCGAACTCGACGACGCCGTCGCCCGCGAACCCGACTATGGCACGGTGGCCGCTCTTGAGCACCTGCGCGCGGTAACAGTCGCCGCGATCCGCCGCCGAAGCCGGTCCCGGCCGGGTGGCGGCGCGCGTAGGTGCTTGAGCTTGAGGTACGCGTCCCAACATGGTCACGGCCGTTGATGCCCCGGACAGGGTCTGATCCGGACAGTCGCGCAATCCGATTAATCGGCTGTTAAGGAACGTGGTTAATGACGGCCGGGAAAGGCTGAATTCCCGGGCTTTTCGCCTCTATCACGAGGACGTGATCTGGTTAAGGACTCGCACCCGGACCGCCGTCCTCGTCACCGAGCTCGCCGTCGCTCCAGCGAATCGGCTCGCGCCGCACCCGCACGCCTCCGGCGGCGCGCAAGGTGACAAGGTTCACCGTCCCCGCGAGCTCGGGCGATCCGCAATAGTGCGCGTTCGCAGCGCGCGGCCCGACGCGCGCCGGCCGGTTCCAGTGCCCGAGCGCGATGTAGTCGGCGTCGACGGCCGCGAGGTGCCGGTCGTGGATCAGCCACGACGGGTGGTGCGGCGCGCTGCGATCCCGGACCGGAACGTAGTGGCCGTGGGCGACGGCGATGCGCCAGCGCGCGCGGCGTGCCCGCGAGCGTTCGAGCGGCACCATGTCGTCGTAGTCCCGGTGCGGCTTCCCGGTGACCTCCAGGTGCAGGTGAGGGAATCGCAACGTGGTCCGATGGGTGACGCCCAGCACGTGAAGCCGCGTGCATGCGGCGAAGGGCGATCTCCGCCACGCGCAATCCGCCGCGGCGGCATCGTGATTGCCGGGCAGCACGATCACCGGACGACCGGCGGCGTCGAGCAGCGCGGCGACGCGTTCCAGAACCGCGTCGGGCAACCGGTTGTGATCGAAGACGTCGCCGGCGAGGAGCACCACGTCGGCCACGACGGCGCGGGCGGTGTCCAGAACGGCGCGAAGCCCGCGCGTTCCGTCTCCTCCGTGCTGGCGCGCGGTCCAATCCGTGTCGACGTGGATGTCCGAGCTGTGGATCACGCGGACCTCGCGACGCCTTCCGCTCTCCGCCATCGCGCTGCTCTCAGTGGCGGCGGATCTGGCGCCGGAACAGACTGGTCCCGAGCCGCGCTTCGAGCTGCTTCACCCGCGTGGTGACGTTCGACTGGACGCGGTTGAGCTTGCCCGCGGCGCGGGTGACGCCGCCCTCGTCGGCGACGGTCTTGACGATCCTCAGTGAATCGAGATCGATCTCGCGCACGGGCCGCTCCTGCGACGTTCTCGTCTGGAGAACGTGACGATCAGAACTATTCATTTTTCAAGAACGAGCGGTCAAGGCAGATTGGCGGCATGACGAAGACCGACGCACCGATGATCGACCGGCGCGGCGATGCGGTCAGCGCCCCGATCGCCGCGCTCGCGGCGTTCTGCGCGCTCGCCGTCGCCATGGGCATCGGCCGGTTTGCCTTCACACCGCTGTTGCCGCTGATGCGCGACGACATCGGACTCTCGGTCGCCGACGGCGGCTGGCTGGCGGCGGCGAACTATCTCGGCTATTTCGTCGGCGCCGTGGCGGCGGTGGTGGTCGCGCCCACGCCCGCGCGCGCGGTCCAGGGCGGCCTCATCGTCACCGTGGCGGCGACCGGCGCGATGGGGATCGCCTCGGGCTTCGCCGGTTGGATTGCGCTCCGGGCTGCCGCCGGGATCGCCAGCGCCTGGGTGTTCGTCTTCGCGGCGACGTGGGCCGGAGACGTACTCACGCGCGCCGGCCGGCGGTGGCTGAACGGCGCGGTGTTCGCCGGGGTGGGCGGAGGAATCGCCCTCGCGGGGCTCGCCACTCTCGTGCTGGCGCGCATGGGCTTGCCGTCTCCGGCCATCTGGGGCGCACTGGCCGCGGTGGCGGCGGCGCTCTCGGTCGTGGTGTGGGTTGCGATGGATGGGGCGGTCGCGCCACGCCCGACGGCAGTGGCAAGCGTGCGGGGGCTCCCAGCCGCGCTGAGGCTGTGCGCGTGCTACGCCGCATCCGGCATCGGCTACATCATCCCCGCGACGTTCCTGCCGGCGCTCGCCAAGGAGCTGCTCGGCGATGCGACGTTGTTCCAATGGGCATGGCCGGTGTTCGGCATCGCAGCGGCGCTGTCGACGCTGGTTGCCGGCCCGCTCGCGCGCGCGATCGGCAATGTCCGGCTGTGGATCGCAGGCCATATCATCATGGCCGTGGGTGTCGTGCTGCCGGTTCTCGTTCACAGCTTCGTCGCCGTGATGGCGTCCGCGCTGCTCGTCGGCGGGACCTTCATGGTGACGACGCTCGGCGCGATCGGCGCCGCCCACGACATCGGCGGTGATCGCGCCCGTACCCTGATCGCGGCCATGACGGCGGCCTTCGCCGCCGGTCAGGTGCTCGGGCCGGTCGCTCTCAGCGCCATCGTTGCAAGCGGGGCGCCCGGGAACATCGCCTGGATCGGGGCAGCGCTCGTGCTCGTCGCGAGTGCGTTCGCGCTCGTGCCGCTTCGACCCAGCTCCAACGTCGCGGAGACGAAACGATGAAGCTCTATCTCAACAAGACCTCGCCGTATGCCCGCCTCGTGCTCGCAACTGCGCACGAGACCGGTCTTGCCGAGCGGCTGGAGACGATCTGGGTCGAGCCGTGGGACGATGCGCCCGCGCTGCTCGCCGTCAACCCGCTCGGGAAGGTGCCGGCGCTGGTCACCGACGCCGGCGTCGCGCTGATCGAGAGCGCGGCGATCTGCGATCACTTGATCGCGACCGCCGGGAGCGAGCGACTGATGCCGCACCCCGCCGCTGCCCGCGACGACGCATTGCGTCGCCTCGGCCTCGGTCGTGCGACGATCGACTGCGCATTCGGCGTCGTCATCCATCGGCGGTTCAGCGGCGGATCCGACACCGGCCTGACGGAACGCTGGGCGCGCGCGATCCCCCGCGCCGTCGCGGCGCTCGAGCCTCTCGCGGCGAGCCGCATCGGCGCCGATCCCGACCTCGGCGACGTCGCGGTGGGCGTCGCGCTCGACTACGTCGATTTCCGCCTGCCGGGGGTCGCCTGGCGCGACGGCGCTCCCGCGCTGGCGCGGTGGGTCGACGCGCTGCGCGCCCGACCCTCGTTCCGCGCGACTGACCCGAGGTGACGGACTGCGCGGCCCACGGCACGTCGGGGGCTGTGGAGAAGTGTCCCATCTGTCCCAGGTGTCCCAAACCGCCAGTGTGGGACAGTGGGACAGAGCGCTGTGGGACGGCTTAACGTATTGGAGCCGTTAGTAGAATTCGGGGCGCCAGGTGTCCCACGTGCAGCCGCGGCGGACGTCAGGTGCGCTCGATCGTCTCGCGCACCGAGCGGGCGAGATCGTTCTTGCGGTAGGGCTTGTTGACGAACACCGCGTCCGGCGGGATGCGCCGGTCGGACACCAGCGTGTCGAGGGCGTAGCCCGAGGTCATCAGCAGCTTGAGCCCGGGGCGGAGCTTGCGCGCCTGCCGCGCGAGGTCCCAGCCGCTCACTCCGCCCGGCATGATGACGTCGGTGAACAGGACGTCGGGCATCGCCCCGTCCGACAGCTTGGCCAACGCCTCGGGGCCGTCGGCGGCGGTGACGACGGTGTAGCCGAGGCTCTCGAGGCACGACACCGCATATCCGCGGACGAAGGGATCATCCTCGGTGACGAGCACGGTTTCGTCGCCGCGCGGCGTCTCGCCCTCGCTGGCTTCGTGGAGGTGATCCGACGCGGGCAGGCCCGTCGCGTCCACCGGCAGGTACATGCGGATCGTGGTGCCGAGCCCGGGCTCGCTGTAGAGGGCGACGTGGCCGCCCGACTGCTTGATGAAGCCGTACACCATGCTGAGGCCGAGGCCGGATCCCTTGCCGACCTCCTTGGTGGTGAAGAACGGCTCGAACACGTGCTCGCGCACCTCCGGCGTCATCCCGGTGCCGTCGTCGGTGACGGCGACCATCACGTAGCGGCCCGGCTTGACGTCGGTGTTGGCGAGCGCGCTCTGGTCGAGCTCGGCGATCGCCGATGAGATCGTCAGGTGGCCGCCCTTCGGCATCGCGTCCTGGGCGTTGAGGGCGAGGTTGATCAGCGCCGACTCGAGCTGCGCGACGTCGGCGAAAGCCGGCGGCGTCGGCGCGAGCTGCGCCCGTATCTCGATGTCCTCGCGCAGCGTGCGGCGCAGAAGCTCCTGGAGGTTGCCGATCAGCGCGTTGCAGTCGACCGCGACCGGCTTCAGGGCCTGTCGTCGGCTGAAGGCGAGGAGTCGCTGAGTCAGCTCGGCGCCGCGCATGCCCGCGACGATGATGGAGTCGCAGAGCTGCTTGAGTTCGGGCTTGTCCTTGAGGAGCTCGCTCAGGTTGTCGGCGTTGCCGATCATGACCGTGAGCAGATTGTTGAAGTCGTGGGCGATGCCGCCCGAGAGCTGACCGACCGTCTCCATCTTCTGCGCCTGGACGAGCTTCTCTTCCGTGCGCTTGCGCTCGGTGACGTCGCGGATGATGCCGACGAACACCGATTCGCCCGCCATCTTCGCCTCGCCGACCGAGAGCTCCATCGGGAACGTGCCGCCGTCCTTGCGGCGCCCCTTGATCTCGTGGGCGGTTCCGAGCACGTGGCGATCACCGGTGCGGCGATATTCGGACAGGTACCGCTGGTACTCCTCGTACGACGAGTTCGTGAACAGCGCCTCCACGTCGCGGCCGACGATCTCGTCGAGATCGTGGCCGAAGATGGCGACGCAGGCCTGATTGCAAAACTGGACGATGCCGCACCGATCGACGACCACGAGGCCGTCGACCACCGTGTCGAGCACGGTGTTGACCAGCATCTGGAGCTTTGCCTCGCTCTCCTGGAGCCGGCGCTCGCTCTCGCGACGGTCGGTGATGTCGCGGAAGATCTTGCCGAACCCGACCAGCCGCCCGCGCTCGTCGCGAATCGCGGAGATGATGACATTGGCCCAATAGCGCGAGCCGTCCCGGCGAAGGCGGAAGCCGGTGTCCTCGAACCGCCCGGTTTCACCGGCGACCTCGAGCTCGTAGGCGGGTTTGCCCGCGAGGATGTCCTCCTTCGGATAGAACGTGGAGAAGTGACGGCCGACGATCTCCTCGGCGGTGTAGCCGGTGATGTAGGCGGCGCCGGTGTTCCAGCTGACGATGTTCCCCGCAGTATCGAGCATCAGCAGCGCGTAATCGCGCACACCGTCGACGAACAGCTGGAGTCGCCGTTCGGCATCGGGCAACGCCGGCGATCGGTGCGGACGGATCATAAGGCAACGCTCCGGTACGTGGGCTCGACCTTGAGCGAAGGTCGAGCCAAAAGAGGGCAGAAAGCTGTCCGAAAGATGACGGAAAGAGATAAGGACGCGCGGCACCCACCGTAAAGAGTCAACTCGGCGCGCTCGATGCTCGGCGAGCGAAGCTTCACGGCGAGCGCAGCGAGACGTGGCGCACTACACGGCCCTCGGCCGAGGCCCGCCTCGATTTGCCAAGCTCCGCTTGCGGCCTCTATAGTGCCGCCCTTCCGCTGATCTCATTCCGCAGAACTGGAGCGACCAAGCCATGATCAAGGTAGGCGACCGCATTCCGAATGTGACGCTGCAGCAGAAGACCGCCGACGGCATCCAGCCGATCAGCACCGATCAGCTCTTCAAGGGCAAGAAGGTGGTGGTGTTCGCGGTTCCCGGTGCGTTCACCCCGACCTGCTCGATGAAGCATCTGCCGGGCTTCGTGCAGAACGCCGACGCGATCAGGAAGAAGGGCGTCGACGCCATCGCCTGCGTGTCGGTCAACGATGCCTTCGTGATGGACGCGTGGGGCAAGGACCAGAAGGTCGGCGACAAAGTGATGATGCTCGCCGACGGATCCGCGAAGTTCGCCCAGGCGCTCGGTCTCGGTCTCGATCTCAGCGAGCGCGGTCTCGGCATGCGCTCGCAGCGCTACGCGATGGTCGTCGAGGACGGCGTCGTGAAGAAGCTGAACGTCGAGGAAAGCGGCAAGTTCGAAGTGTCCTCGGCGGAAACGATCCTTTCCGCGCTCTGATCGCCGCGGTCGCGGAGCGTCGCGAACGCTCCGCGACCGACGTCGCGCCGCGACGCTGCGCTCGCCCGATATAGGTCTCTTGCTCCGGCTCTCGCTGCTCGTAGAATCGTCCGAGCGGCAGCAGAGGGTCGTGCATGTTTCGCGTCGCTCACCGACATTCGCCGATCAACTTCCCGCCGCGGCGCTCTGGAGCGACGACGGTCGGTGGTCGGGATCCAGGCGCAGCCGAGGATCTTCCGTACCGGGTCGAGCTATGGGATGCCCGCAAACAGTCGGTTGCGACCGTGCTCGCGCTCAGCGCGAGCGCGGGGGTCGGCTACGCGGCCTATTTCGCCGCCACGCGAGAGTATCCGCAGCGGATGATCACGCTCCGGAGCCGCGGCAGGATGCTCAGCTGCTGGAACGCGCCCGGACGTTAGGCGGGCCAGGTACTGCCGTGTCGGCCGAGAGACTCCGATGCCCAGCGACGATCCAGTGGATGCCGTGACCTACACCGTCGAGGTGATCGAGGACGATGCAATGCGCGTTCTCGCGCGCGCGACCGATGCCGCGATCGCGCACGCCATGTTCCGCGCGGCGTGCGGCGAGTATCCGAACGGCCGTATCGTCCTGAAGCGCGGCGCCGACATCATCGCCGAGAGCACGAACCGGCGGTCGGCGTAGGTCAGCGCCCGCGCGCGTGCTTGATGCCGCGGCGCGCGAGCTCGTCGGCGCGCTCGTTCTCGGGATGGCCGGCGTGACCCTTGACCCAGTGCCACTGCACGTCGTGCATCGCCCGCAGCTCGTCGAGCTTGCGCCACAGTTCGGCGTTCTTCACCGGCTTCTTGTCGGCCGTCCGCCAGCCGTTCTTCTTCCAGTTATGGATCCAGGCGGTGATGCCTTCGCGGACGTAGTTGCTGTCGGTGGTGATCCGCACCTTCGACGGCCGCTTCAGCGCCTCAAGGCCCTTGATGGCGGCCATCAGCTCCATGCGGTTGTTGGTCGTCGCCGGCTCGTAGCCGTGCAGCTCCTTCTCGTGCGGCCCGAAGCGCAGCACCGCGCCCCAGCCGCCGGGGCCCGGGTTCCCCGAGCATGCACCGTCGGTGAAGATCTCGACCACGCCGTCGGATTGGTCGGCGCCGCTTCCCTGGTGCTCAGTCAAGCCCGTATGCCTCCGGTCCCTTCACCTGGCGATGGAAGCGGAGCTTCTTGAGGTACTCGCGCGGATCCTTCGGCTTCACCAACGCACCCTCGGGGCGGTTGAGCCAGTCGTAGAGGCGTGTCAGCAGGAAGCGCATCGCTGCGCCGCGCGCCAGGAGCGGCAGCGCCGCGAGCTCGGCCGCCTCGAGCGACCGCACTTTCTTGTAGGCGTTCAGAAGCCCACGCGCCTTCGTCACGTTGAACGAGGAATCCGGCTCGAAGCACCACGCGTTCAGCGCGATCGCCAGGTCGTAGGCGAGGAAGTCCTCGCAGGCGAAATAGAAATCGATGATTCCCGAGAGCTGCTCGCCGAGGAAGAACACGTTGTCGGGGAAGAGATCGGCGTGAATGATGCCGACTGGCAGGCCCTTCGGCCATTTCGCGGTGAGATCCGACAGCTCGAGCGCGATCTCGGATGCGAGGCCCGGTGCGATCTCGTCGGCGCGTCCGTCGATCTGCTCGAACAGTCCGCGCCAGCCGCCGAGGTCGAGCGCGTTGGCGCGCGCAAGCCCGTAGTCGCGCCCGGCGAGGTGGAACGACGCCATCGCGCCGCCCAGCAGGTGGCAGTGGAGCGGCGCGATCCTGCGCGGCCATACGCCCTTGAGGAACGTCACCAGCGTCGCCGGGCGACCGGCCAGCACGCGCAGCGCCTTGCCGTCGCGGGCCTTCACCGGGACCGGGCACCGGATGCCCTTGGCCGCGAGGTGGTCCATGAGCCCGAGGAAGAACGGCAGGTCGTCGGCCTTCACGCGACGCTCGTAGAGCGTCAGGATGTACAGCGCGCGATCGGTCTCGACCAGGAAGTTCGAGTTCTCGACGCCCTCGGCGATGCCCTTGAACGCGACCAGGCTGCCGACGTCGTAGTCTGAGAGGAAGGCTTCGAGCTCGTCGTCGCCGACTTCGGTGTAGACGGCCATGCCGGGCTCAGCTCACCAGCGCCTTGGGCAGGCTGAACACCGTGTCCTCCCGGGTCACCGTCACTGCCTCGATGGTGACGTCGAAGCGCTCGCGCAACGCGGCGATCACCTCCTCGACCAGGATCTCGGGCGCCGAGGCGCCGGCGGTAATTCCGATGGTGCGGGCGCTTTTCACGCGTTCCCAATCGATCTGCGACGCACGTTCGACCAGCATGGCGTCGCGCGCGCCCGCGAGCTTCGCCACCTCGACGAGGCGCATGGAGTTCGATGAGTTCGGCGCGCCGACGACGATGATGAGATCGGAGCGCGGGGCGATCGCCTTCACCGCCGCCTGCCGGTTGGTCGTCGCGTAGCAGATGTCGGCCTTCGCCGGGCCGCGGATCGCCGGGAACCGGCGCTGCAGCACGGCAAGGATGTCGGCGGTGTCATCGGCCGAGAGTGTCGTCTGGGTGGCGTAGGCCAGGCGCTCGGCATCGGGAACCGAAACGGCGTCCGCGTCGCGCACGTTCTGGACGAGGATCACCGCGCCGGCCGGGAGCTGCCCCATGGTGCCCTCGACCTCGGGATGGCCGGCGTGGCCGATGAGGATGACGGTGCGGCCGGCCTCGTGATGGTGCAGCGCCTCGTTGTGCACCTTGCTCACCAGCGGGCAGGTGGCGTCGAGCGCCGCGAGCTTTCGCCGGCCCGCCTCTGCGACGACCGCCTGCGACACGCCGTGCGCGGAGAAGATCACGTGGGCGCCCTCGGGCACATCCCGGAGGTCCTCGACGAAGATCGCGCCCTTCGCGCGGAGGCCATCGACGACGGTGCGGTTATGGACGATCTCGTGGCGGACGTAGACCGGCGCCCCAAATCGCTTCAGCGCCTCCTCGACGATCACGATCGCGCGCTCGACGCCGGCGCAGAAGCCGCGCGGGCTCGCCAGCAGCAGTGTCACTGGGGGGCGGGGCGCGGTATGCGGGGCGGCGGACATTGGCGGTAAAGGGTGCGGTGTTCCGGTGCCGGGAGCGGAGGTCAGTATCGCGGAAACGGGCGTTCGGGCGAGCCTTGCGGCCCGTCCCCGCGGCCACTAGAGTGCCGGCCGACCCGACGTTTCGTCGGGCCTTGCCGGTCAGAAATCGACGGGCTGGGCCTCAAAGTAGTGGCGCGGACGGGTGGGCGCAAGTCGCACCGGACCGTCCGGACCCGTGATGATCGCGCGTGTGGAGCAGGAAACGATGGCCGAACCCTTGATGCCTCGCGACAACTACTACGAGGTCGATGTCGAGGCGGACAAGGAATACTGGTGGTGCTCCTGCGGCCGCAGCCAGACCCAGCCGTTCTGCGACGGGTCCCACAAGGGGACGGAGTTCAAGCCGAAGGCGTTCAAGGTGTCGGCGCCGCTGACGCTCTATCTCTGCGGATGCAAACGCACCACCGACGCCCCTTACTGCGACGGCACCCATGCGATGCTCTAGCCGCACGACGCGGTCGCTGCCCTCCCGTCTGCTCGTGCTTGCCGTCGGTGCCATGGCGCTGGCGTCGCTCTCGGGCTGCGGCTTGTTCAGCAAGACGCCGCAGTTCGACTGCCCGAAGGTCGAGATCCCGAAGGATCTCGCGACCATGACCCGATTCCGCGACGGCGGCGGCCGCGACCTCACCGACGTCGTCTTCAACGCGGGCGTCCTCGACGTGCAGATCGCCTGTGACTACGGCTCCAAGGGCGTCGACATCCAGCTCAACGTGGTCGTCGGCGCCGAGCGCGGACCCGCCAGCCGCGCCGCGACGGCGACGATCCCCTATTTCATCGCCATCGGCGATCCGCAGCGCAACATCCTCGCCAAGGAAGTTTTCTCGGCGACCGTCGAGTTCCAGCCCAACGTGCCGCGAGCCTATGCGACCGAGGAGACCGAGGAGAGGATTCCCCTGCCCAAGGGCCGCTCGGCCGAGGCGTACGGCATCATCGTCGGGCTCCAGTTGAGCCCGGCGGATCTCGAGTACAACCGGGCCCGGACGCAGCGCTGATCGCTGTGGATAACCGGCCACCGGCGCGCCTTGATTCCGCTGGATTCCCGCACCCGCAGCCCTAAGATGCGCCCACATCCTCTCCCCGCGGGAGAGACCGGCGGCCCGCTTCGGCGGGGCTCCGGCGCCGAAGGAGCAACCGCCCCGGAAACTCTCAGGCAAAAGGACCGCGGGGAGTTCGACACTCTGGAAAGCGGACGCGCCGATCGATCCGAGCGGCCCGTCCCACCGACGAAGTAAGCCCGGCGGCGGCACTACCCGCCGAGCGAATCTTTCAGGTTCCCGCGACAGAGGGGGCGGGCGGCCATTCGGCCGCGATGCTGCCGATTCGCGGGAGACGTTCTTGACCTCAGCAGACAACCCCGGCGACGCCAAGCGGACACCGCTGTTCGACCTGCACACGCAGCTCGGCGGCAAGATGGTGCCGTTCGCGGGCTACGCGCTGCCGGTGCAGTACCCGGCCGGCATCATCGCCGAGCACCTGCAATGCCGCGCCGCGGCAGCGCTGTTCGACGTCTCCCACATGGGGCAGGCGCGGCTCCACGGCTCCGGCGCAGCCGCCGCGCTCGAGCGGCTGGTGCCGGCCGACATCCAGTCGCTGAAGCCGTTCGCCCAGCGCTACACGATGTTCACCAACGATGGGGGCGGCATTCTCGACGACCTGATGGCGACGCGGCTCCCCGACGGCGTGTTCCTGGTCGTCAACGCCGCGTGCAAGGACGCCGACTTCGCCCTTCTGAAGGCCAACCTCCCGGGCGATGTCTCGCTCGAGGTCCTCGAGGAGCGCGCGCTGCTCGCGCTGCAGGGCCCCGCCGCCGAAGCGGCCTTGTGCCGCCTGGCGCCGAAGGTCGCCGCGCTCGGCTTCATGCGGGGCGCCTGGCTCGACATCCGCCACGTGCCGTGTTTCGTGACGCGCTCGGGCTACACCGGCGAGGACGGGTTCGAGATCTCGGTCCCGGCGAGCCATGCCTTCGCGCTCGCCGAGGACCTGCTGGCGCAGCCCGAGGTCAAGCCGGCCGGACTCGGCGCGCGCGACACGCTGCGCCTCGAGGCCGGGCTTTGCCTCTACGGGCACGACATCGACACGACGACGAGCCCGATCGAGGCGGGCCTCGCCTGGACGATCCAGAAGCGCCGCCGCACCGAGGGCGGGTTCCCGGGTGCTGCGCGCATCCAGCGCGAGCTCGCCGACGGGCCCAACCGTACCCGGGTCGGCATCAAACCGGACGGCCGAGCGCCGGCGCGCGATGGCACCGAGGTGACGGATGTCTCCGGCAACGTGATCGGCACCGTCACGTCGGGCGGCTTCGGCCCGACGGTCGGCGCGCCGATCGGAATGGGATATGTCGCCGCCGGCGCGGCAAAACCCGAGACGCCGATTCGTCTGACGGTGCGCAACAACGCCATGCCTGGCCGCATCAAGCCGCTGCCGTTCGTGCCGCACCGTTACCGCCGGCCGAGCTAGAACCTTACGAGAGCCCGCAGGAGAGAGATGTGACCGAGAGCCGCTACACCGATCAACACGAATGGGTCCGCGTCGAGGGCGATGTCGCCGTCGTCGGCATCACCGACTACGCCCAGCAGCAACTGGGGGACGTCGTCTATGTCGAGCTGCCGGCGGTCGGCAAGGCCGTGAAGCAGGGCGGCGAGATGGCCGTCGTCGAATCGGTCAAGGCCGCGAGCGAGGTCTACGCGCCGGCGTCGGGCACCGTCACCGAGATCAACGACATGCTCGGCGCCTCGCCGCAAACGATCAACGAGGATGCCGAGGGCAAGGGGTGGTTCGCCAAGATCCGGCTTTCCGACAAGGCCGAGATCGGCAAGCTGATGGACGCCGCCGCGTACCGGAAGTTCGTCGAGGATCTCGGCTGACCTTCGGCGCCGACTGCGCGAGCCTGACGCGCGCGTCGTCGCGAACGATTTCGACCTAAGGAATATTTCATGCGTTACCTGCCGCTCACACCCGCCGACCGTCAGTCCATGCTGGCGACGATCGGCGTCCGCGCCGTCGACGACCTGTTCAAGGGCGTCCCGGAGCGCGCCCGCCTCAAGACTCCGCTCGACCTGCCCGACCACCAGGGCGAGCTCGAGGTCGAGCGCGAGATGGCGGCGCTGGCGGCGAAGAACGTTCCGGCGGGGGCGGCGGCGAGCTTCATCGGCAGCGGCGCCTACCGCCATCACGTTCCGGCGGCGGTCGATCACATCATCCAGCGCGGCGAGTTCCTGACCTCCTACACGCCGTACCAGCCGGAAATCTCCCAGGGCACGCTGCAGTACCTGTTCGAGTTCCAGACTCAGGTCGCGATGCTGACCGGCATGGAGGTCGCCAACGCCTCGATGTACGACAGCGCCACTGCCTGCGCCGAAGCCGTGCTGATGGCGCGCCGCATCACCCGGCGGCAGAAGGTGGTGATCTCGGGGAACCTCCATCCCCACTGGCGCGACACGGTGATTACCGCGACGCGTTACACCGACAGCAAGCTCGACATCGGCGCGCCGGCGCCCCGCGGCGGCGAGGTGCTCGAGTCCCATATCGATCCCGACACCGCCTGCGTGGTGGTGCAGAACCCCGACGCGTTCGGTCGCATGCGCGACGTCTCCGGGCTGGCCGAGCGGTGTCACGCCGCCGGCGCCCTGCTGGTCGTCGCCGTGACCGAGGTCGTGTCGCTGGGAGCGATCAAGTCGCCCGGCGAGATGGGGGCGGACATCGTCGTCTGCGAAGGCCAGTCGATCGGCAATGGCCTGAACTTCGGCGGACCGTACCTCGGTCTGTTCGCGACCCGCGAGCGGTTCGTCCGCCAGATGCCGGGACGACTTGCCGGCGAGACCGTCGACGCCGACGGCCGGCGCGGCTTCGTGCTGACGCTGTCGACGCGCGAACAGCACATCCGCCGCGAGAAGGCGACCAGCAACATCTGCACCAACTCCGGGCTGTGCGCGCTCGCCTTCACGATCCACATGGCGCTGCTCGGCTCCGAGGGGCTCACGCGGCTCGCGCGGCTCAACCACTTCAAGGCAGTCATGCTCGCGGAGCGACTGGCGAGGGTGCCCGGCGTGAAGGTGCTCAACGATACCTTCTTCAACGAGTTCACGGTTGCGCTGCCCAGGCCCGCGGCCGCGGTTGTCGAGACCCTCGCGGCGAGGAAGATCTTCGCCGGAGTGCCGGCGACCCGGCTGTGGCCGGAGGCCACGGGCCTCGACAGCCTGCTGGTCGTCGCGGTCACCGAGACGTCGAACAAGGAAGAGATGGTTGAGTATAGCGAGGCGCTGACGGAGGCCGTGCGATGAGCAGCCTTCCGCCGAGCACGCCGTCGACCTTCACCGGAAACCGGGCCCTCCAGATCGAGGAGCCGCTCCTGTTCGAGCAGGACGCGCCCGGCCGCTGCGGCGTCGACATCCCGGAGGCGCCCGAGTTCAAGGACCGCCTCGGCGGTCTCGCCCGCGTGACGCCGCTCGGTCTTCCCGGGCTGTCGGAGCCGCAGGTGGTGCGTCACTTCACGCGGCTGTCGCAGAAGAACTACGCGATCGACGCCGGCATCTTCCCGCTCGGCTCGTGCACGATGAAGCACAACCCGCGGCTCAACGAGAAAATGGCGCGGCTGCCCGGCTTCGCCGACATCCATCCGCTGCAGCCGGTGTCGACCGTCCAGGGCGCGCTCGAGCTGATGGATCGGCTCGCCCACTGGCTGAAGACATTGACGGGCCTTCCAGCCGTCGCGCTCACGCCCGCCGCCGGCGCCCATGGCGAGTTCTGCGGCATGGCGACGATCCGCGCCGCCCACGCCGCGGCCGGACAGGAGCGCATGCGCGTGCTGGTGCCCGAATCGGCGCACGGCACGAACCCCGCGACCGCCGCGGCGCTCGGCTATCACGTCGAGTCGATTCCGGCCAACGGGCGCGGCCGGGTCGATGTCGCGGCGCTCAAGGCGAAGCTCGGGCCCGACGTCGCCGCGATCATGGTGACCAACCCGAACACCTGCGGGCTGTTCGAGGACGAGATCGTGGAGATCGCCGACGCGACCCATGCGGCCGGGGCATACTTCTACTGCGACGGTGCCAACTTCAACGCCATCGTCGGCAAGGTCAGGCCCGCCGATCTCGGCATCGACGTCATGCACATGAACTTGCACAAGACGTTCTCGACGCCCCACGGCGGCGGCGGTCCGGGCTCGGGCCCGGTGGCGCTCGCCGCGGCGCTGGCGCCGTTCGCGCCGCTGCCGTGGGTCGTCCACGGCAAGGATGGATTCGCGCTGATCGAGACGGCGACCGGCGAGGCGTCGCGCAGCATCGGCCGCCTCAAGGCGTTCCACGGCCAGATGGGCATGTTCGTCCGCGCGCTCACCTACATGCTGAGCCACGGCCGCGACGGCCTGAAGCAGGTCGCCGAAGACGCGGTGCTCAACGCCAACTATCTGCTCGCGCGGCTGAAGAACGAGCTCAGTCCGGCGTTCCCCGGCACCTGCATGCATGAGGCGCTGTTCGACGACAGGTTCCTCGACGGGACCGGTGTGTCCACGCTCGACTTCGCCAAGGCGCTGATCGACGAAGGCTTTCACCCGACGACGATCTACTTCCCGCTGGTGGTCCACGGCGCGATGCTGATGGAGCCGACCGAAACGGAGTCGAAGGGGTCGCTCGACCAGTTCGCCGACGCTGTACTGTCGCTCGCGCGGCGTGCCAAGGCGGGCGAGGGCGAGGCGTTCCACGCCGCCCCGCGCCTGAGCCCGCGCCGCCGTCTCGACGAGACCCGCGCGGCGCGGACGCCCGTCCTGCGCTGGCGTCCTTCGGCGCCGAAGCAGGCGGCGGAGTAGCCGCGGAGTAGCCAGCGAAGCGTTGCGGCACGGCCGCGCCTCCGCTGCAACGCGGAGCGTCCTGCGGCGTTTAGGCGGCAGGACAGGAGGCCGCCATGCTGCCAGCGACGACCCGCCGGGTGCCCGACCACACCTCCGTGGCCGCCAATCAGCGCATTGCCGAGGACATCGAGGAGCGGGTGCGCTACTTCGCGCATCACCCCGAGGAGATCGGCCGACGGCTTCGTGAGCTCGACGAGGAGTGGGACATCGAGCGCATGATCGAGGCCAACGCCGCGACACTGGCGTTCACCGGGGTTGCGCTGGGCACGACCGTCGATCGGCGCTGGCTCGCGCTCCCGGCCCTCGTCGCCGGGTTCCTGCTGCAGCACGCGACCCAGGGGTGGTGCCCGCCGGTTCCGGTGCTGCGCCGCCTCGGCTTCCGCACCGAACGCGAGATCGACACCGAGCGCTGCGCGCTCAAGGCGCTGCGCGGCGACTTCGGCTCGATCGATGCCGACATCGGTGATCCCGACGCGGCCGCGATCCGTGCCATTGCCGCCGCCCGGGCCTGAGTGCGTCCATGGCGGTGGATTCCGGGGAGGACATGGCGGGCTTCCCGGCGTCCGCGGGAATCCTGTTCGGGCTCGGGCTCGGCGGATTCTTCGACGGCATCGTCTTCCACCAGGTGCTGCAATGGCACCACATGCTGACGTCGGCTGGTTATCCGCCGACCACCGTCGAGAACCTCCGCATCAACACCCTGGCCGACGGGCTCTTCCACGTCACGACGTATATCTTCGTCGGCACAGGGCTCGTCGTCCTGTGGCGGGCGGCGCGGCGGCGCCATGTGCGATGGTCGGGGAAGCTGCTCGCGGCGACGATCCTGATCGGCTTCGGCGCCTTCAACGTCGTCGAAGGTCTGGTCGATCACCAGCTTCTCGGCATCCATCACGTCAACGAGACGGTGCCCCGCGGCCAGTGGATCTGGTGGGACACGGCCTTCCTCGCGTGGGGCGCGGCGATGCTGATCGGCGGATGGCTCCTGTTGCGGCGCGCACGCGCGGACACCGCGCACGGCGGTCCAGGCTCCGGCCGCGCGTACTAGGCGACGTCCGCGCCGGTTGGAGCGGGCTATTGCTCGGCGTTGTAGAGCGCGAGCAGCCGCTTCTTGACGGACTCAGGGGCGCGATAGGTGTCGGCGATGATCGCCGCGATCTCGTCGCCGCTCGACGGACTGGTGCAGTCGAGATTCTGGTGCGCGCAGTCGTCGCGGAACTCGGCGCTGTGGACCGTCGCGTTGACGCCGTTCTTCAGCAGCGCCGCGCGATCGGCGGGGATTCCCGGCGGTGCCAGCATCGGGCGGCCGAGGTAGAAGGGTGCTGCGACGATGCGAAGAAGTGCACGGTCGTCCTCACTGGCGGCGAGATCGGTCGCCAGCGGCACGTTCTCCAGCCCGGGCTGGACGTCGCCGCTGTAGCGCAGCATGAACTTGATCTTCCTGTCGCGGATCCATTCGGAGCGGGTCGACTGCAGCGTCGACCAGAAGGAGGACGCATAGCCCTCGTTCTCGCCGCGTTCCATCGCGAGCAGAGCCTCGGCCAGACCCTTGTAGCCCGACACGGTCTTGATCTTGAGGCCGAACACCGCGGTCAGCACGCGCGAGTAGAACGCGCCGCCGGTCGCGGCTCCGGCCGAGCCGAGAATGAGCTCGCGGTTCTTGGCCTCGGCGATCGAGTTGACCGGCACCGTGTGCCACAAGAGGAAGACGCTGATCTCCTTGGTCGGGCTCCCGAGCCAATTGAACTTGGTCGGGTCGAAGTGCGCCTGCGACATCCCGTACAGCGGCGCGAACGGATTGCCGTTGTTGATCAGCCCGATGGTCAGGCCGTCCTTCGGCGCGACGTTGTAGAGGTAGTTGCTGGCGCGGAGGCCGCTCGCGCCGGGCATGTTCTGGACGACGATGGCGGGACGGCCGGGGATGTGGTTCGGCAGCCACCGCGCCACCGTGCGGGCGTAGAGATCGTAGCCGCTGCCCGATTCCGTGCTGGCGACCAGCGTGAGCTGCTTTCCGGCGTAGACATCCGCGGCCTCGGCGCGGGTCCCGGCGCTGACGGCTACGGCGAAGGCGACGAGTCGCAATGCGACTCCGGCGGCGCGGTGCGCGAACATCTTGGCTCCCTGTTTGTCCATCCCGAGCGCGTGCCGGGCGAGTTCGAACACCTCGCCGAAGCGCCCGGTCGGGCACCGGTCGGGATTCCCCGCCGGCTTGTCGTTGGAGCCGATCTTCACCGCTTCCCGGCCAGGAGGCAACCCGCCGAGGCACGGCCACGGGCAAAGAAAAACCCCCGCGGGCGACCGCGGGGGTTCGTCGTTGCAGCCGGAGAGCCGCGCCTAGTGGAGCTGCTTCGGCAGATTCTTGAGCGCCTCGTCGATCAGCGCGCCGGCGCGATCCTGCGACAGGCCGTCGGCGATCAGCTTGCGGGTGGCGGCGAGCGCCACCTCGACCGCCGCGTCGCGGACGTCCTTGGTCGCGCGCGCCTCGGCCTGGGCGATCTTCTCCATGGCGAGCTCCTCGCGGCGCTTCAGCGTCTGAGCGAGCTCCTTCTCGGCGTTCTCGCGCATCCGCTTGGCTTCGGCCTCGGCGTTGGCGACGATCTCGGAGGCCTCGCGCCCGGCGGCGGCGAGCTTGTGCTTGTAGCTCTCGAGCGCCGTGCGGGTCTCCTCGTAGAGCTTCTGGGCTTCGTCGATGTTGCGCGCGATCTCGGCGGCGCGGGTGTCGAGCGCGCCGGTGACGGCGCGGGCGACCGGACGCGAGATCGCAACGATGAAGATCAGGAACGCGACGCCGAGCCAGAACTCGGGCGACTGGTAGAACGCTTCCTCGCCGTGGCCGGCGGCCTCGGCGGCAACGGCGGTGGAAATGAGGCCGAACATCTAGCGCTTCTCCCCGCGGGCGGCGGCGACGGCGGCCGCCGCGGCGCCGGCGTCGACCGGCGCGCCGAGCAGCTTCTCGGCGGCGGCCTTGGCAATGTCCGCCGCGGCCTGATTGATGCCCGTCAGCGCCTGGGCCTTGGCCCGCTCGACGGTCTGCTCGGCGTCGCGGCTCTTCGCCGCGAGCGCCTGACCCTGGGCTTCCATCCGGGCGTTCGCCTCGACCTTGGCCTTCTCCACCGCCTGGGTGACCTGGCTGTGGGCCTTGGCGCGGGCCTCGGCGATCGCCTTGTCGTAGCTGTCGCGGGCTGCCTCGGCCTCGGCCCGCAGCGCCTGGGCGGCGGCGAGGGTGCCCTCGGTCCGCGCCTTGCGCTCCTTCAGCACGGCGCGGATGCGCGGCAGAACGAACGCCGTCATCAGCACGTAGAGGCCGATGAAGGTGATGGCGAGCCACACCAACTGCGGGAGGAAGGTCGAGACGTCGAGTTGCGGCATCTACATGATCCTAGGGACACCTAAGCCTGTGGGGGGCCGAAGCCCCCCGCGCGGCGATTAGGAGAACAGGATGAGGAACGAGATCAGCAGGGCGTAGAGCGCGACCGCCTCGACGAGCGCGAAGCCCAGCATCGTGTACGGGAACACCACCGGACGGGCCGCCGGGTTGCGGGCGACCGACGAGATGAACGAGGCAAACACGTTGCCGATACCGACGCCGACACCGGCGAGACCGATGACGGCGAGACCGGCGCCAATGAGCTTAGCGGCAGCAGCATCCATGACTTTTATCCTTAGCTTTGGTGGTGGTTGGGTGGTTGGAGGGAGCGCCGATCAGTGCAGATGCAGCGCGTCGTGGAGGTAGAGGCAGGTGAGGATCGCGAACACGTAGGCCTGCAGCAGCGCGACCAGCAGCTCGAGCACGTAGAGCGCGACGATGACCGCGAGCGGCGCGATGCCGAACACGCCGAGCAGGATCACGAAGCCCGCGAACACGTGCAGCATCGTGTGGCCCGCCATCATGTTGGCGAACAGTCGCAGCGCCAGGGTCACCGGGCGCGCGAGGTAGGAGATGACCTCGATCGGCACCAGCAGCGGCGCCATGTAGAGCGGCGTGTCCGGGGGCAGGAAGTAGCTGAAGAACTTGACGCCGTGCTTGGCCAGCGCGACCAGCGTCACACCGAGGAAGACGACGGCGGCCAGCGCGAACGTCACGACGATGTGGCTGGTGACCGCGAACGCGCCCGGGACGAGGCCGATCAGGTTCGCGAACAGGATGAACATGAACAGCGTGAACACGAACGGGAAGAACGGCCGTGCGTCGTGCCCCGCGTTGTCGCGAATCATGCCCGAGACGAATTCGTAGAGGATCTCCGACATCGACTGCCAGCGGCCGGGAACCAGCGCCGCCTTGCGCATGCCGAGGACGAGGAACGCGGTCACGCCGAGGACGGCGACCGCCATGTAGAGGGAGGAGTTGGTGAAGGAGGCGTTCACCCCGCCGACCTGGATCGGAGCGAGGGTGTGGATCTCGAATTGCTCAAGCGGCGACGCCACGCGCGTTCCCCCTAAGGGTCTGTCGTTTCGCACGGCCTAGCGGCCGTCCGTCTCCTCGTCCTTCTCGACGACCGGGCGATAGCCGGGGCCCGCGCCGATCCCCGACACCGCGCGCCAGACGTTGAGAACGCCGGCGGCCGCGCCGAGGAAGAAGAACACCACCATCAGCCACGGCTTGGTGCCGAGCCAGCGATCGAGGAACCACCCGATGCCGACACCGACCGCCAGAGCCGAGACCAGCTCGATACCGACGCGGAACGCGAGGCCAAGACCGCTCATCGGCTGCCCGCCGCTCCTCTTGCCGCCGCCGGTCCGGGAATCGACCCGGTCCTGAGCGGCCCGCAAGCGGGCGTCGAGGTCCTCCAGGGAGGGCGGTTTGCGCTCGTCCATGGGAAGGGTTACGCCGTAAGCGCGTGGCCGGAAGGGCCGCGCCGGAAAGCGCGCGCACCTTATAAAGCGGCCCCCCGGGTGTCAAGGCCGAACGGCGCCTGTGAGGGCGCCGAGAACGCCGGAAAATCAGGGGTTTCCGTGCTCCGCATCGGGCAGCGAAGCGGTCCCGCTTTGGGTAGGTTCACCGATCGCGAATCATGAAAAAACCCCGGGGGCGCGCCCCCGGGGTTTCTCGGCTCGTCGGTGGCGCCCGCCTTACGCGATCGCGCGCAGCCGGGTCACGCCCTGGAGGTCGACCGACACCAACTGCGACACGCCGCGCTCCGGCATGGTGACGCCGTAGAGGCGGTCCATGCGGGCCATCGTGATGCGGTGGTGGGTGACGATCAGGAAGCGGGTCTTGGTGATGTTGCCGATCTCCTCGATCAGGTTGCAGAAGCGACCGATGTTGGAGTCGTCGAGCGGAGCGTCCACCTCGTCCAGCACGCAGATCGGCGCCGGGTTGGTGAGGAACACGGCGAACAGCAGCGCCGTCGTGGTCAGGGCCTTCTCGCCGCCCGAAAGCAGCGACAGGACCTGCAGCTTCTTGCCCGGCGGGCTCGCCATGATCTCGAGCCCGGCCTCGAGCGGATCCTCGGCTTCCGTGAGTTCGAGATGCGCGCGCCCGCCGCCGAACAGCCGCGTGAACAGGGTCTGGAAGTGGCCGTTCACCTTCTCGAACGCGGCGAGGAAGCGCTCGCGGCCCTCGCGATTGAGCTCGTTGATGCCGTGGCGCAGACGGGCGATCGCGGCGACGAGATCGTCGCGCTCCGTCGTCATGCCGGCGATCTGCTCGTTGAGCTCCTTGGCCTCCTCCTCGGCGCGCAGGTTCACCGGGCCCATGTTGTCGCGCTCGCGGGTCAGGCGATTGAGCCGCGCCTCGGCCTCGGGCAGCGCCTCGATCTCCTCCTCGGTCTTTTCGGCGACCGCCAGCAGCTCGGTCGGCAGGCACGCGACGCGCTCGGCGACACGTTCCTCGACCTGCGCCAGGGTCTGCGTCGCCTGGGCGACGACGCCCTCGGTGCGGACGCGATCCTCGCGCACGTCGCGCAGCTCGCCGTCCACCTTCTTCAGAGCGGCGGCGGCCTCGTTCAGCGTCGCCTCGGCGGTGGCGAGCGCATCGGCGCGGGCCTGACGCTCGCGCGCGGCCTCGTCGATGCGATCACCCAGCGCATGGCGCTCGGTCATGATCTCGGCGGGACGCGCGGCGAGGCGGGCGCGCTCTTCCTCGGCCGAGGCGCGGCGGGATTCGAGCTCGTCGATCTGCGACTGGGCGTGGCTCTCGCGCTCCTGCCAACCGCTGCGCTCGGTGCCGATGTCGGCGATGCGCTGACGGCGGGCCGCCGCCTGGCGCAGCACCTCGTCGTGGGCGCGGGCAGCTTCCGCCTCGATGCCGTGGCGGCTCGACAGTTCCTCGCGGGCGCGCTCGGAGTCCTCGCGGCGGGCGGCGAGCGAGGACTCGTCGTCGGGGCCGGGCTGCGCGGCCTCGGCGGCGGCGACCGCCTCGTCGCGGTCGCCGGTGAGCTGAGCGATCAGCTCGCGGACGGTCTCGAGCTTGGTCGCGAGCTGCGCGGCCTTCTGCGCCACGTCGGCGTGGGTCTCGCGGGCGGAGCGCTCGTCGGCGTCGGCGCGGCGCACCGCGTCCCGCGCGGAGCTGGTCGCGGCGTCGGCCGCCTGCTGGCGCTCGCGGGCCGCGACGCGCACCGCATTGACGGTATCGGTCGCCGCCTGCTGACGCTGACGGACCTCGGCGCGCACCGCGTTCATCGCATCGTCGGCGGCCTGCTCGCGTTCGCGCGCGGCGAGACGAACCGCGTTCACGACCTCGTCGGCGGCCTGCTCGCGTTCGCGCGCGGCGAGACGAACCGCGTTGACGGCGTCGACCGCTTCCTGCTGGCGCTGACGCACGTCGGCGCGCACGGCGTTGACGGATTCGAGCGCCGCCTGCTGCTCTTCGCGGGCAGCCTCGCGCGCCGCGTTGACCGCGTCGGTGGCGGCCTGCTGACGTTCGCGTGCGGCTTCGCGCGCGGCACGCTCGGCCTCGGCGGCGGCCTGCTGACGCTCGCGCGCGGCCTCGACCGCGGCGCGCATCTCGGCCGAGTTGGCTTCCGCCGCCGCGATCAGCGGCGCGAGCTCGGCGAGACGGTTGCGCTGGCCGAGGCGCACGGCGGCGGCGGTCTGCGCGCCCGCGCTGACCGTGTAGCCGTCCCAGCGCCACAGCGCGCCGTCGCGCGACACCAGGCGCTGGCCGAGCTGGAGCTGCGGAGCGAGGGCCACGCCCTCGGCGGCGGTCTCGACGACGCCGATCTGCGACAGCCGGCGCGCGAGCGCCATCGGCGCGTGGGCGAAATCCGACAGCGGGCGGACGTCCCCGGGCAGCGGCGCCGACGCGTCGAACGGCGGCAGCGTGCGCCAGTGGATCGGCGCGGCCTCGTTGACCGGCGCGATCAGGTCGTCGCCCAGCGCGACGCCGAGCGCGGTCTCGTAGCCGGGCGTGACGCTGACATGGTCGATCAGCGGCTCGTAGCCCTCGCCCTCGCTGTGGGCGAGGAGGTTGCGCAGCGCCGAATCCTCGGCGGTGAACTTGGCCAGCATCGCGTCGGTGGCCTGCGCCTCCTCGGCGCGACGGCGGGCTTCGGCATCGACACGCTCGCGATCGGACTCGGCGGCGGCGATCTGCTGGCGCACGGCTTCGGCGACGCGCTGCGCGTCGGCCTCGGCCGCCGCGATCCGCTCGCGCGCCGTCTCGGCGACGCGCTGGGCGTCGGCCTCGGCCGCCGCGATCTTCTGGGTCTCGGCCTCGGCGAATCGCTGTGCGTCGGCTTCGGCCGCGGCGATCTTCTGGGTTTCGGCCTCGGCCACCTGCTGCGCGTCGGCTTCGGCCGCGGCGATCGCGCGCGCCTGCTCCTCGGCGACACGCTGCGCCTCGGCCTCGGCGGCGGCAAGCTGCTCGCGGCCCGCCTCGGCGATGCGCTGCGCTTCGGCCTCGGCGGCAGCGAGCTCTTCGCGCGACGCTTCGGCGATCCGTTGCGCCTCGGCCTCGGCGGCGGCAAGCTCCGCGCGCGCCGCTTCCGCCTGCTGCCGGGCGTCGGCGAGCCGCGCCTCGGCGGCCTCGATCTCGGCGCGGTCGGCGACGGCGATCTCGAGCCGTTCGGCCTCGGCCTCGGCGTCGCGCAGGCGCTCGTTCAGGCGCTCGGCGCGGGCCTCGGCCTCGGCGCGACGACGGGCGAGCTCGGCGAGGCGCGCTTCGGCCGCGGCCACCTCGGCGGTGAGCCGGGCAAGGGTTTCCTCGGCCGCGACGCGCTCGGCGGTCGCCTGGTCGAGGGCGCGGCGCGCCGCGTCCTCCGCCTCGTCCTCGGCGAGCTGCTCAGAGGCGATGCGCTCGGCTTCCTCATCGAGGCGGGCGATGGCGGACGCCGCGTCTTCGGCGCGGATGCGCTCGCGCTCGGTATCGCCGGCGATCTGCGCCAGACGTTGGCTGAGCTGCGCCTCGGCGGCGCGGACGCGCTCTTCCTCGCGGTCGAGTTCCTCGCTCGCGAGCTTCAGGCGCTGCAGCCTGGCGGCCGCCTCGGCCTCGGCTTCGCGGAGCGGCGGCAGCGCGGCGGCGGCTTCGGCCTCGCGCGTCGTCGCCGACGCGACCTCGGTGGTGAGGCGCGCGACCTCGGCCTCGAGCGCCGTCAGGCGCTCGGTCGAGTCGCGGAGCTGCGCGACCGCCGCGGTGTAGCGGTGATGCAGGACCTGCGCCTCGGCACGGCGGATGTGGTCGGAGAGGTTGCGGTAGCGCGACGCCTGGCGGGCCTGCTTCTTGAGCGTCTGGAGCTGGGCTTCGAGGGTGCGGATCACGTCCTCGAGGCGGGTGAGGTTGGCCTCGGCGGCCTTCAACCTGAGCTCCGCCTCGTGACGGCGCGAGTAGAGGCCGGTGATGCCCGCGGCCTCCTCGAGGATGGCGCGGCGCTCCGACGGCTTCGCCGCGATCAGCGCGCCGATCTGGCCCTGGCTGACGATGGCGGTCGAGCGTGCGCCGGTCGCGGCGTCGGCGAACAGCGTCTGGACGTCGCGCAGCCGCGACTCGGCGCCGTTGACCTTGTAGGCGGTGCCGGAGCCGCGCTCGATCCGGCGGATGATCTCGATCTCGTCCTGGTCGTTGAACTGCGCCGGCGCCTTGCGATCGTTGTTGTCCATAACGATGCCGACTTCGGCGATGTTGCGCGGCGGCCGGTTCTGCGTGCCGGCGAAGATGATGTCGTCCATCTCCGCGCCGCGGAGCTGACGCGCCGAGTGTTCGCCCATCGCCCAGCGCAGCGCGTCGATCAGGTTGGACTTGCCGCAGCCGTTGGGACCGACGATCCCGGTGAGGCCCGGTTCGATGATGAGCTCGGTGGTGTCGACGAAGGACTTGAAGCCGGAAAGTCGAAGCTTGGAGAACTGCACGTCGGTTACCGCGCTGGCGTGGATGAAGAGGTGGACGAGGGCGACACGGCGGCGCCGGAGGCCGCCTCCTCGACGAGCTTGGTGAACTCAGGCGCCTCGTAGGCGCCGACGACGAGCTGGCCGTTGATCAGGAAGCTCGGCGTGCTCTTGATGTCGTAGGTCTGCTCGGCGTCGGTGCGGCTCTGCACGACGGCATTGAGCGCGTCCTGGTTCTCGATGCAGGCATTGAACTGCTCCTCGCTCATGCCGGCCTGGGCGACGATCGACTGCAGCGCCGAGCGCGGGTCCTGCGATGCGGCCCACTGCATCTGGCGCGAAAACAGGAGGTCGATCATCCCGAACGCGCGGTCGTTGCCGACGCAGCGCACCAGCATGGCGGCGCGCAGCGCGAGCCCGTCGAGCGGGAAGTCGCGGAAGACGAGGCGCGCCTTGCCGGTGTCGATCAGCGTCGACTTAACCTGCGGCAGGACGTCGACGGCGAAATGGGCGCAGTGCGGGCAGGTCATCGAGGCGTACTCGATGATCGTGACCGGCGCGTCGGCGCTGCCCATCACCCGGTCGTCGGGCTTGACCTCGAACGGCCGCGGGCCGTCGGAGGCGCTCGCCCCGGGGGTCGCCTTGGACGCGGGCTGCCACTCGCGGTAGGCGACGAACGCGATCGCCGCGACGGCGAGAACCAGCAATCCTAACAATATCTTCCGCATGGAACCCTCTGGCCATACTACGTATAGCGCTTGGCGGCCGCTACCGTCCACGATTCCGCAGCCCGCCGCAAGGCTCGAATTTCACTTATCCCCAAACGTTTTCGCACGGTTCGAGGGCGGAGCGGAGCGCGCCGCGGCCGTGGTCTTGAGCGCCTCGGCGAGGCGCTCGAGCGCCGCCCTGACCCCCTCGTCGGCGACGTCGGCGATGGCCGCGAGGGTCGTGTCGTCGGGGGGCGGCGGGGCGGGGGTGGTGGGGCGCTGCTGCGGCGGCGACTGCGGCATCGTCCCCGGCAGGATCTTGAGCTGGGCGACCGCCGGATAGCCGAAGTGCACGTTGACCCGTTCGATGATCTGCGGCGCGAGATGCTGGACCTCGGGACCGAATGCCGGCGCGACGCGCACCATCAGCGTCCCGTGGTCCCGGCGGTCGCGCTCGAACGCGAGGCGCTCCGGGGTTGCGATCGACGCGAGATGCGCGCCGACGATGGCGCCCCAGTCGGTGATGATCGCGCCTTCGGCGAAGCCGCGTTTCTTGAACAGCGGGCGGGCGATTCGCGCGACCGCCGACGCGGCGGTGGCGAGTCCGCGCCGGGCATCCTTGTCCTTGGGGTCCGCCATCGTGGGATCGCTTTCCTTTGGGCGCGCTTTTCGCCCCGCGCCGCGAGCCCGCATGCTAACTGTCGGGCCGATGAACGGCAAACCACAGGCGCTCACGTCTTCGGCACCGCGGCGGCGCGAGGCCGTGGAAGCGACTCGCCCGGCCTCGGTGGCCACGCGTCTGCTCGCCTGGTACGACCGCCACCGGCGCGTCCTGCCGTGGCGCGCGCCGTCCGGACAGCGGCCGGACCCGTACCGGGTGTGGATCTCCGAGATCATGCTGCAGCAGACGACGGTCGCTGCGGCCGGCCCGTATTTCCAGCGCTTCCTCGCGCGGTTCCCGACCGTCGCGGCCCTGGCGTCGGCTCCGGTCGAGGACGTGATGACGGCGTGGAGCGGGCTCGGCTACTACGCCCGCGCGCGCAACCTCCACAAGGCGGCGCAGGCGATCGTCGTGGAATTCGGCGGCACGCTGCCCGACACCGAACAGGCGCTGCTCTCGTTGCCCGGCATCGGTCCCTACACCGCGGGCGCGATCGCGGCGATCGCCTTTGACCGGCCGGCGGCGGCGGTCGACGGGAATGCGGAACGGGTCATCGCGCGCCTGTTCGCGATCACGGAGCCGTTGCCCGGCGCGAAGGTCGCGATCCGCGCACGCGCGTCCGAGCTGGTGCCGGAGAGCCGCCCCGGCGACTTCGCCCAGGCGCTGATGGATCTGGGCTCCGGCATCTGCACGCCGGTCACGCCGAAGTGCGTGCTGTGCCCGCTCGCGGACGGGTGCGAGGCGCGGGCGCGCGGCATCGCCGAGACGCTGCCGGCGCGCGCCGCGAAAGCCGAGCGCCCGACGCGGCGCGGCATCGCCTTCTGGATCACCGATGGAAAGAGCGGCGCGAAGGGCCGCGTGCTGCTGCGGCGCAGGCCGCCCTCGGGACTCCTCGGCGGGATGATGGAAGTGCCGTCGAGCGTCTGGGGCGAGGGGCGGCTCGATCGCGCGGCGGCGCTCGGCGATGCGCCGCTCGCTCTCGAGTACCGCGAGCTGAAGCCGCGCGTGCGGCACGTGTTCAGCCACTTCGCGCTGGAGCTCGTGGTGGTGACGGGGAAGGCGACGGCGTCGCAGGCGCGGAAAATCGCCAAGGCGCCCTATCGCTGGTGCGCGATCGACGATCTCGGCGAAGAGGCGCTGCCGTCGGTGATGGCGAAGGTGGTCGCGGCGGCGCTCGGCGCGCCGCGCAAGAAGCGCTAGACCTCGCGGCCTTTCACGTACTTGACCGGAGCGTTCGTGACCAATCCCGCCTGGGCGAGCTCGGTGCGGAGCTGCTGGCGCAGCACATCGATGGCGATCTTCTTGCCATCGACCTCGAAGTGCCAGAACGTCCAGCCGTTGCAGGCGGACGCGCCCTGCACGTGGGCCCCGGCCTTGTGGATCGAGCCGGTGAAATCGGCGGTGACGAGCGTGCCGTCGGCGCGCACACGGGCGGTGTGGCGGCCGCGCTCGTCCGAGAGCACGTCGCCCGCATTGAGCAGGCCGCGCTCGACAACCCAGCCGAACGGGATGCGTGGCTCGGCGCGCGCCTCGCGCGCGACGGTGACCGCCGCCTCGTCGGTCGGCCAGGCGATCGCGTCGATGCGGGCGCGGGCGGCAGCGGCGTAGCGCGGATCGCGCTCGAGGCCGATGAAGCCGCGGCCGAGTTTCTTGGCGACCGCGCCCGTCGTGCCGGTGCCGAAGAAGGGATCGAGCACGACCTCGCCGGGCTTCGTGGTGGCGAGCAGGATGCGGTGCAGCAGCGCTTCGGGCTTCTGGGTCGGATGGACCTTCTCGCCGTTCGCCTTCAGGCGCTCGGGTCCGGTGCAGATCGGCAGCACCCAGTCGGAGCGCATCTGGACGTCGTCGTTGAGCGCCTTCATCGCGGCGTAGTTGAACGTGTAGCGCGCGTCCTTCGACTTCGCCGCCCAGATCAGCGTCTCGTGGGCGTTGGTGAAGCGACGCCCGCGGAAGTTCGGCATCGGGTTGGTCTTGACCCAGGCGACGTCGTTGAGGATCCAGAACCCGAGGTCCTGCAGGATCGTGCCGACGCGGAAGATGTTGTGGTAGCTGCCGATCACCCACAGCGCGCCGTCGTCCTTGAGCGCGCGCCGCGCGGCCTTGAGCCAGCGCTCGGTGAAGCGGTCGTAGGCTTCGAAGTCGTCGAAGCGGTCCCAGGCGTCGTCGACGCCGTCGACGCGGCTCTGGTTCGGCCGGGTGAGCTCCCCCTTGAGCTGGAGGTTGTAGGGCGGGTCCGCGAACACGAGATCGACGGAGCCGGCGGCGAGGCAGTTCATGGCTTCGACGCAGTCGCCGACGAGGATTTCGGCGGGGCGGAGATCGGGGGTGTCGGCGAGGCTCGGCGGTGTCATGCCCGCGATCCTGTGGATAGCGGGGGAATCCGTCAATAACTCTTTTGAATCAATGCGTTATAAATCTACCGGTGGGAGTCGCCGGAGTCGCGGGACTCAAGATGTAGCGGTAGATGCCACGGTCTGGGCGATGCCCGAGAACAGCGTGACCGCCTCCGCGACCGGTGCGAACGAGCGGCGGTGGTGCACTGTCGGCCCGTGCTTCGACAGCGCCTCGGCGTGGATTTCGGTGCCGTAGCCCGCGTTGGTGTCCCAGCCGAACGCCGGATAGAACGGCGCGAGGCGCGTCATCAGCCGGTCGCGCGCGACCTTGGCGACGATCGATGCCGCGGCGATCGACAGCGAGCGGTGGTCGCCGCCGACCACCGCCTTCACCGGGCAGCCGAAATCCGGCGCTCGGTTGCCGTCGACGAGGATATGGTCGGGCGCGAACGGCAGGCGCGCAACGGCGCGCTTCATGGCGCACTCGGTCGCGCGCAGGATGTTCATGCGATCGATCTCGGCGACGCTCGCCGCAGCGAGCGAGAGGACGACGCCCTCGCCCGCCTTCGCGCGGGCGATCAGCTCGGCCGCGACCGCCTCGCGCCTCTTCGCCGTGAGCGCCTTCGAATCGTCGATGCGGTCGCGGAGATCCTTCGGCAGCTTGCGGCGCTCGAGCACGCACGCCGCGGCGACGACCGGTCCCGCCCACGGACCCCGGCCCACCTCGTCGACGCCCGCCACGCGTCCGTCTTTGCCCGCCACGTCGATCTCCAGCCGGAAAGTCGGCATTCCCCCGCGGTCCCCTCCAATCCCCTGCGCGGGAATGTAGCCGGAAGCGACGACGTCGGCAGCGCCGGAATCGTCCCCGCGTGTTCAAAGAGTTTTGAGGCCGGCTAGAGCAGCGACATCTGCCGCGCATCGCCTTTCGGCGACGGGGCGGGCGGGCGGAACAGGTCGCGGCGCAGATCGCGTCGCTCGCGGTTGAGGCCGAGCTTTTTGACCGCCAGAGCGAAGCGGTGCTGGATCAGCTCTGCGTAAGCCCCGGTGCCGCGCTGGCGCGAGAACCACTGCGAATCGTAGAGCTTGCCGCCGCGAACCTGCCGCATCAGGGACAGCACGTGCTGCGCGCGGTCGGCGAAGTGCTCGGTCAGCCACTCGGCGAACAGCTCCTTGATCTCGTGCGGCATGCGCAGCATCACGAAGCCGGCACCCGTCGCGCCGGCATCGCGCACCGCCTCGAGGATGGATTCGATCTCGGGGTCGGTGAGACCGGGGATGATCGGCGCGACCATGACGCGCATCGGCACGCCTGCTTCCGACAGCGCCTTGATCGCGGCGAGTCGCTTCTTCGGCGTCGACGCGCGTGGCTCCATGACGCGGGCGAGCGCCGGATCGAGCGTCGTCACCGACAGCGCGGCGGAGACGAGGTTCAGCTTCGCGGCCGCACCGAGGAGATCGGCGTCGCGCGCGATCAGGGCGTTCTTGGTGATGAGCGTGAACGGATGGCGGTGCTCGACCAGCACCTCGATGATGCTGCGCGTGATCCGCAGCTGCCGCTCGACCGGCTGGTAGCAGTCGGTGATGCCGGAAATCATGATCGGCTCGGGCGTGTAGCCGGGCGCCGCAAACTCGGCCTTCAGGCGCTCGACGGCGTCGAACTTGCCGTAGAGCTTGGTCTCGAAATCAAGGCCCGGCGAATGGCCGAGATAGGCGTGGCTTGGCCGCGCGTAGCAGTAGATGCAGCCGTGCTCGCAGCCGCGATACGGGTTGATCGAGCGATCGAAGCCGACGTCCGGCGAGTTGTTGCGCGTGATCACCGTGCGGCTGGTGTCGCGCATCACCGTGGTCCGGAGCTTGGGCGGCTCGTCCTCGTCGGGCACGAGGCCGTTGAGGTCGCGCCAGCCGTCGTCGATCGCCTCGCTGGTGAAGCGCTCGAAGCGGCCGGTGCGATTGCTCACCGCGCCGCGGCCTTTCGTCGGGAGCCCGGCGCGAACTCTATTCGAAACACTGTCGCTCATGAGGAAACGCTAGGAAAAGCATGCGAACAAATCAAGAACATATTCTTACCGATCGGTCTGGCGAAGCTCGGCTTTTGGCGATTTCCCTGCAATCGCAATCGATTTGTTAACCGACGCGGCCGCACACTTGTTCACAACAGCGAAGCTTCACAGGAAGACTGTCATGTTGCTGAGTGTCGTCATCCCCACCGAGAACGCTGCGGCCGAATTGCCCGCGACCCTGTCCGCGCTCCGCGACGACATCGCGCGCACCTGCGGCACCAAGGGCCTGCAGGTGCCGGACATCGAGATCGTCGTCTGCGACGCGAGCTCCAGCGACGGCACCGCGGCTGTCGCGGAACGCCTCGGCGCGCGTGTGGTGACGGCTCCGGCGGGCGGGGCCCAGCTCCGCGCCGGCGCCGAAGCCGCGCGTGGCGAGTGGCTCCTGTTCCTCCATTCCGCGACGCGCCTCGGCGAGGGCTGGTCGGCGCGGGTCGCGGGCTTCGTCGCCAACCCAGCCAACCTCGGTCAGGCCGCCGCGTTCCGATTCCGCGTCAGCGACGAGCGCAAATGGGCGCGTCGTCTCGAGGCGATCTTCGACGGCCGCTCGAAGTGGCTCGGCCTGCCGTCGGGCGATCAGGGGTTGCTCATCAGCAAACCGTTCTACGATTCCCTCGGCGGCTACCCCGAGGTGCCGATGATGGAAGACGTCGAGATGATCCGCCGCATCGGCGCCGAGCGTCTTCGCGTGCTGCCGATCGCCGCGATCAACTCCGCCGCGCGCTACCAGGGCGACGACTGGTGGAAGCGGATGATGCAGGACGCGCTGTGCGTCGGCCTGTGGTTCGCGGGCGTCCCGGCCAACCGCGTGATGCGGCTCTACCGCTAACGGCCCAAGTCCGGCGGACACAAAAGTCCGGCGGACCAAAAAGTCCAGCGGACATGAGCGCCCCGTAAGCGCCTGTTGAAAAGTGTCCCAACTGTCCCAAGTGTCCCAAACGCCCAGTGTGGGACAGTGGGACAAAGGGCCTTAGTCATTGGGATTGCTTGCAATGTCTGTCCCACGCGGGCCGATCGGGCGGCGTGGCGGTGGGACAGCGCGCCCGGGGCTCGGCGCCCGGGTTTAGCGTCCGAGGTGTTCCTTGAGGCGCGGCATCAGTTCGACGAGATTGCACGGCCGGTGCCGCGAATCGAGCTGGAGGCGCAGGATCTCGTCCCAGCCGTCGCGGCAGGCCGAGGGCGATCCCGGCAGCGAGAAGATGTAGGTACCGCGGGCGACGCCGCCGGTGGCGCGCGACTGGATCGTCGACGTGCCGACCTTGCCGTAGGAGATCCAGCGGAACAGCTCGCCGAAGCCCTCGATCTTCTTCTCGTAGAGCGCCTCGACCGCTTCGGGCGTCACGTCGCGGCCGGTCATGCCGGTGCCGCCGGTCGTGATCACGACGTCGACGTTGGGATCGTCGATCCACGCGGTGACCTGGGACCGGATCTGCGCGATGTCGTCCTTCACCACGGCGCGCGCGGCGAGCGTGTGGCCGGCGGCTTGGAGGCGGTCGATCAGCGTCTTGCCGGACTCATCCTCCTTCGGACCGCGACTGTCCGAGACGGTGAGAACGGCGATCGCTACCGGAAGGAACTTACGGGTCTCGTCAATGCCCGCCATTGGGGAGTCGGCCGTAATCGCCGCTGCTGACGGTGCCGTCTTCGCCGATGAAGCGCTCGGCCACCGCGGTGTTGCCGGAATCGAGGGCAGCGTAAAGCGGCCACTTTCCCTCGGCAAGCGCGATGAGCTCCGGCGCAGGCTGGCCGAGACGCGTGCGATAGATCCACAGGTTCGCGAACACGCGCTCGATGAACTGCCGCGTCTCGCGCGCCGGGATCGTCGCGATGTAGAGCAGCGGATCGTCCTTGTAGTCGACGTTGCGCTGCCAGCGCGCGACGTTGCCGGGGCCCCCGTTGTAGGCCGCGGTCATGACGAGGAGATCGTTGCTGATGCCGCGATCGGCGAGCAGGTGCGCGACGTAGCGCTGCCCGAGCGTGATGTTAAGCGTCGGATCGAACAGGTCGCTGCGGCCCTTCGCGGCGAGCCGCTTGTCGTTCGAGATGAATCCCGCCGTCGCCGGCATGAGCTGCATCAGGCCGCGCGCGCCGACCGGGCTCATCGCCTGCGGGTTGAACGCCGATTCCTGGCGCATCACCGCATAGACCAGCGCGCGGTCGACCTTGAAGCCGCCTTCGGGCTGCCAGCCGGGGATCGGGAACAGCGCGGCGTCGAGCGCGATGCCGCGGTCGAGAAGCTGGCGGCCGATCTTCATCGACAGCGCGGGTAGATGCGCCTCCTGCGCGATCGTCACCAGCGCCATCAGCTCGTCGTCGGAGGCGTTCGGGCGCAGGCCGAGGAGCTCGCGCTCGGCGGTCTCGGGATGCTGGGCCTCGATCAGCGCGATCGCGCGCTTGCCGGCGGCGTCGGCGAGGACCTGCTTGAAGCCGGCTTCACCCGCGCCCGGCGTCTTCCAGTTGAGCGGCGGCTCGATGCCGAGGTGATGCAGTGCAAGCAGGCCGTAGAAGGTGCGCGGCCGTTCCGCCGCGTCCATCATCCAGCGGTTGACCTGCTGCGGCTGTCCGGCGCGCAGGTACGACCGCGCGGCCCAGAACGCGCCCGCCGACGCCGTCCACGGCGACAGCCCCGGCGTGCGTGCGACTCGCTCGAACTGCTGCGCCGCCTCGACGTAGCGCCCGGCGCGGAATCGCTCGATGCCGGCGTCCCACGGCTGCTGTGCCGCGCGCGCCGCAGACGCCATCATCTGCAGCTCGGCGTTGTTGGGGAGCGTGCCGGCGGAATAGGTCGGCGGCTTCGGCAGCGCCGCGCCGCCGCGTCGCTTGAGGGCCAGCGCGTAGACCTTGCCCGCGTCGGGGTGGTCGGCGTACTGGGCCATCCACGCCGACAGCTCGGCATATTTCGCGCGGTAGGACGGGTGCAGGTAGCGCTGGGCGAGCACGTGGCCCATCAGCACCTTGTTGCCGAGCGAGCCGATCAGGCGATCGGCCTCGGCGAAGCGGCCGCGGTCCTGGAAGTCGAAAATCTCGCGATACCGCTCGGCGTCGGCCGGGGTCAGGATGCGCGGGAGATTGGTGGCGGCGGTCCGGGTCAGGGGGCGCGCCGGTGCCTCGGCGGAAACCTTCGCCGCGGGCGTCGGCTTCTTCGCCGTGGCCGCGAGCGACGGGCCCGGGAGCAACGCCAGCATGCCGGCGGTCGCGAACACCGCCGCTATCCAGCCCGTGGGATTCTTTCCGCGAGGCCGCGCGGAGCGGCTGGGGCGTCGTTCGGTCGCAAGCATCCCGGCGTTCTTAACCGAGCCGTTGGCGTAACGGCAAGGCATTAACGTTAAGATCTGACCGACCGGTATGTTCTTTTTTGGGGGCACAGTGGCCCCTTATTGGTCCTAAGCGACCTAATTTTCCATTAACCAAGCCGGCGGGCAGGCCGGGCGAGGCGTCCGGTTCAGGCCTCGGCGAGCTTGCGGCGAATGGCGAGAAAGTCCTGCCACGCCAGTCGCTTCTGCCCCGGGGACCGGAGCAGATAGGCCGGGTGGAAGGTGGCGATCGTGGGCACCGGACGCGCCATCCGCGGGGTGCGGAACTCGAGCCACCGGCCGCGCAGCCGCATGATCCCCTCGGAGCGGGCGAGCATCGTCTTGGCGGCGATGCCGCCGGCCAGCACCAGCACCGCCGGGTCGACGATCTCGACCATGCGCTCGACGAACGGCAGGCACGCGGCGATCTCCGCCGGCGTCGGCGTGCGGTTCCCCGGTGGACGCCAGAACAGGATGTTGGTGATCAGGCTGTTGGTGCGGTCCTGGCCGATCGCCGCCAGCATCCGGTCGAGGAGCTGGCCCGACACGCCGACGAATGGTTTTCCCATCCGGTCCTCGTCGGCCCCGGGCGCCTCGCCGATGACCATGAGTCGGGCGTTCGGGTTGCCGTCGCAGAACACCAGGTTGGTCGCCGTCTTCTTGAGCGCGCAGCCGTCGAACGCCGCGAGCGCCGCGCGCAGCTCCTCGAATGTCGTCGCCGCTTCGGCAAGTTGCGCGGCCGTCCTGTCCTCGGGCGGGCGCACCGGGGCCGCGACCGGGGCGGCGCGCGGCGCCACAGGACTGCGGCCGACCGCCGTGCCCGGGGCCGGAGCGTCGCGATCGATGGTGCGGGCGGCAGGCGCGGTCGCCGGGGGCGCGGCAATGGGCGTCATGGGCGCCGCCGGCTGCGGCCGCTCGAGTCGATTGACCGGCGCATCGCCGATGGCGTCGATCGCGCCCGCGTCGACCTGCCACGCGAGCAGCGCGACGAGCGGATCGATGTCGGGTTTTCCCCCGTGTGGGTTCGGCGGCTCGGCCATGGCCGCGAAGCTACCACAGCGCTTGGCACCAATGCGCGGCCCGCTGTTTCCCTCGCCGGCCCAATGCAGTAAGCAAGCGGCATGGCACGGGAATCGATGACGTTCGACGTCGTGATCGTGGGCGCGGGGCCGGCAGGCCTGTCGGCGGCGATCCGTCTCAAGCAGCGGGCAGCCGCGACCGGACGCGAGCTGTCGGTGTGTGTCGTCGAGAAGGGCTCGGAGGTCGGCGCGCACATTCTGTCGGGCGCCGTGCTCGAGCCGCGCGCGCTGAACGAGCTCTTCCCCGACTGGAAGGAGCGGGGCGCCCCGCTCATGACGCCGGCGACCAGCGACCGCTTCCTGTTCCTGACCGAGCGCCGTGCCTTCCACCTGCCGACGCCGCCGCAGATGCGGAACCACGGCAACTACATCATCTCTCTCGGCAACCTCTGCCGCTGGCTCGCCAAGGAAGCCGAGGCGCTGGGGGTCGAGATCTACCCGGGATTCGCCGCCGCCGAGATCCTCATCGAGGATGATGCGGTCGTCGGCGTCGCGACCGGCGACATGGGGGTCGGCAAGAATGGCGAGGCGACCGAGAACTATCAGCCGGGCGTGGAGCTGCGCGCGCGGCTGACGCTGTTCGCCGAAGGGTGTCGCGGCTCGCTCTCCGAGCAACTCATCAAGCGCTACGACCTGCGGCGTGACTCCGAGCCCCAGACCTACGGAATCGGCATCAAGGAGCTGTGGGAAGTCGATCCCGCGCGCCATCGCCCCGGCACGGTCATCCACAGCGTCGGCTGGCCGCTCGATCACGCGACCTATGGCGGCTCGTTCCTCTACCACCTCGAGAACAACCAGGTCGCCGTCGGGTTCGTCGTCGGCCTCGATTACGCCAATCCGTTCCTGTCGCCGTTCGAGGAGTTCCAGCGCTTCAAGCTGCATCCGGCGATCCGCCCGACCTTCGAGGGCGGCCGTCGCATCGCGTACGGGGCGCGCGCTCTCAATGAAGGCGGCTTTCAGTCGATCCCGGCGCTGACCGTGCCCGGCGCGGCCCTGATCGGCGACAGCGCCGGCTTCGTCAACGTCGCCAAGATCAAGGGCATCCATACGGCGATGAAATCGGCGATGGTCGCGGCCGATGCGGCGGTGGAGGCACTCGCGGGTGACGGCCCGGTGACGCTCGCCGACTATCCCGCACGGCTGAAGCAGAGCTGGGTGTTCGAGGAGCTCGCGCGCGTGCGCAACATCCGGCCCGGGTTCCACGCCGGGCTGATCCCGGGACTCGCGAACGCCGTGTTCGAGACGCTCGCCGGCGGTCGTGCCCCGTGGACGCTGCATCATCGCCGCGACAACGAGGCGCTCCGTCCGGCAAAGGAATCGGTGCCGGTCGCGTATCCGAGGCCGGACGGCAAGATCACCTTCGATCGCCTGTCGTCGGTGTTCATCTCCAACACCAACCACGAAGAGAACCAGCCCGCGCACTTGAAGCTGCGCGCGCCGGCGCTGGCGATCTCGCTGAACCTCGCCGCCTATGATTCGCCCGAGACCCGCTACTGCCCGGCGGGCGTGTACGAGATCGTCCGCGACGAGTCGGGAGAGCCGCGGCTGCAGATCAACGCCCAGAACTGCGTCCACTGCAAGACCTGCGACATCAAGGACCCGGCGCAGAACATCGAGTGGACCGTTCCCGAAGGCGGCGGCGGGCCCAACTATCCGAATATGTGACGAACCGGCGGTGCTGCCGCGCCCCGCTGGGTTGTCGCCACGACTCGTGCCGTCCCGCCGCCGTGCTATAGTTCCGCCAATGACGTCCTACATTCTCCGCCTCACATCGCGCTTTGGCGCCGGCGCGGCCATCGCGTGCGCGCTCGCGCTCGGGGCCTGCGCGCAGGGAGCGCGCCAGCAGGTCCTCGTTCCGACCGAACCGACCGGAACGGCGGGCGACTATCTCGCGGCGCGGCATGCGCAGGCCGCCCAGGACACGCGCCTCGCGGCGAATCTCTACGCGCGGGCGTTGGCCGACGATCCCGACAATCAGGAGCTGCTGCGCCGCACCTTCCAGTTGCTCGCGGCCGACGGGCGATTCGACGAGGCGGTGCCCGTGGCAAACCGCATCGTCGCCGCGTCCCCGAATTCCGCCCTGCCGGTCCTCACGCTCGTCGTCGAGGACGTCCGGCAGCGTCGCTACGCCGACGCGGTGGCGCGCGCGAACGCCCTGCCGAACGAGGGCCTCACCGCCTTCGTCCGCCCGATCGCGCTGACGTGGATCGAAGCGGGCCGCGGAAACAAGGTCGCGGCCGAGAACGCGATCAAGGAGCTCGGCGGCAAGGCGGGCTTCGAGCTGTTCGCGTATTTCCACACGGCGCTGGTTGACGACCTGCTCGGCGACACCGACGGCGCCCGTCGCGCCTATGTCGCCGCGGCGGAGGCGAACAAGGCGCAGTTCGTCCGCGTGACCGAAGCGGCGGGTTCGTTCTTCGAGCGCACCGGCGACCGCGCCGAGGCACAGCGCCTCTACGAGGCGTACGAGCGCGCGCACCCCGACACGCTGGTCATGAAGTCGGCGCTCGCCCGGCTCGCATCGGGCGGCGCGCCGCCGCGGACGATCGCCTCGGTCGAAGCCGGGCTCGCCGAAGGGCTGTTCGACATCGCGAGCCTGCTGCACCAGGAGCGGATCGACGACGTCGGCATCATCCTCGCGCAGCTCTCGCTCCGGCTGCGCGGCGACTTCACGATGGCGAAGCTGCTGATTGCGGACATCTACGAGAGCCAGGGCCATCTCCAGTCGGCCGTCGCCGCGTACCAGGACATCGATCCGCATGCTCCGGTCGCGTGGTCGGCGCGGCTCCGCGCGGCGGTGCTGCTCGCCGGCATGGGCGACATCGACGGCGCGACGCGCCGCCTCGAGGCCATGGCCGAGGAGCGGCCCGACCGCAGCGACGCGCTCGTCGCGTTGGGCGACGTGCTGCGGAGCTCGGATCGCTTCACCGACGCGGTCGCCGCGTACGACCGCGCGCTGGCGCGCATCCCGCATCTCGAGGAGCGCCACTGGTCGCTGCTGTATTCGCGCGGCATCGCGCTCGAGCGGGCGAAGCAGTGGCCGCGCGCCGAGGCCGATTTCCTCAAGGCGGTCGAGCTCAGTCCCGACCAGCCCTATCTGCTCAATTACCTCGCCTATTCGTGGGTCGAGCACGGCACGAATCTCGAGAAGGCGCAGGCAATGCTCGAGCGCGCGCTGCGGCTGCGGCCCAAGGATGCGCAGATCATCGACAGCATGGGCTGGGTGCAGTACCGGCTCGGCCACTTCGACAACGCGGTGAAGCACCTCGAGCAGGCGGTCGAGCTGAAGCCGCAGGACGCGGTCATCAACGATCATCTCGGCGACGCCTATTGGCGGGTCGGGCGCTACAACGAGGCGCGCTACCAGTGGCAGCGCGCGCTGCGCATGGATCCGGAGCCCGATCTCGTCGCCTCGCTCGAGGAGAAGCTGCAGAACGGACTGAAGCCGTCGGCCGGCGGCCGGTCGGCGCAGCCGCCGAAGCCGACCGCGCGTCGCGGCTCCTGAGCGCGCGTGACGGACGCTCCCGCGCCTCCCGGCCTCGATCTTGCGCAGCGCGAGCCGGCGCCGGCCAAGATCAACCTCTATCTTCATGTCGTCGGTCGCGCCGAGAGCGGCCACCACATCCTCGATTCGCTGGTCGCGTTCACCGAGTTCGGGGACGCGCTTGCGGCGGGCCCCGCGCGCGGCGACGCCCCCGAGGCGCTGACCCTCGACGTCGACGGTCCGTTCGGCGCTGCTCTCACCCGCGAGGCGGGCGAGGACAATCTCGTGCTCAGAGCCGCCCGCGCGCTGCGCCGCGAGGCGGGGATCGAGCGCGGCGCGCACCTGCGGCTGATCAAGCGGCTGCCGATCGCATCGGGCATCGGCGGCGGCTCGGCCGACGCGGCCGCGGCGCTGAGGGCGCTTGCGCGCCTGTGGGGCGTCGATCTGCCGCGCGACCGCTTCGACGAGATCGCGGTGTCGCTCGGCGCCGACGTGCCGGCGTGCTTCGCCTCGCGCCCGGCGCGGATGGCCGGCATCGGCGAGCGCCTCACGCCGATGCAGCTTCCCGAGGTGGGCGTGCTGCTCGCCAACCCTGGCGCGCCGCTGTCGACCGCGCGGGTGTTCGCGGCGTTCGCCGCCGCGCACGAGCAGGGCGGGCGCCCGTACCGTCGCGCGCTGCCGATGATCCCGGCATTCGCCGACGCGCGCGTGTTCGCCGACTGGCTCGATCAGGCGACCGACAACGATCTCACCGAGGCGGCGGCGCGGCTTGCGCCCGAGGTCGCGGCGACGCTGATCGCGCTCTCCGAACTTCCCGAGGCGCTGCTGGTGCGGATGAGCGGCAGCGGCGCGACCTGCTTTGCGCTGTTCGCCGATGCCGAGGCGGCCGCGCGCGGCGCGCGCCGGCTCGCGGCGCTCCAGCCGAAGTGGTGGATCGCGGCGACGACGCTGATCCCCTGCCTCGACACGCCGCTCCCGGGCGAGGTTGAGCCGGACTAGCGCGAGCGCCGGCGGCGGTTGCCGCCGGACCCATGGGGGCGGTAGTTTACGGCCCGCGCATTGGGGCGTAGCCAAGCGGTAAGGCAGCGGATTTTGATTCCGCCATTCCCAGGTTCGAATCCTGGCGCCCCAGCCAATTCCCCACTCGCCTCCGCACCCACCGTCGAGCTCCGGTTCCCCGGTCGCGCTTGTGGCAAAGACGTGCCAGCGGCGCGTTCGGCGCGACAGCGTACGAAGTTTGCGCGCGGTGCCCCGTTCGGCAGAACAAAACCCCCATGCGCGGCGTTGTACGCGTTCAGGGACACAGCCGAAATGGAGGATGAGATGCGCGCATTGTTTCTGGCCCCGCTGGGGCTCGCATTGCTCGCCACCGCGTGTGGCGAGACCACGGGCGAACGCGCCACGACGGGCGCGGCGGGCGGGGCCGTGACCGGCGCCGCGGTCGGCGGCCCGGTCGGGGCGGTCGTCGGTGGCGGTATCGGCGCCGCGGGCGGCGCCTACCGGCCGCAAGCCGATCAGGCGGTGGACACCGCGAAAGAGAACGTGTCCGACCAGATGAGCGGCACCACCGGCCGCACCGCCTCACAGAGCCGCACTCGCGGCGCAGCCGCCTCGTCGGGCGGCGCATCGCGCACGCAGGTCCGCCAGGCCCAGACCGCGCTGCAGAAGATGGGCTACTACAACGGCAAGATCGACGGCGTGGCCGGACCCCAGACCCGTGCCGCGGTCCGTCAATACCAGGCCAAGGAGAACCTGGACCAGACCGGCAGGCTCGACCGGACGACGATGCAGCATCTGCGCAACGTCGCATCGTCCGGCAGCACCCCCGGCTCGAGCGGCAGCTCGACGACCACGTCGGGCAGCTCGGGTACCGTCAACGCGCCGAGCAACGCGGGCAGCGGTTCGGGCAGCAACATCCCGAACAACGCGGGCAACAGCTCGGGCACGACCTCGGGAAGCCCGTCCGACCAGCCGATCAACCGGTAGCGGCTGCGCGTGAGAGAGCCCGATCCCGGCACTCGGGATCGGGCTTTCTCTTCGTCGCCACGAACGGCCATCGCACGCACGTCGTCACTCGCGGCGCGCGGCTCGCCCTTCATCGTCGATCCGCTCCGCCATCGTGCGGAACGTGATCGAGTAGCGCGTCTGTGCGACCGGCGCGATGCTGTGCTCCCACACAGCGCGCGCCGGGCCGCGCAGCGCGTACAGCGAACGGGCCGCGCACGGCAGTGTGAACCGCCGCCATGTGCTGCCGCTCTTCCTGCGGAAGCGGATCGCGCAGTCCGACGCGAGCGACAGCCCGAACACCTCTCCGAACTGCTTCTTGTCGCGATGCCAGCCGATGCCGGCGCCGACCGCGTACTCGGTGCAGAGGGCGTGGCGGATGCTGCCCGGGGCGATCCCCGCCGCATCCTCGGTGCGACGCGCGACCGGCAGCAGCCACTCGGGCAGCTCGTCGGCGGGCTCCAGTCGCTGGTGCGTGAAGTCGTAGCGCGTCCCGAAGGTGACGACGCGGCGCTTGCCCTCGTAGACGCCGAACTGGAACGGCGCGAGCGGCAGCGACGCCACGCGGTCGATCAGGTCGCGCTCTTCGGCTATGGTAAGGAACTCGGCGGTGTAGGAGAGCCCTTCGGGCAAGGGCCGGTCGTCCGAGAACAGGGGCAGTTGTCGGCGCATGGGTGTCGCGGGCGCACGGGCGTCGGGAGCGCGTCAATCCTAAGTCGACGGCACCGGCCGCGGTTGCGGCATTCTCGGGCGACCGTCCGCCATTCGAAGGGGGCATCATGCAGCAGCGTACGTTGGGTCGCTCGGGTTTGCGCGTGTCGGTGATCGGAATCGGCTGCAACCAGTTCGGCGGCCGGGTCGACCTCGACGGCACGCGCAAGGTCGTCTACAAGGCGCTCGACCTCGGGGTGACGCTGTTCGACACCGCCGACAGCTACGGCAACCGCGGCGGCTCCGAGGAGATCCTCGGCACGGTTCTCGGCGACCGCCGCAAGGACATCGTGCTGGCGACCAAGTTCGCGATGCCGATGGACGACGCGGGCACGCTCAAGGGCGCGTCGCGCCGCTACATCATGCAGGCGGTCGAGGCGTCGCTGCGCCGGCTCAAGACCGACTGGATCGACCTCTATCAGCTCCACCGGCCGGATCCGCAGACGCCGATCGAGGAGACGCTGCGCGCGCTCGAGGATCTGATCCGCGCCGGCAAAGTCCGCTACATCGGCTGCTCCAATCTCGCCGCGTGGCAGGTGGTCGAGGCGCAATGGACGGCGCGCGAGCTCGGCGTCAACGCGTTCGTGTCCTGTCAGGACGAGTACAGCCTCCTGGTGCGCGACATCGAGCGCGAGCTCGTGCCCGCGATGAACGCGTACGGCCTCGGCCTGCTGCCGTTCTTCCCGCTCGCCGGCGGGCTTCTCACCGGCAAGTACAAGCGCGGCGCGCCACTCCCGCAGGACGCGCGCTACGCGTCGTCGAAGAACATGGTGCAGCGGTTCATGACGCCCGCTGGCTGGACCGCCGTCGAGGCGCTGGAGGGCTGGGCACGGGCGCGCGGCAAGACGCTGCTCGATCTCGCCGTCGCCTGGCTCGCGGCGCGCAAGCCGGTGTCGTCGGTGATCGCCGGCGCCACCAAGCCCGAGCAGATCGAGCAGAACGTCCGCGCCGCGGAATGGACGCTCACCGACGCGGACATCGCCGAGATCGACGCGCTGGCTCCGGTCGGCACGATCCCGCCGCGATGAAGACGCGCACGCTCGGCCCCGAGCGGGTCGTCTTCTCCGCCATCGGCTACGGCTGCCCGCCGTTCCAGGGGCGGCTTGCGCCCGATGCCGAGGCCAACGCGCTGCGCGTGCTCGAGCGCGCGGTCGAATGCGGCATCACCTACATCGACACCGCCGACCACAACGGCGGCAACAACGAGGAGCTGCTGGCGCCGTTCCTGCGCGGCCGCCGCGACCGCATCCTGCTCGCGACGAAGTTCGGCAATCGCAAGGGCTACAAGGGCGAGGAGGCGCGACCCGCCGATGGCCATCCCGAGATGGTGGCGCGCTACGTCGAGGCGAGTCTCGCGCGGCTGAAGACCGATCATGTCGATCTCCTCTATCTCCACCGCGTCGATCCGCTGGTCCCGATCGAGGACACGGTCGGCGCGATGAAGCGGCTCGTCGAAGAGGGCAAGGCGCGGCACCTCGGTCTGTCCGAGGCGGGCCCCGCGACGTTGCGGCGGGCGAGCGCGGTGCATCCGATCACCGCGGTGCAAAGCGAGTACTCGCTGATGCAGCGCGACTACGAGCGCGATACGCTGCCCGCCTGCCGCGAGCTCGGCATCGGCTACGTCGCCTATTATCCCACCGGCCGCGGCTTTCTCGCCGGCAAGTTCCACTCGCTCGACGATCTCGCGCCGAAGGACGGACGGCGCTCGGCGCCGCGCTTCAAGGACGGCAACCTCGCGCGCAACCTCGAGCTGCTCGCGGCCCTCGACGCGATGGCGAAGGCGAAGGGCTGCACGACGGCCCAGCTCGCGCTCGCCTGGGTGCTGGCGCAGGGCGACTTCATCGTGCCGATTCCGGGAACGATGAGCGTCGCGCACGTCGCGGAGAACGCGGCTGCGGCCGACATCGCACTGAGCGAGCCTGAGCGCGCCGAGCTCGACCGGCTGTTCGCGCCGGGCGCGGTCGCGGGCGACCGGTTCGAGAGCGACCGCTCGAAAGAGCTCAATATCTAGAAGTGATAGAGGAGGTGCAGCTCGGTCGAGACCTGATCGGCCGAGCCGCGCGTCTTGATCAGCGGGCTGTCCGCCGCCTGGTCGAGCAGGCGCTGGTATTTGACCCGCGCTGCGATCGCCCAGTGGCCGTCGAGATCGTAGATGAGGCTCGGCTGGACCACGGCATCGCGCATCCCGGACGACGGCGAGTAGACGGCGAGACCGCTCGCCGTCGACTGGCCGGGCGTGATCCCGAACATGGGTTGCAGCCCCGAGCGGGTCGCCCAGGTTGCCGTGAGCCGCAGGTTCAGGAACCAGTGCTGCGGCGCCAGCGGGGCCGTGACCTCGCCTCCGACGTCGACGAACGTCGCGTTGTCGGGATCGATGTCGTGCCGGGCTTTCAGGAACACGTAGCAGCAGTCGTGCGGCTGGTACTCGGCGATCGCGCCGGCCTGGAAGCTCGAGCTCGCGTCGCCGAGGCCCTTGAGGTCGCTCGACCAGCGCTCGCGCCGGCCCGGGCGCCAGGTCAGCAGCGGTCCGATCCGCACCGTGGGCGTCGAGAACAGGTAGATGCCGAGCCCGTCGTCGACGTTGAGGAACGTGCGGGCGAGGCCGTTGGCGTCGTACCAGGTGATGTCGAAGTAGGGGAGCGGCTCGAACGAATGGCTGTCGGCGCCCTCGTAGTCGGGCTCGTAGCCCACGCCCGCGCCGAGGGTGATGTCCCATTGGTCGTGGAGCGTCTCGTCCGCCGCGGCGGGCGAGTGCCAGGCCAGCGCCCACGCCGCCACCGACAGAGCGGCGATCAAAACGCGGTGACGGCCCTGGAACGGCGGTTTGCGAATGCCCATTTTCGCCTTAGACTTCGATGAGGCACCTGCCTGAAGGCCCTCGCGCATTGATGCGCTTTCGCCGTTCATACCCCGGATTTCCGATCAATGTCACGCTTCGCTGACCGCCCCGGCTCCGCCGCGCTGCTGGCCTACTCGCCGTGGGACGCCGTGCCGGTCGTTCTCGGGCTGCTCCACTTCGTTGGCGTTGTCGCGCTGGTGCTGAGCGCGCCGCACCTGTCGTGGCCCGCGTTCCTCGGCTTCGCGGCTCTCTACTCCCTGAGCATCGCGTGGAGCATCAACAGCATCTCCCACAACCTGATTCACAATCCGTACTTCTCGTCGGATTTGCTCAATCACCTGTTCTCGATGCTGCTGTCGCTGACCTTGGGCTTCTCCCAGGTCATGTACCACTACGTGCACATGCGCCATCACAGCGGCAACATGGACCGCCCGGACGCCAAGGGCGACACCGTCGACCTGATCTCGATCTACAAGCACGGCCGAGACGGCCAGCCCGAGAATGCGTTCCGCTATTTCCTGATGAGCTACTTCCGCGACGACCCGTTCCCGATCTACCGGGCGATCAAGGCGCGCCAGCCGCGCGAGGCGCGCTGGGCCATCGCCGAGCTCGTCGTCGTCGTCGGGTTCTACGTCGCGCTCGCGGTGTGGGACTGGCGCGCGGTGCTGATGCTGGTGCCGTTCTACTGGCTCGGTCACTCGCTGTCGGCGGTGAACGGCTACTACGAGCACTACAAGGCCAATCCCGACCAGCCGATCGCGTGGGGCGTGTCGTCCTACAACAAGCTCTACAACTGGACGTGGATGAACAACGGCTACCACGCCGAGCATCATTACCGTCCGAAGTGCCACTGGACCAAGATGCACGAGTTGCATCTGCAGATCGCCGACGAGCAGAAGAGGGCCGGCGTCCGCGTCATCGCCTGGCCGCACGTGCTCGGGTTCATGGCGGCGAACTAGGGCCGCCGGCGCATCGGCTCCGGACGAGCTCCGCGACGAGCGCTTCTCGCGCCGCCCTACGGTTTATCCCTGTTGTTGAGGATGTCGAGCCGCTGCTGCTCGAAGTTCCTCTGCACGTCGAGGTCGCGCTGGCGCGCGGCGTCGATGTTTTGCTGCTGTTGCTGCTGCATCTCCAGCGTGCGCTGGCGTGCCCGGTCATCGAGCGCGCGGCTCCGCTGCTGCTCGATCGCCTCGCGCTCGCGGGCGCGGGTCTCGGGCGTCGGCGTCTCGCCGGGCAGCCGGATCGGCCGGCCGTTCTCGTCGACCTCGGTCTGGCTCAGCGACACGCCCGCCGACCAGGCCAACGCCGCGGCCGCGCCGACCAGCGCGAGAAAAGCGCGGCGCGTCACGGTCGGGTCGAGTGTCGCGGCGGTGTCGCGCATGTCTCGGATATGGGGATGCGGCGCCGTTTTGCCAGCCGGCTCAGTCCCCGAGCCGCCGTGCGTCGCGGGCCGCCGGAAAGGCATCGAACATACGTTCCCGCCACGCCGCCACCGGGTCGTCGGCCGCAATCAGCGCAAACGGACTGGTCACGCGCGCCCATTGCAACGAGCCGAGCACGATGATGTCGGCGTAGCTCGGCTTCTCTCCGCCGAGGAATTGCCGGTCGCGCACGGCCAGGCGCAGCGGCTGGAGCGTGTCGCGGAACGTCGACACACGGGCCTCGCGCCCGGCGCACAGCGCGTCGAGCGTGCGGCCGTAGCGCTCCTCGCGCGACTGCCGGAAGTACGGCTTGTCGCGTTCGTCGAGCTGATGAAAGACGTCGATCAGGATCAGCCGAGCCATTGCCGGCAGCAGTGTCGAGTCGGCCCAGGTGTTGACGAAGCGGATCGCCGCGCGCGCCGCCTCGCCCCCGAACAGAGACGGGCGATCGGGATACCCATGATCGAGATACTCAGCGATGGTCCACGAGTCGGACACGACCCGGTCGCCGTCGACGAGCACCGGAACGCGGCCCTGACCGGAGAACGCGATCGCGTCCTTCTCCGAGAACCGCCACGGAACGGTCTCGAACGCGAGGCCTTTGTGGATGAGCGCGAGCTTGGTGCGCCAGCAGTACGGGCTGAAGCGTCGCTCCGGATCGGCGCCGGCGAGGTCGTAGAGCGTGATCGTCATCGCCGACGACTATGCACCGGCGCTGTCATAGCCGCAAAAAAGAAGCGGCCCCGAATGGGGCCGCTTCCGTACGCGCAACGAGACTGATTGAGAGGCTCAGACCGACTTGCCCCAGCCCTCGATCAGGTGGCCGAACTTCTGGCGGGTCTCCTTCGCCAGCTCCTTCGAAGGCATGTTGACCTTCGGGAACTGGTCGCGCCAGTGGAACGGACGGCAGGCGTTGATGATCGCGCGCGAGCTGGTGAAGTCCTTGGTCGCGCGCTGCTCCGGGGTGATGCGCGGATCGAGCGGGGTCGACCACGCATTCTTGACGATGTCGATCGACGTCGCCGGGTCGGAGCGGCTCACCGTGGCCCACATCAGCTCCTCGAGGTTCGAGGGGTCGATGTCGTCGTCCACCACGATCACGTACCGGCCGGCGTAGGCGCCGACGTGGCACTGGCAGGCGACGTGGCCGGCCTGGGTCGCGTGGCCCGGGTAGCGCTGCTTGATCGAAACCGCGACCAGCATGCGCGCCGTGCCGACTTCGTGGGCCCAGACGTTCGTGATGTCCGGGACGCCCGCGGCCTGGATCGACTGCTTGAGCAGCGCCGAGCGAGCCACCGCGCGGTAGCGGGCGAGCTCATCCGGCGGACGCTGCGGGGGGCAGCCGAGGATGATCGGGTCGTTGCGATGATAGATCGCCTCGACGTGCATCACCGGCTCCGGACGGGTGTCCGACGCGTAGTAGCCGGTCCACTCTCCGAACGGACCCTCGTCCTTGAACTCCTTCGGGTCGATCCAGCCCTCGAGCACGATCTCGGCGTCGGCCGGCATCGGCAGGCCCGTGATCTTGCCCTTCACGCACTCCAGCGGCTTGCCGTACAGGCCGCCGAGGATGTCGTACTCGCAGACGCCGTAGGGGACTTCCTGCGACGACAGGATGAACTGCATCGGGTTGCCGCCGACGACGATCAGCGCCGGCATCTTCTCGCCGCGCTCCGCGTACTTGTCGCGGTGGATGCGGCCGTGCTTGCCCGGCGAGATGTAGAAGCCGATCGTGTTCTTGCCCTGGATCATGCAGCGGTAGGTGCCGCAGTTGATCCAGTTCTCGTCCGGATCGCGGGTGACGTTGTAGGAGCCGGTGCCGAGGTAGCGGCCGCCGTCTTCCTCGTGCCACTTCGGCGTCGGGAAGATCCCGAGGTCGACCTTGTCGCCCGTCAGGATGTTCTCGAAGATCGGGCCCGTCTCGACGATCTTGTGCGGGATCGGCTGGTTGTTCGGGTTCCGGTAGACCTTCAGGAACTCCTCCGACAGCTCGAGCCGGCTCAACCCCGCCGGGAAGCCCAGCGTCATGTTGGCGCGCTTCGCGCTGAAGAAGTTCGTCAGGACCCGGAAGCCCTTCTTCACGCCCGGGATCTCATCGAACAGGCCGCAGGGCGCCGGATCGGTGTGATGGAGCATCTCCGTCACCATGCCGATCTCGCGTTCCCAGTTGAGCCCGTTGATGTACTTCATCTCGCCGAGCTTGTCCGCCTCGCGGATCCACTCGCGCAGATCCTTGTAGGCGAACGCGTGTTTGACGTTCGAGTTGTTGCTCATTGTTCCTCGCTGTCCTCCTTGACGTACGCGTAGGTTGGTTAGAAGACGCTCACGCCGAGCGGGCGGCCCGTGAGGGTTCCCGCGCGGCGGATTCGGGTTCGGCGCTGGCGTTGAGGTTCTCGAGCATGCGCCCGAGGGCGACGCGCAGCGCATCGGTCTCGCGCGGCGTCATGCCGGCGAGAAGGATTTTTTCGTAGTCGCGGAAATAGACCGGGCGCTCCTTCTGCGCGAGCGCGCGGCCCTTCGGCGTGATGAAGACGATGACCTCGCGGGCGTCCTGGCCGCTGCGGGCGCGGCGCACGAGACCGCGCGCCTCCATGCGCGAGACGACGCGCGACAGCGTCGACAGCTCGATGCCGGTGAGGCGGGCGAGCTCGCCCACCGGGCGGCCGTCCTTCGCCATCAGGCGATAGAGGACGCGCACGCCCTCGAACTTGAGGCCGTAGGCGCGCGCATGGCGGTTGACCGAAGCCATCACCTGGCTGGCGATCTGATGCATGAGAAAGGGTACCGACCAGTCGGCGTTCGCCATGCCCGGCGCCTCCCCGCGCCGTGGCGGACAGCAAGCGACCCCATGGGGCCGCAGGTCCGCCGGGCGCGAACGATGCCCCAAACAATTTGCAGGTGCAAGTAATTTGGGGCGCAAGATTCTTGCGCCTTAACGACCACGGGGCGGGTCTATTCCCTGCGGCTAGAACAGGCCCTGACGCACCATATTGAGGCCGATCAGCACCAGCGCGATCAGCAGCACCTTGCGGAAGGTGTCCTCGTTGATGCGGCCGCGGATCCACTGGCCGGCGAGCATGCCGACGAACACCGGGATGCAGGCGATCGCCGTCGGCACGACGTGTTCGGCGCGCAGCACGCCCTCGGCGACGTAGGCGATGCCGGTCGGGATGATGCCGAGGAGATAGACGAGGGCGATGGTGCCGATGAACTCGTCCTTCGGCACCCGGAGCGCGACCATGAACATGATGACGGCGGGGCCGATGAACAGCGTGAGCCCGCCGAAGAAGCCGCCGGTCACGCCGACCAGGATCGACAGCCACAGCGCGTGCTGCTTCGGCACCGCGAGCTTCGGCTGCAGCAGGTTGACGAGCGAGAAGCCCGCGACGGCCGCGCCGACGACGATCTGCAGCGACTGCGAGTCGATGCCGACCAGCGTCTTGGCGCCGAGCCATGTCCCGGCGATCACCGCCACCATCATCGGCCAGAAGTTGCGCAGCGCGACGAGGAAGTAGCCGCCCTGGAACGTCTGCCAGACGTTCATGATCAGCACCGGCCCGTACATCAATGCGACCGCTTCGCGGATCGGCACCGAGGTGTAGAGCAGCGGCAGCGCGATCATCGGCAGGCCGACGCCGAGCACGCCCTTGGCGAGACCGCCGGCGAACAGCGCGGCGGCAGCGGCGGCGAGGAGAAGAGGTGAGCTGTCGATCATCAGGGTGGGCGTCATGGGGCGGCACACCGTAGCCAAACAGCGTCGCGCGTGCTAACCGAAATTTCGCAGAGCGATATGGGGAGATTTACGTGTCGGACGTGGGGATGATCGTCATTGCCGGAGCGGGGCACGCGGGCGGGCGCGCCGCCGAGGCGATGCGCCAGGCGGGCTACACCGGACGCATCGTGCTGGTCGGCGACGAGTCGCATCCGCCGTACGAGCGCCCGCCGCTGTCGAAGGAGATGCTGGCGACCGAGTACGCGCCGGAGAAAGCCTATCTCGCGCCGCTCGCCGCCTGGGCCGAGAAGACGATCGAGCTTCGCCTCGACGCCAGGGTCGAAGGCCTCGACCGCGCGTCGCATCGCGTCCATCTCGCCGGCGGCGAGGCGCTGCCCTACGACCGGCTGCTGATCGCGACCGGCGGCCGCGTGCGCACGCTGTCGGCGCCGGGTGCCGCACTCGCCGGCGTCCACTACATCCGCTCGATCAAGGATTCGCTCGCTCTCAAGGCCGAGCTCAAGCCGGGCGGCCGCGTCGTCGTCATCGGCGGCGGCTTCATCGGCCTCGAGGCCGCGGCGGCCGCCATCAAGCTCGGCTGCAAGGCGACGGTAATCGAGGCCCAGGCCGAGCTCCTCAACCGTGTCATGGACCCGTTGATGGGCCGCTGGTTCGAGCAGCTCCATCGCGCCAACGGCGTCGAGGTGCTGAAGGGCGTCACCATCGAGCGCCTCGAGGGTCGCGACCGCGTCGAGGCGGTGGTGCTGACGTCGGGCGATCGCATCGACGCCGACGCCGTCGTGATCGGCATCGGCATCATCCCGAACGTGGAGATCGCCGCGAACGCCGGCATCGAGGTCGGCAACGGCGTCAAGGTCGACGAGTTCGGCGTCAGCTCCGATCCGGACGTGTTCGCCGCCGGGGACGTCGCGTTCCACCTCAATCCGATCCTCGGCCGTCACGTGCGGCTCGAGTCGTGGGCCAATGCCCAGAACGGCGGCATCGCCGTCGCGCGCAACATGGTTGCCGAACCGGCGCCGTACGTCGACGTGCCGTGGTTCTGGACCGATCAATTCGGCGCCAACATCCAGATCGCCGGCGCGCCGCAGGCCTGGGACCGCATCATCGTGCGCGGCAAGGCGGAATCCGGCAAGTTCATCGCGTTCGCGCTGCATGGAGCCAAGGTGGTCGGCGGCACCGCGGTGAACCTCGGCCGCGACATGCGTTTCATTAAGTCGCTGATCCAGTCGGGTAAGGACGTGCGCGACGAGGACCTCGCGAACGAGGCCGTGCAGATGCGAGCCTTGGCGGGGTGACGCCGGGACCGCTATAAAGCTCCCCCACACCTGCGGTTCATCGCGGGCATCCGCATTTCAGGGGAGAGCCGATGGCGACGAAAGTGAAGGCCAACAAGCCGGCCGCGAAGTCCGGAGCGAAGACGCGCAAGGCGGCGAAGTCGGACGGGATCGACGCCCCGGCGAACATCGGCAATCCGCGCTTGGGCTGGGCGTCCGACGCGATCGCCGAGCTGTTGGCGCGCATGGACTTCCCCTACATCAGCCTGGTGCCGGGCGCGTCGTATCGCGGCTTCCACGATTCGATCGTCAACTACCTCGGCAACAAGAACCCGCGCATGCTCGTGAATCTGCACGAGGAGCATGCGGTCGCCGTCGCCCACGGCTGGGCCAAGGTCACCGACAAGCCGCTGCCGGTGGCGCTGCACTCGAACGTCGGCCTGTTGCACGGCACCATGGCGATCTTCAACGCGTGGTGCGACCGCGTGCCGATGCTGATCTTCGGCGCCAACGGCCCGATCGACGCCAACGAGCGCCGGCCGTGGATCGACTGGATCCACTCGACGTCCGACATGGGCGCGCAGATCCGCGACTACACGAAGTGGGACGACACGCCGATGAGCGTGCCGGCCGCCTTCGAGTCGATCCTGCGCGGCTACCAGCAGACCTGCAGCCAGCCGTGCGCGCCGGTCTACATCTGCCTCGACGCCGGCCTCCAGGAGAAGAAGCTCGACGAGCAGCCGGACTTCCCCGACCTCGCCCGCTACCAGCCGGCCGAGCCGCCGGCCCCGTCGGAGGAGCAGGTGGCGCGCGCCGCCGACTGGCTGCTCAAGGCCAAGCGGCCGCTGATCATGATGGGCCGCGGCTCGCGCGATGGCGCGGACTGGACGCACCGCGTGAAGCTCGCCGAGCAGCTCGGCGCGGCGGTGATCACCGACATGCACAATCCGGCGGTGTTCCCGACCAACCATCCGAACCACCTCATCGAGCCGCGCTTCCGCCCGTCGCCGCGCTCGGCGGAGCTGGTCAAGCAGGCCGACGTCATCCTGATCCTCGACTGGCTCGATCCGGCGGGCTTCTTCGCCCAGACCCTGAAGCTGGGGCTCGCGCAGGCGCCGGAGGCGAAGATCATCAACGTCTCGCTCGACTCCTACCTGCATCGCGGCTGGAGCAAGGATCATCAGGCGCTGCCGGCCGCCGACCTGCCGGTGCTGTCGGGGACCGACGCGTTCGTCGCCGCGCTGCTCGAAGAGGTCATCAGCCGGACCAAAGGGAAAGCCAAGACGCTCGCGCCGTTCAAGCTGCCGCCGGCGCCGAAGGGTGCCGCCCGCGCGCTCGACAAGTCGCGCTCGCGCGGCGGCATGAACCTGCGCGAACTCGCCGACGCGACGGTGGCGGCGCTCGAAGGGTACGACGTCAGCTACATCAAGCTGCCGCTCGGCTGGCCGGGCGACGCGATCTCGTTCAATCACCCGCTCGATTACCTGGGCCACGACGGCGGCGGCGGCGTGGGCTCGGGCCCCGGGATCTCGGTCGGCTGCGCGCTCGCGCTCAAGGACTCGGGCCGCCTGCCGGTCGCGCTCCTGGGCGACGGCGACTTCATGATGGGCAGCAACGCGCTGTGGACCGCGGCCCACAACAAGATCCCGTTCCTCATGGTGGTGTGCAACAACCGCTCGTACTTCAACGACGAGACCCACCAGGAGCGGATGGCCGTCGTCCGCGGCCGCCCGCCCGAGAACAAGTGGATCGGCCAGCGTCTCGACGAACCGGCGATCGACCTCGCGGCGATCGCCCGCGCCCAGGGCCTCGAGGCCGAGGGCCCGGTGTGGGACGCCGCGGGCCTGCGCAAGGCGCTCGAGCGCGGCATCGAGGTGGTGGAGAACGGCGGGACCTACGTCATCGACGCCCGCATCGACACCGGCTACGCCGAGCCGATGATGACGCACCCCGGCAACCGCAAGGCGGGGTAGGCGGCCAACGTCTCGCGTGTGAGGGCCAGGCCTCCTGTCCCTGAAGAACGAAGAAGGGGCGCTCCGACGGAGCGCCCCTTTTGTTCTTCACATTCGCACACGGCGAAGAGACGTGCAGCCGCGACGCCCCTCACATCTCGCTGCGCCCGGCGGCGACGATGACGTTGATGCGAGAACCGTGCCGCACGCACGCGGCCGCATGGCCCCTGTGCAAAAGTGTCCCAACTGTCCCAGGTGTCCCAAATGGCCAGTGTGGGACAGTGGGACACTTGGGGGTTTCTGGCGGAAATCCGCGGGGTTTGCTGTCCCACGCCGGCGCGCGGCGGCGAACGCCGTGGGACACTCGCACGACCGGAGACGCGGAGACGAAAAGGCCCCCGACAAGCGCGCTATGGCGAAAGGAAAACCAGGTAGGGAGGCTAGGCGACCTGGATCGGGATCGCGCGGCGCTGCTGCTTGATGCGGTTGTTGGCGTCGACGTAGACGAGCTTCGGCTGGTACGAGGCCAGCTCGCTCTCGTCGTAGCGCGCGTAGGCGGCGATGATGACGATATCGCCGACCGCGCCCTTGCGCGCCGCGCCGCCGTTGAGCGAGATCGTGCCCGAGCCCGCCTGGGCGCGGATCGCGTAGGTCGTGAACCGCTCGCCGTTGTTCACGTTGTAGATGTCGATCTGCTGGTACTCGCGGATGTCCGCGGCCTTGAGCAGGTCCTCGTCGATCGCGCACGAGCCTTCGTACTCGAGCTCGCATTGCGTGATCGTGACGCGGTGCAGCTTGGACTGGAGCATCGTACGTTGCATGGCGACCCCCTCCGACGGGGTCCAAACGGCCGGTACTTGTAAGGTATCGGCGGCCGTTTGTCTCCCGGTTAACGTGCGCGCCCGGAACATGGCTCCCGCGAGGCCCGCAACCGGCCTCGGCGTTGACAAAAGCCGCGCCGGAATAGGAAAATACGCAACCCTTAGATATTTACCCTTTCGCTGAAATCCAGCCCCGGAGGTAAAAACTCCGGGAGCGCGGCATCCGGCGGCAGCAAGGGGCCGGTGCAGACCTCCCAAGGCGCTCCAGTGCGGGCATACCAGCGGGCAGGCGCGGCGGCGGCCGGGGCGTTTCGCGTGCCGGTCCGGACAACCCTCGACAAGGAACAAGAAAGCACATGGCGGAGCATCTGGTAGCGAAGACCGGAGAGATCGAGGACGGCCAGGCCAAGCGCGTGGTCATCGGTCAGAACGAGATCGCGATCTACAACCTCGGCGGCAAGTTCTACGCCACCGACGACATCTGCACCCACGCGTACGCGTCGCTCGCCGACGGCTACATCGAGGAGGGCGCGGTCGAGTGCCCGCTCCACGCCGCGCGCTTCGACATCGTCACCGGCAAGGCGCTGAGCATGCCGGCGACCACCGACCTTCGCGTCTACAAGGTGCGCGTCGACGGCGACAGCATCTACGTCGACGTCGCGTAACCGAACGCAACGGGAGATCGACATGGCCGAGGTCAAAGACGCTGGCGTGAAGGGTGGGGAACTGATCCCTCGCGTCGCGTGGGAGGATTTCCCCGAGGGCCTCAAGGCGGCGCTCAAGCCGAAGGTCGACCGGCTCGGCTACTGCGGCGAGATCTGGCAGGTCGGCGCCAATCTGCCGAAGAGCATGCTCTCGTTCTGCAACATGACCGAGGACCTCAAGGACGAGATGCCGATGAAGCTCGTCGAGCTCACGGCGCTTACCGTCGCCGGGGTCATGGGCAACACCTACGAGAAGAACCAGCACGAGCGTCTCGCCGACAAGCTCGGCTACGGCCGCGAGTGGATCGCCGACGTCGGCCGCCTCAACCCGACCGAGGCCACGGTGATGTCGGACGACGAGAAGAAGGTCCAGAAGTTCATCATCGCCGCGATCTACCGCCGCGGCCACGACTCGCGCGCGCTGTTCGAGGACGCGGCCAAGGCGATCGGCGCCAAGGCCGCCGTCGGCGTGCTGCTGTCGATCGGCCGCTGCATCCAGCACGCGATCTTCCGCAACGTGCTGGAGCTCGCGCCGCCGGTGACCTCCGTATTCGAGGGCAAGAAGTGAGCGACCTCGTTCCGCGCATCGAGTTCGAGGACATCGAGCCCGGCCTCAAGGAGCTGTTCCGCCCGCGCGTCGAGCGGCTCGGCTATCTCGGCGAGTTCTTCAAGGTGATGTCGGCGTGCCCCGAGACAATGAAGGGGTTTTTCACCATCACCGAGAGCCTCAAGAAGGAGCTGCCCGACAACCTGTCGCAGCTCGTGTCGGTCGCGCTGTCGTCACGGCTCGGCAACACGTACGAGCAGTACCAGAACGAGCGGCTGTCGCTGAAGCTCGGCCTCAGCAAGGAGTGGGTGCGCTCGGCGCTCGGCGCCGTCGACGATCCGGCGAGCGTCTTCACGCCCGAGGAGAAGGCGGTTCAGAAGTACGCGATCGCCGCCGGCCAGGGCATCGGCCGGGGCGTCGAGGCGGAGTTCAAGGCGCTGGTCGAGGCGGTCGGCCCTCGCAAGGCGGTCGCCGTGATGTGGCTGGTCGCGCGCACGATCTCCCACGCGATGATCTCGAACACCCTGCACCTGGCCTCGCCGGTCACGTCGGTCTTCGACAACGGATAACCGCAAGCCAACAAGACACCTGAACAAGGGAAAGCATCATGGCGTTCAAACTCAAGGTCCCCGACACCTTCCTGTGGCTCACCGAGGCCGACGTCTGCAAGCTGATCGACCTCAAGGATTCGATCTCGGCGCTCGAGAAGGGCCTGATCATGGAGGCCGAGGGCAAGGCCGTGAACATGACCAAGACCCAGACCGTGTGGCCGGTCGGCTCGATGAACGTCACCGGCGCGCAGATGCTGGGCGACGGGCTGGTCGGCGCCAAGGTGTGGACCAACGCCAACACCCATGCCGCGCCGCTCATCATCCTGCACGGCTCCGAGGACGGTCAGATCCGCGCCATCATCGAGGCGTTTGCGCTCGGCCAGATGCGCACCGCGGCGCTGTCGTCGACCGCCACCAAGTGGCTGTCGGACGAGAAGGCCGACACCATGGCGATCATGGGCTCGGGCCATCAGGCGCTGCCGCAGGTCTCGGCGGTGGTGAAGGTCCGCCCGATCAAGCACGTCAAGGTGTGGAGCCGCACGCCGGAGAACCGCGCCGCCTTCGTCGAGATGATCCGCAAGGCCTATCCGAACCTCAAGGTGACCGACTGCGCGACCACCGCCGAGGCGTGCAAGGACGCCCAGGTCATCACCAGCTTCACGCGCGCCAAGGAGCCGTTCGTGATGTCGGACATGGTCGCCAAGGGCACCCACATCAACGCCGGCGGCGCCATCATCCCGACCAACGCCGAGATCGACCCCGCGATCTTCCCGCGCTGCGCCGTGGTCGCCTGTGACAATTTGCCGCAGGTCCAGAAGGGCTCGAAGGAACTCATGGATTTCGTGGCTTCGGGGAAGGGGAGCTGGGACAAGATCTACCCGCTCAACCAGGTCGTTTATAAGAAAATGACCCGTCCCAAGGACGCCGATCTCACCATATATAAGTTCATGGGATATGGTCTCGCCGACCTGGCTTCCGCCACCGAGATCTACAAGCGGGCGCTGGCGCAGGGCGTGGGCAAGCAATACCCCCACCCGAAGCGGTCCGAGCCCAAGCTGCTTTAGTTCACCGTCCGAAAGGAGGACGACGATGCCGTTCGATTTCAACCAGAAGTTCAAGATGGTCGACCAGTCCGGCCGCCAGACGTCGGACAACAAGGCCTGGGGAGATCACTCGCTGGAGCTGTGGGCGCCGCTCATCATCCGCAAGGAGGAGATCGACGCCGAGGTGAAGCGCCTGATGGCGCTGCCGCGCCCGAACAACGGCGTGCGCCGGACGCAGTTCGTGCATCCGCAGTGCGAGCCGGGCCTCCTGTCGTTCGCGCCGGGCATCGGCGTGTCGCTCGACGTGCTGCTGCCGGGCGAGCGCACCAAGCCGGTGCGGCAGAACTCGTCGGTCGTCGACTTCTGCATCCAGGGCAAGGGGTCGAAGATCGTCAACGGCAAGCGCTTCGAGTTCGACCAGTACGACGTGCAGACGACGCCGGCGATGACGGTGCACGAGTACATGAACGAGTCGAACGAGCCGCACGTCCGGCTCCGCTACTCGAACGCACCGCTGCTCGAGCGCCTCAAGATCCACTGGGTCGACGAGGATCCGCCGGAGAAGCCGAAGGACGTCACCGAGGCGGTCTCCGAGGCCCACGAGAAGGGCAAGGAGATGCCGAAGAGCCCGTACGGCACCTTCCAGCTCACCGACGACGGCGCCTGGCTGATGCCGTACGAGGAGCTCATCAACCCGAAGCCGATCGCGATCGACCCGCATTCGTGGCCGTGGAAGAAGGTCAAGGCCGAGCTCGACAAGCTTGCCGCGCTGGGCTCGTCGTACAAGGGCCGCCGCCTGTACCTGCTCTACGATCCGGCGACGGGCCGCACCAACGGCACCAACCCGAACTTCTTCTCGGCGATCACCATCCGGCCGCAGGGCATCGTCGACCGTCCGCACCGTCACGCGTCCGCCGCCATCAACTACTACTTCGGCGGCGAGGGGCACTCGGTGGTGCAGGGTCAGCGCCTCGACTGGAAGGCGGGCGACCTGATGTTCTCGGCGCCGGGCTGGGCGATCCACAACCACGCCACCGACGTCGGGCCGGTGTACGAGATGACGATTCAGGACATGCCGTTCTGCATCAACACCGACGCGCTGCTGTGGCAGGAGGACCTGAAGGGCCCGATCTCGCTGCTCGGCTCCCACGCCGGCTTCGAGACCAACCGCCAGAAGGTCGCCTGAACGAACGCCGCGCGAGCGGTTCACGACCAGGGGGAGCTAGCCTCCCCGCAAACTCCGGAGGGGGGCGAAAGCCCCCCTCTCGCCATACCCACTCCCGCTACAAGGTAAAAAGACGTGATCAAGCTGAAGAAGGATTTCCTGCGCGGCTCGTACCCGCCGGTCGTCACTCCGTTCAAGAACGGCAAGGTGGACTACGACACGTTCGCCAAGCTCGTGAACTACATGATCAAGAACGGCACGCACGGCATCCTGGTGACGGGAACGACCGGCGAGCCGTCGACGCTCACCACCGACGAGCGCATCAACCTCTACCGCACCGCGGTCGAGGTGACCGACGGCCGGGTGCCGGTGGTCGCGGCGACCGGCTCGCAGTCCGAAGCCGAGACGATCGTGCTGTCGGAAGGCGCCGAGAAGGCGGGCGTCGACTCGCTGCTGATCGTGACCCCGTACTACGTGCGTCCGCCGCAGCGCGGTCTCGTCCAGTACTACAACAACATGTGCAAGCGCACGTCGCTCCCGGTGATGCTCTATCACATCCCGGGCCGCACCGCGGTCGCGGTGACGCTCGATACCCTCGAGCAGATCGTCGAGAAGTCCGACAACTTCGTCGGCATCAAGCACGCGGTGAACGACCTCGGGTTCGTCACCCACATGCTCGACAAGTTCGGCTTCGACTTCCGCGTGTTCGTTGGCCTCGAGGACCTGTCGTTCCCGATGCTGTGCGTCGGTGCCTGCGGCCTGATGAACGCCGTCGGCAACGTCGCGCCGAAGAAGGTCGCGCAGCTCTACGACAAGACCGCGGCGGGCGACATGGCCGGCGGCCGCAAGCTCCACTTCGAGCTGATGGAGCTGAACGAGGCGGTGTTCTACGACACGAACCCGATCGCGATTAAGTACATCATGATGAAGATGGGCCTGCTCGCGAAGAACGAGCACCGTCTGCCGATGGCGCCGGCGACCGACGAGGTCGCGAAGCGCCTCGACGGCGTCATGCAGCGCGCGGGCCTCAAGGCCAAGCGCTGATCGCCACCGCGGTTGCGATACATCTTGCGATACGAGGGCCCGGCGGAAACGCCGGGCCCTTTGCATTTGGTGCTATCCGTCGCCGAGATGCTGGGCGGCATCGGCGAGCAGCGGTAACGCGGCTCACGCCCGCGTCAGCGCGGTCCAATAGGCGTCGGCCTGGGCACGTCGCGCGGTGACAGTAGGCGCCAGCTCGCCGCTCGCGACGCCGGTGCCCGCAGCGAGATCGGCGATGACCAGCAGGACCTCGCTCGCGGAGGCGACGAATCCGTCGTAGGCATCGGGCGGCACGTCGTCGTAGCGCGGCAGCAGGCGAGCCTGAGTTGCGTCCCACGCCTCGCGAATGAGCTGGAGCGACGGGTTGTCGCGAAGCGCCGCCCAGCGTTCGGCCGACGAGCGCAGACGCGCGCCGTCGCCCGTAGCTGCCACGTCGGCGAACGTTGCTGCGTCAGACAACGCGATGAACACCGGCGCGAGGCTCGCCGCGGCATCGCGCCGCGGATCGGTGAGGCGCAGGACGGCGTTGATCAGCCGCTCGACCGCCGCGGCGTGAACGACGGCGGCGATGGGGGCCGATTCCGGCGCCAGCCGGGTCGATCCCGCCCGCGCGTGGCCGAGCTCGAAATACGAGAGCAGCGCCGCGATCTCGCCCACGGCCGCATGGGCGGCGCGCGCGACGCCGATGATCTGTTGAGCGGTGTTCACGTGAGCGGGATTCACGAGTCGCGCCTCCGGGCCGTTCCCTCCGCGAGTGTCGCTGCGACAATAACGGTCCGGCGGCGGCCGCAGAAGCGAAGCTTGGCACTTTTTGCTCACGTGAAGGCCACCGGCAGTGCGCTCCTATACTGCGGGCAGGAGAGGGGACATGTCCGCCTGCAGTCGCACCCGGCACCGCTTTGGCATTTCCGCGCTGATCGCGCTCGCCGCGATCGTCGTCCTGGCGCTGCCGACGCGCGCCCAACAGGCGGCCGACGATGCGACGGTGGTCATCGATCCCGCCGACGGCCAGCGGGAGCTCGCGATGAAGCTGTTCCCGGGCCTGCTCGAGATGGGGCTCGACGTGACGCCGAGCGACGATCAGGTGCGCAGCGTCCTGGCCGCGGTGAACGCGCTCCGCCGCCAGGACAACCAGCGGCAGTTCGCGCAGCTCGACGCCGACGCCGCGGCCTACGTCGAGGGCAAGCTCGCCGCCTATCGCACCCAGCACCAGCTCACGCTCCGCATCCAGGGCGCGCTCGACGCGCTCGGCTTCTCGCCCGGACCGCTCGACGGTATCTACGGCCCCCTGACGACCGACGCGGTGCGCCGCTACCAGCGCAGCACCGGGCTGTCGCCGTCGGGTCAGCTCACCGCCGAGCAGGTCGATGCCCTCGAGATGCGGAGCATCGACCGCATCATGCGGCCGCCGGAGACCGCGACGTCCGGCGCGACTGGCCCCGCCGCCGACAACGGCGACGCGATGGTCGCTGCGCCGGCGGCCAACGCCCCCGAGATCGATCCCGACCTCCTCGATTACATCGGCCGCTGACCGGCCCCGCGCCGTGTGCTACACGAGCGCGGGATGAATCGAAGCACCGGAGACAACCGGCGATGACGGGATCCGCGCCGCGGGTGGACGCGGCCGCCTACGACAAGCGCCTCGCGATCATCGTTCCCTACCGCGACCGCCAGGAGCACGTGCAGATGTTCCTGCCGCACATCGTCGCGTACTTCGCCCGCGACAAGCTCGATCGCTACATCGATTACGCCATCCACATCGTCGAGCAGGCGCCGGGCAAGCCGTTCAATCGCGGCCTGTTGCTGAACGCGGGCTTCCAGATCGCCCGCGACTCCTGCGATTACGTGTGCTTCCACGACGTCGACTACCTGCCGCTATGGGCGGACTACAGCTATCCGGCGTCGCCCACCCGCCTGATCTGGCACGGCCTCACGATGAAGGAGGACTACGGCGGCTTTTTCGGGGGCGTCGTGCTGTTCCCCAACGAGCACTTCGCGAAGGTCAACGGCTACAGCAACGGCTACTGGGGATGGGGCGCCGAAGATACGGAACTCGGGCTCCGGTGCGACATCAGCGGTCTGCCGCGCGCGAACCGCGACGGCACCTACCGCGCGCTGCCACACCCGAACGCCGGCAACAATCCCGACCGGACGCTGACGCCGGAGGCGGTCGCCAACCGGCAACGATTCAGGGAACGCCGGGACCGGCTGGCCGAGCTGATGACCGGAGACGGCTTGTCGAGCGCGGAGTTCCGTATCGCGGAGACGACCGAGGTCTCGACCGCCGGCCTGCCGGAGCCCCCGAGAGGTCCGATCCGCCGCTATCTCGTCGAGGTGTAGACGGTCGACGTCTGACGCGTCAGGCGCGGCGGCTGCGGCTCTCGATGTGGGGCAGGAACGCCGCGAGCAGCCCGATCGCCGGCAGGTACGAGCAGACGTCGTAGACGAACTCGATGCTGGTCGCGTCGGCGAGCCAGCCCAGCACGGCGGCGCCGATGCCGCCCATGCCGAAGGCGAGGCCGAAGAACAGCCCCGAGATCGCGCCGACCTTTCCCGGCACCAGCTCCTGGGCGTAGACCACCATGGTCGAGAACGCCGAGGCCAGGATCAGGCCGACGGGCACGCTCAGCACCGCGGTCCAGAACAGGTTGGCGTAGGGGAGGGCGAGCGTGAACGGCAGCGCGCCCAGGATCGAGAACCAGATCACGTGCTTGCGACCGAAGCGGTCGCCGATCGGCCCGCCGGCGATGGTCCCGACCGCGACGGCCGCGAGGAACACGAACAGGTAGAGCTGGGACGCCTGGACGCTGACCCCGAACTTGTGGATCAGGTAGAACGTGTAGTAGCTCGACAGGCTCGCGAGATAGAAGAACTTCGAGAACATCAGCGCGATCAGGATCGCGAGCGCACCGGCCACGCGTCCGCGCGGCAGCGTCGGGGCCTCGACGGCCGCCGGCCGTTTCGCGGCGGCGCGGCGATGGGCGCGGTACCACGTCCCGACGTGCCACAGGATGACGATGCCGAGCAGCGCGAGCGCCGAGAACCACGACACGCTCGCCTGTCCGTCGGCGAACACGACGAACGCGGCGAGCAGCGGACCGATGGCCGAGCCGAGATTGCCGCCGACCTGGAACACCGACTGCGCGAAGCCGTGGCGTCCGCCGGAGGCGAGCCGGGCGACGCGCGAGGATTCGGGATGGAAGATCGACGAGCCGATCCCCATCATCGCCGCCGCGGCGAGCAGCACGTGGTAGCCCGGCGCGAACGCGAGCAGCAGCAGCCCCGCCATGGTGAACGTCATGCCGACGGCGAGCGCGTAGCTTTTCGGACGATGGTCGGTGTAGAGCCCGACGAGCGGCTGCAGCACCGACGCGGTGAGCTGGTAGGTGAGGGTCAGGAGTCCGATCTGGCCGAAGTCGAGCGCGAAGCTCTGCTTCAGCATCGGGTAGATCGCCGGCAGCAGCGCCTGCAGCGAATCGTTCAGCAGGTGGCAGAAGCTGATCGCGAACAGGATTCGGACGACGGTGCCGTCGCTCCGCGTCGCCGCCGCTGTCTTGCCGCTGTCGTGGGTGATGTCCGTCACGCGTCGCTCCGGCCGAAACGAAACCCGCGCGGGGTTTCGCCGCGCGGGGGTGACGTTATAGGGGAAACGGGCCGCGTGCGGCAGTGACGAAACCCGCGCCGCGCGCAACTCTGCTATCCGCGACCCTGGCATCCGCTGCGGCCGCGCTCCGCCCGGCCGCAGGGGCCGTCAGAACGGGTAGACGATGGTCGCCGGGACGATCTCGGAGTCGTAGATGCAGAGCCGCTGGCGCAGCTTGAGCTGCTTGCCCTCGTAGACGAACTCATCGAGGTAGCGGCCGACGCTGAGGATTCGGGTGACGTCGGTCGGGATCGTCTCGACGACCATGTAGTTGGCCTCGGCGCGGATCACGCCCTCGTTCACGCCGAGGACGCGGATGTTCGAGATGAAGTGCCGCAGGTAGCGCGGCCGCGCCACGGTCGTCTTGGTGATGGCGACGGTGCGGTCGACGAGACCGCCGCGGCCCTCGGCGAAGATCGTCGCCAGCGGCAGGTTCTGGTCCCAGTTCTCGCGGGCGATGACCTTGTAGACCGCATCCTCGGTGAAGAAGTCCGGCCACAGCATGATGTCGCCGTCGTCGATGCACGCGGCGTAGGCGCTGTTGAAGTCGTAGATGTCGGCGCGGAGAGCGCGCGCGTCGAGCGGCTTCGTCATCGTCTTGGTGTCCATGATGTCCATCTGTCGTGCCGCGTGGTTCGTGCCGCTTACAGGCCCATGATCTTGCGATAGCCGCTGTAGAAGCCGCGGATCATCGACTCGGTCACCATGTGGTCGGTGTCCTCGAAGTCGCGTCCGCCCATCTCCACGACGGCTTTTGCCTCGGGGTAGTTGGCGACGCCGAACTGCGTCGCCTCCATGACCTCGCTGTCGTCGGCGGAGACGAAGCCGGCCGGACCCATCAGGTTGGCCTGGCGCAGGCGCTTCATGGTCATCTCCTCCGACTCGTCGGCGTAGCCGAAGAACGTCCAGTGGAGCTCGAACTCCTGCGGACTCACGGTCTGGATCTGGCGCATCGCGAGCGTGTTCGACTGCTGCTGGATGATCAGGTTCGGCCAGATCGTCTGCATGACGACGGTGGCGTCGCCCGGGAACTCCTTCTCGGGCTGCAGCATGTTGGGGTTGGCGAGCTTGAGATGCGCGATGTTCTGGCGGATGTCCTCGGTGCCCTCGTCGTGCTTCTGCTCGCCGCGCTGCGAGATCTGCACACCGTGCAGCCCGGTGCCATCGAGCTGCACCTTCGACGGGTTGTCGGCGCGGAACAGGCTGAACGAGACCAGGAACACGTGCATCAGCGACGCGTGGTACGGGTCCTTGATGTTCTCGAACATCAGCTTCCAGTTCGAGCGCAGGCGCTGACGCTCGTAGCCGAGGACCTTCAGCGGACGGCCGTTGAACACCCGGTTCACCCAGTGGAGCATCTTCGGCCCGAGGTACTCCTCGAACGACGGCATGCCGTGATCGAACGAGGCGAAGATCGTGCCGTTGTAGGTCGCGACCTTCAGCTCCTGCAGCCGATGCTCCTTCATGTCGAAGTCCTTCGGCATGCCGCCGTGCTTCTTGAGCCCGCGGCGGAACGGGATGGCGATGGTCTCGCCCTTCAGGTTGTAGGTCCACTGGTGGTACGGGCAGATGAACTCGGTCTTGCCCTTGCCGTGGGTCTCGTAACAGAACTGCACGCCGCGGTGGGCGCAGCGGTTCGCGAACACGCGCACCTGGCCGGTCTCGTCGCGGGTGTAGATGACCGGCTTGGAGCCGATCTTGGTGGCGCGGAAATCGCCGGTGTTCGGGATCTCGCACTCGAAGCCGATGAAGCTGTAGGCGGAGCCGCCGAACACGACCTCCTGCTCGCGCGCGTAGATCTCGGGCGCGGAGTACACCCAGTAGGGGACGCGGGTGTATCCCTCCTCAGGCCAGGTGAAGTTCAGCGGCGAATTCTTCAGTTGGGTGGCCATGGCTCTTCCCATGCGAACGAGTGGGCGGTGCAGCTCGGGCCCGTTTCGACCCGGGGCGAGTCCGTCTCACATATGGGACTCACATATGGGAACGGACAGGCACTATGCCGCCGCGAACGGCCGTTTGCTTTGATCTAGGGCATGGCGGTCGCGGCCGGCGAATAAAGGATAGATATCAAAGTATTTTGCCGGGTTCAAGGGGCCTTCGGTCGCGACCGACCCCGGATGCGTCAGGATTTCCGCGCCCCGCGCACCGCCGCCGCGTTCCGCCGCGCGACCGAGGCGATGCTGAGCGCCGCGAGCGCGATGCCGACCGGGTTGCTCCACAATGTCGGGGCGACGAAGAACAGCCCCGACGCGGCAAGGAGCAGCCGTTCCCACCACAGGACGCCGAGCCGCGGGTGGCCCTCGCACGCGGCGGCGAGCAGCACGAAGCCGATTGCGGCGGTGACGAAGTCGAGCGCGATCCGCCACGGCTCGCCGATCATCAGAAGCGTGGTCGAGATCGCGAACGCGAACGGCACGACGAAGGCGGCCAGCGCGAGCCGCACCGCCGTCATGCTGATGTGCAGCGGGTTCGTGCCGTGACCGGCGATGGTCGCCGCGGCGTAGGACGCGGCGTGGGTCGGTGGCGTGATCGCGCTCATCGCCGCGAAGCACAGCAGGAACATGTGCGCGGCGATGTCGGGAAGTCCGACGTTCTGCAAGATCGGGCTCATCAGCGCCGCGCCGATGATGTAGGCGGCCGGGATCGGCATGCCCATGCCGAGGATGACGGTCAGCGCGGCGGCTATCGCCAGCGCCCAGAGCATGCTGTCGCCCGTGAAGCCGTACGCGAACGCGGCGAACTTGAGGCCGAAGCCCGTCAGGGTCAGGCCGGCGACGATGAGCCCGGCGGCGGCACACGCGGCGGTGATCGGCATCATGCGCAGCACGGTGTCGGCGCACGCCCGCAGCAGCGACAGGGCGCCGAACCGGGTCTCTCGGCGGGCGCTCGCCATCGCGAGTGCCAGTCCGGTTGCCGCGATCGCGACGTAGGAGGCATCGAACCCGAGCACGACACCGACGATGAGCGCGACCGTCGGCACCAGGAAGATGCCGCCCTTGCGCAGGTTGGGGCCGAGCTTCGGGATCTCGTCCTCGCGCAGGCGCGGGACGCCGCGGTTCACCGAGTGGAAGTGCACCTGCGAGTACACGGCGATGTAGTAGAGGATCGCCGGAAGCACGGCGGCGAGCGCTACCTCGCGGTAGGGGATGTCGGCGTACTCGGCCATGATGAAGGCGGCGGAGCCCATCACCGGCGGCATGATCGCGCCGCCGGCGGAGGCGGTGAGCTCGATGGCGGCGGCGAGGTTCGCGCCGTAGCCGTGGCGCCGCATCGCCGGTATCGAGATCGCGCCCGTCGTGACCACGTCGAGCGTCGTCGAGCCCGAGATCGCCCCGTAGAGCCCCGAGGAGATCACCGCGATCTTCGCGGGCGCGCCGCGGCGGCGGCCGGCGATCAGCGCCGCGAGATCGACGAAGAACGCTCCGCTCCGGGCGAAGCGCATGATCTCGGCGAACAGCACGAACAGGAACGCGTACTTCGCCGCGGTCTGCAGCGGTAGTCCCAGCAACCCCTCGTCGGTGAGCGCCTCGCCGTCGATGAAGTTGCGGAACACGATCCGCGGGTGACCGAGGATTCCGCCGATGTGATGGCCGAGAAGGACGTAGACGATCACGACGACGGTTAGCAGCGCGAAGGCGAGCCCGACGGCGCGTCGGGTCATCTCGATGGTCAGCAACACCAGCGCCGAGCCGGCGAGGATGTCCCATGGCGACATCAGGTCGAGGAAGGGAATCCGGTCCTCGACGCGCGCGGCGGCGAGCATGAAATAAGCACCGATGACGACGGCGGCGACGGCGAGGGCGCAGTCGTACCACGGTACCCGTCGCGGGTCGGCGCGGGATGACGGCGCGATCATCAGGAAGGAGAGCGCGAGCGACCCGGTGAGGAAGCTGGTCGCGACGCGCCACAGGCTCACGGTGGGCAGCAGCGCCGCGGCGATGACGTAGACGGTGAGGGCGGCCGAGCCGAGCGCGAAGGTCCACGCCGGCCAGCCTTCGGGCGCGCGGCGCGCAGCCATCGAGAACCACGTCTCGACACGGAACAGCCGGGCGGGGAATGCGATCGGCATGTCGCCCGCCCCGCCGTCAGATCCGGCTCTGCTCGAGCGTCGAGGCGGCGAACAGGTCGGCGATCGTCAGCGGGCGCGGCGAAAGTCCCTGGCTGTGGTGGTAGCGGAGGAAGGCCTCGATCGTGACGCGGTTGGCCTGGACGCCGTACGGCCAGAAGTCGCGGCCGAACAGCGCCGCCGCCTCGTTCGCCATCTCCTCGACCCACGGCAGCGCGACCGGCGGAATGTTGATGCTGCGCAGCTCGTCGAGGGCCAGGTCCTTCGCCTTGTCGAACGCCTTGTAGATGCTGGCCGGCAGCCACGGGTACTGCTGGACCTTCGATTCGCGGACGCCGACCAGGTGCATGATCGGGAAGATGCGCGTCTTCGCGTAGTACGCCTTTTCGGCCGACACGAAGTCCTCGAACAGCCGGGCGATGTTTGGCGTCCGCTTGAGATAGACGCTCGGCGGCCGCGGCGCGATGACGGCATCGAGCTCGCCCGAGGCGAGCATTTCGGACAGCGTCCGGTCCGACGGGATCAGTTGCAGCTCGACTCCGGCCGGGAGCTTCAGCGCCACCTTCTCGGTGCGGCCCGCCTGCTCCAGCCCGCCGGTGCGCCAGCGGATGTCCGAGGGCTTCACGGCGTACTCGTCCTCGAGCACGCCCCGCATCCAGACGACGGCGGTCACCTGATACTCGGGAACGCCGACCAGCTTGCCCTTGAGGTCCTGCGGCTTCGCGATGCCGCGGTCGGTGCGGACGTAGATGCCGGAATGGCGGAACTTGCGGCCGGGGAAGATCGGGATCGCGACGTACGGGCACTCGCCGCGGGCGCGCAGCGCGACGTAGTTGGAGAACGACAGCTCGGCGACGTCGAACTCCTCGTGGTGCAGCGCGCGGTGGAACATCTCCTCGGGCTCGAGGTCGAAGTACGTCGGATCGCAGCCTTCGATGGTCACGCGGCCGTCGAGCAGCGGGCGGGTGCGGTCGTAGTTCGAGAAGGCGACGGTCAGCGGGACGCGATGCACGGGCACCTCGGTCAGGTTGGTGTCAGGAGTTGGCGGTGAGGTCGAGCACGATGCGCGTGCGCTCCATTTCGATGCGGTACCACTGGATCGAGGCGAGCAGGGCGAGCGCTCCGGCCTGGTGCGCGAGGGCGAGCGGAATCGGCACGACGTTGATGAGCGTGAGGATGCCGAGCGTCGGCTGGACGAGCGCCATGCCGCCAACGTGGTGCAGCGCGACGCGCGCCTTGCGCGGCAGCGGCCGTCGCATCGCCGTGAGCCACACCGCGATTCCGGCAAGTGCCGTGACCATGCCGAGCACGCGGTGGTCGAACTGCACCGCGGCGACGTTCTCGAAGAGATTGCGCCACCACGGCTCGAGCATGAGATAGCCGTCCGGCACGAGGCGGCCGTCCATCAGCGGGAAGGTGTTGTAGGTGAGGCCCGCCTTGAGGCCGGCGACGAACGAGCCTGCGATCGCCGTCACGTAGGCGAGCACGAGGAGGGCGCCGGCGCGGCGGCGCATGTCGTGCGCGGCGGCCGCCTCGTCGGGTGTCGGCAGCGGCCGGTGGAGCAGCTTCAGCCCGATCGTCAGCAACGACAGGAAGATCAGCACGCCGACCGCGAAGTGGAGCGCGAGCCGGTAGGCGCTGACCTCGGGACGGTCGACCAGCCCGCTCGCGACCATGAGCCAGCCGATGACCGCCTGGACGCCGCCGAGCGCGAAGACCCCGAGCAGGCGCGTCAGCAGCGCGCGCCCGGTATCGCCGCGGAACGCGCCGCGGACCAGGAACACGAGGAACGGGATCAGGAAGCCGACGCCGATCAGGCGTCCCCACAGGCGATGGACGAACTCGACCCAGAAGATGCGTTTGAACTCGGGAAGCGCCATCCCGTAGTTCAGCATCTGGTACTCGGGCGACTGCTGATAGAGGCGGAACGCCTCGTCCCAGGCGCGATCGCTGAGCGGCGGGATCGCCCCGGTGATCGGCTGCCACACGACGATCGACAGGCCGGATTCGGTCAGCCGCGTGAGCCCGCCGATCAGCACCATGGCCGCCGCCATCGCGGCGAGGGTGAAGATCCAGGCGACGATGACCCGGCGGCGGGGATGGTCGTAGGCGGCAAGCGGAAGCATGAGGGCCTCGGAGGGACGGGCTACGGCGCGGTGCCGCCGCAACATATTGAAGAATATGAGGAGTTCGCGTCCGGCGGAACAGCCCAGCGACACGCCACATATTCACCTAACTGTGATGTAATTTTTCGAATTTCACACCACGTTAATTGACAAATGAGCGGTCGGCGCTAGGATACGCGCCTCTTGGACATTCCGCTCCCCGACCCCGTCGCGGGAGCGTTTTGCGCATTTGCCGCCGCTGCCGTACAAACCCGGCGGCCGTTTTTAGGAGATCGTCATGTCCCAGTCCACCTCCGCCAACGTGCGCTTCCGTTCGGGGGAGATCGTCGTCGGCACGCAGGCCGCCGAGCCGCTGGCGCGCGTCGAGGACGCGGCGGAATTCCGCGCGGCCTATGCGCGGAAGGTGTCCGGCGAGTGGGACAACGCGAAGTGGCAGCCGTTCCGCCTCCGCTTCGGCGTCTACGGCCAGCTCCAGCCCAACGTCCATATGGTGCGCATGAAGGTCCCGGGCGGCGTGCTGCCGTTCGCGTGGGCGCGCGCCGCCGCCGAGGCCGCCCGCCGCTGGGGCAACGGCAAGGTGCACGTCACCACGCGCCAGGATCTCCAGACCCACTTCGTGAAGCCGGACGACGCTCCGGACATGCTCGACTTCATCTACGCGCGCGGGCTGACGACCCGCGAGGCGTGCGGCAACACTCTGCGCAACATGACCTCGTGCCCGCTCGCGGGCGTCTGCCCGAAGGAGCACGTCGACGCGGGCGATCTCGCCGCGCGGCTCGCGCAGGTGTGGATCCGTCATCCGCTGGTCCAGCACATGCCGCGCAAATTCAAGGTCACGGTGTCGGGCTGCGAGGCCGATTGCGGCGCGAGCGGCATCCATGACCTCGGGCTCGTCGCGGTCCGCAAGGACGGCAAGGTCGGCTTCAAGGTCTACGCCGGCGGCGGCACCGGCGGTCAGGCCGTGTCCGCGGTGCTCGTCAAGGACTTCGCCGAGGAATCGGAGCTGCCGAGCGTCCTCGAGGCGCTGGTGCGGCTGCATCAGAAGTACTCGAACCGCCGCAACCGCAACGCCGCGCGCATGAAGTTCGTCCTCAAGCGCTTCGGCGAGGAGAAGTTCAAGGCGCTGTTCGACGAGGAGTACGCGCGGGTGCGCGGTCTGCCGACCCGGCCGTGGGACAAGCTCGCGTTCCGCAAGGGCGACGAATCGCTGCCGCCGCCGGCCTCGCCCGGCGGCGTGGTGACGCGCGACGACGGCCAGATCGGTGTCGTCGTGAAGGCCCCGCTCGGCATCTACACTTCGGCCGAGCTCGAGCACATCGTTGCGCTCGCCGAAGAGGCGGGGGCCAAGGAGCTGCGCACCACCCGCGACCAGAACCTGATCATCGTCGCGCCGAAGCCCGAGCGCACGGCGGAGGTCGTCGACCGCATCCGCACGATGGGCTTCTACGTCGAGAACAAGGCGGGCGACGTGCCCGACGTCGTCGCCTGCCCGGGCACGACCACCTGCGGCATCGGCATCACCAACTCCCAGAACTTCGGCAAGGAAGTCCAGGACGCGGTGCGCGAGTTCACGACGAAGCCGAACCTCACCGTCAAGATCTCCGGGTGCCAGAACGGCTGCGGCCTCCATCATGTCGCCGACTTCGGCTTCCGCGGCATGGGCAAGAAGATCGGCAGCCGCAACGCGCCGCATTACCAGATCTACATCGGCGGCGACTTCCGCGTCGTCGGCCACATCGGCCTGTCGGGGCCCGTCGTGCCGGCGCGGCTCGCCGAGAAGGCGCTGCGCCTGATGCTGAAGGGCTACGAGGACGGCCGCGCGAGCGCGACCGAATCGGTGCGCGACTGGGCGTTGCGCGTCGGCAAGGACGGGCTCAAGGCGCTGGTGAAGCCGATCGAGGCCGAGATCAACCCGGCCGACGAGGGTCTGTTCTTCGACTTCGGCGAGGACTGGGAGTTCTCGCCGCCGGCGGGCCGCACCTCGGAATGCGCCGCGGGCTTCGCCGACGACGACCTGCAGAAGGACCTTGCCGACGACGCGCTGGTCGACATGGATCGCGCGATCGCCGTCGCCAACGTGCCCGTGGCGGTGGTCCGCGCGAACGAGGGGCTGCGCTATGCCGCCCAGCGCCTGCGCATCAAGGCCGGCGACCCGGGCAACGAGAGCGACGCCGAGGACATGGTGCTGGGAGCCATTCGCGCCTATTTCGCCCACGAGGCGGACGTGATCGCGGCGCTCGACGGCTTCGTGAAGGCGCGCGACGCGGCGAAGGCGAGCCATGACGGCCTGTCGGCCGTCGAGGCGCTGCGCGAGGCCTTGGCGCTGTGGCTCGACACCGTGGCCGAGGTCATCGAGAAGCCGGCGATCCAGCCGGCGTTCGATCCCGCGATGCTCGGCGACGGCGGCGGCTCGGTTGCGGCCATGCTGCGGGGTAGCGGAGCCTGACCCGCGGTCCTATCTAACAGTCGCCCGGCGCCTCGCGCCGGATCGTTCCCACCGCCCGGCCCGAACCAGCGAAGGGCCGGGCGGCGCCTTACCAAGCGCCCGGCGATTTCGGGCGGAGTTTCCGGAGTAGCCGGTGTCCGAGCTCACCCTGAAGCACGGTCTTCGCTTCGAGGACCTCTACGATCACGCGGGCCTCGCCCGCCTCGACGGGGCGTTCCGCGCCGAGCTCGCCAAGTCCGATGCCGAGCTTGCCGCGCGTCTCGATGCGGCGCGGGTCGATCCCGACGCGCTGGGCCAGAAGCCCGAGGCCGACCTGCTGCTCGCCGTCGCGCCGTACTTCGAGGATTTCGTCGCCGATCTGTTCGGCATCCGCGCCGACGTGCAGGCGCTGGCCGAGAAGCACAACGCGCTCGCGCCGCTCTACGCCTGCAAGCGCCTGTTCGTGCAGCGCCGCGCCGCCAAGGCGGTGAAGGCCGACCAGATCGAGGGCCTCGACGGCCGCGCGCTCGAAGCCGAGCTGCTCGCCGTGCTCGGCATCGCGACGTTCGACGAGCTCGCGTTCGCGCGGACCGTCATGTCGTGGCTCGACGACGAGCCCGCCCACGAAGCGCCGCTCGCGCTGGCCGCGCGCTACGCCGCGTGGGCGACGCTGTCGAAGCCCGGCCGCGAGCGCCACGCCGGCAGCGTGCTGTTCCATATTCCGGCGAAGATCGACCCGATCCACCTCGTGCACGTCGAGAAGACGGAGCGCGACGGCGTCGCCGTGCTCGGGCTGCCGCAGGAGAAGCAGCGTCGCCGCGAGGGCTTCGGCCTGACCGACCCGCGCATGGACATGGTGGCGGCGCTCGATCACGCCCACTACTGCATCGTCTGCCACAACCAGGGCAAGGATTCCTGCTCGAAGGGTCTCAAGGACCGCAAGACCGGCGACTACCAGAAGTCGGCGTTCGGCGTGTCCCTGCCGGGCTGCCCGCTCGACGAGCGCATCTCGGAGATGAACTCGCTCAAGTCCGAGGGCCACGCCATCGCGGCGCTTGCCGCCGTCGCCATCGACAACCCGATGTGCGCGGCGACCGGGCATCGCATCTGCAACGACTGCATGAAGGCCTGCATCTATCAGAAGCAGGAGCCGGTCAACATCCCGCAGGTCGAGACGCGCTCGCTCACCGACGTGCTCGATCTGCCGTGGGGCTTCGAGATCTACGCGCTGCTGACGCGGTGGAATCCGCTCAACCTGCGCCGGCCGTATCCCAAGGTCGAGTCCGGCTACAAGGTGCTGGTCGTCGGCATGGGCCCGGCGGGCTTCACGCTCGCCCATCACCTGCTCAACGAGGGCCACGCGGTCGCCGCCATCGACGGCCTCAAGATCGAGCCGCTCGACCCGGTGCTCTCCGGCGTGAAGGCCGACGGCTCGCGCGTGCCGTTCAAGCCGGTGCGCGACTGGAAGTCGCTGCGCGAGAATCTCGACGACCGCACCATGGCGGGCTTCGGCGGCGTCGCCGAATACGGCATCACCGTCCGCTGGGACAAGAACTTCCTCAAGCTGGTGCGCCTGCTGCTCGAGCGCCGCTCGACTTTTGCGCTCTACGGCGGGGTCCGCTTCGGCGGCACCATCACCGTCGAGGACGCGTTCGCGATGGGGTTCGATCACATAGCGCTGTGCGCCGGCGCCGGCCGTCCGACCTTCATCAGCATGCCCAACGCGCTCGCCCGCGGCGTGCGTCAGGCCTCCGACTTCCTCATGGGCCTGCAGCTCACCGGCGCGGCCAAGGCCGACTCGATCGCCAATCTCGTCGTGCGGCTGCCGGTGGTCGTCATCGGCGGCGGCCTCACCGCCATCGACACCGCGACCGAATCGCTCGCCTACTACCCGGTGCAGGTCGAGAAGTTCCTCGCGCGCTACGAGACGCTGATCGCCGAGCGCGGCGAGGAGGCGGTGCGCGCCCGCTGGACGCCGTCCGAGGCCGAGATCGCCGAGGAGTTCCTCGCCCACGGCCGCGCGATCCGCGCCGAGCGTGAGACTGCGAAACGGGACAGCCGTGCGCCGAAGATCCGCGAGCTGTTGCAGTCGTGGGGCGGCGCCACCATCGCCTACCGCCGCTGGCTCACCGACAGCCCGAGCTACACGCTGAACCACGAGGAAGTGGAGAAGGCGATGGAGGAGGGCATCGTCTTTGCCGAGGGCCTGAGCCCGGTCGAGGTCGAGATCGACGACGCCGGCCACGCCAAGGCGCTCGAGTGCGCGCGGATGGAGCCCGGCGACGACGGCCGCCTCCAGGACACCGGCACGACGGTGTTCCTGCCGGCGCGCACCATCCTGGTCGCCGCCGGCACCCAGCCCAACACCGTGCTTGCCCGCGAATCCAACACGCCGATCGCGCTCGACGGCCGCCACTTCCAGGCGGTCGACGAGGACGGCAACTCGGTGCATCCGGAGCGCTCGGCGAAGCCCGCCAAGACCCACGTGCTGATGGCGGTCGAGCAGGACGGCAAGCGCGTCAGCTTCTTCGGCGACCTGCATCCGTCGTTCGCCGGCAACGTCGTCAAGGCGATGGCCTCGGCCAAACGCGGCTACCCGGTGGTCAGTCGCACGCTCGCCAGGCGCACGCCCGCGGGCCCGAGTCCGCGCGAGCTGTTCGCGACCCTCAACCGCGATCTCCGGCCGCGCGTCCACGCCGTCAACCGGCTCACGCCGACGATCATCGAGGTGGTGGTCGAGGCGCCGGCCGCGGCGCGCGCGTTCCAGCCGGGCCAGTTCTTCCGGCTGCAGAACTTCGAGACCGCGGCGCCGCTGGTCGACGGCACGCGGCTCGCAATGGAAGGCCTGGCGCTCACCGGTGCCTGGGTCGACCGCGACAGGGGCCTGGTCTCGGTGATCGTGCTCGAGATGGGCGGCTCGTCGGATCTGTGCGCGATGCTGAAGCCCGGGGAGCCCGTCGTGCTGATGGGCCCGACCGGCACGCCGACCCACACGCCGCCCAAGGAGACCGTGCTGCTGGTCGGCGGCGGCCTCGGCAACGCCGTGCTGTTCTCGATCGGCAAGGCGCTGCGCGCCGCCGGCTCGAAGGTGCTGTACGTCGCCGGCTACAAGAAGCGCATCGACCGCTACAAGGTCGAGGAGATCGAGGCCGCGGCCGACGTCGTCGTCTGGGCGTGCGACGAGGCGCCGGGGTTCACCCCCGACCGGCCGCAGGACGCGGCGTTCGTCGGCAACATCGTCGAGGCGATCAAGGCCTACGGCGAGGGCAAGCTCGGCGCGCCCGCGATCAAGCTGTCCGAGGTCGACCGCATCGTCGCGATCGGCTCCGACGCGATGATGGCCGCGGTGGGGCGCGCCCGCCACGGCGTGCTGCAGCCGCTGCTCAAGCCCGAGCATGCCGCGATCGGCTCGATCAACTCGCCGATGCAGTGCATGATGAAGGAGATCTGCGCGCAGTGCCTCCAGCCGCACGTCGATCCCAAGACCGGCGAGACCACGGTGGTGTTCTCCTGCTTCAACCAGGATCAGCCGCTCGATGAGGTGAACTTCGCCGGGCTGCGCGACCGGCTGTCGCAGAACGGCGTCCAGGAGAAGCTGACGGCGCAGTGGATCGACCGCTGCCTCAAGCGCCTCGGCGCCCGGACGGCGACGGCGGCCGAGTAGCGAGAGGGGCTTGGCGCGGGCACTCGTCCGCGCCACACTCGTTCCGGCAGCGAAGGAGCGACCCATGTCCCGTGCCGCGAGTCACGTCCGTCTCGATTACGCCGAGTTCCGCAAGCGGGCGCCCCAGGTCGCCGACGCGCTGACCGCGCTGAGCAAGACCGCGCGCGAGAACGGGATCGAGCCCGACCTCGTCGAGCTGATCAAGATCCGCGCCTCGCAGATCAACGGCTGCGCGTTCTGCCTCCAGTACCACCTCAATGAGGCGCGCAGGCTCGGCGTCGCGCCGGAGAAGCTCGACCTCGTCGCGACGTGGCGCGAGGCCGGCATCTACTCGGCCCGCGAACAGGCGGCGCTCGCCTGGACCGAGGCGCTGACCGAGGTCTCGCGCAACGGCGCGCCCGAGGACGTCTACGAGGAGGTCGTCGCGCGCTTCGGCGACACCCAGGCGCTGTTCCTCACCGTCGCCGTCGCGACGATCAACACCTGGAACCGCATCGGCGTCGCGTTCACGTTCGCCCCGCCGATCCCCAAGCCTGCGGCCGCGCGGGCGGCGGGCTGAGGTTTCGGCTGCGGGCCGATTTTTGCCCACGCTTTCACCGGCGATGGACGGCCGGCATCATCGTTCCTACATGTTGTCGCGGCGCGCGCCCCGAACCGGGGGCCATGAGCCGCAAAGGAGATCGTTGCGATGGACACCGTGATGCGCGTTCCGCGTTGGCTCCTCAACCTCGGAGCCCTGCTGCTGCTGGCGGGCAGCCTGTCAGGGTGCGGGATCAACGAAGTGCCGCGGCTCGACGAGCAGGTGAAGGCGGCGTGGGGCCAGGTCCAGAATCAGTACCAGCGCCGCGCCGACCTCGTGCCCAACCTGGTCGAGACCGTCCGCGGCTACGCCAACCAGGAGCGCCAGACGCTGCAGGCGGTGGTCGAGGCGCGCGCGAAAGCCACGCAGATGCAGATCCCGGCCAACATCACCGAGAACCCCGAGGCCTTCAAGCAGTTCCAGGAGAATCAGGCGCAGTTGTCGACGAGCCTCGCGCGCCTGCTCGCGGTCGTCGAGAACTATCCCGACCTCAAGTCGAACCAGAACTTCCTGTCGCTCCAGAGCCAGCTCGAGGGCACCGAGAACCGCATCGCCATCGCGCGGCGCGACTACATCCAGGCGGTGCAGGCCTACAACACCAACCTCCGCACGATTCCCGGGCGCTGGATCGCGGCGATCTTCTATCCCGACGCCAAGGTGAAGGAGAACTTCACCACGACGGAGGAGAACCAGCGCGCGCCGCAGGTGAAGTTCTGATCTCGTGGTCATGACGCGGTCGCTCGTGTTCGTTGTCAGACCGGCGCGGCTCCTCGCGCTGGTGGCGCTCGCGCTTGCCGTCGCGTTCCCGGCCGCCGCGCAGGAGCTGAAGTTCCCAGCCTTCACCGGCTACGTCGTCGACGACGCCGGCATCCTCTCGCAGCAGACCCGTACCCGACTCACCCAGGTGCTCGGCGACTTCCAGCGCGCCACCAATCAGCAGCTCGTCGTCGCCACCGTGAAGTCCCTGCAGGGCCATCCGATCGAGGACTACGGCTATCAGCTCGGGCGTGCGTGGGGCGTCGGCCAGCGCGGCAAGGATACCGGCGCGATCCTGCTGGTCGCGCCCAACGAGCGCGCGGTGCGGATCGAGGTCGGCTACGGCCTCGAGGGCACGCTCACCGACGCGCTGTCGCGCAGCATCATCGAGCAGCGGATCCTGCCCGCGTTCCGCAACGGCGATTACAACGGCGGCGTCGTCGCCGGTGTGGCGGCGATCCTGCGCACGCTCGGCTACGACCCGGCCGCGGCCGGGCTGCCCTCCGCGGCGCCGGCGAAGTCGAGCACCGGGCAGATTCCGCCGTTCCTGTTCTTCGTCTTCATCGTCCTGCTGTTCGCGTTCCTCCGCGCCCAGCGCCGCGCGATGAGCGGTCCGCCCGGCCTGTGGCGGCGCAGCTCGCGCGGCGTCTACCCGGTCATCTTCCCCGGCGGTGGCTGGGGCGGCGGCGGATTCGGTGGAGGCGGTGGCGGCGGGTTCGGCGGCGGTGGCGGGGGTTCGTTCGGCGGCGGAGGCGCGTCGGGACGATGGTGATGCGGCTGTCGCAGAACGACGAGCGCCGCGTCGAGCAGGCGATCGCTGCGCTTGAGCGCCGGACGGCGGCCGAGCTCGCGGTCGTGGTCGCGCGTCGCAGCCACGACTATGCCGCGCATCCGTTCCTGTGGGCGGCGCTGGTCGCGTTCGCCGCGGGTATCGCCGCCGCTCTCGCGTGGCCGATATTGACGGGCGGCGACGTGGTGCTGGTCGAGGGCGTCGCCTTCGCGCTGGTCTACATGGCGCTGCACTTCACCACGCTGGGCGTCGCGCTGGTGCCGCGGCGGCTCAGGGAACGCTACGTCCACCGCGCGGCGCGCGCCGAGTTCGCGACGCTCGTGGCGCAGCAGACCGAGTCGCTCAACGGCATGCTGCTCTACGTGTCGGTCGCGGAGCGGATGGTGGTCGTGCTGGTCGACCGCGCGATCAAGGCGCGGGTGCCGGCCGAGACGTGGTCCGGCATCGTCGAGCGATTCCGCGCCTCGAACGCGTCGCTGGTGGAGCGGCTCCTGCCGGCGATCGAGGGCTGCGCCGCGGCGCTCGAGCCGCACTTCCCGCCGGTCCCCGGCCAGAAGGACGAGATCCCGAACAAGGTCGAGCGGCGCTGAGCGGCGGCTTGCACGCCGCCGCATTTTAGAGGTGAGCGGCGGCTACGGCGTGCCCGCCGACTGCAGCGCCGCCTGCACCCGCTTCACCACGTCCTTCGGCGCCTTGTAGAGCCCGTCGACGATCGTCGCCGTCTCGGCGGCGTCCGACACCTCGATGTCGATCTACGCGCGCTCGGCGTCGGCGACGAACTCGGCGTCGCGCATCGTGTCGACGACGGCCTTGGCAAGCGCCGCGACGCGGTCCTTGGGCGTGCCCGGGGGCGCGGCCAGCGGACGGCCGAGCGCCAGCGGCGCGAACAGGAACTCGAGGGCGGCGCGGATCTCCGGCGTCTTGGCCTCGTCGAGGATGTTGGGCACGTCCGGATAGGCGGGATCGCTCCGGGTGCCCGCCTGTGCGACGAGGATCACCTTGCCTTCCGAGGCCGCCGAGCCGACCACGGTGCGGAACGAGGTCGTGGTGATGCCGCACGCCCCGGCGATCTCGCCGCGCTCCATGGCGAGCACGCGCTCGGGCGTGCCGGGGTAGCCGGCGATCACCTTGAACTTCATGCCGAGGAGCTCGCGGTAGACGATCGGGAACGAATACGCCTGGGCGCCGACCCCAGACGCGCCGACGACGACCTCGCGGGTGTAGAAGTCGGCGATGGTCTTCACGCCGCTCGCCGCCGACACAATGCAGGTGTCGTAGTCGAACTTCATGTTGCCGAGCCACTCGAACTTGCGGCCGTCGAACTTCGCCTGCGGATTCTCGAAGACGTGCTCCTGGACCGCGGTGCCGCGCACCATGCCGATGAACGAGCCGTCCTTCGGCGCGGTGTTGTAGATCTGGTTGGCGAGCACCATGCCGCCGCCGGCGCCGATGTTCTGCACCACCGTCGCGGGCTCGCCGGGGACGAACCGCCCGATGTGGCGGGCCAGCAGCCGCGTGTAGGCGTCGTAGCTGCCGCCGGCGTTCGACGGCGCGCCCATCGTCAGCTTGTGGCCCTTGTAGAACGCGGCGACGTCGTCGGCGCGGGCGGCCGTCGCGGCGATCAGGGTGGCCAGGAGCGCGCCGACGCCGAGCAGGTGATTCACGAACCGACGCTTCACGCGGTGAAGTGACATGGTGATCTCCCTGTCTGGCCCTCCGCTTGTCGCGCGGATTGCCGGTTCACTCACCTTGCACTTGAACGGACGTCGGCGGGGCCCTGTCAGGCGACCTTCGGGGACCTCCGCCTGGCACTCTCGAGACCGTTGGTCGGCCGCCGTGCCTCCCACGGCGGAACGCGGAACCGCTCGGCGAGAAAATCGACGAACAGCCGGACTTTCTTGGGCGGCATCGCGCCGTAGGGATAGACGACGTAGAGCGGCCGCTCCGGCACCGCGTAGTCGGTCAACAGCGCCTTGAGGCGGCCGGCGCTAAGCGCCTCCGCAGCGCAGTAGGTCGGCAGCACCGCGATACCGATGCCGGCGCACGCCGCGTGCAGCAGGGCGATCACGCTGTTGGCGGTGAACGTGCCCTGCACCTTGACGTCGACCGCCTTATTGCCGTGCTCGAAATGCCAGAGCCGGTCGGCGCCGAGCGTCATGTGGGTGAGGCAGTTGTGGTCGGCGAGGTCCTTGGGCGTCGTCGGCGTGCCGTGGCGCTTCAGGTACTCGGGCGAGGCGCAGGTCACCCACTTGAGGGTCGCGAGCTTGCGGGCGACGAGCGAGGAGTCCTCGATCGCCGACAGCCGCACCGCGACGTCGAAGCCCTGGGTCACCAGATTGATCGCGTGCAGCGACGAGTCGTCGAGCACGAAGTTGACGCGGATGTCGGGGTAGCGGTGGGCGAACGCGGCCACCGCGTCGCACATGTGGAGGTTGGCGAACGACTTGGGCGAGAGGACCCGCAGCGTGCCGCGCGGCTCCTTCTGCAGGTCGCGCAGGCTGCGCTCCTCGTCCTCGATCTCGCCGAGGATGCGGCGGCAGAAGTCGTAGTACTCGGCGCCGATCTCGGTGAGGTTGAGTGTCCGCGTGGTGCGGTTGAGGAGCCGCGCGCCGAGATGCTCCTCGAGCGCCTGGACGTGCTTGGTGACCAGCGCGCGCGACAGGCCGAGCTCGCGCGCCGCGGTCGAGAAGCTCTTCGCGCGGACGACGCGCACGAAGCTCTCCATCGTCTTGAAGCGTTCCATTCCGCGCCGGCAAATTGTTCAGCGAAATTCAACAGTATTCTTACCGTTTGGCCGGTTCCGTCGTCCACGATTTTCGCCTATTCCTTCATGGCACCGCCGCGCTGCGGCGGAACGAGATTTCGGGGAGGCCGGCAGGGAGCCAAAGGCCCGGACAAGCAGGAAGTGTTCGAACGCGTGCGGCGCGACGACTTCGCGACGCACGCGCTTCTTGCGTCTGAGGCATGCGGTTCCCGTCGGCGTGTCGGGCGGCCCGTCGGCCGCCCAATCAGCGGAGGCAGCGAAGATGAAAACCGGCTTGGCGCGGAAACTCTGGGTGGGCGTCGCGGCGGCAGCGGCGGTGACGGCGGCGGGCAGCGACGTGCGCGCGCAGTCGGTCGAGAGCTTCTACAAGGGCAAGCAGATCCAGGTCGTCATCGGCTACTCGCCGGGCGGCCTCTACGACATCACCGCGCGCCTGCTGTCGCGCCACATGGGCCATCACATCCCCGGCAACCCGGCGATGATCCCGCAGAACATGCCGGCCTCGGGCAGCATCCGGGCGATCCTCACGCTCTACAACGTGTCGCCCAAGGACGGCACCGCGCTCGGCGTCGTTGCCCGCAGCTACGCGATCGATCCGATCTTCAACCCCATCGCCGAGAAGTACGACCCGACCAGGTTCAATCCGATCGGCAGCACGTCGTCCGAGGTGTCGGTGGCGGTGACCTGGCACACCTCGCCGGTGAAGACCTTCGAGGATCTTTTCACCCACGAGATCACGGTCGGCTCGACCGGCCAGACCGACGACACCGCGCGGTTCCCGCTGCTCACGAAGAAGCTCACGCCGGCGAAGATCAAGATCGTCACCGGCTATCCCGGCGGCAACGACGTGACGATGGCGATGGAGAAGGGCGAGGTCGACGGCCGCTTCGGCTGGTCGTGGGGCAGCGTGAAAGTGCGGTCGCGCGACTGGCTCGAGCAGAAGAAGATCAACATCCTGCTCCAGATGGGGATGAAGAAGGCGCCCGACCTGCCGGACACGCCGTTCATCATGGACTACGCCAAGTCCGACCTCGACCGTCAGGCGCTGGAGCTGATCTTCGCGCCGCAGGCGGCGGCCTGGCCGCTGATCGCGCCGCCGGCGCTTCCGGCCGACCGCCTCAAGGCGCTGCGCGCGGCGTTCATGGAGACGATGACCGATCCCGCGTTCGTCGCCGAGGCGACCAAGCTCAACGTCGAGATCGAGCCGATGTCCGGCGAGGAGATCGCGAGCATGGTCGAGCGCATCCTGAGCTTCCCGCCGGCGGCGATCGACCGCGCCAAGCAACTGACGACGCAATAAGCGGCGGATCCGTCCGTGCGACGCGATGGGCGGGCCAATGGCCCGCCCATTTGCGTTTGGGAGCTTGGCGGCGCGTCGGGTGATGCCGCTCGGCTCGCGCTCTGGCCGCGCCCCGTTGACGCGAGGCCCCTGCGGCCCTAGCTTCGGCGGTCCTTCGAAACCGCCGGAAAATGCCGTGATTTCCCCCGTTCCCGCCGAACTCCGCGCCCTCGCCGAGAAGTGCAATGCCTGGCCGTTCGAGGAGGCGCGCCGCGTGCTGGCGCGCGTCGGCGGCAAGACGCCGGCCAAGGGCTACGTGCTGTTCGAGACCGGCTACGGCCCCTCGGGCCTGCCGCACATCGGCACCTTCGGCGAGGTCGCGCGCACGACGATGGTGCGCAACGCCTTCCGGCTGCTGTCCGACATCCCGACCAAGCTGGTGGCGTTCTCCGACGACATGGACGGGCTTCGGCGCGTGCCCGACAACGTCCCGAACAAGGAGATCATCGCGCCGCACCTCGGCAAGCCGCTGACCTCGATCCCCGACCCGTTCGGCACCCATCCGTCGTTCGGCCAGCACAACAACGCGCGGCTACGGTCGTTCCTCGACACGTTCGGATTCGAGTACGAGTTCCGCAGCGCGACCGAGTGCTACAAGGCGGGCCGCTTCGACGAGACCCTGAAGAAGGTGCTCGCGCACTACGACGAGGTGATGGGCGTCATGCTGCCGTCGCTCGGGCCCGAGCGGCGCGCGACCTACTCGCCGTTCCTGCCCGTGCATCCCGAGACCGGCGTCGTCATGCAGGTGCCGCTCAAGCGCCGCGACGTCGCCGCCGCGACCATCACCTGGGACGACCCCGACACCGGCAGGGAATACACGACCTCGATCCTCGGCGGCGCATGCAAGCTCCAGTGGAAGCCCGACTGGGCGATGCGCTGGACCGCGTTCGAGGTCGACTACGAGATGTCGGGCAAGGACCTGATCGATTCGGTGAAGCTCGCGACCAGGATCTGCAAGATCCTCGGCGGCCGTCCGCCGGAGGGCTTCACCTACGAGCTGTTCCTCGACGAAAAGGGCGAGAAGATCTCGAAGTCGAAGGGCAACGGCCTGTCGGTCGAGGAGTGGCTGCGCTACGCGCCGCCGGAGAGTCTGGCCCTCTTCATGTACAACTCGCCGAAGAGCGCGAAGCGGCTCTACTTCGACGTGATCCCGCGGCACGTCGACGACTACCTGACCTTCCTCGAGAAGTTCGCGGCGGAGGACGGGCCGAAGCGGCTGCAGAATCCGGTGTGGCACATCCATTCCGGCAACCCGCCGCAGCCCGAGGCGCATCTCACCTTCGGCGTGCTGCTGAATCTCGCGTCGGTGTGCCAGGCCGAGGACAAGGCGGTGCTGTGGGGCTTCATCAGCCGCTACGCGCCGACCGCGACGCCCGAGACCGCGCCGATCCTCGATCGCCTCGTCGGCTACGCGATCGCCTACTACAACGACTTCGTGAAGCCCTCGCGGCGCTTCCGCGCGCCGACCGAGATCGAGCGGCGCGCGCTCGACGACCTCGCGGCGACCCTCGAGTCGCTGCCCGGGGATGCCACGGCCGAGGAGATCCAGACCCAGGTCTACGAGGTCGGCAAGCGCCACACGTTCCCCGAGCTCAAGGCGTGGTTCCAGGCGCTCTACGAGGTGCTGCTCGGGCAGCCGCAGGGCCCGCGCATGGGCTCGTTCATCGCCGTCTACGGGATTCCCGAGATGGTGGCGCTGATCCGCAAGGCGAACGCGGGCGAGTTGATCCCGGAAGGGGCATCGGCGTAGCTTCGCTGCGATGCCCGACGATGTTGTTCCCTCAGCCGCAGCCGTGGCGGCCTCTTCCCGTCCGCTCGAGCTATGTCTCGAGTACCTGCTGTGGCCGGCGCTCCTCGTCGGCTGCCTGACCGGCACCGGCATCGGCATTGCGCGCGGCTATCCGGCCACGGGTTTCAACGTCAGCTATGGCTTGCTCGCGGTCGCGCTGTTCGCGCTCGAACGCGTCCGTCCGCACGAGCGACGCTGGCTGAAGAACGACGGCCAGATGCCGGCCGACCTCGCCCACACGCTGCTCAACAAGGGCGCGACGCAGCTCATCGTCGTGACCGCCGTCGCCGCCGGCATTCCCGAGGCGGTGGCCGCGGCGGGAAGCGGTGTGTGGCCGTCGGCGTGGCCGATGGCGCTGCAGGCGGCGCTCGGCCTCGTGATCGCCGAGATCGGCCTCTACGCCGCGCACCGCATCGGGCACGAGTGGGGGCTGCTGTGGCGCTTCCACGCCGTGCACCACAGCGCCCCGCGGTTATGGTTCTTCAACACCGGCCGATTCCACGTCGGCGACACCGCCGTCAGCATCGTGCTCAGTCAGCCCCTTCTGTTCGCGGCCGGCGCGCCCTCGGACGTCTTCGTGTGGGTGGCGGCGTTCACCGCGTTCGTCGGCATGCTGACGCACTGCAACGTGCGGATGAAATTCGGCGCGCTCAGTTATGTCTTCAACACGCCGGAGCTCCATCGTTGGCATCACTCGCGCGATCCGCGCATCGGCAACGCCAACTACGGCGAGAACCTGATGCTGTTCGATCTCGCGCTCGGTACGTTCCTGCGTCCGGCCGGGCGTCCGCCGGCCGATCCGGGAATTGCCGACCCGATGCCGCGCACCTTCGGCGGGCAACTGATGGCGCCGTTCCGGCGCTACGCGCGATAGGCCGGTCGTCGCCGCGCGGCGGAGCAGGCCGCCGATGTTGAATCGCTTCGCCTCTCGCCGACTTTCCACAGCCCTTCTCCGAACCGGCCCAGACTTTCCACAGCCCCCTTGTGCCGGTTTTCGCGTGCGCGCAGATTGATCGCGTCGCTCCGGCCCACTGGTCCGGAACAGAGGAACCGGAGCGACACCCCAGCCGGAAAGGAGGTGTCGGATGAAGCGGAATCGAACGATGACCAATCGCGCGGTCTCGCGTCGGCCGACGCCCGCCCTCTCCGGCCGCATGAGAAAGAGCACGGC
>JBLNCI010000041.1:0-33802 GCA_050260515.1 Gemmatimonas sp.
TCGTCTTCCGATATTGATTCATTCGACACCTCCTTTCCGGTTGCGGTGTCGCTCCGTGGGCCAATCGCTGCAGTCGACGGACCGCACGAAGCGACGCGGATCAATCTGCGCGCGCGCAAAATCCGGCACAAGGGGGCTGTGGAGAGATTAAGGCAGCGTGCGCGGCGGCTGTGGAGAAACGCGGGGCGGCGAGGAGACTCAATGTCTCCTTTCGTCACCCCCGCGCCCCTCTTTTGTAAAAACGGACGGGGTGCAACCCGTCCGTAGTTGGGGGTCCAGGGCCGCCACTCCGAGTTCCGTGGCTCTGGATTCCCGCTTGCGCGGGAATGACGACAGAAACGAGGCACAAGGCCGGGCATGACGCGGTGTTTACATGAGCGCCTCACCGCCCGCTCTCGTTTCTCCACAGCCTCCACGCGACCCCTTGCCGACGTTTCCGGAAAACGGCAGCCTCGGCGGAGCATGATCGCCGCCCTCCGGGCGGCTTTTTTATTTGGAGAGGAGACGATGGACACGAACGAGATCACCGCGCCCGCGCACGCCTGCGCGGACAGCGATGCGAGCGCGAATGCCGCCGACAGCGCGCAGCCAACCGCGCACGAGGAGGTGGGCCGTGACGACGAGCGCCGCGAGCTCATCCTCGAACGCGTGTACGCGTTGTTGTGGGAGGGCCTCAGCCTGCGCGCGATCGCGCGCGAGCCGAACGCGCCGACGCTCGGGACGTTGCAGCGCTGGCTCGCCGAGGACGACGGCTTCCACGCCGAGTACAAGCGCATCCGCCGCAGCCAGCGCGAGACGATGATGGACGAGACGGTGGCGATCGCCGACGAGCCGACCGACGATCTCAGCGCCGCGCGCCTGCGGGTCGCGGCGCGACGGTGGCGCATCGACCACGACGCGCGCATCGCCGCCCGCAAGGCGGCGCAGGCGGCGACCAACGCGCGCGACGCCGACCGCCGGCGCGAGCGCGCCCGCCGCGCCCACGAAATCCGCCGCAAGGAGGAGGCGGAGGAGCGGCAGATGCGAGAGATGACGGAGCGGGTGAAGAGGCTGGGGTTATTCAGGGAGTGAGGATGCAAAAGCGGTGTGGGGCAGCAGTCCTTATTGGTGAGCGTCGACACATTTGCGAGAGCCCCCTACACTGCCTGTGAGCGCAACGCGCCTAAAAGCAAGAACCGAGAATACAGGGCGGGGAATAGCGTGCGGTATGTGGGGGATGATGCTGCTATCAGGGCTTCCGCCTTCGAACACGTGCGGCATCTCAACCAAATCCAGTCTCTCTTAACGGAGAGCGATCTCCGCGCAGGCTTCTATTTCAACGGACAGCGGGTTCCGTTGATCAATCCGCAACGCGGAATCTTTAAGCCCAAGGAAATGCGGTTCCTACTGTCCATCCGAACCGTCTTCCCGCGGCGAGGCCGCCGCGTGTGGTACGACGATCAGCTCACCGTTCATCAACAGATCTTCAGCGGTGAAGAGACCGTCGACTACGCATTCATGGGCGATAATCCCGCCGCTGCGGACAACGTCTGGCTGCGAGAGGCCTGCGAGCACGACATCCCAGTGATCTATTTCCTGGGCGTTTCCCCGGGATGCTATCGCGCGCTTGTGCCGACGTTCGTCGTGGATTGGGATGCGTACGCTTTGAAGGTTCGAATTGCTTTCGGTGATGTGGACTCGAAGGTCATTGCGCCGCCGCAATCTGCGCTCGAGCGGAGATACGCTCTGCGGACAGTAAAGCAGCGCCTTCATCAAGATTCGTTCAGGCAGGCTGTAATCGCCGCCTACAGCGGTCGCTGTGCACTATCGGGCCTTCCGGAACCGCGCCTGCTCGACGCCGCGCATATCGTTCAGGATTCGGACGAACAATTTGGTCAGCCTATCGTTCGCAACGGCTTGCCCTTGTCCAAAATTCATCACGCTGCATTCGATTCTCATTTGATCGGCATCGATCCCGACTACCGTGTTCACGTTTCTGGCCTGCTTTTGGAGCAGCGGGACGGGCCGATGCTCGAAGCGCTAAAAAGCCTAAATGGCCAATGTCTGCGGCACCCCAAACGTGACGAGGACCTCCCCGATAGGGACCGCCTTGCGAGAAGGTTCGAGCTCTACAAAGCAGTCGCCTAGGCGGGAAAACTCCCCCGGAACCTCCTCTCCCCTCCTCAGTTAGCCTCCTTGAGTGCGCCGGGACCGCGCCGCGGCTCGCTGCGCTCGCGGACTTGCGCCGTTTTCGCCGGCGCGCGACGGCTCGGGTGCGGCTCTCCCGTGGTACGCCTGCCCGGTCCGCACCCGCTCGACCGTGCACGCCACGACCACCCCGCAACCGCCGCGGAGGATTCCATGGCCCGCTTCACCCTCTACTCCGACGCGTTCGCCAACGGCGAGGCGATCCCTGCGCGCCACGCCCGCGATGGCGACAACGTGTCGCCGCCGCTCGCCTGGGAGAACCCGCCCGCGCGGGTGAAGAGCTTCGCGCTGATCGTCGAGGACCCCGACGCGCCGTTCACGGTGTTCCGCCACTGGGTGGTCTACGACATCCCCGGCGACTGGCGCGCGCTGCCCGAGGGCCTGCCCGACGGCGCCGAGTCGGTGCCGCTGCGCGAGGGCGTCAACTCGTTCGGCAACGACCACTACGACGGGCCGATGCCGCCGCCGCTGCACGGCGTCCACCACTATCATTTCCGGCTGATCGCGCTCGCCGTGCCGCAGCTCAAGTTGTCGCCCGACGCCACCGCCGACCGGCTGTGGCGCAACGCGCGCCGCCACGTCTGCGGCGAGGCGCAGCTCATCGGCACCTACAAGCGCACGCTCGCCAAGACGCTGTTCGGCAAGAAGGCGAAGACGCGCGAGAGCGCCGAGGCCGAGGCGCCGGCGGCGGCGCGGACGCGGGAGCACGCGTAGCGCGGAGTGGTGCGGTCCGCCGCGCGCTCTCTTCGTCGATCTCATTCTCCGAAGTCCCCCTCACCCTGCCCTCTCCCCGTTGGGGAGAGGGTTTTTATTTGTGCGGACCGTACACGCCGCTGCTCGCTGTCGCGCTCACAGTCGCTCTGCCCTCACCCGCTCTCCCCGCTGGGGAGAGTTTCTGATTTGACGCGCGAGTCCGGGCGCGATGGCAAGTCTCCCTCTCCCCGCCCGGCGGGGAGAGCGTCGGGGTGAGGAGAACCGCCATCTCGCGGGAGCGAACGCGCGGGTCTCGCGTTATGTGCGTGAAGACGAAGGGAGCGCGCACGACGCAACGCAACCCGACCTCGCCTCGCGCAGGGCCGTTCCGGCCCGATCCGCGCGCCCACTCGACGGGCCATGGGCGAGAGACGCACAAGTCGTAGCGGCCGACGCCGTTTCGCGTTGCACGGCGTCGGCACCTTACCGCGCGATCCGCCGGACACGTGCGGCCGCTGGGGCCCGTGTCATGCCGTGTGGCCGGCTTCGGTGCCGGCGACGGCGATGCCTTCGGATGGCCCGCCGTCGTCACGGCGCTGCCCTGAGCCGACCCGAACTTTTCCGGTGCGGGCCCGTTGTCCCCTTCACATCCCAACTGGGCACGTCCCAACTGGGCGGACCAGGTGGAGCGCGGATCGGTCGGCGCGCCTCGATCGCTCGATCGGATCCCCGCACGCACCGGCCACCGCGAAAGGAGCACCATGAACGGCGTCATCTATCTCGTCGGCCTCGTCGTCGTCGTCCTCGCGATCCTGTCGTTTTTCGGACTCCGGTAGCGCTCACGCGCAGGTCTGCGCTGACGCGCGGGGCCTCCGCTCGCGCGTTCACGCGGGCTTCGCCGCACGGAACCGAACCGGCAACGCGGCGGTTACCCGACCATGAGCAAATCCATCTCTCCGCGCGTGACCCGCCGCGCCGCCGTTGACGACGGCGCCGGCGACATCGACGCCAACGTTCAGGCTGCGGCGTGCGCGGGCCTCGTCTACGTCAGCGACGAGGACCCCGGCATCCGGCGCGTGGGCGCGGGCGAGGGCTTCAGCTACCGCCTGCCCGACGGGTCGACGCTCAAGGACAAGGGCGAGCTCGTGCGCATCCGCTCGCTCGCGATCCCGCCGGCGTGGACCGATGTGTGGATCTGTCTCGACGAGAACGGCCACATCCAGGCCACAGGTCGTGACGCGAAGGGGCGCAAGCAGTACCGCTATCACCCGCGCTGGCGCGAGGTGCGCGACGCCGACAAGTACGAGCACATGATCGAGTTCGCGCGCGCGCTGCCGGCGATCCGCGCTCGCGTCGCCGAGGACATGGCGCGCCGCACGCTGTGCCGCGAGAAGGTGCTGGCGACCGTCGTCTACCTGCTCGAGAACACGCTGATCCGCGTCGGCAACGGCGAGTACGCGAAGAGCAACAAGAGCTACGGCCTGACGACGCTCCGCAACCAGCACGCCGACGTCAACGGCGGCGAGCTGCGTTTCGCGTTCAAGGGCAAGAGCGGGAAGGTCTGGAAGCTCCGCTTCCGCGACCGGCGCATCGCCCGCATCGTGCGCGCCTGCCAGCACCTGCCGGGCCAGCGGCTGTTCCAGTACGTCGACGATGCGGGCGAGTTGCACCCGGTGACGTCGCAGGACGTGAACGCGTACCTGCGCGAGATCTCGGGTGCGGACATCTCGGCCAAGGACTTCCGCACCTGGTCGGGGACGGTGCTCGCGGCGATGGCGCTGGTGGCGCTCGAGCCGTTCGACAGCGCGGCCAAGGCCAAGCGGCTGCTCAAGGGCGCGATCGAGCAGGTCGCGCAGCAGCTCGGCAATACGGTGACGATCTGCCGCAAGTGCTACATCCACCCCGAGGTGGTGAGCTCGTATCTCGACGCGTCGCTCGCCGGCGCGCTCGCGGTCAAGGACAGCGACGGCGACGACGCGTACGCGCTGACCGCCGAGGAAGCCGCGGTGCTGGCGTTCCTCGAGCGACGCCTCGCGCAGACCCATGACGGCGCGGCGCGCAAGAGCGCCGCCTGAGTCCGCGAGCGGCGCCGTGCCGGATCGGGCCGCGGACGGAGCGGAGAGAGCCGCGACGCCCGACACGGGGTGGCGCGCCACCGTCGTGCGGGTGCGCCGCGGCATCACGGAGGGCGCGCTCGTGCCGCTGTCCGCGGCAACCGCGTTCTATTCCTTCCTCACGATCCCCTCGGCGCTGAGCGCCGCGGTCGCGTTCTGCGGGCTCGCCTTCGACGAGGCGGCAGTGGAGCGCAGGCTCGCGCTGCTCAAGGGCCACATGGGTCCGCAGGCGTTCGACATGATCGCGGGCCAGTTCCACTTCCTGGTCGGCCAGCCGCGCGGCACGCTGTTCGTCAGCTTCGCTCTCAGCCTCGGCGTCGCGCTGTGGAGCGCGATGGGTGCGGCGGCGTCGACGATCACGGCGCTGAACGCGGCCTACGGCGAGCGGGAGGCGCGCGGTGCGCTTCGCTATGGCGCGGTGGTGGCGGCCACCGCCATCGTCGCGATCCTGGTGATTCTGGCGTCGCTCGCGCTGCTGGTGATCGGGCCGATCGCGGTGGCGCGCCTCGGCCTCGGGCCGTGGACCCATGGCGCGCTCATCGCCGCGCGCTGGCCGGCGCTGGTCGCGCTGTTCGGGTTCGCGGTGGCGCTCGCCTACCGCTTCGCGCCGTCGCGCCATATCCCCGAATGGCGGTGGGTGAGCTGGGGTGCCGCGGCGGCGGTCGCCGTGTGGCTGCTCGCGTCCGCCATGGTCTCGTTCTACGCCGCGCACTTCGCGTCCTACGCGCGCGTGTACGGGTCGCTCGCGGGCGTGGCGCTGATGATGCTCTGGCTCTACGCCTCGGTGTTCGCGATCGTGCTCGGCGCAAAGATCAACGCCGAGATCGAGCACCGCGCGGGCGGCGACGAGTCTAGACGATCCTCCTAGAAGATCATGTAGAGGAGGATGATGACGATCAGCGGTACGCCCATCAGCCACATGATTACTGCCGGCATGCGTGTTGCTCCGTAGGTTGCGAATCGCGTCCGCGTGGCGGTGACGCGACGTCAGCCCCTCATCCCCATTCTCAGCAGCGTTTCGTCAGCGCCCGGTACCTCAGCGCCGTCAGTGCCACGGGAAGTTGCCGATGCCCGTGCCCTGGTCGCGATGGCGGCCGCCCGTTACGGCGGCGAACCACGCCCCGGCCGCGGCCGCGGCGAGTGCGGCGGCGATCAGGAAACCGGTGATGATCCCGGTCTTGCGGGCGACATCCACGGCGCGGCGCGCCTTGGCCAGCGCGTCGTCGACGCGCCGGGTCGCCTCGTCCTGGGACAGCCCGGTGCGGGCCGACACCAGCCGCGCGACGTACGCCTTGTCGTCGTCGGGGACCGGCCTGCCGGCGGTGCCCTGGGCGAGGATGCGCGCGACCTCCTTCTTCGCCGCCTCGGTGTCGCCGACGCGTGCCGGATCGTCGCTGCGGAACATCGTGTCGACCGCGGTTCCCATCGGGTCGGTGCGCGCCTGATCGCTGGCCGACGACGACGCCGCGGCGCCCGCCGCCTTGCCCGCGCCGCTGATCACGCCGGTCGCGCCGACCAGCGCGAACAGTGCCGCGATCAGCACGCCCAAGCCCCACACCGTGAGCCCGTGCATGCCGTCGCGAACGTCGGATTCGGCCTCGGTCGCATCACCGACGCGGCGGCGCATCCGTCCGGCGACGTAACCGCCGGCGAGATTGCTCGAGATCACCACCCACAGCGTCCACAGGCCGAGCGCGATGGCCCAGGTGACCTTCGATGCGCCCTCGCCCGCGTAGGGCGAGACCATCGACAGGCCGATGGCGGTGCCGAAGGTCAGCAGCACGAGCGAGATCGCGGCGGCGACGACGGTGCCGGCGAACACGGCGCACCAGTCGACGTACGAATGCGGCTCGGCTTCGGCGATGGCCGCGACGGTCGCGGCCTGGGGACGGGTGGCCATGGCAGTGTTTCCTCGAGTTGCGGGCCGTCGCGTCGGTGGCGCGCCGGCGAAATCGGTTGCGGAAGCGCGATCCGGCGTCAGCGGAGGCCGACGAACGACAGGATCGCGAGCACGACGACGATGAGACCCACGAGGTAGATGATGCTGTTCATTGTTGTCCCTCCCGTGTTGCGGCCGGCCTGTTCGCGGCCGGCCCAATTGCGGCTGGAGGGTGAACGGCTCCGCGACAGAAAAGTTCGGCTCGGGTTCGCGCCCGGTGCGGCGACGGTTCGCTTTGGCGGTGAACGGCCCCAACCTTACGGACAACCTTACGGATTTGTAATGGTCCGTTCAGCCGGCAGCGAGGCGACGGGCGGCATCATCGCCTCCGACATCGAACCGCGGGCAGGCCCTTGGGCGCCCGCCCCATCTTCCCGGTCACAGGAGTCCGTCCATGCCGTCATCCAAGAAGACCCGCGTCCGCGGCGCGCTCGCCGCGCTTCTCATGTCCACCGCGCTGGTCGGCGGCGGCTATGCCATCGGCCACGCCGACACGCCGCCCACCACCGCTCCGATCACCGCCCCCAACCAGGCGACGCAGCCAGGCTTCGCCAATCTCGTCGACCGGGTGAAGCACGCCGTCGTCAACGTCTCGACGACCGAGAAGGTGGAGCGTTCGAGCGACGGGTCCGGCGAGATGCCGCAGTTCCCGCCCGGCTCGCCGTTCGCCGAGCTGTTCCGCCAGTTCCAGCAGCAACAGCAGGCGCCGCAGCACGCGCTGGGCTCGGGATTCCTCATCGACCCCGCGGGCTACATCGTCACCAACAACCACGTTGCCGGGAAGGCGAGCAAGATCACCGTCACGCTCGACGACGGCACGACGTATCCCGCGACCCTGAAGGGCCACGACGAGAAGACCGATCTCGCGCTGTTGAAGATCGACGCGGGCAAGCCGCTGCCGTACGTGGAGTTCGGCGATTCCGACCAGGCGCGCGTCGGCGACTGGGTCATCGCCGTCGGCAACCCGTTCGGGCTCGGCGGCACGGTGACCGCCGGCATCCTCTCGGCCCACGGCCGCAACATCAACTCGGGCCCCTACGACGACTTCCTGCAGGTCGACGCGCCGATCAACCCGGGCAACTCGGGCGGCCCGCTGTTCGACCAGACCGGCCACGTGCTCGGCATCGACACGGCGATCTTCTCGCCCAACGGCGGCAACATCGGCATCGGCTTCGCGATCCCGGCCAACCAGGCCAAGACCGTCGTCGCGCAGCTCAAGGACCACGGCTCCGTGGCGCGCGGCTGGCTCGGCGTGCAGATGCAGCCGCTGACGCCGGCGCTGGCCAAGGCGATCGGCCGCAACGATGCGAACGGCGTGCTGATCGACGAGGTGCAGCCGAACTCGCCGGCGGAAAAGGCGGAGCTCAAGCAGGGCGACGTCATCACCGCCTACGACAAGAAGCCGATCAAGTTGCCGCGCGACCTCGCCGTCGCGGTCGCCGACACGCCCGCGGGCAAGTCGGTGCCGGTGACGGTGTGGCGGGACGGTCACGAGCGCACCGTGAACGTCGCGATCCAGAAGCAGCAGGAGTCGCAGACCGCGTCGGCGAACGGCGACCAGGCCGACGGTCCGCGGGTCGGCATGGCGCTCGCGCCGCTGTCGCCCGAGGCACGCGACGCGCTCAACCTCGACGCGACCACCAAGGGCGTCGTGGTGTCGCGCGTGACGCCGGGGAGCCCGGCGGCCGAAAGCGGCATCCGCGCCGGCGACGTGATCGTGAGCGTGGCGAACGCCAGCGTCACCACGCCCGATCAGGCGGCGTCGAAGATCCACGACGCGCAGCAGGCGAAGAAGGAAGCGGTGCCGTTGCTGGTCATGCGCGACGGGGCCAAGTACTATCTCGCTCTCCAGCTCGCCAACGGCTGACGCCGCAAGGCCGAGGCCACGCAAGCACGACATCTGGGCCGGGGCGGCGTTCCGCCCCGGCCTTCGCGCCGATGAAACTGCTTCTCGTCGAGGATAACGAGCAGGTCTCGCAGTTCGTCCGCAAGGGATTGCGGGAGAGCGGCCACACGGTCGATCACGCCGGCAACGGGCGCGACGGCCTGTTCCTCGCCTCGACCGAGCGCTACGACGCCATCATCCTCGACCGCATGCTGCCGGGCGGGATCGACGGGCTCGCGATCATCGAATCGCTGCGCAAGACCGGCAACAGGACGCCGATCCTGATCCTGAGCGCGCTGTCCGACGTCGACGAGCGCATCCGCGGGCTGCGCGCGGGCGGCGACGACTATCTCGCCAAGCCGTTCGCGTTCGGCGAGCTCGCCGCGCGCCTCGACGCCCTGGTGCGGCGGTCGCAGGGCAGCGACGCCGAGACCACGCTCGCGGTCGGCGATCTCCGCATGGACCTGCTCGCGCGCAAGGTCACCCGCGACGGCAAGGCGATCGCGCTGCAGCCGCGCGAGTTCAAGCTGCTCGAATACCTGATGCGCCACGCGGGTAAGGTCGTGACCCGGACGATGCTGATCGAGAACGTGTGGGACTATCACTTCGACCCGCAGACCAACGTCATCGACGTGCACGTGAGCCGGCTACGCCAGAAGATCGATTCGGGCTTCGACCGCACGCTCCTCCACACCGTGCGCGGCGTCGGCTACCGGCTCGGCGAATGAACCGGCTGCTGCCCTCGACGTCGCTCAGGCTGGCGCTCGGCTACGCCGCGCTGTTCATCCTGTCGTCGCTGATCCTCGTCGGCGTGCTGTGGTGGCAGACCACCGGCTATCTCGACCGCGAGGTCGATGCCGTGATCGTCGCCGACACGCGCGCCATCGGCGACCGCCTGCGCGACTTCGGTCTGCCCGGCGCCATCGCGACCATCAACGAGCGCATCACCCGCACCGCCGACGAGCACACCGTCTATCTGCTCACCGACCCGGGCCTGAGCCCGATCGCCGGCAACGTCGACGCGTGGCCGCTCGAAGTCCCGCGCACGCCCGGCTGGTACCGGGTCAATCTCGTGCGCGGCGACAAGGTCTACGCGACGCGCGTGCTCAGCGTCGACCTGCCCAACCACTTCCATCTCCTCGTCGGCCGCGACGTGCAGGATCGGGTGGTGATCCGCGAATTGATTGTCCGCGCGCTCGCCTGGGCCGGCGCGATCGCGATCCTGCTGGCGCTGCTCGGCGGCTTCCTCGTGCGGCGCTCCGTGCTGCGCCGCATCCAGGCGATCGACGCGGCGACGCGCGCCATCGTCCGCGGCGATCTGTCGCAGCGGATCCCGTCGCGCGACTCGAGCGACGAGCTCGACCGGCTGACGCGGACCATCAACGACATGCTGGCGCAGATCGAGATTCTGGTGGATGGCGTCCGGAACACCTCGAACGCCATCGCCCACGACCTGCGCACTCCGTTGGCCGAGCTGCGCACGCGGCTCGAAGGCCTGCTGCGCCAGGAGCACGTCTCCGACACGACGGCGGGCGAGCTGACCGAGGCGGTCGCCGACATCGACCGCCTGATCGGCATCTTCAACGCGCTGCTGCGCCTCGCGGAGCTCGACTCCGGCGTGCAGCGCGCTGCCTTCGGCGACGTGGATTTAGCGGCGCTGGTGTCGCAGGTCGCCGAGCTGTACGCGCCCATCGCCGAGGACAAGAAGCAGATGCTGGAGGCGGACGCGCAACCGCTGACGATCCGGGGCGATCGCTTCCTGATCGCGCAGGCAGTCGGCAATCTCGTCGACAACGCGATCAAGTACACGCCGGCGGGCGGACATATAAAGATGACGGCGACGCGGATGGACGGCGCGTGCGCGATCGCCGTCGCCGACTCAGGCCCCGGCATCGCCGCCGCCGACCGCGAGCGCGCAGTCGAACGCTTCTATCGCGGCGACGCGAGCCGCGGCACACCCGGCGTCGGCCTCGGGCTCAGCCTCGTCGCCGCGGTCGCGCGGCTCCACGGCGGTCGCCTCGAGCTCAGGGACAACGATCCGGGGCTGGTGGCGACGCTGGTGCTGCCGGATCACGCAGACGTTGCCGTCAGCAGGCACTGACGCGCTCGGCGCACCGCGGCTTCAGACCGTGTCGTCTTCGGATTGAGAGAATGGAGCGGGCGAAGGGATTCGAACCCTCGACCCCAACCTTGGCAAGGTTGTGCTCTACCCCTGAGCTACGCCCGCACCGGGTGACGGGGCCGGACGGCCCCGCGAGAGGGGGCGGATAATAGTGGAACACGCCCGCTTTGCAAGCCCGCCGGGCGGCCATTCTCGCTGCCGATCGGACGCCAAGCCCCGGCTTTTCCACGGTTTCCCGGCCGCCCGCCGCCACCGCCCCGCTTCGGCGGGGCTGGGGTTGCGGGGCGCCGGGAAAAGGGCCACATATCCAGCGCGGGCGCTCGCCCGCCCTGGCGGCCGCCTCCGCGGCCCCGCCTTCGGCCAGTCAGACAGTCAGGACCAGACGCTCATGGAACCCATCCTCGGGGCTGCGAACACGGGCGCCGCCGGCGCCGCCACCGACGGCGCGGCATCGTCCGCGTGGATCAAGGATTCCTCGACCGCGACCTTCATGGCCGACGTCATCGAGGCGTCGATGCAGACGCCGGTGATCGTCGATTTCTGGGCGCCGTGGTGCGGGCCATGCAAGCAGCTCGGTCCGGCGCTCGAGAAGGTGGTCAACGAGGCCAAGGGCGCGGTGCGGCTGGTCAAGATCAACGTCGACGAGAACCAGCAGCTCGCCGCTCAGATGCGCATCCAGTCGATCCCGGCGGTCTACGCCTTCAAGGGCGGTCGCCCGGTCGACGGCTTCATGGGCGCGCTTCCCGAATCGCAGGTGCGCCAGTTCGTCGCGGCGCTCGGCGGCACCGCTCCGGCCGCCGAAGCGGCGAAGGAAGTCCTCGCCGAGGCCCAGCAGCTCCTCGAGCAGAACCAGACCGAGGACGCCGCCGCGCTGTTCTCGCAGGTGCTCGAGGCCGATCCCGAGAACGCCGACGCCTACGCGGGTCTCGCCAAGTCGTATCTCGCCGCCGGCGACAAGGACAACGCGCGCGAGATCCTGTCGAACGCTCCCGAGGCGATCAAGAACGCGGCGCCGCTCGCCGCGGTGAAGAGCGCGCTCGAGCTCGCCGACGCGGGCGCCGCCGCCGCGGGCAATCTCAGCCAGCTCGCCGAGCAGGTGGCGAACGACCCGAAGAACCACCAGGCGCGGTTCGACCTCGCCCTCGCCCACTACGCGGCGGGCGCGCCCCATGCGGCGATCGACGAGCTCCTGGAGATCATCCGGCGCGACCGCAACTGGAACGAGGGCGCGGCGCGGGCCCAGCTTCTCAAGATCTTCGAGGCGCTCGGGGCCACCCACGAGCTCACCGTCGGCGGCCGCCGCAGGCTCAGCTCGATCCTCTTCTCGTAAGACCTCTTCTCGTAAGGCGGGGCGGGCGGTAGGCTCGACTCATGTCCGAAAACCCGTTCACGCCCGCCTTCGACTCGCTGCCCGGCACGATCCCGGTGTTTCCGCTCGCGGGCGTCCTGCTGCTGCCCAGCGGCAAGATGCCGCTCAACATCTTCGAGCGGCGCTATCTTGCGATGACGCGCGCCGCGCTCGCCGATCCGTTCCGCCTCATCGGCATGATCCAGCCGACCGGCCACGCCGACGGCCCGAACGGCCCCGAGCTGTTCCAGGTCGGCTGCGCCGGGCGGCTGATCAGCTTCGCCGAGACCGACGACGGCCGCTATCTCATCACCCTCGACGGCCTGTGCCGCTTCCGCACGAAATCGGAGCTGCCGCTCCACGACGGATTCCGCCGGTTCGAGGTCGACTGGTCGCCGTACCGCGCCGACATGGAAGACCGCGGCAGCGATCGTGCGCCGATCTCGCGCACCGGCATCGCCACCGCCGCCGAGGCGTACTTCCGCGGGCGCAACATGAGCATCAACGGCGAGGCGCTGCGCAAGCTCGGCGACCGCGAGCTCGTCACCGCGCTCAGCATGGGGTGTCCGTTCACGCCCGAGGAGAAGCAGGCGTTGCTCGAGGCGTCCGACCTCGCCGCGCGCGCGAAACTTCTCGAGACGCTGTTCGCGATGGGCGCCAACGAACCGCTCGGCGACGGCGAGGCGACGCGCCACTAGCGTTGCCCGACACGTAAGTGAGTAAAAGGGAGGCACCATGACCGACATGCCCGACGACCTCCAGGCGCCGCCGCCCGCGACCCCCGCAACGTCTGAAAAATCGGCGGAGACGCCCGAGCACCGCGCGGTCGACCCCAAGCTCCTGGAAATCCTCGTCTGCCCGCTGACCAAGTCGTCGCTGCGCTACGACGAGGCACGCCAGGAACTGATCAGCGACAAGGCCGGCCTCGCGTACCCGATCCGCGACGGCATTCCGATCATGCTGGTCGACGAGGCCCGGGAACTCGGGCCCCACGAACGGCGTAATAGCTAGGCTGCGCGAGGCCTGGCGGCTCGCGCGCGACGAAGGCCAGCGAGCCGCGGATCCCGCGCCGGACAACGGCACGAAACTCGCAAACCCATTCGACCGACCGCGCTCGGTCGAGCGGCCGGGACCGGTGACCGCCGATCCCGACGCCGACCGGCCAACACAGGACGCATCCGCGATGCCCCACTCCGCCCGCTCCCAACCCGCTCCTCACGCCGAGGCCGGCGATCCGGCCCTCGTTCCCGAGGAGATCCGTGTCTCGCGCGACCGCTCGCGGCTGGTGGTCGTCTACCCGGGCGGCGTGCGATTTGCGTTCTCGGCCGAGTTCCTCCGCGTCAACAGCCCGTCGGCCGAGGTCCAGGGCCACGGACCCGACCAGCGCATCCTGGTCTCGGGCAAGAAGTCGGTCGGGATCGCCGGCATCGAGGCGGTGGGCAACTACGCGATCCTGATCCGCTTCGACGACGGCCACGACACCGGCATCTTCTCCTGGCGCTACCTGCATGAACTCGGGTCCCAGCAGGACACGCTGTGGCGCGACTACGAGTCGGCGCTCGCCAAAGCCGGCCTCAGCCGGTAGAGGGCGCCGTGACGGCGCATGCCGCCGCGCGCCAAGCCGCCGCGACCCACCACACGGGGGACCCCACCGGGCACCCCACCGGGCAAAGGCAACGGGCGGCCGACGCGGTGATCCATGGGATCGGGATCGCCGGCGCCGTCGTCGGCGTTCCGCTGCTGGTGCTTCTGGTGATGGCGCGGGGCGAGACGCTGCCGACCGTCGCTGCGGTCGCCTACGGAGCTTCACTGGTCCTCACGCTGGCCTTATCCGGCGCCTACAACCTGCTCGCCGAGGGCCCAAAGAAAGAGCAGCTTCGGCCGTACGACCACGCCGCGATCTTCCTTCTCATCGCCGGGACCTACACGCCGTTCGCGCTGGTCGCGATCGGCGGCGCGCTCGGCTACGGCCTGTGTGCGGCGGTGTGGGTGGGCGCGCTGACCGGTGCCGCCCTCAAGCTCCTGCATCGGCGGCGTTACGAACGCATCTTCATCCCGCTCTACCTCGCGCTCGGCTGGGTCGGCGTTCCGGTCCTGATCGTCGGGATGCCGGCGCTGTCGCTGCCGGCGTTCGGCTTTCTCCTCGCCGGCGGCCTTCTCTACACCGCGGGCGTCCCGTTCCACCTGAGAGAGTCCCTGCCCTACAGCACCGCGATCTGGCACGGTTTCGTGCTGATGGCGGCGGCGTGCCACTACCTGTCGGTGCTCGAAACGCTCGCGCCACTATGACGACGCCACTGTGGCAACAGGCAGGATTTCAGTCCCGAGCCACGGAACGCCGCAGCCTGCGCGCGCTTATGTGCCTGCACGAGCGCGCCATCCAGGCGCGGCGTCATTTCATCTCTCAAGGCCCACAGGAGCATCGTCATGCAGCAGCGCGAACTCGGCCGCAGCGGACTCAAGGTCTCGGCCCTGGGTCTCGGCTGCATGGGGATGTCGGACTTCTATGGCGGCCGTGACGAGATCGAGGCGATCGCCACGATCCACCGCGCGATCGAGCTCGGCGTCACATTCCTCGACACCGCCGACATGTACGGCGTCGGGCGCAACGAGGAGCTGGTCGGACGCGCGGTCCGCGATCGCCGCGACAAGGTCGTGATCGCGACGAAGTTCGGCAACGTGCGCGGGCCCGACGGATCGTTCCTCGGCGTCAATGGCCGTCCCGAGTACGTCCGCGCCTCGTGCGACGGCAGCCTCAAGCGGCTCGGCGTCGACGTGATCGACCTCTACTACCAGCATCGCGTCGATCCCGACACGCCGATCGAGGACACCGTCGGCGCGATGGCCGATCTCGTGCGCGCGGGCAAGGTGCGCTACCTCGGCCTCTCGGAAGCGGCGGTGAAGACGATCCGACGCGCCCACGCGGTGCATCCGATCGCGGCGCTGCAGACCGAGTACTCGCTGTGGAGCCGCGACCCCGAGGACGGCATCCTCGCCACGGTGCGCGAGCTCGGCATCGGCTTCGTGCCGTACAGTCCGCTCGGACGCGGCTTCCTCACCGGCCAGATCAAGCGCGTCGAGGATCTCGCGCCCGACGACTACCGCCGCACCTCGCCGCGATTTCAGGGTGAGAACTTCCAGAGGAACCTCGACCTCGTGCGTGAGATCGAGGCGATGGCCCGCGAGAAGCGCTGCACGCCGGCGCAGCTCGCGCTCGCCTGGGTTCTCGCGCAAGGCGACGACATCGTGCCGATCCCGGGCACGAAGCGGCGAAAGTATCTCGAGGACAACGTCGGCGCGCTCGATGTCACGCTCTCGCAGGACGACCTCGCCCGCATCGACCGCATCGTTCCGCGCGGCGCCGCTGCCGGCACGCGCTATCCCGCGCAGGCGATGGCGGCGGTCGATCGCTAGAGCGGCTCGATCTTGTGAAAAGCGGCGCACCTACAAGGGTTCACCCCCGCGCGAAGCGCGGTTCTTACGAATGAGACGGCGAGCCTAAAGAGGCTCGCCCGCCGCGCAGAGCGCGGCTCTTTTCTACGAAGAGCGGTGAACCTATAAGGGTTCACCGCGCGCCAATCGCGGCAGCTCGCCGATATTGCCCATCGAGTGGTTCATGAAGAACCGGCGCAGCGGCGGGATCATGCCGGTACCGGCCAGTCCCAGCTCGCGCGCGAGCTTGAGCGGCGGGAACGCGTTCGAGAACAGCCGCTCCAGGCCGTCGGTCACCGCGGCGAGTGCGACGTTGTCGAACCGCCGCCAGCGCTGGAAGCGCTCGAGCACCGAGACGTGGCCGATGTCGAGGCCGAGCCGGTGCGCGTCGACCAGCACTTCGGCGAGCGCCGCGACGTCGCGGATGCCGAGGTTGAGTCCCTGCCCCGCCATCGGGTGGATCGCGTGCGCCGCGTCGCCGACCAGCGCGAGGCGGTCGGCGACGTAGGAATCCGCGTGCAGCAGCCCGAGCGGATACGACCAGCGCTTGCCGAACGCGGCGGTCTCGCCGAGGTAATCGCCGAAGCGCAGCGCGAGCTCGCGGTTGAAGTCGTCGTCACCGAGCGACACGAGATGAGCGATCACGTCGGCGCGGTCGGTCCACACGATCGACGACCGATGGGTGCCGAGCGCGTCGTCCTTCATCGGCAGCACCGCGAACGGGCCGGTCGGCAGGAACCGCTCCTGCGCGACACCCTTATGCGGAAATTCGTGGGCGACGGTGCAGACCAGCGCCCATTGCGGGTAGGTCCACGTCGTCACCGGAATGCCGGCATCGGCGCGCAGCTTCGAGCCGCGTCCCTCGGCCGAGATCGCGAGCTTCGCCGTCAGCGTGCGTCCGTCGCCGAGCGTCGCTTCGACGCGGCTCGGTCCGCGCACGACTTTGGTCACCATCATCGGCGCGAGCAGCCAGACCGAATCGAGATCGGCGACGCGGTCGAACAGCGCCTTGCGGATGACGCGGTTCTCGACGATGTGGCCCATCGGCTCGGCGCCGTGCGCGTCGGCCACCTCGCGATGATCGAAGTGGATGAAGAGGAGCGAACGGTCCTCGGACACGCGGATGTCGAGGATCGGCTCCGCTTCCGGCGCGACCCTCGCCCAGATGCCGGTGGCCTCGAGGATGCGACGCGAGCCTTGAGCGATGGCGGACGTCCGTCCGTCGAACACCGGATCGAGCACGGTGGCCGGCGTCTCGCGGTCGATGACGGCGATCTTCATGCCGGCGCCGCCCAGCGCCGCGGCGAGGCCGAGGCCGACGAGACCGCCGCCGACGATGATGGCGTCGAGGAACGGTTCGGCGGTTTCCGACGCTCCGGCACTCATGCGATGTCCATCGATGCTCAAAAAATAGCCTGCAGTCGACAACTGTCTATTTAGCGGGCACGGGCTTGGTCATCGAACCGCCAGCAATCCGACGGCGGCGCTCCGCATCGGTCATAACCCTTTGAATTTGAACGCTGCCTCGCCGTCACGGCAATCCGGCATGGTTCTTGAGTCATAGCCTCCGCCGACCCGCGGTGGGTGGGCGGCACCCGTCGTCCGCTTGCGCACAGCTTAGCACCTGCGATCGGCCGAGGCGAAGGCGTAGGCCACCGTCCACATGAAGGGGAACCCCCGATGAAACTCGTAATGGCGATTATCAAGCCGTTCATGCTCGACAAGGTCCGCGAGGCGCTGACCGAGGTCGGCGTTCAGGGCATGACGGCCAGTGAAGTGAAAGGTTTCGGACGGCAGAAGGGCCACACCGAGATCTACCGTGGCGCCGAGTACCAGATCGACTTCCTTCCGAAGGTGAAGATCGAGGTCGCCTGCTCCAGCGAGATGGCCGAGCGCGTCGTCGAGGCCATCCAGCGGTCCGCGCACACCAACAAGATCGGTGACGGCAAGATCTTCGTCGTCAACCTCGAACAGGCGATCCGCATCCGCACCGGCGAGAAGGGCGCGGAAGCGCTCTGACGCGACCACCGATCCAGACCCCAAGGAGAATTCCAATCATGACGTACAAAAGTTTGCTTCCCCGGATCGGCGCGGTCGCGATCGCGTTGGCCGGCTTCGCCGCCGCGGCGATGGCGCAGGACGCCACACCCGCGGCCGCGGTGGCCGAGGCGAAGGTCGACACCGGCGACACGGCGTGGATGCTGACGTCCACCGCGCTCGTGCTGATGATGACGATCCCCGGCCTGGCGCTGTTCTACGGCGGCATGGTCCGCAAGATGAACGTGCTCGCGACGATGATGCAGAGCTTCGCGATCACCTGCCTCGTCACCATCCTGTGGGCCGTCGTCGGCTACAGCCTCGCCTTCACCGACGGCAACGCATGGGTCGGCGACCTGTCGCGGGTCATGCTGGCGAACATCGGCTTCGACAAGCCGTTCTCGCTCGGCACCGGAGAAGCGGCGGTCGCGACGACCATCCCCGAGAGCGTCTTCATGATGTTCCAGATGACGTTCGCGATCATCACGCCCGCCCTCATCTGCGGCTCGTTCGCCGACCGGATGAAGTTCTCGGCGATGATGTGGTTCATGGGCCTGTGGTCGATCCTGATCTACGCCCCGATCGCCCACTGGGTATGGCAGCCGAACGGCTTCCTGTTCTCGCTCGGCGTGCTCGACTTCGCGGGCGGCACGGTCGTCCACATCAACGCCGGCATCGCCGGGCTGGTGGCGGCGCTCGTGCTCGGCAAGCGCCAGGGCTACGGCAAGCTGTCGATGGCACCGCACAACCTGACGCTGACGCTGATCGGCGCCTCGCTGCTGTGGGTCGGCTGGTTCGGCTTCAACGCGGGCTCGGCGGTCGGCGCCGGCGGCCGCGCCGGCATGGCGATGACCGTCACCCAGATCGCCACCGCCGCCGCCGCGCTCGGCTGGCTCCTCACCGAGTGGCTGGTGAAGGGCAAGCCGTCGGTCCTCGGCATCGCCTCGGGCGCCGTCGCGGGTCTCGTCGCGATCACTCCGGCGTCGGGCTACGTCCTCCCGGGCGGCGCGATCGCGATCGGCATCGCCGCCGGCGTGATCTGCTTCTTCGCCTCGACGACGGTGAAGAACGCGCTCGGCTACGACGACTCGCTCGATGCCTTCGGCGTCCACTGCGTGGGCGGCATCGTCGGCGCGATCCTGACCGGCGTGTTCTCGGTCGGCATGCTGTCGGCGACCGATGCCCTGCCCGAGGGTTCGCCAGGCCTGCTCGAGGGCAACCCGGGCCAGGTGATCACCCAGCTCATCGGCATCGCCTGCACCCTGGTCTACAGCGGCATCGGCAGCTTGATCATCCTCAAGATCGTCGACGCGGTCATCGGCCTCAGGGTCACCGAGGAAGAGGAGCGCGAAGGCCTCGACCAGGCCCTCCACGGCGAAGCGGTCCACTGAGCGTACGGCCCACCCGGACCCCCGGGTGGGCCGATCGTCCCGCGTGCTTGTCCCCGCGTTTGTGAAGCCTCCCTCGACTGGCCCGGACGGCAACGTCCGGGCCCTTTTCTTTGGGCGTTTTGTGGGCAGTTGCCCACGCTGACTGCCTAGAAGCCAGGCACCGCCTGGCCCTCGGCCCACCGCCACCGCGCGCGAAAAACAGGCGGAAATAGCCCAAGAATCAGGCACAACGCCGGGTCTTGCCGCGGCTGGCACAAGATTTGATCATCCGACCCACTTTGAACGGGCATCCGCGACTGCGGCCGCCATAAGCCCCGCATCGTCGGGGCATCGCGCGAGGAGAGGGGTTCGATGTCGAAGATGATCCGCGCCGGAGCGGCCGTGGCCGCCACGGCGGCGATGCTGGCAAGTGCGCCCGCGTGGGCCCAGACCGCCGCGACCGCCACGCTCAGCGACGGCAACACCGCGTGGCTGCTCACCGCGACGGCGCTCGTGCTGTTCATGACGCTTCCGGGACTCGCGCTGTTCTACGGCGGCCTCGTGCAGTCGCGGAACGTGCTCTCGGTGCTGATGCACTGCTTCGCGATCTCGGCGATCGTCTCCGTCGGATGGCTGATCGCGGGCTACAGCCTCGCGTTCGGCGACGGCGGCGCCGTCAATCACCTGATCGGCGGGCTCAGCCGGGTGTTCCTCGCCGGCGTCGGCACCGCGACGCTGTCGGGCACCGTGCCCGAAGCGGCCTTCTTCATGTTCCAGATGACGTTCGCGATCATCACGCCCGGACTCATCCTCGGCGCGTTCGTCGAGCGCATCCGCTTCGGCGCCGTGGTGCTGTTCACGATCCTCTGGTCGCTGATCGTCTACGTGCCGGTCTGCCACTGGGTGTGGGGCAACGGCTTCCTCGCCGGCCTCGGCGTGCAGGACTTCGCCGGCGGCATCGTCGTCCATCTGACGAGCGGCATCTCCGCGATCATCATGGCGCTGATGGTGGGACCGCGCCGCAAGTTCCCGACCGAGATCCACCCGCCCCACAGCCCGGGCATGGTGATGACCGGCGCCGGCATGCTGTGGGTCGGCTGGTACGGCTTCAACGGCGGCTCGGCGCTGGCGGCCGACGGCGCGGCGGCGATGGCGATCACCGTCACCCACATCTCCGCCGCCACCGCCGCCTGCACGTGGATGCTGGTCGAGTGGCTCCGCTACAAGCGCGCATCGTGCGTCGGCGTCGTCACCGGCGCGGTCGCGGGGCTCGCGACGGTCACGCCGGCGTCGGGCTTCATCGGCCCGTTCGGCGGCTTCGTCTGCGGGATCGTCGCCGGCGTGATCTGCTTCGAGGCGGTTCTCCTGGTGAAGATGCGGCTCAAGATCGACGACTCGCTCGACGTCATGGCGGTGCACGGCGTCGGCGGCATCACCGGGACGCTCCTCACCGCGTTCCTCGGCGCGCCCGCGCTCGGCGGCCTCGGGCTGTCGAAGCTCTCGGTCGGCGGCCAGTTCCTCGCCCAGCTCATCGGCGTCGGCGCCGCCGCGGCGTGGACGATCGTCGCGACCGTCATCATCGTCATGGTGGTGCGCTCGGTGATCAGCCTCCGTGTGAGCGACGAGGACGAGGCCGAAGGTCTCGACATCACCGCCCACGGCGAGCGCGCCTACGACCTGAAGTAGCGCGCGCATTCGACGCAGCCACCGCAGCCCGGCCCATGGTCGATCCCGTGGGCCGGGCTGCCTTGTTTTGACGCTGGTGGACCGGTAGAATCGCGGCACTCCGCTCGGCACGGCTTGGGAGGGCCTCGCCGCGCGGCCATCCGTTCATTAGGCGTCATCCGCAGGCAGTGCATGCCGGACCTCCCGTCGGACCCCCTCGCGCGGCTCCCACGCTATCCGTTCGAGCGCCTGCATCGGCTGCTCGACGCCGTCGCGCCACCGTCCGGCGTCACGCCCATCGTCATGTCGCTCGGCGAGCCGAGGCGGCCGCCGCCTCCGATCATCGCCGACACGCTCGCGCGCGAGGCCGCGGGATGGGGGCGCTATCCGCCGCTCAACGGCACGCCGTCGTTCCGCGCCGCGGTCGCCCGCTGGCTGACGCGGCGCTACGCGCTGCCCGAGGACTTCGTGGATCCTGCGACGATGATCCTCCCCGCCACCGGCTCGCGCGAGGCGATCTATCTTGCCGCCGGCGCGCTGCTGCCGGACCGCGAGGAGCGTCCGGTCGCGCTGGTGCCCGAGCCCGGGTACCACGTCTACGGCGGCGCGGCGGCGATGGCGGGGGCCGAGGTGATTTCGCTGCCGGCGCGGCGGGAGCACGGATTCCTGCCCGACATCGCCTCGGTCGACCCGGCCGTCCTGCGACGGACCCGCCTCGTCACGATCTGCTCGCCGGCGAACCCGCAGGGCTCGGCGGCCGATCTTCCGTACCTCCGCACGCTGCTCGAGCTCGCGCTCAAACACGGCTTCGTCGTCTGCGCCGACGAGTGCTACTCCGAGATCTACGACCGCACCCCGCCGGTCGGCCTGCTCCAGGCGGCCGCCGCGATGGGTCCGCGCGCCGCCGACGCCCGCGACCGCTGCGTCGTGTTCAATTCCCTGTCGAAACGCTCGAGCGCGCCCGGGTTGCGGTCGGGGTTCGTCGCCGGCGGCGCCGCGCCGATGCGCCGGATCGCGCGCCTGCGCGACTTCTCCGCGCCCACGCTTCCGTATCCGATGCTCGCCGCCTCCGAGGCGCTGTGGAACGACGATGCCCACGTCGAGGCGGCGCGCGCGCACTATCGGCGGAACTTCGACATCGCCGAGCAGACCTTGGGCGGTCGCTTCGGGTTCTACCGCCCGGCCGGCGGCTTCTTCCTGTGGCTCGACGTCGGCGACGGCGAGGCGGCGGCGCTCAGGCTGTGGCGCGAGGCCGCGCTGCGCACGCTGCCCGGCGCCTATCTCTGTCCGGGCCCGGGCGACGCCGCGGCCCAGCCCCACGCCGCGCCCTACATCCGACTCGCGTTGGTCCACGAGCCCGACGAGGTCGCCGAGGCGATGCGGCGGTTGCGCGACACGCTGTCGGGGTCCGGCCCCGCCGCAAACGTTTACTCGCCTGCATCCGCACCGTGAATTAAAGTCGCGAACCAATCATGGCCCGCTCTTCCACCGCCGCCCGTCGCTCCCCGTTCCTGCCGCGAGCGGTGTCCGCGTTCCTCCACCGCCGCCTGATCGAGGCGACGGGGGTGGTCGTCGCCTTCGCCGGCGTCGGCATCCTGACCGCGCTCGCCACCCACTCCGCCCACGATCCCTCCCTCAACCGCGCCGCGAGCGATCCGATCCACAACGTGCTCGGGTGGCCCGGCGCCGTCGTCTCCGACCTTCTGCTGCAGACCGCCGGCGTGTTGGCGGTCCTCCCCGGAGTCGTGTTCATCGCCTGGGGCCTGCGCATCGCCACCAAATGCGAGCTGCGCGCGGCACCGCTCGCGGGACGCTTCCTCGCGCTGATCGGCGCGATGATCGGGCTCACGACGGCGTTCGCATCGTGGGCCCTGCCGGACTCCTGGGGCGTCGACCGCGGTATCGGCGGCGCCGTGGGGCAGCTTCTGCTGAATGCGGCGGGCTCGCTCGTCGGCCTGTTCGGCGTGTCGGCCTACATGCCGATCCGCATCGTCGCGTTCGCACTCGGGCTCGCCGCGCTGATCGCCGCGCTCGGATTCAGCCTTGCAGAATGGATGCGCGCGGGGAAGCTCATCGGCCGCGGCGCGGAGAGCGCCGCGCGTGTCGGCGCCACGGTCGGCCGTCGCGGCGCCAAGATGGTGAGCGAGGCCGCGTACACGCTCGAACGTCGCATCGCCGAGAAGCGCGAGCGCGCCGAGCCGCGCCTCGCGCCCGAGGTCAAGACCGCGATCGAGACCGCCGAGACCGGCGGTCCGCGCCTCGCGGCAGCTCCGCCGCGCGCGCCCGACAACGACGACGATGAGGACGTCCCGCCCGCGCCGGAACGCAAGAGCATCGAGCTGCCGTCGAATCTGATCGAGATGCCGAAGGCGCGGCCGCAGCCCGGCAAACGGGCGAAGGCGGCGCGCCAGACGACCCTCGACCTGGTGCCCGGCGAGAACTACACGCTGCCGCCGCTCGAGCTGCTGAAGGCGCCGCCGCCGGCGAAGGAAGACCCGTCGGTCGCCAAGGACGCGCTCGAGGCGAACGCCAAGCTGCTGATGAGCGTGCTCGAGGACTTCGGCATCAAGGGCGAGATCCTCAAGGTCCGCCCCGGCCCCGTCGTGACGCTCTACGAGCTCGAGCCCGCGCCCGGCATCAAGGCGTCGCGCGTCATCGGTCTCGCCGACGACATCGCCCGCTCGATGTCGTCGCTGTCGGCGCGCATCGCCGTGGTGCCGGGCCGTAACGTGATCGGCATCGAGCTGCCGAACGCGCGACGCGAGACCGTCTACCTGCGCGAGCTGCTCGCCTCCGAGGACTACGAACAGACGGCGGCGAAGCTCAATCTCGTGCTCGGCAAGGACATCGGCGGCGCGCCGGTGATCGCCGATCTCGCCCGCATGCCGCACCTGCTCATCGCCGGCACGACCGGCTCGGGCAAGTCGGTGGGCATCAACACGATGATCCTGTCGCTCCTCTACCGGCTGTCGCCGCAGGAGTGCCGGTTCATCATGATCGATCCGAAGATGCTCGAGCTGTCGGTCTACGATGGCATTCCGCATCTCCTCGCGCCGGTGGTCACCGAGCCCGGCAAGGCGGTCGTCGCGCTCCGCTGGACCGTGAAGGAGATGGAGAACCGCTACCGCGCGATGTCGACGCTCGGCGTGCGCAACATCACCAGCTACAACCAGCGCCTCGCCGAAGCGCGCAAGAAGGACGAGAAGATCACCCGCACCGTTCAGACCGGCTTCGAGGCCGAGACCGGCAAGCCGATCTTCGAGGAGCAGGCGCTCGATCTGTCGCCGCTGCCGTACATCGTCGTCATCGTCGACGAGATGGCCGACCTGATGCTGGTGGCCGGCAAGGAGATCGAAGGCGCGGTGCAGCGCCTCAGCCAGATGGCGCGCGCCGCCGGAATCCACATCATCATGGCGACCCAGCGCCCGTCGGTCGACGTGATTACCGGCACCATCAAGTCGAACTTTCCGACCCGGATTTCGTTTCAGGTCACGTCCAAGATCGACAGCCGCACGATCCTGGGCGAGTCCGGCGCCGAGCAGCTCCTCGGCCAGGGCGACATGCTCTACATGGCGGGCGGCGGACGCATTCTCCGCGTCCACGGTCCGTTCGTATCCGACAGCGAAGTGGAATCGGTGGTCAACGCGATCCGCAGCCAGGGCGAGCCCGAGTACGTCGACGCCGTCACCGAGGACGAATCCTCGGGCGGCTTCGGGCTCGGCGGCGGCGAGAGCGACTCCGGCGACGAGCTGTACGACCGCGCGGTGAACATCGTGCTGTCGGAGCGCAAGGCCTCCACCAGCTTCATCCAGCGGCACCTGCAGATCGGCTACAACCGCGCCGCGCGCATCATCGAGCGCATGGAGGCCGAGGGCGTGGTCAGTCCCGCCAACCATGTCGGCAAGCGCGAAGTGCTGCCCGGCGGCGGGCGCTAGCATGTCCGCGCGTCTGTCCCGCCGCGACGCGCTCGCGCTGCTTCTCACCGCTGTCGTCGTGGCGCCGGTAAGCGCACAGACCCGCGGCGACAACGCCGCCGAGCTGCAGCGGATCGAGGCCTATCTCAACGGCATCCGGACGCTCCGTGCCCGCTTCCTGCAGGTCGCGAGCAGCGGCGCCACCGCCGAAGGCACGATCCTGATCAAGCGCCCGGGCAAGCTGAAGCTCGACTACGCGCCGCCGGCGCAGCAGATGATCATCACCACCAGCAACTTCGTCGCCTACGTCGACAAGGAGGCGAAGCAGACCTCGTATCAGCCTCTAAGCTCCAGTCTCGCCGGAATCCTCGTCCGGCCGCAGATCAAGCTGTCGGGCGACCTTCGCGTCACCGACGTGTCGCGCGCTCCGGGCGTGGTGCGCGTCCGGCTGGTGCTCGCCAAGGAACCGGACGCCGGCTCGATCACGCTCGTCCTCTCGGAGAGCCCGCTCGAGTTGCGGCAGTGGATCGTCGTCGATCCGCAGGGCAACTCGGTCGAGGTCACGCTCCAGAACGCGCAGTTCGGCGTGCCGATCGACGACAAGGAGTTCGAGTTCATCGACCCGAACAGTCCGGTCGCGCGGGAGCTGCAGCAGCGGCGCTGAGCGTGCGGGCGCGTGCGACGCGTCCTCTTTTCGACAGAGAAAAACCCTCTGTTTCACCAGCTTGAATCGCGCGCAGATCGCTACCATCTGAGGCTCAAGGCGAGGTTCACGCCTCGCGCGCGGAAGCGGTCTTCCCCTGCCGCTTCCGGCCCGCAAGGGCAAGGCGTCCGGCCAAAACCCCCTCTGGCCGGACGCCACACCCCTTCCCCAGCAACGAGCTTGGCCGCAGCGAGGCGTTTCCCGCACGCGCGCGGGCGGCTAAGCTTGCGCGACCTCCATCGCTCACAGCCTCTTCGATGACATCCCTGATCTTTCCGCGGACCGAAGCGCCGACCCTCGGCGTCGCCGGCAGCGAAGCCCGATACCCGATCCGTCACGTCTTCTGCGTGACGCGCAACTACGACGCGCGGGCCGCGAACCCCGGCGGCTTCAAGAGCCTCGAGGAGCCGGCGATCTTCACCAAGCAGTCGAGCGCCGTGGTCGGCCACGGCGCGCGCATTGCCTACCCGCCCGCGACGAGTCACGTCGAGCCCGAGCTCGAGCTCGTCGTCGTCCTCGGCGCCCGTGTGTCGCAAGCGGACGTCGACGCCGCGAAGGCCGCCATCTTCGGCTACGCGGTCGGCCTCGACATGACGCGCCGCGATCTACAGCGCGCCGCGCGCGCCGCCGGCAAGCCGTGGGACACAGCGAAGTGGTTCGAGGGCTGCTCGCCGATCTCCGACGTCCGGCGCGCCGCCGACATCGGCCATCCGGCGCGCGGCGCGATCACGCTCGACGTGAACGGGCGTCGCGCGCAAGCGGGAGACCTTGCCCAGATGATGTGGACCGCGCCGGAGGTCGTCGCGCTGGTGTCGCGGTACGTGACGCTCGCGCCGGGCGACGTGATCTTCACCGGGACTCCGGCCGGCGAGATCGCCGTGACGTCGGGCGACCGCCTTCATGGCGCGATCGACGGCGTCGGGACGCTCGACGTCACGATCGGCGACGCGGAAGGCTGACGCAATGGCCAAGACGCTGCGCATCGTGACCTGGAACATCAATTCGGTGCGGATCCGCACGCGTCTGCTCCAGCGCGTGGTGAAGCGGCTGAACCCCGACGTGCTCTGCCTGCAGGAGATCAAGTGCGCCGCGGAGGACTTCTGCACCAAGCCGGTCGAGCGCATGGGCTACCCGCACCAGCTCGTGCGCGGCTTCAAGGGCCACGGCGGAACCGCGATCCTGTCGCGGATTCCCTTCGAGTCCACCGGCGGGCTCGACTGGTGCGGACGCACCGACGGGCGCCACGCGATTGCCACCGTCGGTGGAATCGAGATCCACTGCTTCTACGTGCCGTCGGGCGTGCCGATTCCCGATCCGAAGGCGAATCCCGCGTTCGCCCACAAGCTCAAGTTCCTCGACGACATGGCGGCGTGGTCGCGCAAGGTCGCGCGGAAACCCGGACGACGCGTCCTGGTCGGCGATCTCAACGTGGCGCCGCTCGAGAACGACGTGTGGTCGCATCGCCAGACCCTGAAGGACGTGAGTCACACGCCGGCGGAGACGACGCGCTTCGAGAAGGCGCGCGCCGCGGGCAAGTGGGTCGACGCGATGCGGGAGTTCGTGCCGCCCGAGGACAAGCTCTATACGTGGTGGAGCTACCGCGCGATCGACTGGAAGGCGAGCAACCGCGGCCGACGCCTCGATCATGTCTGGGTCAGCCCGGCGCTCAAGCCGGCGCTGAAGTCGATGACGGTGCTCGACGAGGCGCGCGGATGGCCGAGCCCGTCCGATCACGTCCCGGTCTTGATCGAGCTGGCGCTGTAGCGCTTCGGGTGAGCCGCGGCGCGGCTCTGCCGGAAATCAGATAACCAGCCGGTAACCGCCGCGATCGGTGATGAGGATGCGCGCGTTCTGCGGATCCTCCTCGATCTTCTGCCGCAGGCGGTAGATGTGGGTCTCGAGCGTGTGGGTGGTAATCCCCGCGTTGTAGCCCCACACCTCGTTCAGCAGGGTTTCGCGCGCGACCGGGCGGTCCTTGGCGCGATAGAGGTACTTGAGGATGGCCGCCTCCTTCTCGGTGAGGCGAATCTTGCGCGCGCCGCCGGCCTTGTCGACCAAGAGCTTGGCGCCGGGCTGGAAGATGTAGGGACCGATATGGAAGACCGCGTCTTCGCTCTGGTCGTGCTGCCGCAACTGGGCCCTGAGGCGGGCGAGCAGCACGCCGATGCGGAACGGCTTGGCGACGTAGTCGTTGGCCCCGGCTTCGAGGCCGAGGATGGTATCGGCCTCGGTGTCGGCGCCGGTCAGCATGAGAATCGGACATTTGACGCCGTCACGCCGCAGCAGGCGGCAGACCTCGCGCCCGTCCATGTCGGGCAAGCCGACGTCGAGCAAAATTGCGTCGAAACGCTCACGGCGCGCGGCTTCGAGCGCCTCCTGGCCGCTGTGCACGGCGGTGGCCCGAAATTCCTCATGAAGCTGCAATTGCTCGGACAACGAAGCCGCGAGTTCGCGATCATCGTCCACGAGAAGCACGCGCCTCTCGACCATCAACGTCTCCCGATTTCTGGGCGGTTAGCGGCGGCGGGGTGAGTCATAAAATAGCTCAAGCCTCGGTATTTAGGCTACTGGGGCGAAAATCCCGCGGGTTATCTTTGGGACCGTCGGGCACAGGGCGTATTGTTGGACTCGCCCCGGTGGCGTGATACATCAAACCCCCTTCGTCTGGCCACCCTCACCGACACGGGCCCGGTGCTCCGAGCAGTATGTCGTCCATGCCCTACAGCAACGAAACGCAGCGAAACGGCCGCGCCGAACGCGCCCGTCCGCTGATCGCGGTCGATCGCGCGCTCGGCGAGCTCCGGCGCGGCGGCGTGGCGGTGATCCGGGGCAATGGCGCGGGGGTGAATCTCCTCGTGCAGGCCGCCGAGGCGACGACGCCCCACAGCCTTGCGCAGCTCACCGATCTCGCCGGCAGCATGCCGCTGATCGCCATCACCCAGCGTCGCGCCGCGGCATTGAAGCTCCCCGTCTCCAACGGGCCGGTGGTCGCGCTCCAGGTTCCCGACGGCATGGCCGCCCAGGAAGTGCGCGAGATCGCCGATCCGCTGTCGACCATCTCGTTCCGCATGCCGCCGTTCGCGTCGCCGCCAAGCGACGTCGAACGCGCGCTCGCGGCGGCGGTCGAGCTAACCAAGCTCGCGCGCCTGCTGCCGGCGGCGCTCGCGGCGCGCATCACCGCCGACGGCGGCGACGTCGAGCGGTGGCTCGGCGACCACGATCTCGTCGCCGTGACCGTCGAGGATGTCGCCGGATATCAGGCGAATGCTGCGCGCACCCTGAAGCCGGTGAGCCAGGCTCGCGTGCCGCTCGCCGGGGCCGAGGACACCCGCATCCTCGCCTATCGCCCGAGCGACGGCGGCATCGAGCATCTCGCCATCGTCATCGGCGAGCCCCGGGAGCCGGTGCTGGTGCGCATTCATTCCGAGTGCTTCACGGGCGATCTGCTCGGCAGCCTGCGCTGCGACTGCGGCGATCAGTTGCGCGGTGCGATCCAGGAGATCGCGCGCGCCGGCGCGGGCGTCCTGATCTACCTCGCGCAGGAAGGACGCGGTATCGGACTCGTCAACAAGCTGCGCGCCTATCAGCTCCAGGACGACGGCGCGGACACCGTCGAGGCGAACGAACAGCTCGGGTTCGACGCCGATGAGCGCGTCTACATGCCGGCGGCCGAGATCCTCAAGGACCTCGGCTTCCGCCGCGTTCGCCTGATGACGAACAATCCGGAGAAGGTCACCGCACTCGCGCGGTTTGGCGTCGAGGTGACGGAACGGGTGCCGCACGCCTTTCCGTCCAACCCCCACAACGAGCGTTATCTCCAGACCAAGGCGACGAAGAGCGGCCACCTCTTCTAGTCCAGGTTCCGGGCCCCCCTGCTGGAACCCTCGTCTGGTCGCCTCGCCGCCGCACCCGGCAATTTCTGCCGACCCGGCAGCGACGGCATCGAGCGGTCGCTCCCGCCCCGAGCCCAAAGCGCAGCTTTCCGCCACTTTCGGCCGCAAGCGGGTGGCACCAGCGTTGCAGAAGAGTCGGGCATGGATGTCGCCTCCGCCAGCCGCGCCCCGACCATGATCGACGTCAGGCCAGCGCCCCAGGACGCCTCGCCGGCCGCAAAGCCCGAGCGCAGCTTCTGGCAGCGGGTGTTCGGCGACGACGGCGTGTCGTTCTCGACCGTCCTCGACGTCGTCAATCCGCTGCAGCACATCCCCGTGGTCTCCTCGATCTACCGCGAGATCACCGGCGACAGGATCGCGCCGGGCGCGAAGCTCATCGGCGATACGCTGTTCGGCGGCCCCATCGGACTCGTGCTGTCGGCGCTCGACGTCACCGTGCAGGGCGAGACCGGCAGGGACATGGGCGAGCACGTCGTCGCGATGTTCAAGCCCGGCGCGCCGAGCGATACCGATACTGCCGTCGCGTCTGCCGCGCCCGACACCGCATCGGATGCCGCTCCCGCAGCGGCACCGGAAAGCAAAGAGATTGCCGGCGCCGACCACGCAGAGGACCCCGACTCCGCCGACGATACCCTGAAGGCGCCCGTCGCCACCGCCGCGAAGCCGCAGCTCCCGGTGCCGGAGCTTGCGGCCCATGCGCCGCGATCGGCGTTCGTCGCGGCGGCGATGCGTCCGCGGACGCCCGCAAACGGCGTCGGAGGCGCGTTCGTGCCGCTGGAGACGCGCTCGACGATCGCGCCGCCGTCGCTCTTCGTCAGCCCGGCGTCGCTGATCGCGACGCCGATCTCTCCAGACGACCTCGCGCCGAAGCGCACGGAGCCGAAGGCCGCGACGCTGCCCGAGGCCAGGACCGTCGCCGCGAATCCCGACGTGCTGCGCTCGCTCCGCGCCAACGGCGCACGAGCCCCGGCAGCCGCCGCGGCCCGCTCCGCCGCCACCCCGCCGCCCCCGACGCTGGCGGCGCCGGTCGACGCGAACGGCCAGCCCAACGAATTCGCCGACGCGATGGCCCGCAACCTCGAGCGCTACATGGCGCTGCGCAACCGCCGTCCGGCACCGAGCAAGGTCGATCGCGCGCTGTAGCGGCGGGCCGGGACCGCGCCCGCGCGCTGGCCTATACTTCGATAATGGACATCGTCGTCGAACCGGATCCGGCCGATCCCACCAAAGGCGTCGTCCGTTGGGGGACGCGCGAGGCGCCCTGTGCGTTAGGGCGCAGCGGCGTGGTGCCGGAGACGGCCAAGCGCGAGGGCGACGGGGCCACGCCGGTAGGCCGCTTTCCTCTGCGGCGGCTGCTGTGGCGCGCCGACCGCGAGGTCTCGCCGCGAACCCGGTTGCCGCGCCACGTGATCGGCCGCGATGACGGCTGGTGCGACGATTCGACGCGGCCCGAGTACAACCGCGCCGTCAAGCTGCCGTTCGAGGGTTCATCGGAGCGGATGTGGCGCGACGATCACCTCTACGATCTCGTCGTCATCCTCGGCCACAACGACGATCCGCCGCGCGCCGGCGCCGGCAGCGCCATCTTCCTTCACATCGCACGCGCGGGATTCGCGCCGACGGAAGGATGCGTTGCGATGCGCGCGAGCGATCTCCGCGCGCTTCTCACCGAAGTCGGGCCCGACGACGCCATCGAGGTGCGCGGTCCCGCGACTCGCTAGCTCCGCGGGCCGAAGATCGCGGTGCCGATCCGCACGTGGGTCGCGCCGAACGCGATCGCGGTCTCGAAGTCGTCGCTCATTCCCATGCTGAGCGACGCGAGTCCATTGCGGCGCGCGATCTCGTGCAGCAGCGCGAAGTGCGGCGCCGGATTGTCGTCGACCGGCGGAATGCACATCGCGCCGACGATATCGAGGCCGTGCACCTCGCGGGCGCGGGCGATGAAGGCGTCCGCCTCGCGCGGAGCGATCCCGGCCTTCTGCGGTTCCTCGCCGGTGTTCACCTGCACGAAGCAGGGGAGCACGCGCGACGCGGCGCGCATCTCCTTCGCGAGCGCGCCTGCGAGCTTGTCGCGATCGACGGTTTCGATGACGTCGAACAGGCGCACGGCATCGGCGACCTTGTTGGTCTGAAGCGGGCCGATGAGGTGGAGCTCGAGGTCGGGGTACCGCGCCTTGAGCGGCGTCCATTTCGCGCTCGCTTCCTGAACGCGGTTCTCGCCGAACACGCGCTGGCCGCACGCGATCGCCGCCTCAGCCGCGGTCGCGTCGTGACCCTTCGAGACGGCCACCAGCGTCACGGTGGCCGCAGCGACTGACGGCCGCTCGCCCGAGCGCGCGTCGGCGAGAGCCTGCGCGACCCGGCGACGCACGTCTCCGAGTCGCGCGGCGATCGCCGTCGCGTCGGACGTCGGTGTGCGAGGAGTTTGCTGCGCCGCTTCGGCCATGGCAGGTTGGATGAGATGCCGCTGCCGCCAGCTTTAGCATTCGCCGCCACACGACTCCAGACGCGCAATCGCCGGCTGGGCAAGCGCTGTCCCGTGCTGATCTTTCCCACGGATTCCGCTCGGGTCGTCGACCCGGTTGGCGCCGTCGCGCAACTTCCGCGTCTGTGGGTGCGCGGCGCGCCGCCGCTCGCGGTGATCCTCCGGGAAAGCGACGACGCGAAGCGGCGAGTCCTCGCCGAGGCGCTCGCGCCCCTTTGCCGTGCGCGGCGTATCCGGCTGCTCGTCGCCAACGACGCCGCGCTCGCCGCACGTGTTCGTGCGGACGGGGTTCATCTGTCGGAATCCGCGCTGCGCCGGCGCGACGTGGCGGTGTGCGGATTTCGATCAACCCGCACGCGCGTTATAACCGCCGCCGCGCACTCGTACCTCGCGCTGATCCGCGCTGCGCGCGCCGGCGTCGACGGGGCGCTGCTATCGCCCGCGTTCGCGACGAGGAGCCACCCGGACGCCCGGCCGCTCGGCCCGGTGCGGTTCGCATCGCTCGCGCACGCCCTCCGTCGTCGCGGCATCTCCACCCCGATCATCGCGCTCGGCGGAGTGAGCGCGTCGAACGCGCGCCGGTTGGCGAACGCCGGCGCGGACGGCCTGGCGGCCATCGGAGCGCTCGCTCGCCAGCCGCCGCCGTAGACGGTCGTCCCGCGTTCCCCCATAATTCTGCGGCGCGCACCCACGGAGCGCGGCGTCGATGCCGCGCGCGATTCACGGGTTCATTCAATGCCAGAGCCGGTCGGCGCTCCGTCGCACTCCCGCTTCAAGCCGTTCCTGCTCGCCGAGGCGCTCGCTGTCCACGAGCAGTCGCGATTCGAGCCGCTGACGATCGGCGACACGGTGCCGGTGCTGGTGTCCGACGACGTTCTCGTCGATCCCGGCTTCATGCGCACGGTGCTACGCGAATCGTATGCGCCGAACTGGAAGCACGTCGCGGGCGGCGCGAACTTCGTCGACTACTACGACTGCCGGCTGCTGTACCCGACAAGCGATCTTCCGGTGTTCGAAGTCGTCCGCCACGCGATCCGGCACTTCTTCGGTGTCGAGACGGCGCTGCATGGTCCAGGGATTTCCAGCAATTGGTTCCTGCAGATCAACGGACGTCGCTCCGACTATGCGGTGCCGCATTCGGACCACGACGCGAGCGGCCACGCCTTCACGGTGATTCATTTCCTCAACGATCCCGACGAGTGCGGCGGCGGAACGGCGTTCTTCCGTCACCGCGCGACCGGCGCGGTGGCACTGCGATCCCATCAGCGAGACGCCTTCTATCGACAGCATCCCGAGCTGCGCGAGGACGGACGCGATTACTGGCATCTGCGCACCGCCGATGCCTGGGAACCGATCGGCTCCGTCGAGATGAAGTTCGGGCGGACGGTGATCTTTCCCGCCGAGTTCTTCCACGCCGCCCATCACCCCGATGACCGGTTCCGCGACTATCCCCGCGTGAACCTCGTTCACTGGGAACGGGACATTACAGCCCGGTAGACAACACAGTCTCTCCGCGCCCGACCGCCGCCATCCGAACGCGCTGCCGCGGTTTTCCTAAGTCATTGTTCTGATGTGGGATTCTCGCGGATTTCACAGCCGACAGCCGGGCCCGGCTGTTGCTGGCCAGCCACATATAAACTGTAAGTTAGCTCAATACTTCTAGAAGAGCTTCCCGGGCCTTTGCCGCAGTGGCACCTTCCGCCGACCAACAACAAGAAAGTTGGGTGGATACGTCCGCATGGGTCCGCAGCCGTCACTTCGACGGCTCGCAAACGCGCTTCCAGGCCGTCGGCTCGGCAGCGAAAAAATCGGAGGTTTTACCGTAATGAAGTTCGATCCTAAGAAAGCACTGCTGGGGACGACCGCCATCGTCGGCGCGTCCCTGCTTGCGGCCCAGCCGGCCGCTGCGAAGCCAGAGGTCACCCTTGGTGGCGGCATGGACTTCCAGATGGGCTGGACGTCGCAGGACCGTGAGGGCTGGTCGCCGACGCCGGGTGGCGTCCAGGGCCCGTCCT
>JBLNCI010000042.1:0-20243 GCA_050260515.1 Gemmatimonas sp.
GGCTACGCTTTCAACGCAGCGTGGCACCCTACTGACCCTTATGGGGAAGGTAAAAGGCGGATTCCGCTGATCCGCTGACGACGACGTGTGTCCGCGCCGAGGTAGCTCCAGAGCGCGAACCCACTGGCCCCTCACCAGCCCGCTCCGGCCTCACAAACCGGAGCGGGCTTCGGTGATTCAGAGAGCTTGAACGATGCTCGGAGGAGCGATGCGCTCAGTGCTCGCGGAACAGCTTGCCGTAGCCCTGCACCTTGTCGTCGATGCCGGCGAGGCGCATGCCTTCCCAGATGATCGCCTGCAGCGCCGTCACGACGTTGACGCCGAACTCGCGCTCGAGCGGCTCGATCGCCTCGATCGACGCCCAGTGCGGGCAGCCGAAGATCAGCGTGTCGATCTCGGGATGCTCGCGCACGAGCTCGGCGCCGAGCTCGTAGGCGCGCTCCGGCGGGATGCGGTTGTAGTCCTGCAGCTTGGCGCCGACGTGCTTGCGCCCGACCAGCACCATGCCGTCGCCGAGCGAGCCGCTCGCCGAATCGCCGATCTTGCGCGGCACGGCGGGGTTGATGGTGCCGACCTTGCGCGCGCCGAGCGCCTTCAAGGCGTTGCCCTGGGCGATCGACGACGAGCTGACCGGCACGCCGAAGCGCCGCGACAGCTCGGCGATCTCGCGGCCGAGCTCGTCCTCGCCGTGGGCGATGTTGGTCGGCGCGCCGCCCATGATGATGACGTCGGCGCCGGCGCGCGCGAACGATTCCGCGGCACGCAGCCCCTGCGCGTGCAGGTCCTCGAAATTGCGCTCGGTGTGCTCGGCGATCTGCAGCGTCAGGATCGACATCAGCACGCCGTTCGGCGCGATCTCGTAGAAGTACTTGGGCAGCAGCTCGGTGACGAAGGCGACCGCCGAGTAGCCGATGCGCGCGCGCACCGTCCAGTCGCGGAGCTTCGGCGTCGCGTTCACCTGAGTGGCCATGGTGCTCTCCCCGCACTGTTTGCGCCGAGTGTGAGGCGCGCGCGGAGAGGAGGCAAGGGGACCTGCTTGATTTTGTCGTCATGCCCGCGAACGCGGGCATCCAGGTTGTCGTTTGCTGCGCTGGATTCCCGCATGCGCGGGAATGACGAGAGAAATACGTCGGAGGACGGCTGCCCTTTTTGCCTACCGCCTCACGGCCACGCGGCTTCGGGCGGCAGGCTCATCAGGATCGCCTCGACGTTGCCGTCGGTCTTGAGTCCGAACTGCGTGCCGCGGTCGTAGAGCAGGTTGAACTCGGCGTAGCGGCCGCGACGCACGAGCTGGTGGCGGCGATCGTCGTCGGTCCAGGTCTCGGCGAGGTGGCTGCGGACGATGCGCGGGTAGACGTCGAGGAACGCCTCGCCGACCGCGCGCGAGAAGGCCGCGTCGCGATCGCGGTCGCCGGAGTCGAGCCAGTCGAAGAAGATGCCGCCGACCCCGCGCGGCTCCTTGCGATGCGGCAGATAGAAGTACTCGTCGCACCACTGCTTGAAGCGCGGGTACCACGACGCATCGAACGTGTCGCACGCCGCCTTCATCGCGGCGTGGAACGTCGCGGTGTCGTCCGCGACGGGCCGCATCGGCGTGAGATCGGCGCCTCCGCCGAACCACGCCCTGGTCGTGACGATGAAGCGGGTGTTCATGTGCACCGCCGGGACCTTTGGCGACTGCATGTGGGCGACCAGCGAGATGCCGGACGCCCAGAAGCGCGGGTCCGTGTCGGCGCCGGGGATCGCCTTGGCGAACTCGGGCGCGAACGTGCCGTACACCGTCGACACGTTGACGCCGACCTTCTCGAACACCCGGCCGCGCATCACACTCATCACGCCCCCGCCCGCGTCGCTTCCGTCGGGCGAGGGGCGCGTCCACGCGGTCTGCTCGAAGCGCCCCGGCGGCCGCTTGCCGATGCGGTCGGCGTGGGCGTCGCCGACGTCGTCCTCGAGCTCCTCGAAGGCGGCGCAGATGCGGTCGCGCAGGGACTCGTACCAGGCCTTCATCGCCACCTTGCGGGCGTCGATGTCGGGCGGGAGCGGCGAGGTCAGGGTCGGCTTGTCGGTGGCGGACATGGGAAAGGCTCAGACGAAGGTGTTTGCAACGTCATGCCCGATCTTGTGTCGGGCATCCACGTGTTGTTTTCGCGAGAGCAAACAAACAGGACGTGGATGGCCGGGGCAAGCCCGGCCATGACACACGGAACATGACGGGACTGGGTTATCCCGCATTGATCTGCTTCAACGCCTGGGTCGCTGTGTCCTGTTCCGGGAACAACCCGCACTGGCGCAGCGCCTCGCCGAGGACGATGGCGAGCGCGGTCGCGACGTTGAGGCTGCGCAGCCCGGGGCGGATCGGGATGCGCACGCGGCCGTCGCAGACGCGGGCGACGTCGTCGGGCACGCCCTCGGATTCGCGGCCGACCATCAGCACGTCGTCGGGACGGAAGCGCCAGTCGAGATGGCTGGTCTCGCCGGTCGTGGTCAGCAGCACGAGGCGCGGCGGCGCGGACCCCGGACCGGAGGCCGAACCGGCGCGGGCGTCGAGGAACGCGCCCCAAGACCGATGGGTCTGCATATGGCTCGCGGCGATGTAGTCGAGGCCGGCGCGGCGAAGCTTTCGGTCGGTCATGACGAACCCGGTCGGCTCGATGATGTCGACGCCGACGCCGAGGCAGGCCGCGAGTCTCAGGATCGCGCCGGTGTTCTGCGGGATGTCGGGCTCGTACAGCGCGACGCGCATGTCGGTTTCCGTCGTCGGTTTCCGTGGGCCGGGACGAGCCGATCCGAGCGGCAGAAACGGCCCCTCGACGCCATGGAGCGCGGGGGAGCGCGGGCCCGTCCGGATCGTCTCCGAGCGCGGTTTTCCGCGCCCAAAAGGGGCTTTGCTTGCGAAGGAATTTATATTACACCCTCCGGGCGCGCGTCGCGCCCCATGGGGTTTACGGGGCCGAATCGTCCGCCCGGAACCAGTCCGGCACCGCGCGTTTCAGTGGCTTCGGGGTCCCGCTCCGCGCGAGGCCCCGTCGGGAATCCGGACCCGGATTCCCGTCGGTCTTAAGGGATGTCTCGCATGTCAGATCCGGCTCACGCCGCGGCGTCTTCGCACCAGGATGGCGAGACCCGCCGCGACTTTCTGACGCTCGCCGCGACCGCGGTGGGCGGCGTCGGCGCGGCTGTCGCGCTGTGGCCCTTCATCAGTCAGATGAACCCGTCGAAGGACGTGCTGGCGGTGTCGACGACCGACGTCGACCTGTCGCCGATCCAGCCCGGCCAGCGCATCACGGTGAAGTGGCGCGGCAAGCCGGTGTTCATCGTGCACCGCACCGAGCAGCAGATCGACACCGCCCGCAAGGACGACAACGCCGACACGCTGATCGATCCGCAGCCCGACGAGAAGCGCGTGCAGAAGCCCGAGTGGCTGGTCGTCGTCGGCGTCTGCACCCATCTCGGCTGCGTGCCGCTCGGACAGGCCGACACCGCGCCGCACGGCGACTTCGGCGGCTGGTTCTGCCCGTGCCACGGCTCGCAGTACGACATCTCCGGCCGCGTCCGCCACGGACCGGCGCCGAAGAACCTGCCGGTCCCGGCCTACAAGTTCACGACCGACACCTCCATCACGATCGGCTAGGAGCGAGCGCAATCATGTCCGTGTCGAACACTCCGAACGATCGTAAGGGCTGGACCGGCTGGGTCGACTACCGCCTGCCGATCTTCAGCTTCATCAAGCATCAGCTCGACGAGTACCCGACTCCGAAGAACCTCAACTACTGGTGGAACTTCGGGTCGCTCGCCGGCCTCGTGCTGGTGATCATGATCCTCACCGGCGTGACGCTGGCGATGCAGTACACGCCGCACGTCGACCACGCGTTCGACTCGATCGAGCGCATCATGCGCGACGTCAACTACGGGTGGCTGATCCGCTACCTGCACATGAACGGCGCGTCGATGTTCTTCGCCGTCGTCTACATCCACATCTTCCGCGGCCTGTACTACGGGTCGTACAAGCCGCCGCGCGAGGTGCTGTGGTGGCTCGGCGTCGTCATCCTCCTGCTGATGATGGCGACCGCGTTCATGGGCTACGTGCTGCCGTGGGGCCAGATGAGCTTCTGGGGCGCGACCGTCATCACCAACCTGTTCTCGGCGATCCCGCTGGTCGGCGAGTCGATCGTCACCTGGCTGTGGGGCGGCTACTCGGTCGACAACCCGACGCTGAACCGCTTCTTCGCGCTCCACTACCTGCTGCCGTTCGTGATCGTCGGCGTGGTGTTCCTGCACCTGTGGGCGCTGCACCAGCACGGCTCGAACAACCCGCTCGGCATCGACCGCAAGAGCCCGAAGGACTCGATCCCGTTCCACCCGTACTACACGGCGAAGGACGCGTTCGGCACCGCGGTGTTCCTGATCGTCTACCTCGCGCTGGTGTTCTACTGGCCCGAGGGCCTCGGCAACACCGACAACAACATCCCGGCCGATCCGCTGCTGACGCCGGCCTCGATCGTGCCGGAGTGGTACCTGCTGCCGTTCTACGCGATCCTGCGCTCGGTGCCGTCGATCCTCTTCATCGAGGCCAAGCTCGCCGGCGTCATCGCGATGTTCGCGTCGATCCTGCTGCTGCTGTTCCTGCCGTGGCTCGACAAGTCGCCGGTGCGCAGCGCGACGTTCCGCCCGATCTACAAGGTGCTGTTCTGGATCTTCCTGGTGTGCTGCGTCACGCTGGGCTGGGTCGGCTCGCAGCATCCGGAGGGCCTGCCGCTCCTCATCGGGCGCATCGCCACCGTCTATTACTTCCTGCACTTCCTGGTGCTCCTGCCGCTGGTGAGCCGGATCGAGAAGCCGCGCCCGCTGCCGGAGAGCATCAGCCAGCCCGTGCTCAAGGCTTAGGGGTTCCCGTCGATGAAGCGCCTGATTGCGATCTCCGTCCTCGCTGCCGTCGCCTTCGCGATGCCGGCGCCCGCCGCCGAGGGCACCCGGGACCCCAAGCACGTCGACTGGTCGTTCGAGGGGCCGTTCGGCACCTACGACCGCGCGGCGCTGCAGCGCGGCTACCAGGTCTACAAGGAAGTCTGCTCGACCTGCCACGCGGCGAAGTACCTGCACTTCCGCGATCTCGGTCCGAACGGGCCGAACGGCGGCATCGGCTTCTCCGAGGCCGAGGTCCGCGCACTCGCCTCGCAGGTCCAGGTCACCGATGGGCCGAACGACCAGGGCGAGATGTTCGAGCGTCCGGGCCGTCCGTCGGACCACTTCAAGTCGCCGTTCGCGAACGACCAGGCGGCGCGGGCCGCCAACAACGGCGCGCTGCCGAAGGACCTGTCGATCATCGTCAAGGGCCGCTCCGGCGGTCCCAACTACATCTACTCGCTGATGACCGGCTACGAGGATGCGCCGGCGGGCACCACCGTGCCGAACGGGCTGTTCTACAACCCGTACTTCGTCGGCACCTTCATCGCCATGCCGCCGCCGCTCTCGCAGGGCTCGGTCAACTACGCCGACGGCACGCCGTCGTCGGTCGACCAGATGGCCCAGGACGTGACCACGTTCCTGACCTGGGCGTCGGAGCCCGACCTCGAGCAGCGCAAGGGCCTCGGCCTCAAGGTCATGGTCTTCCTGGTGCTGCTCACCGGCCTCACCTTCGCGGTGAAGCGGAAGATCTGGGCCGACGTGCACTGATCGGCTCCACAGAAAATCGGGCCGGCGCCATGCTCGGTGCCGGACGTTCCTGAAGATAGCGGCGCGGGTGATCCCCGCGCCGTTGTCGTTTCGGACTTTGCACAGCCCCATTGCGCGGCTGCGGCATTCGCCGCACGGTAGGCGCGCCACGGAAGGAGGAGCGAACGAATGTCGGTCATGGATGCGCCGCGCGGGGGACGCCTCGGCATCATCGGCGGCTCGGGGCTCTACGACATCCCGGGGCTGTCGGATCAGCGCTGGGTGTCGATCGAGTCGCCGTTCGGCGTGCCGTCGGGCCAGTTCCTGTTCGGGAAGCTCGCCGGCCGCGAGCTGGTCTTCTTGCCGCGCCACGATCGCGGCCATCGCATCCCGCCGTCCGAGATCAACTTCCGCGCCAACATCGATTGCCTGAAGCGCGCGGGCTGCACCGAGGTGCTGTCGATCTCGGCGGTCGGCTCGCTCGCCGAGGCGCTCGACCCGGGCACCTTCGTCATCGTCGACCAGTTCATCGACCGCACGTTCGCGCGCGTCAAAAGCTTCTTCGGCAAGGGCCTCGTCGCCCACGTCTCGATCGCGCATCCGGTGTGCGGCCGGCTCGGCGATCATCTCCACGACGCCGCGAGCGCGGCCGGTATTAAAGTGGTGCGCGGCGGCACGTATCTCGTCATGGAGGGCCCGCAGTTCTCGACCATGGCCGAGAGCAGGCTCTACCGCTCGTGGGGCTGCGACGTGATCGGCATGACCAACATGCCGGAGGCCAAGTTGGCCCGCGAAGCGGAGATGTGCTACGCGACCGTCGCCATGGTCACCGACTACGACTGCTGGCACCCCGACCACGACCACGTCACGGTCGAGCAGGTGATCAAGGTGCTGCTCGCCAACGCCGACAAGGCGAAGGCGCTGATCAGCCACGCGGCGCCGCGGCTCCCGGCCGTCACCGAATGCGCGAAGGGCTGCCGCCACGCGCTCGACACCGCGCTGATCACCGCGCCGGAGGCGCGCGATCCCGAGCTGATGGCGAAGCTCGACGCCGTCGCCGGACGGGTGCTGAAGCGGTAACCGCGCCCGAGATCGCGCCCTGGAGATCGCACATGTCGAAGCTGCCGGGATTCTTCGAAGGAACGGAGATGCCGACCGCCGGCTGGTGGGAGGCCCTGTGGCCGGACCCAGTCGCCGTCCTCGCCGCCGTCGGCGTGAAGGCCGGCGACACGGTCATCGACCTTTGCTCGGGCGACGGGTGGTTCACGCTGCAGATCGCGCGCATCGCGGCGAAGGTGATCGCGGTGGACATCGATGCCGAGTTGCTGCGGGTCGCGGCGGGTCGCCTGAAGGAGGCCGGGCTCGCCAATTGCGAGTTCATCGCCAGTGATGCCTATGACATTGCAGAACGCGTGCGCGAGCCGGTGGACTTCGTGTTCCTCGCGAACGCGTTCCATGGCGTCCCGGAGCGCTCGCGGCTGGCGGCTGCCGTGGCCGAGGTGCTCAAGCCCGGCGGGCGCTTCGCCATCGTCAATTGGCACGCGCGTCCGCGCGAGGAGACGACGGTGCTCGGCGAGCCGCGCGGTCCACGGACGGACCTCCGGCTGTCGCCGGATCAGACGATTGCCGCCGTGGTATCCGCCGGCCTGACGCTCGACAACGTCGTCGAGGTGCCGCCGCACCACTACGCCGTGATCTTCCGGCGCGGCTCGACGGGGTCGCCGCCTAGGCCTGCGGCGGCGCCGGCGCGGTGAAGGAGTCGAGATCGGCGAAGCCGAGCGCGCCCTCGATGTCGTCGATCTTGCTCACCGCGTCGTCAAAGCCGTCCTTGCCGAAGGTGTTGCGCTCGATCTCCTCGAAGGTGTCGCCGAGGTCCGCGAGCTGCCGCTTCGACAGCGTCGCCTTCCATGCCGGGAACACCACGGTGTCCTCGCGCGCGGCGTGGTTCTCGTACATCGCCACGAATCCGTCGAACACGTCGGCGAGGGTCTGATCGTCGTTGCCCGAGAGCGTGCCGGCGGTGATCCGCAGGATGTAGTCGGTGATCTCGCGGCCGCGGGCGTGCTGGGCCTCGAGCACGTCGGCGAGATCGGCGGCGTCGCCGCCGGACTTGCGCAGCGCCGGGAAGATGTACGCCTCCTCGAGCTGGCGCTCGTGATAGTCCTCGCCGAAGCTGCGGAAGAGATTGGCGGCGGCATTGAGCGCCGACAGGTCGAGCGTGGCGTCGCCGCCGCGCAGCCGTGCCGCGCTTTCGGAGTAGACCAGCAGCGCGCGACGCAGCACGCCGTGCTCGCGCATCAGGCCCTCGACGGCCCCGACATCCTCGCCGTCCTCGTCCTTGGAGCAGCGGGTGGTCGCGAGCAGCAAGCCGGCTCCGGCGCCCGTCAGCCCGACCCTGGTCAGGAACGCGCGACGGGTGGGGACGCGAAGCGCCCCGGACGGAAATGCCTTCGGGAACGGCATGGACGGTCTCCCCGGCTGAATGCCCGCTGCATTAACGCACCGAGCGCGCGATGTGTCGTTCCGGGGGAGTGCCTATTTCAGAGAAGGCGCGGCGGGCCAAAAGCAAAGGGCCGGCGCCTTGCGGCGCCGGCCCCGATCCGCTGTCGCGGACGGCCGAGACGATGACGAGCTCAGCCGATGTGCTTTTTGAAGAACTCGAACGTCCGGCTGCGCGCCAGATCCGCCGACTCCTTGTGGTACGAGCCGCGATGGTCGCAGTTGAAGCCGTGACCGGCGCCCGGATAGACGTAGTAGGGAATCTCCGGGTGGGCCTTTTTCACCGCCTCGACCTTGTCGGCGGTGATCGACTTGTCCTGGTCGCCGACGTGGATGATGACCGGGCACTTCGGCTTCTCGTTGGCGAAGTCGGCGATGTTGCCGCCGTAGTAGCACGACGCCGCGGCGAGGCCGTCGAGACGGCACGCGGCGAGCCACGACACCGAGCCGCCGAAGCAGTAGCCGACGATGCCGATTTTCTGCAGGCCGAGCTTTTTTAGGGCGTCGCGGGCGGCCGCGACGTCGGCCAGCACCTGGTCCCACTTGAGCGCGGCGCGGATCGGCTTCACGCGCTCCTGGTCGGCCGGGGTGTAGCCGGTCTCGACGTTGCGCTCGGCGCGATCGAACAGCGCCGGAGCGATCGAGGTGTAGCCCTGCTTCGCGTAGAGATCGGCGACCTCGCGGACGTGCGCGTTCACGCCGAAGATCTCCTGGATGACGATCATGCCGCCCTTGGGCGAGGCGGCGTCGGCCTGGTAGGCCGAAAGCTTGTGGCCGTCGCTCGCGGTGAGTTCGATGGTCTTGCCCATCCCTTGTTCTCCCTGATTGTGGTGAAAGACGTACGCTGAATCGCGGGCCGCGGGTGCCCCGAGGCCCTGGGTTTGGTCCCGAGGCCGAGGCGCGGAGTTTAGGCCACGGCATGCGCGGCTGTCCATCCGCCGGAAACCCCGCCGCGACGGGCAAAACTGTTTTACCGGACCGCGCGGATCGGGCGTGCCGTGACGCGCCCGGCGCCGGGCCCCGCCTCAGACGTTGAAGCGGAAGTGCACGACGTCGCCGTCGCGCATTACGTATTCCTTGCCCTCGATGCGCAGCTTGCCGGCTTCCTTGGCGCCCTGCTCGCCGCCGAGCGCCACATAGTCGTCGTAGGCGATGACCTCGGCGGCGATGAAGCCGCGCTCGAAGTCGGTGTGGATCACGCCCGCGGCCTGCGGCGCCTTGGCGCCGACGCCGACGGTCCAGGCGCGCGCCTCCTTGGGCCCGACGGTGAAGAACGTGAGCAGCCCGAGCAGCTTGTAGCCCTCGCGGATGATCTTGTTGAGGCCGGGCTCCTCGAGCCCGAGACTCGACAGGAACTCCTTGCGCTCGTCCTCGCTCGCGAGCTGGGCCACCTCGGCCTCGATCGCCGCCGAGATGATCACCGTCGCAGCGCCTTCGCGCCTGGCCTTGTCGGCGACCTTGGCAGAGTGCGCGTTGCCGGTCGCCGCCGCGCTCTCCTCGACGTTGCAGACGTAGAGCACGGGCTTGGCGGTGAGGAGCTGCAACTGCCGCCACAGCGGCTGGTCGGCGGCCGCGACCTCGACGGTGCGCGCGGGCTTGCCGTCACGCAGCGCGGCGATCGCCGATTCGACCAGCGGCAGCATCGCCTTGGCCTCCTTGTCGCCGCCCTTGGCGCGCTTCGACAGCCCGTCGACGCGCTTCTCGAGGCTCTCGAGGTCGGCGAGCATCAGCTCGGTCTCGACCGTCTCGGCGTCGGCGACCGGATCGATGCGGCCCTCGACGTGGGTGATGTCGGTGTCCTCGAAGCAGCGCAGCACCGCGACGATGGCGTCGACCTGGCGGATGTGACCGAGGAACTGGTTGCCGAGACCTTCGCCCTTCGAGGCGCCGCGCACGAGCCCGGCGATGTCGACGAACTCGAGCTGCGTGGCGATGATCTTCTGCGACTTGGCGAGCCTCGCCAGCGTGTCGAGGCGCGGATCCGGAACGCCGACGCGGCCGACGTTGGGCTCGATGGTGCAGAACGGATAGTTCGCCGCCTGCGCCGCCTGCGTCGCGGTGAGCGCGTTGAAGAGCGTCGACTTGCCGACGTTGGGAAGGCCGACGATGCCGCAGGTGAAACCCATTACTTCGAATCCTCTCGGCCGTTGGTGCCGTTGTCGCCGTTGCTGTCCTGGCGGAACGGCGCGGTCTTGAGCGCGACGCGGTTCATGAACCCGGCCTCGTCGCCCTTGAGCAGAAGCGGGAACGCCTCGGCGATGGCGTCGTCGATGGCGTCCACCATCGGCTTCTCGGCCTTGGCGAAGTTCGACAGCACGTACGGCGTCACCCGGCTCTTGTCGCCGGGGTGGCCGATGCCGATGCGCACCCGGAGATAGTCGGGGCCGATCGCGGCGTCGGTGGAGCGCAGGCCGTTGTGGCCGGCGGCGCCGCCGCCGCGCTTGACCCGCACCTTGCCGGGCACGAGGTCGAGCTCGTCGTGGAGCACGATCACGTCCTCGGGGCCGAGCTTGTAGAAGCGCGCCGCGTCCTGCACCGCGCGGCCCGAGTCGTTCATGTAGGTGAGCGGCTTCAGCAGCAGCACCTTGGCGCCGGCGATCGCGCCCTCGGCGACGTCGCCGGCGAAGCGCTTGCGCCAGGGGGAGATGCCGTGGATGCGCGCGATCGCATCCACGGCCATGAACCCCACGTTGTGGCGCTGGTGGGCGTGCTCGGGCCCGGGATTGCCGAGCCCGACGACGAGCCGTATCGCGCCCATCCTGCTCGCCCTAGCGGTGTCCCGTCAGTCGGTGCCGGAAGGACCCGGTCAGGGTCACTTCTTGGCGGCCGGCTTGGCGGCGGCCGCGGCGGGTTTCGCCTCGGCCTTGGCGCCGGCCGCAGGCGCGGCGGCACCGGGGGCCGGAGCGGCGGCGCCGGCCGCAGGCGCGGCGGCGGTCGCGGCGGCAGCGGCGGCGGCGGCGGGCGCTTCCTCGGTCTGGACCGTCGGCGGAGCGATCGTCGCGACCGTGAAATCGCGCTCGCGGATCACCGGCTTCACGCCCTCGGGGAGCGCGATGCTGCTGATGTGGATCGAGTCGCCGATCTCACGCCCGGTGAGGTCGATGGTGATCGCCGCCGGGATCGCGTCGGCGCGGCACACCACGTCGATGGTGTGGCGGACGATGTTCAGCACGCCGCCCTTCTTGATGCCGGGCGCGGCGGTGTCGTTGGTGAAGTGCACCGGCACCGCGACGCTGACGCGGGTCGTCGCCGACACGCGGAGGAAGTCGACGTGCTCGGGCCGGTCGGTGACCGGATGGAACTGCACGTCGCGCGGCAGCACGCGGTGCTGCTTGCCGTCGATGTCGAGATCGAACATGCGCGTGAAGAAGCCGCCCTTCTTCACCTGAGGCTCCAGGTGACGGGGCTCCATCGCGATCAGCAGAGGGGATTCGTTGTTACCGTAGATAACGCCGGGAACGAGCCCGGCTCGGCGCGTCGAGCGGGCGGCCCCTTTACCGGCCCGATCTCGTGCACGCGCCGGCAGCGACAGTACGTCGGCCATGGTCGTGCTCCTTTTGGGATGGCAGCGGGAGCGACTGGAAATCGATCCCGCCGGCGCCGGCCTCCAGGGGTGCCGGTCGCGAGAAGGCGCGGACTTTATGCGCTTTCCACACACCGGTCAACGAACGGCGGGTTAACCGTTAACAGTACGGCGGCGTCCCGCTTTCCCCTTGCGCAAAGTTCACGATTCTGTGAACTTTCAAGGCTCTACAGGGGGAGGCGGGCGTGGACCGCACCACGGCTATCGTCGTTGGCAGCTACCTCGCCGTCTTCATGGCCGGTTATGCGCTGCGGGCGTACATCTCCCACCGTCGCCGCAAACGGCACCGGCCGTAACGCGCGCGGACAGACAAATCACCCCGTCGTACACGCCGTTCGGTCGAAGAGGCCGTTCCGTCGAACAGGACGTTGAACGTCCGCTCAGTCGAACAGGCCGCTCAGTCGAACAGGCTCGAGACCGACGTCTCTTCGGAGATGCGGCGGATCGCTTCCGCGAGCAGCGGCGCGATCGTCAACTGCTCGACGGTGTTCGACACCCGGACCGCGTTGGTCGCCGGGATCGAGTCGGTGATGATCAGCTTCTCGAGCGGCGACGACGACACGCGCGCGACCGCGTCGCCCGACAGCACGCCGTGGGTCACGGCGGCGGCGACGGACTTCGCGCCGGCGTCCTTCAGCGCCCGGGCGGCGTTGCACAGGGTGCCCGCGGAATCGACGATGTCGTCGATCAGGATGCAGCGCTTGCCGGTGACGTCGCCGATGATGTGCATCACCTCGGAGTGGCCCGCGCGCTCGCGGCGCTTGTCGATGATCGCGAGGCCGGCGTCGAGGCGACGCGCCATGCCGCGGGCGCGGACGACGCCGCCGACGTCGGGCGACACGATGGTCAACTCGTCGCCGCTCCCGTTGTAGCGCTGCTTCAGCGTGTTCGCGAACACCGGCTCGGCGTAGAGGTTGTCGACGGGTATGTCGAAGAAGCCCTGGATCTGGCCGGCGTGGAGATCGACGGTCAGCACCCGGTCGGCGCCGGCGGCGGTGATCAGGTTGGCGACCAGCTTGGCCGAGATCGGCGAGCGGGGACTGGTCTTGCGGTCCTGGCGGGCGTAGCCGAAGTACGGCAACACGGCGGTGATGCGCCGCGCCGAGCCGCGCTTCAGCGCATCGAGCGTGACCAGCAGCTCCATCAGATGGTCGTTGGCCGGGAAGCAGGTCGGCTGGATGACGAAGACGTCCTCGCCGCGCACGTTCTCGTTGATCTCGACGAACACCTCCATGTCCGCGAAGCGCCGGACGCTGGCGCTGGTGAGCGGCAACTGCAGGTACGCCGCGATCGCCTCGGCAAGCGGGCGATTGGCGTTGCCGGTGAGAATCCTCATGGAACTGGTGCTCCGTCGCGGCTGATCGGGACGCCCTGGCGGGCATCGAAGGTGAGCGGCGGCAGATTTGTAGCCCCCCGCAGCGGGCCTGTAAACGCCCGCCGCATCACGACATGTCGAGGATTTCGCCGGATTTCCGGCGTTAACGGCCGGCCGGCGCCGACGCTGCGGATTCCGGCGCCGCGGATTCCGGCTGCGGCGCCGCCGCCGCTTCGTCGACGAGATTGACCACGCCGTCCGCGGCGGCGTCGGCGATCGCGAACGCGATGTCGCCCCATTGGCCGCGCAGGAGACCGGGCGGGACGTCGTTCGCCTGCTCGACCTTGCCCACCTCGCTGTCGTCGGACCGCAGCAGGCGCCACACCATCTCGATGTGCGAACGGCCGTTGACCGGCGTCACCGTCATCGTGCCGCGGAGCGTGAGCGCGTGCGAGGGGTCGGGCGGCGCCGGGGCGTTGTCCGCCACCACCTTGAGCCCGCGCTTCTCGAGCACGTAGACCATCGAGCGCTGCAGCGTGCGGCGTCCGTCCCCGGGCGCGCCCGCGACCTCCGGCACGACGACGGTGTAGTCGTCCTTGGTTCCGGCGCGGGTCTCGGCCAGCGCCGACGCCGCCTGCGCGGCGATGGCGCGGGCGAGGCCGCGGTAGAGATCGGAGTCGCCGGCGCGCCACTGCTGCGATTGCAGCGGCGACAGCAGTCGCTCGCCGCCGGCGACCGCCCCGCCGCGCGCGTCCTCGATGCCCCACTGCACCTCGATCGACCCCGCCTTCGGCACCGCGCGTCCGAACATCCGGTACGCCGGGCCGGGGATCGATTCCGTGCTCGCGGCGACGTCCTCGCCCTGCAGCGCCTCCGACAATGCCGCGGCGAGCGCCCCGGAATCCGCGGCGCCCTCGAACGGCTCGACGACGAGGCCGGCGCGGACGCCGGGCTCGGTCAGTGCCGGAATGGTGTCGGGCTGGAACGGCTGCGGAATCGAGCATGCGCCGAGCGTGAGCGCGAGGGCGAGCGCAAGCCGGGACAGCACGGCCGTTCCGCGCATCACAGGATCACGCAACTGGCGAGCATCCCGAGCAACAGCACGATCGCGAACAGGATCATGTAGGGCATGAGAGAGTCTGCGTCGGAGAAGAGGCGCGCAGGGTAGCACCGCGCCCGCGCCAGTAAACCCTGACGCGATCAGTCGACCAGCGCGATCGCCGAGAGGCCGCGGCCGTAGTCGGGCTCGCCGCGCAGGACGCTCCGGCGGTAGCTGAAGAAGCGGGTCTCGTCGGCGCAGGTGTCGAGCCCCACCACCTCGACGGCGGCGAGGCCGATGGCCCGCAGCCGGTGACCGACGTAGCCCGGCAGATCGAACAGATAATGGCGCTCGCGCCGCGCCGGGCGGAAGAAGCCCTCGTTGATCGGGTCGAGGGCGAGGAACGGCGCCGGGAACTCCGGCCCGACCTCGTACGAAGCGGGACCGATGCACGGGCCGACGGCGGCGCGGATCGCGCCGCGGCTCGCGCCCAGCGTCACCATCGCGCTGACCGTCGCCTCGGCGATGCCGTTGAGCGCGCCGCGCCAGCCGGCGTGGGCGGCGCCGATCACCTTGGCATGGGGATCGGCGAACAGGATCGGCGCGCAGTCGGCGGTGAGGATGCCGAGCGCAAGCCCGGGCTCGCTGGTCGCCATGCCGTCGGCCTGGGGCGGCGTGCCCTCGAACGGCGCGGCGACGGTGACGGCGGTCGCCGAATGCACCTGATAGACGGTGACCAGCGACTCGCGGCCGACGCCGAGCGCGGTCGCGGCGCGGGCGCGATTCTCGGCGACGTGGGCGCGGTCGTCCTTCGAGCCGCCGCCGACGTTGAGCGAGGCGTAGATCCCGGTCGAGACGCCGCCCTCGCGGGTGAAGAAGCCGTGACGGACGCCGGGCAGCAGCAGAGCGCCGGTGGTGATGAGCGGCGTGCTCACTCGCCGTCCTCCATGATCAGCGCGCTCTCCGCGACCGGCGCGCCTTCGAACCCGGGCGGCGCGGCCCCCGGCGGCGCGGCGAGATCGGCCGAGGTGAGCGCGAGGGCCTGGAACAGCCGTCCCATGGCGCGCGCGCCGGTCAGGCGCGTGACCGCCAGCGCGAGCTCGGCGGCGCGCGACGGCTCGCGACGGGCGAGCGCCTCGGCGCGGGCGTCGATGCCGAGCGATTTCAGGAACGCTCCCTGCGGTACCGGCCCGAAGGCGCGGGCGCCCGCCATCGTCGCGGCGCGGGCGAGCGCCCGGAAGTCGACGTGCGCGGCGAGGTCGGCCTCGCCGGGATGGGCGAGCACCGGCTCCGACGCATGGCCGCGCAGCGCCTGCAGGCTCTCGCCGAGCGCGCCGTCGCGGCCGAAGTCGAGGATCAGCGCCGCGCCGCGATGGTCGCGCAGACGGCCGCCGATCTCGAACGCGGTCGCCTGCGCGGCAGGCGACATCTCGGCGATGGTTCCATCGGCTGCCTCGTCGAGCGCGTCGTCGAGCCGCAGCGCGTCGGAGGATTCCTGCATCGCGAGCGCGCCGCCCGCGTCGACGCCGACCACGCGCCGCCGCCACAGGCCGTCGCGGCGCACGAACTGCTCGATCGGCAGCGCGTCGAAGAACTCGTTGGCGACGACGATCATCGGCCCCGGCGGAATCTCGCCGAGATCGGCGAACCACAGCGGCTCATGATGGCCGAGCGCGTGCTCCTGCGCCGTGCGCAACGCGGGGCTCGCCTCGACGAGGTGAAGCCGCGCGGCGGCGACGAACTCGGCGTGGCCTTTCACCGCCCGCAGCGCGTCGGCCATCATCGTGCCGCGCCCCGGTCCGAGCTCGACCAGCGCGAACGGCGCGGGCTTGCCCATCGTCTCCCACATCACCGCGCACCACGCGCCGATCAGCTCGCCGAACATCTGGCTGATCTCGGGCGCCGTGGTGAAGTCGCCGGCGCGGCCGAGCGGGTCGCGCGTCGTGTAGTAGCCGTGGTCGGGATGGGTGAGGCACGCGGCCATGAAGGTGCCGACGGTCATCGGCCCGTCGGCGGCGATGCGCCGGCGCAGCGCCTCGCCCAGCGCGGTCGTCGCCGGTGCGGTCATCGCGACGCCGCGCCCGTGCCCTGAAGCCGCGGCCGCGTCAGCGCGCGGACGATGAGGTAGATGCCGGCCGCCGCGACCGGCAGCGACAGGAGCTGGCCCATCGTCGCGCCGCCCCACAGGAAGCCGAGCTGCGGGTCGGGCTGGCGGAAGAACTCGACGACGATCCGGGAGCAGGCGTAGCCGGTGAGGAAGACGCCGCCGAGCAGCCCCGGCCGCTCCGCCGCCCGGCCGGGCCACGCGAACGCGGCGAGGATCAGGAACAGCGTGAGACCCTCGAGGCCCGCCTCGTAGAGCTGGCTCGGGTGGCGCGGCACCTGGAGCGGATCGCCCGGGAAGATCATCGCCCATGGCACGTCGGCGGGACGCCCGAACAGCTCGCCGTTGATGAAGTTGGCGATGCGGCCGAGCAGCAGTCCGATCGGCGTCGCCGCGGCGACGAGATCGCCGACGCGGAGGAACGAGCGGCGCTGGATCCGGCAGAACAGCGCGATCGCGATCAGCACGCCGGCGAGCCCGCCGTGGAACGACATGCCGCCCTGCCACAGCGCGAAGATCTCGATCGGGTGCGCGGCGAAATAGGCGAGGTTGTAGAACAGCACGTAGCCGACGCGGCCGCCGAGCAGCACGCCGAGCGCCGCCCACATCAGCAGGTCGTCGACCTGCTGGTCGTCGATGATGTCGCGGTGGCGTCGCGCCAGCGCCTTCACGTACTGCCAGCCGAGCACCAGCCCGACGACGTAGGCGAGCGCGTACCAGCGGATGACGATCGGTCCGAGCGAGACCGCGACGGGATCGAAGTTGGGGAACGCGAGCGCGAGCACGATCGGACCCTACCGGTACGGATCGTCGGTGGCGAGATGGTCGCGCACGTAGCGCGCGACCCCGTCCTCGAGCTCGGTCATCGGCCGGTCGTAGCCGGCCTTGCGCAGGCGGTCCATCGTCGCCTCGGTGAAGTACTGGTATTTGGCGCGGATTGCCTCCGGGGTGTCGACGTAGCGGATCTGCGGCTCGCGGTTCATGGCGCGGAACACCGACTTTGCGAGATCGGCGAACGACCGCGCCTTGCCGCTGCCGAGATTGTAGAGCCCGTTCACCTCGGGGTGGTCCTTGAGCCAGACCATGACGTCGCAGCAGTCGCCGACCCAGACGAAATCGCGGAGCTGGCCGCCGTCGGCGTACTTCGAGTTGTGCGACTTGAACAGCGTCGCCGGCGCGTGGCGCGCCGCCGCCTCGTAGATCTGCACCGCGACCGAGCGCTGGCCGCCCTTGTGGTACTCGTTCGGGCCGTAGACGTTGAAGAACTTGAGGCCGACCCACTGCGGCGGCCGCGCCGCGCCGCTCTCGACGAGGCGCGCGACGCGCATATCGAACGTGTGCTTCGACCAGCCGTAGGCGTTCATCGGCCTGAGGCGTTTGAGCGACGCGAGGTCCTGGCGATCGTCGAAGCCCTGCGTGCCGTCGCCGTAGGTCGCCGCCGAGCTCGCGTACACGAAGCGCGTGCCGCTCTCGACGCAGAAGTCCCACAGCGCGGTCGGCAGCGCGATGTTGGTGCGCGCGATCAGGTCGGCGTCGGTCGCGGTCGTGTCGGAGATCGCGCCCATGTGGAAGATCATCTGCACGTCGCGGGCGTTGCGGGCGAGGAACGCCATGATGTCGCCCGGATCGACCACGGCGGCGATCGCGCGCTTGCCGAGGTTGCGCCACTTGTCGCCGTTGCCGAGCCAGTCGACGACGACGATGTCGCCGATGCCGGCGGCTTCCAGGCTCGCGACGAGATTGGAGCCGATGAAGCCGGCTCCGCCGGTGACGACGAACATCCTTCGCTCCGCTGTGGGGCACCGGTGCAGTACGGTGCCGCCGCGCCTTTATAAGCGGCGGCCCGGACTCCGTCCACCGGCAGCGCCGCGAAGCCCCGGCGGGCGACGCCGCGCGCGGCGGCGCCATGAAAGTGCCGCGCAGGGCTGCGGCATCGCGGCTTGTTGGCGGGCGGTGCCGCGCCCATAATGACCGTCCGCACAACCGCGGACGTGTGAGGTTCGCCATGCAGATCAACAACCGCTTCATCGACGATCTCGCCCGCGTCGCCTCCGGCGCGCTGGGCGTCGCCTCCGGCGTGCGCGACGAAGTCGAGGCGATGCTGCGCGAGCGGTTCCAGCGCTACCTCTCGGACCTCTCTCTGGTGACGCGCGAGGAGTTCGACGCCGTGAAGGAGATGGCGGCGCGCGCCCGCGAGGGCGAGGAGCGGCTGATCGCCCGCCTGGCCGAGCTCGAGCGCCGGGTCGCGGTGCTGGAGGCGGCGCGGATGAGCGAGCCCCCGGTCGGCGACGCCGATCCGAGCCTCGAGCGCTGACGGTCCGGCGCTCAGGCGCGACCCGCGGCTTTTCCACAAGAAAGTTGCGCAAGGGGCGCTCGCCGCCCTTGCGCTGGTGGTGTGCTTTTGGCACCCTACAAAACGTTGTGGATCGTTTTTTCACGACCACAATAGATCGGCCCCTCGGCCGGTCTGGAGCGGGATCCGCCGGTTGCGGTGCCCGCAGGGAGGAGAGGCCATGGCCCTAGCCATCCTCAAGGGGGACCGGGAGCATCACACCCGCAACCCCATCGACGTCGTCGAGCGGCTGGTGTCCGACAATGAGTGGACGTTCGAGCGCCCGGGCGACGACGAGCTCGCGGTGGAGATCGCCGGCCGCTGGTGCGACTACCGGCTGTTCTTCTCGTGGCGGCCCGATGCCGCCGCGCTCCACTTCTCCTGCGCCTTCGATATGCGGGTGCCGAGCGGGCGCCGGTCCAGCGTCCACAGCCTGCTCGCGCTGGTGAACGAGAAGATGTGGCTCGGGCACTTCGACCTGTGGTCGCAGGACGGGCTGCCGATGTACCGCCACGCCCTGCCGCTGCGCGGCAGCGACGGCGCGACGACGGCGCAGGTCGAAGACCTGGTGGGCGTCGCCCTCGACGAGTGCGAGCGGTTCTATCCCGCGTTCCAGTTCGTGATCTGGGGCGGCAAGACGCCCGAGGAATCCATCGCTGCGGCGCTGATCGACACCGTCGGCGAAGCCTGATCGTCATTCGCAGCCTGTCGGAGATGTTGGCGTGAGCGCGGCAAACGCCGGAGCGAGTGTGCCCGGAGCGATTCTTCTGGTCGGCTGCGGCAAGATGGGCGGGGCGCTGGTGAAGGGCTGGCGCGCCCGCGGCATCGCTGGCGACCGCATCGTCATCGTCGAGCCGTCGGAGGCCGCGCGCGCCGCCGCCGCCGCGCTGGGCGTGTCGGTGCTCGCCGCGCCGCCGCCCACCGATCCGGCGCGGCCGTTCGCGGCGATCGTGCTCGCGGTGAAGCCGCAGGTGATGGGCAACGTCGCGCCGCTCTATCGCGCGCTGGTCGGCGGCGACACCGTCGTGCTGTCGATCGCCGCCGGGACGACGACGGACACTCTGCGATCCTTTGTCGGCACCGCCGGCGCCGTCGTGCGCGCGATGCCGAACACGCCCGCCGCCGTCGGCCGCGGCATGACGGTGCTGTTCGCCGCATCCGGAACCTCGGAGGCGCAGCGCGCGCTATGCGGCGAGCTGATGAGCGCCGTCGGCGAGGTGCGCTGGATCGCCGACGAGGCGCTGATGGACGCGGTCACCGCCGTCTCGGGCTCGGGCCCGGCCTACGTGTTTCACCTGATCGAAGCGCTGGCGAAAGCGGGCGTCGCCGCCGGGCTCGACCCCAAGCTCGCCGAGGATCTCGCCCGCGCCACCGTCTCGGGGTCGGGCGAGCTCGCGCGGCTGTCGACCGATTCGCCGTCGCAGCTCCGCGTCAACGTCACCAGCCCCGGCGGCACGACGGAGGCCGCGCTCAAGGTGCTGATGGCCGATCCCGGCGGCCTCGCCGAGCTGATGACCCGCGCCGTCGCCGCCGCGGCGAAACGCTCGAAAGAGCTGTCGGGGAAGTAGGGCGGCGACTCACCGCGCTTGTTTTGGTTTCTCGTCACGCCCGCGCCCCTCTTTTAAAACGGGCGGGGTGCGCGGGCAGCCTTCTTTTTTTCTCCCTCTCCCTCGGGGGAGAGGGCAGGGGTGAGGGGGATGGCCGAGTGGCATTGCGATT
>JBLNCI010000043.1:0-243702 GCA_050260515.1 Gemmatimonas sp.
TCCCCCCCCGCCTGGGGGGGTGTGGGTGGGGGGGGGGGCCAATACCCCGCGTTGCGATCCCCTCACCCAACCCTCTCCCCGACGGGGAGAGGGCAAAGAAAAACCGCCTCTCGGCGACTTTCCACAGCCCCCGCCCGAACCGGCCCAGACTTTCCACAGCCCCCTTGTGCCGCTTTTTACGTGCGCGCAGATTGACCGCATCGCGACAAGCGAGGGGAGCTATTGCGCATAGCGACCCTGGTTCGAGCGAAGAAGCCGCGAGCGATGGCCTCCGACAACGAGGACGGCCGCGGTGGATGAGTGAGTTGAGAGGCAACGGCGCTTCCCCTTCGGGTCGCGACGCACTTCTCTTTCGGTACCGATAGCAACAGCGTCGCGATCCGCGACCGAGGAAGCAATCGGCGGCGTCGGCTACGCTTTAAAGGCAGCGTGGCACCCTGCCGACCCTCGTGGAGAAGGTAAAAAGTGGATTTCGCTGATCCGCTGACGACGACGTGTGTCTACGCGACGGGTAGCTCCCGAGACGCAGACCACCGGCCCCTCACCAGCCCGCTCCCGGGTCACTCCGGGAGCGGGCGCGGGCCATCCCGGACAATCAGGAGAGACATGCTCGGAATCAGGAGAGACATGCTCGGAGAGAGATTCAGCGAGACGCGGCGCACAACGACCGGTTCAGGGAGAGTGCCGCCGGCTGGGCCGCGGCAACGTCACCGCAGGAGGAGTTGGATGAATCTCGCACACGGTCGGCTGGGCATGCGACCGCGTCTCCGCCGCATTGGCGAGGTTCTCGTAGTCCTGGGCGATCTGCAGAAGCATCGAGCGGCACGTGGTGTCGCTCACGCTCTCTGCGGCCTCGCGCAGCTCGGCGGCTTTCATTCGGAACCGCCGCGCCCGTTCCCTGCTGAACTCGTGCAACCGTGCGCTCTCAGGCCGCCGTACTGGCAACCTGCCCTGACGTTACGCTACGCTCCCGTGCCCGCAGACTAGACACGGGTCGTCCATAAGACTCAGTGAACGATCTGTGACATCGGCGGGGCACGCTGACACACGGTATTGAGACACAAGGGTATCGGGACACAAGGCATCGGGCATGGCGAAACGTATGGCGACGGGCGACGAAGCCCAGATCAAGCGCAAGAAGTTCCGGGCCCTGCTCGCCCGCAACCGGCTCACCGTCATGCCGGGCGGCTTCAGCCCGATGTACGCGCGCCTCGCCCAGGAGGCCGGCTACGAGTGCTTTTTCCTCGCCGGATCGCAGCTCTCGGCCTTCCTCTACGGCCTTCCCGACAACGGTCTGATCGGATTGCGCGACGTCGTCGACCATGCCCGCCACATCGCGGCGCGGACCGACATCCCGATCCTCATCGACTGCGACACCGGCTTCGGCAATGCCGTCAACGTCCACTACACGGTGCAGGAGTGCATCCGCGCGGGCGTCGCCGGGCTCCAGATCGAGGACCAGGAGGCGCCGAAGAAGTCGGGCACGCTCGCCGGCCGCCGCTGCGTCCCCATCGAGGAGGCGGTCGGCAAATACCGCGCCGCGGTCGCCGCACGCGACGAGCTCGACCCGTCGTTCGTGATCTGCGCGCGATGCGACGTGCTCGGCGCCGAGGGCGGCTCGTTCGAGGACGCGCTCGAGCGTTGCATCGCCTACGTCAAGGATGGAGGAGTCGACTTCGTGTGGCTCAACTCGGTCGAGACGCGCGAGCAGCTCCGCGAGGCGTGCCGCAGGATCCCGGCGCCGGTGCTGGCGATCTGGGCGGGACACGACGCGCCGCCCTCCCACGCCGAGTACGAGAAGCTCGGGCTTCGCATCGTCCTCTATCCGACGATGACGTCGAACGCGGGAATCCAGGCGGCGTGGCAGTTGCTCAACGACCTCCGCGCGGACGGCAACACCGCGCTGAGTGCGTGGCGGCGGGACGCCGACGCCAGCCGCTGGGGCCGCGTCGATCGCCGGAAGCTGCTCAACACCGACAAGATCAAGGAGATCGAGCGCGAATTCCTGCCGAAAGGGCAGCAGCGCAAGTACAGCGGCACGTGGGGGCACAACACGGCGTTCAGCGGAACCATTCCCGAAAAGCGCAAACCATCGCCCAAGAACAAGCGCACATGACGGACGCTGCGTCGCGCCGGATGTCCGCGACGCCGGTCCCGCTCTGGATCAAGCTCGCCTACCTCGCGTTCCTGGGCGTGCTCGTGCCGGTCTACTGGCGCGCTTACGGGCCGCAGAACTTCCTGTGGTTCTCGGACGTCGCGCTGTTCTCGATCGCCGCGGCCGTCGTCGTCGAGCGCCCGGCGTGGCTGCGGCCGGCGCTGGTCGGCATGGTCGCCGTCGGCGTGCTGCCGCTGGAGATCATGTGGTGCGTGGACTTCGTCACCGGCGCGCAGTTCACCGGTCTCACCGCGTACATGTTCGACGAGCGCGCGACGTACCTCAAGGCGCTGTCGCTGTTCCACCTCGCGCTGCCGCCGACGACGATCTGGCTGCTGTGGCGCCACGGCTACGATCGCCGGTCGTTGGTGCGCCAGACGGTCCTCGTCTGGATCGTGCTGCCGCTGACGTACCTGATCGCCGACCCCGCCCTCAACATCAACTGGGCGTTCGGACCGGGAAACGAACCGCAGCGGACGATTCCGCCCCTGCTCTACCTCGCTCTGGAGATGGTCGCGATCCCCGCGTTCGTGCTGTTTCCCACCGATTGGATTCTGCGACGGCTATTCCGCCCCGCGTATACTGGCGGCCCCTCACGTCCCGGAGAGCTGCAGTGAGCGATACCTCTGGCCATCGCGGCGCCGACGTCGCTGCGGCGATCCGCCGCGAGGCCGCGACGCGCGGCAAGAGCCGCAACATCCGCGTGCTGATCCGGCTGGTGCCGTTCATGGCGCCGTACCGCGGATTGATGGCGCTCGCCGGCGTGTTCCTGCTGACCGCGGCGTTCGCGGCACTCGCGGTCCCCGCCGGCGTCCGCCAGATGATCGACCACGGATTCTCGCGCGAGAACGCCGGCCTCATCGACCGCTACTTCCTGCTGATGCTGGCGGTGGCGCTGGTGCTCGGGATGGCCACCGCGGCCCGCTACTACTGCGTGACGTGGCTCGGCGAGCGCATCGTCGCCGACATCCGCAAGGCGGTGTACGACCACGTGCTCGAGCTGAGCCCGGCGTTCTTCGAGGTGACGCGGACCGGCGAGGTGCTGTCGCGCATCACGACGGACACGACGCTGATCCAGAGCGCCGTCGGCTCCAGCGTATCGATCGCGCTTCGCAACTTCGTGCTGCTGGTCGGCGGACTGATCATGCTGACCATCACCAGCGCGAAGCTGACCGGCCTCGTCGTGCTCGCCCTTCCCGCGGTCGTCGTGCCGCTGATCCTCCTCGGCCGCCGCGTCCGCCGTCTCGCGCGCAACAGCCAGGACCGCGTCGCGGACATCAGCGCCTACGCCGCCGAGAGCCTCGGCGCGATCCAGACCCTGCAGTCGTTCACCCACGAGCGGATCGACCGCAAGCGGTTCGGCGACGCGGTCGGCGAGGTGTTCGCCGCCGCCGTGCGGCGCGTCCGGATGCGCGCGCTGCTGACCGCGCTGATCATCATGCTGGTGTTCAGCGGCATCGTCGGCGTGCTGTGGGTCGGCGCGCAATCGGTGCTCGCCGGCACCATGACCGCGGGCGAGCTCAGCCAGTTCATCCTCTACTCGGTCATGGTCGCGACCAGCACCGGCGCTCTGTCCGAGATCTGGGGCGAGGTGCAGCAGACGGCCGGCGCCGCCGAACGGCTCGTCGAGCTGCTCGGGGTTCGGCCGCAGATCACGGCGCCCGCCGATCCGGTCGCGATGCCGCAGCCGCCGGTCGGCTCGGTCGCCTTCGAGCACGTCACCTTCGAGTATCCGATGCGGCCCGGTGTGTCGGCGCTCAACGATTTCTCGCTCTCGATCCGTCCCGGAGAAACCGTCGCGCTGGTCGGGCCGTCCGGGGCCGGAAAGAGCACGGTGTTCGCGCTCCTGCAGCGCTTCTACGACCCGCAGCACGGGCGCGTTCTCGTCGACGGCGTCGATGTCCGCACGGCCGACCCGCGCGACGTCCGCGCCCGGATGGCGCTGGTCCCGCAGGACACGGTCATCTTCGGCGACACGGCGCGCGAGAACGTCCGCTACGGCCGTCCCGATGCGACGGAGGGCGACATTCGCGCCGCGGCCGAGGCGGCGCAGGCCGCCGAGTTCATCGACCGCTTGCCCGACGGCTACGATACGTACGTGGGCGAGCGCGGGGTCGCGCTCTCCGGCGGGCAGCGCCAGCGCATCGCCGTCGCGCGCGCTATTTTGCGCGATGCGCCGATCCTGCTCCTCGACGAGGCGACCAGCTCGCTCGATGCCGAAAGCGAGCGGCTGGTCCAGAAGGCGCTCGAGCAGTTGATGAAGAACCGCACGACAATCGTCGTCGCCCACCGGCTGGCGACGGTGCAGAAGGCGGATAGAATTGTCGTCATGGATCAAGGGCGCATCGTCGCGGAAGGGACCCACGACCAGCTCGTGGCGGCGGGCGGGCTCTACGCCCACCTCGCCCGGCTGCAGTTCGTCGCCCATGCCGCCGAATAGTCGCCGCCCCAGTGATCGCCGCGGAATAAGAAGAGGAGTCGCTCAATGCCTTCGTTCGACGTCGTATCCAAGACCGAGCACGCCGAGGTCGACAACGCGATCAACGGCGCCATGCGCGAGATCGGCACGCGCTACGATTTCAAGGGCAGCAACTGCACGATCGAGCGCGCGGAAGACGTCATCACCATGCGCGCCGACGACGACATGAAGCTCCGTCAGATGCAGGAGCTCCTGAAGGGCTACTTCGTGCGCCGCAAGGTCGACCCCAACGCGCTCGATTTCCAGAAGCCCGAGGCGGCCTCGGGCAACACGCTGCGGCAGACGGTCGTCATCAAGCAGGGCATCGAGCGCGAGCTCGCGCAGAAGATCGTCAAGGCGATCAAGGAATCGAAGCTGAAGGTCCAGGTGGCGATCCAGGGCCCCGAGCTACGCGTGTCCGGCAAGAAACGCGACGACCTGCAGGCGGCGATCGCCCTCATCAAGGCGCAGGGAATCACCCACCCGCTGCAGTACGTGAACTTCAGGGACTGAGGGACGCGCCGGGCCCTTCGACGGATTGCCGGCTCCCACTGACTATGGCGGAGGCGCGATCGGTTTATTGCACCGCGGCCGATTAAGGTTCCTAATGAGCGGCAACGCCCGGGAAACATCGGGCGGCACACGACAGGGCAAGGGGGAAACATGTCTGCGGATGAGATCATTCTCGCGTATCTCGGCCGGCGCATCAGCCGCCGGGAGTTCACCGACCGTCTCCGCAATCTCGGCGTCACCGCCGGCGCCGCCGTCGCTTTCGGAGACCTGCTGGCGGGATGCACCTGGACCGAGTCCTCCGACGGCAGCGGCGACATGGTCGTGGACATGCCCCGGGCCTTATCGCCGTCGGAGTTCACGACGGTCCAGGCGATCGCCGGTCGCATCGTGCCGACGACGGACACGCCCGGCGCGATCGAGGCCGGCGCCGCCGACTACATCGATTTCGCCCTCGCCGATCCGTACAAGGCGCAGCTCGCCCGCTATCAGCGTGGCGTCGCACAGCTCGACACCCATTGCCGAGCGGCGTTCGGAAAACCTTTCGCCGAGCTCGCGCCCGAGCAGCAGGACCAAGTGCTTGAGGAGCTGGAAAGCGGCAAGATCGCCGAAGTGGCGGACGGGCCGCAGTTTTTCGAGCTGGTGCGCCGCCACACCATGGAAGGCTTCTTCTGCGAGCCCTACTACGGCGGCAACCGCAATCTTGTCGGCTGGACGCTGGTGAATTTTCCGGGCCAGCGCTACGGCTATCCCGATCCATACATCAACCGCGTCATCGATCTGCCGCCGGTCGCCAGCAACCGGCCGCCGCGGAAGGAGGCCTGAGCCATGGCCGACCGGATCGCGGACGTTTGCATCATCGGCGTGGGCGCCGTCGGCGGCATCCTCGCCAAGGAACTCGGCAGCGCGGGGCTGGACGTCGTCGCCTTCGAGCGCGGCGCATCTCTGACGCGCGAAGACTACGGCGTGCGGGACTCGATCCGCTTCGTCACCCGCGCGGCGCTGGTCGACTGGGCGCGGCACGAGCCGGTGACGTTCCGCCGCACGCCCGACGAGCGCGCGGCGGTGCGTTATCCGACAGTGAACGCGGTGGGCGGCCAGATGCTGCATTGGACCGGCCAAGCGGCCCGCTTCGCCCCCGCCGACTTCAAGGTCTACACCAACGAGATCGCAAGCGGCGTCGCCGAGCGCGCCAAGGCCGATCTCACCGGCTACGACATCCACGATTGGCCGATCGGCTACGACGACCTCGAGCCCTGGTACGAACGTTTCGAGTGGGAGTTCGGCGTTTCCGGAACGTCCGGCGGGAATCCGTTCGCCGCGCCGATGAAGCGCGACTACCCGCTGCCGCCGCTCCGTCGCAGCGCCAAGATGAACCTGTTCGAATCCGGCTGTCAGAAGCTCGGCTACCATCCCTATCAGAGCGCGGCCGGGGTGCTCTCGCAGGATTATCAGCCGGCGGCGCCGCACGACTCGCGAATCGAGAAGCGGCAGGGCTGCGCGTACTGCGGCCACTGCAACGACTACGTGTGCCACGTCAACTCCAAGGCCGCGACGCTCTACACCACGGTTCCGGTCGCGGTGAAGACCGGCAAAGTCGATCTGCGCACCAACACCAAGGTGTTTCGGATCAACAGCGACGATTCCGGACGCGTGACAGGCGTGAGCTACTTCACGCCGGAGAAGGAGATCAAGGAGCAGCGCGCCAGGGTCGTCATCCTGTGCGGCTACACATTCGAGAACGCGCGTCTCCTGCTGCTGTCCGAATTCAAGGGCAGGAAGGGGCTTGCGAATTCGAGCGGCACCGTCGGCAAAGGACTGTTCGGCCACGGCGACGTGCGCGCGATCGGGCTATTCGACGATTACGTGATCAACAGCTTCATCGGTCCCAACTGCGCGGCGATCCGCATCGACGATTTCAACGGCAACAACTTCGACCACACCGGCCTCGGCTTCATCCGCGGTGCCGCAATGGGCTCGAGCGGCGACGGCGCGCCGGTGCAGCGCTACGACAATGCGCCGCCGGGGACGCGTCGTTGGGGCGGGGACTACAAGGGTTTTCTCGCCAAATACTACACGCGCCAGTTCGAGGTGAACGCCGCGACCGAGACGCTGCCGCACCGCGACAACACCATCGACATCGATCCCGACCACAAGGACGAATGGGGTGTACCGGTCCCGCGCGTCACGTTCACCTTCCACCAGAACGAGCGCGCGCTGCAGCGCTACGTGGCACCGATCGGCGAGAAGATCATGAAGGCGGCCGGCGCGACGAAGGTGTGGTCGCGCGGACCCGCCAACGCCAATCGCTGGTCGGGCGGCACCCGCATGGGCAGCGATCCCAAGACGTCGGTGGTCAACGGCTATGGCCAGGCACACGACGTGCCCAACCTGTTCGTGATGGGCGCGTCGACGTTCCCGACGCTGACCAGCTATCCCGCCACGGCAACAATCGGCGCGATGGCCTACCGCACCGCGGAGTACATCAAGGCGCAGCGCGACTGGTTTGGCTGAGCGTTACGACGCCACGCGCGGCTGCTCCGTCGACCCCTCGAAGCCTGTGCCCTTGAGCGCGATACGGTGCATCAGACGCCGCTCGCCGTGGTAGTCGTTGAGCGCGTAGTGCCACACGGCACGGTTGTCCCAGAAGGCGATCGAGCCCTCGCGCCACTGGAAGCGGTAGGTGAACTCCGGACGCGCGGCGTGCTGGAACAGGAAGTCCAGCAGCGGCTTGCTCTCCTTTTCCGTCCAGCCCTCGAACCGCACGGTGTAGGTCGGATTCACGAACAGCAGACGCTTGCCGCTCTCGGGATGCAGCGGGGTCACCGGGTGCACCGCCTCGCGGGTCGCGAACCTGGCCTGGATCTCGGCCTTTTCGGCGGCGCTGACATCGCGATCCTTGGGCAGCGCCGCGAACGCCCGGGTCTTGGCGTGAACCGCGCGCAATCCGTTCAGAGTCTTTTTCAGGCCGTCCGACAGCGCATCGTAGGCCGCGTACATGCTGGCGAACATGGTGTCGCCGCCGAACGGCGGCAGCTCGCGGGCAAGCAGCACCGATCCGAGCGGGCCGTGGGCGTCGAAGGAATGGTCGCTGTGCCAGTTGCCGCCGATGTTGCGGGTCTCCTCCGGCTCCTTGCGGACTTCGCAGATCTGCGGATAGCCGGGCACCTGCCCGAGCGACGCGGTCGGGTCGATGTCGGGCTCGCCGAATTTCGTCGCGAACGCGAGGTGCTGGGCCGGGGTGATGTTCTGGTCGCGGAAGAAGATGACGCCGTGCTCGGTGAGCGCGGTCCGGACCTCGCGCGTCGTGCGCTCGTCCATCGGCTGACGGAGGTTGCCGTGGATCTCGGCGCCGACGTTGGTCGAGACCTGGCGCACGTCGATGGTGGTGTTGCGCATCGTCCGCTCCTAGTTGCCCTTGTCGGTTTCCAGCGCCGCGCGCGCCTTGGCGACCACCTCGGCCGGCGTGTTGATCAGGTCCTTGATCAGCTTGTCGACGTGCTCAGCGCTCATCGCCTCGATGCCGAGCTGCATCTTGTCCGACTCGGCCAGGAACGCCTTGTCGGCGAGCGTATCGGCGAACGCCTTCCGCAGCAGCGCGACGCGGTCCGCCGGCACGCCCTCGGGCGCGATGTAGGGCCGGCCGAGGCTCGGCGGCGACGACACCAGCTTCATGATGCCGCGGTCGACGTCGTTTTTCGCAAGCTCGGTGAGCAGCGGCACGTCGGGCAGGTCGTGGTCGCGGGTCTCGCCGGCCTGGGCGATGAAGTAGACTTTTTTCTCGCTGATCCAGTCGGGCTTCTGGGCGGTGATCGACACCATGCTGAAGGCGCGCGCCTGGACCTCGCCGCGCTGCAGCGCGAGGTTGACGTCCTCGGAGGACTTGTAGCCCATCACCATCTTGAACTTGGTGCCGAGCACCTTGTTCATGATCATCGGGATGATGAAGATGCCGGAGCCGGCGCCCGTGCCGCCGATGATGACTTCCTTTTGCATGGCATCGTCGATGGTCTTCACCCCGGCAGTGTGCCAGACCAGGATCACCTCGTTTTCCGCGCCGGTCGAGCCGAGCCAGTTGAACTTGCCGACGTCGTAGCGCACGCCCTTGCCGTCGAGGACCTGGTGCAGCGGGATCGCGTTGTGCAGCGTGGCCAGGCTGGTCCCGTCCTTAGGCGCGATCGTGTACATGTAGTTGGTCGCCAGCACGTTGCCGCCGCCCGGCATGTTCTGCACGACCATGGTCGGGCTGCCCGGCAGGTACTTCGGCATGTAACGCGCCACCAGGCGCGCGGTGAGGTCGTAGGTCCCGCCGGCGCCGGTGCTGGTGACGATCGTCACCGTCTTGCCTTCGTAGAAGTTCTGCGCCGCCGCCGGCAGCGAAACCAGCGCCAGTCCCGCGGCGACCGCGATGCGTCCCAGCATGTCTGTCTCCCCTGTTTGGCGGCCGGCGCTGTTGTGTTCTGTGTCGCCGGCCGTGTCGTCGTCTGTCCTCAGTGCGCCAGATAGCGCGAGAAGTCGTAGCCCTCCTTGGCGATGATCTCGAGCAGGTAGGGCTTGCCCGAGTTCAGCGTGTCGAGCGCTTCCTTCACGGCGCCGGCGACGTCGGCCGGCTTCTCCACGCGCCGCGACGGCACGTTGAGGCCCTCGGCGACCTTCGAGTAGTTGCCGCCGACAGAGAGCGAGCCGTATTTCTCGGTCGACGTCTTCATCACCGCCCGCTCGCAGGCCATGACCTGGTTGTTGAACACGACCGTCAGGATCGCGATCTTGTTGCGCGACGCGGTCTCGATGTCCATGCCGCTCATGCCGAACGAGCAGTCGCCCATGACGTTGATGCAGGTCGACTTCGGCGATGCGAGCTTGGCGCCCATGATGATGCCGAGGCCGTAACCGAGCTGGGTCGACTTGCCCCACCCCATGTAGGTGCCGGGCCGGCTGGTCTGCCAGAACGGCAGCAACTGCTCGCGCGGGCTGCCCGAGTCGTGGGTGATGATGGTGTCGTCCGAGTTCACCGCGCGCATCAGCTCGCCGATGACGCGGTACTGGTTGATCGGCACCTCGTTCGACTCGAAGTGCTTGGCCCACTCGGCGAACCAGTCCTTCTTGATCGCCGCGATCTCGTCCTGGAGCGCGCTCAGCTTCTTGCCGTCGGCCTTCCCGCGCTGACGGCCGACCTCCTCGATCAACGCGTCGAGCACGAGTGCCGCGTCGCCGACCAGCCCGTGGTCCGCGCGGTAGTCCTTGTTGATGTCGGCCGGATCGTTCGTCGAGTGGACGATGATCTTGCCCTTCGGCACGCCGGGACCGAACGAGGTCTTGGTCAGGCTCGAGCCGATCGCGAACACGAGGTCGGCGCGGTTCATGAACTCGGCGAACATCTTCGACTGCGAGCGGGTCGACCCGCCGAGCGACAGCGGATGCTTCTCGGGCAGCGCGCTCTTGCCGGGATTCGTGCACACGACCGGCGCCGGGATCATCGCCGCGAGCTCGGCCAGCCGGTCGCTCGCCTCGGCGTAGAGCACGCCCTGCCCCGCCCACAGCACCGGATTTTTCGCGGCGAGCAGCATCTTGGCGGCCTTCTTGACGTCCTCGGGGTCGGGCGCGGTGCGCATCGCCGGCACCGGGGTGTAATCGACCTTGCCCTCCCACTTCTCCTCGAACACCTCGTTCGGAATCTCCACCAGCACCGGGCCGGGCTTGCCGGAGCGCATCGCCTGATAGGCGCGACGCATGGTGTCGGGAATCTCTTTCGCGCTGTGCACGAACGCCGACCACTTGGTGACGGTGCGGTACGAATCGGCGGCGCGGAAGGTCGGACGGATGTACTGGCGCTCCGGGCCGAAAGCCGCCGGGATCACCAGCATCGGGACGTTCTCGGAGTAAGCCTGCGCCACGCCGGCGAACGCGTTCTCAATGCCCGGGCCATGCTGGGCGGCGAACACGCCGTTCTGCTTGCCGCGACGGATGCGCGAGAAGCCGTCGGCCATGCCGACGCCGATACGCTCCTGGCGGCACAGGATGGGGCGGATGTCGATGGCGGCGCAGGCGTCGATCACCGGATTACGGGGGTAGCACGCCAGAAACTCGGTTCCCTCGCGCTTCAGGATATCTGCGACGACGTCAGCTCCGTTCATAATTCTTTAGCCTCGACTGCTGGGTATGAATGCGTGATTGCGACGACGATCGCCGCGCGGAGACCAACCGCGCGACGACGCCCTGGTGAACGACTATTCGGCGGCGCTGCTGACGCGGACGTGCTGCATCATCTGCTCGGCGAACGGCGCGCCCTTCGGCAGCTCGAGACGCGTCGAGCGGACGCGGTAGCTCTCCGGCTTCATGCCGGGAAGCGGCTTGCCGGCCTCGAGATCGCGCAGCGTCTGGAGCAGCAGGCGGCGGATCTTGACGATCGCGGCATCGCTCGCGAGCAGATGCTCCTTCGTGCGGTCGGCGATCGGTCCCATCGATTCCTGGATCGAGCAGTCCTGGTTTCCGAAGCCCTTGATGCCGGTATAGGACGTCCCGCTCGCCTGCGCCGCGCGGTCGATCAGATAGTCGTTGTCCTTGTTGGCGACCGAGCGGTCGGTGCCCGGGATGTTCTCGGTGTGGATGCCGAGCCCCGCCTTGGAGCGCTTGAGGTCGTCCTCGCTGAGCGGCCGCGTCGGATGGAAGTCGATGCTGTAGAGCATCGTGTTGTCGTCGTCGATCGGCGCCCAGACGTGCGCCGCGCGGGGGATCGACGAGATGATCTTGTGGAACGGCATCAGCATGACGTTGAGGTTCCACAGGATCGTGTCGTTGCCGGGGTCGCGGCCGGTGCCGACCACGAAGCCGAAGTCCGTCGGCTGGACCTCGTACATGGTCGCCACGATCTTGCGCGACGGATCGGAATCGGCGCCGTGCAGGAACGTGAGGTGCGTGGCGTCGAAGCCGCCTTCGAGGCCCTGCAACCAGTTGCATTCCTGGATGTGGCGGGTCGCGTAGCGGTGCGAGGACGGCAGCAGCGTCCACTCGAGCTCGGGGAACTCCGGCTTGAGCTCCGCGGGGCCCATGTAGGTCCAGATCACGTCGCCGCGCTCGATGCACGGATAGGCCTTCACGGCGAGCTTCTTCTGGACGTTGCGGCGCTCGATCTCGCTGAGCTGCGGAACGCACGGCGCATCGACGCAGTTGCCGTCGACGTCGAACTTGAGACCGTGATAGACGCAGCGCAGGCCGTTGTCCTCGTTGCGGCCGAAGAACAGCGACGCGGTGCGGTGCGGGCACTTGTCGTCGACCAGGCCGAGACGGCCCTGGGTGTCGCGGAAGAGAACGAGGTCCTCGCCGAGCAGACGCACGCGGATCGGCGCGCTGTCGGGCTTCTCGACCTGGTGGGTGAAGGCCGCCGGAATCCAGTACCGGCGCATCAGCGTCCCCATCGGCGTCCCGGGGCCGACGCGGCACAGCCGCTCGTTGTCTTCACGCGAAAGCATAATGGTTCTCCTGCTCGTGACCGCGCGCTTGGGCTTGTTGTTTCTTGGAGCAGCGCCGGAAAATGAAACGTTCCGTGCGGGCTCGGCGCAATGTTAAGCCATCGAACGATGGGAGACCAGCCGCAAGGCAGCGCACGCGGCACACCTCCCGTTGTGGCGCGTTGCGATATTTGAAATGCGGTCCGACTCGCGTCGCATTCGTGAGTGGTCCCGACGTGCCCACCTCCCCTGCGGCAGGCCGTCCCGAGCCCACGCGCGGGACCTTGGCAAGGCGGAGCTAACCCTCTACGGTCGGCCCGAAACGCCACGCCTCAATCATCCATGCCGAATTGCATCGCCCTCATCGTCGCCGCCGGCCGCGGAGTTCGCGCCGCCGCCGCGGCGGACGCGCGGCCGAAGCAATACCGGCCGCTCGCGGGCGAGCCCGTGCTGCGGCGAAGCATCCGCGCGTTCCTCGACCATCCCGCGGTGGATGGGGTCCGCGTGGTCTTCACCGGAGAGGATCGTGCGCTCTACGACCGTGCCGTCGCCGGGCTCGACTTGATGACTCCGGTTCAGGGCGGCGCGACGCGGCGCGAGTCCGTGCTGCTCGGTCTCGAGAGCCTCGCCGGCGACCCGCCGCGCTTCGTCCTGATCCATGACGCAGCGCGGCCGCTGGTGCGCCCAGGCACCATTGCCGCGGTTCGCGCCGCGCTCGACCACCACGCGGGTGCCGTTCCCGGACTCGCGATCCCCGATACGATCAAGGACGTGAAGGCGGGCCATGTGCGCGGCACGGTGCCGCGCGACCACATGTGGCGCGCGCAGACGCCGCAGGCCTTCCGCTATGCCGACATCCTCGCCGCGCACCGCACGGCGGCGAGCGAGATGGACGCGGACCGCTTCACCGACGATTCGATGATCGCGGAGGCGGCCGGACTCGACGTCGTGGCCGTGGCCGGCGATGAGGACAACATGAAGATCACCACCGACGCCGATTTCGCCCGCGCCGAGCGGACACTCCTCGCCGAGCTGCCCGACGTGCGCACCGGCCAGGGCTTCGATGTCCATGCGTTCGGTCCCGCCGGCCCCACAGCCGCGACCATCATGCTGTGCGGCGTTGCGATCTCGCATCCCAGGCCTCTCGTCGGCCATTCCGATGCCGACGTCGGCCTGCATGCGCTGACCGACGCGATCCTCGGCGCCGTCGGCGACGGCGACATCGGCAGCCACTTTCCCCCCAGCGACCAGCGCTGGCGGGGCGCGTCTTCGCACATCTTCCTCGCCCACGCCGCCGAACTGGTGGCGAAGCGCCGTGGCCGCATTGTCCATTGCGACGTCACGGTGATGTGCGAGGAGCCGCGCGTGTCGCCCCACCGCGAGGCGATGCGGAAGCGGATAGCCGAAATCCTCGCGCTTCCCATGGACCGGGTCAGCGTCAAGGCGACGACGACTGAGCGGCTCGGATTCCTCGGCCGCGCCGAGGGCATGGCGGCGCAGGCCGTCGCGACGGTCCGACTTCCGGCCGGCGCGTGACTGAAGCGCCATTCACGTCGGCGCCACGCGCCGCGGCCCTGATCGCAACACTGGGGGGCCTCGGCCGCATCGGCCCGGGGCCGGGAACGCTCGGATCGCTCGCGACGCTGCCGATCACCTGGTACGTCTCGCGCGGCGGCATTCCGGCCCTCGTTGCGTTCGCCGCCGTTGCGTTCGCGCTCGGCTGGTGGGCCAGTGCGCTGTACGTGCGCAACAGCCGCGCGCAGGATCCCTCGGAGATCATCATCGACGAGGTCGCCGGGCAGGCGCTCACTCTCGCCTTCGCCCCGCTCGCCCTCAACCTGTGGTGGACGGTCGCCGGATTCGTGCTTTTCCGCGTTTTCGACATCTGGAAGCCGTGGCCGGTGAGCCTCGCCGAGCGACGCTTGAAAGGCGGACTTGGCGTCATGGCGGACGACATCGTCGCCGCGCTTTACGCCGGAGTTGTCCTGAGCGTGGCCCGCCTCATACTGGCGCGATGACCACGCTGTTCCCCTCGGAGATCGTCGACTTGGCTGGCCGCGTGGTCGCCACTCTCCGGGCCAAGCGCCTGACCCTGACCACGGCCGAATCCTGCACCGGCGGACTGATCGCCGGCGCGATCACCGAGATCGCCGGTGCGTCGGACGTGCTCGGCCGTGGGCTGGTCACCTATGCCAATGAGGCGAAGGTTGCGCTGCTCGGCGTCCCAAAGGACGTGCTGGCGGTGGAAGGCGCGGTCAGCGAGGCCGTCGCGCGCGCCATGGCCGAAGGCGCCCTCGCCCGCAGCGACGCCGACGTAGCGATCGCAGTCACGGGAATCGCCGGCCCCGGCGGCGGCACGACGGAGAAGCCCGTCGGGCTGGTGCATTTCGGGTGTGCGCGGCGCGGCGCCGAGACGCTGCACTACCGCGAGGTGTTCCCGGGCGATCGCACCGCGATCCGGCTCGCGACGGTGCGCACGGCGCTCGAGCTGGTGCTCAGACGGATTTCTTGAGGATCGCCGCGGCGCGGGTCTCGAAGGCGCGGACCATCCGCGTGACCGCCTCGTGGAAGAGAAGCCCCATGAGCTTCTCGAGCATCTTCGAGCGGAAGGCAAACTCGACGAAGAAGTCGACCTCGGTCGCCTCGGTGCCGCCCTTCGTGCCGTCGAGCGCCACCGGCCGGAAGATCCAGCGGTTGCTCATGTGCTCCATCGGACCCTCAATGTACTCGACATCGATGCGGCCCTCGGACTTCTCGTCCTCGGGGGGATGCAGCATGACCCGCGAGGTGAACTTCTCGCGGATGAAGCTGTGGCCGATGACGAGATCGGCGATCACCATGTTGCCCTGCCGCGAGCGGATGCGCGCGGCGATGCACCACGGCAGAAACTGCGGGTACCGCTCGATGTCGGCGACGAGCCCGAACATCTCGCGCGGCGGATAAGGCAGGATTCGCCGCTCGGCGTGACTCGGCATCAGCGTTCAGGCGTTGGCAGCGAGAGCCGCGGCGCGCGCCGCCTTGAGGCGCTCGAAGTCGTCGCCCGCATGGTACGAGGAGCGCGTCAGCGGGCTCGCCGAGACCATCAGGAAACCCTTGCCGCGCGCCATACGTGCCATGTCGGCGAACTCGGCCGGCGTGACGAAGCGCTCGACGGGCGCATGTTTCGGCGTCGGCTGGAGATACTGGCCGATGGTGAGGAAATCGACGTTCGCGGCGCGGAGGTCGTCCATCACCTGGTAGACCTCTTCCTTCGTCTCGCCAAGGCCGACCATGAGACCCGACTTCGTGAACAGCGACGGGTTCACCCGCTTCGCGGTGTCGAGCAGCTTGAGCGAGTGGAAGTAACGCGCGCCGGGACGGACGGTCGCATACAGTCGCGGCACCGTTTCCAGGTTGTGGTTGTAGACGTCGGGACCGACGGCGGCGACCGCCTCGACGGCACCGGGCTTGCGCAGGAAGTCCGGGGTCAGGATCTCGATCGTGGTGCCGGGCGCGCGCGCGCGGATTTTCTCGATCACCGCGATGAACTGCGACGCACCGCCATCGTCGAGATCGTCCCGGTCCACCGAGGTGATGACGATGTGCTGCAGCCCGAGCTCCGCAACCGCCTCGGCGACGTGGTCGGGCTCATGCGGATCGAGTTGGTCCGGCTTGCCGGTCGCGACGTTGCAGAAGGCGCACGCGCGGGTGCAGACGGAGCCCAGGATCATCACCGTCGCGTGCTTCTGGGTCCAGCACTCGCCGATGTTCGGGCACGCCGCCTCCTCGCACACCGTGTGCAGGTCGAGCCTGCGCATCAGCTTGCGCGTTTCGGCGTAGGCGGCCGAGGTCGGCGCCTTGACCCGAATCCAGTCAGGCTTGGGCGTGCGTGCCGGGCGTTGCGCGACGGGTTGGTCCACGGCCCTATCCTTAGAAGTGGTCCCTAGATGTGGATAACGCGTCCGAACGCGTCAAGGACCGACTCGTGCATCATCTCCGACAGCGTCGGATGCGGGAACACGGTGTGCATCAGCTCGGCTTCCGTCGTCTCAAGCGTCCGCGCGACGGCGAAACCCTGGATCAGCTCGGTCACCTCGGCGCCGATCATGTGAGCGCCCAGCAGCGCGCCGGTCTTGGCGTCGAACACGGTCTTCACCATGCCCTCGGGCTCGCCGAGCGCGATTGCCTTGCCATTACCGATGAACGGGAACCGGCCGACCTTCACCTGGAAGCCTTTTGCCTTCGCGGCGGCCTCCGTGAGACCGACGCTCGCGACCTGCGGGCGGCAGTAGGTGCAGCCCGGGACGTCCTGCGGTTTCAGCGGATGGACGTCCTTCACACCGGCAATCTTCTCGACGCAGATGACACCCTCGTGGCTGGCCTTGTGGGCGAGCCACGGCGGGCCGGTGAGATCGCCGATCGCATAGACGCCCGGCTCGCCGGTCCGGCACCACTCGTCGATCACGACGTGGGTGCGATCGACCTTCACCTTGGTGCCCTCGAGCCCAAGGTTCTCGACGTTGCCGACGATGCCCACCGCGAGGATGACGCGGTCGACGGTGATGGTCTGTGCCACCTGCCCCTTCACCTCGACGGTGGCCGTGACGCTGTCCTTCGCGGCCTTGAGGCCCTTCACCGTGGCCGAGGTGAGAATCTTGATGCCGCGCTTCTCGAACTGCTTCTTGGCGAACGCCGAGATTTCCTCGTCCTCCACCGGCAGCACGCGGTCCATCACCTCGACGACGGTCACGTCGACTCCGAGATCGCGGTAGAAGCTCGCGAACTCGATTCCGATCGCGCCGGAGCCGACGACCAGCAGCGACTTCGGCATGGTCTCGGGGACCATTGCCTCCTTGTAGGTCCACACCAGCTTGCCGTCGGGCTCGAGGCCCGGCAGCGTGCGGGCGCGCGCGCCGGTGGCGAGGATGATGTGCTTGGCGGTGAGGTCGGCGACCGGCTTGCCGCCCTTGGTCACCGAGAGCTTGCGCAGGTTCCCGGCGGTTCCGGCGAGCTTGCCCTCGCCGTCGAACACCGTGACCTTGTTCTTCTTCATGAGGAAGCCGACGCCGTTCGAGAGCTGCTTCGCGACGTTGCGCGAGCGCTTCACGATGGCGGCGAGATCCGGCTCCGCCTTGCCCTTCACCTTTAGGCCGAACTCCTCGGCGTGGTCGATCAGGTGCGCGACCTCGGCCGTGCGCAGCAGCGCCTTCGTGGGGATACAGCCCCAGTTGAGACAGATGCCGCCCAGGTGCTCGCGCTCGACCACCGCCGTCTTCATGCCGAGCTGGGCGGAGCGGATCGCCGCGACGTAGCCGCCCGGCCCGCCGCCGACGACGATGACGTCGAAACTGGTGTCAGCCATCGTCGTCTCCTCAGATCACGAGCCGGAGCGGATGCTCGATCAGCTCCTTGAGGACTTTCATGAACTGCGCGCCGGTTGCGCCGTCGACGACGCGATGGTCGGCGGACAGCGTCAGCGTCATCACCGTCGCGATGGCGAGCTGGTCGTTCCTCACCACCGGGCGCTTCTCGCCGGTGGCCACGGCGAGGATCGCCGCCTGCGGCGGATTGATGATCGCCGAGAACGCTCGCACGCCGAACATGCCCATGTTGGAGATCGAGAACGTGCCGCCCTGGAACTCCTCGGGCTTCAGCTTGTTGCCCTTGGCGCGCGCGGCCAGGTCCTTGACCTCGGCGGAGATCGCGGCGACGCCCTTCTTGTCGGCGGCGCGGACGATCGGGGTGATCAGCCCGCCCTCGATCGCCACGGCGATCGAGATGTCGGCCGACTTGTAGCGCTTCATGCCGTCCTCGCCCCACGAGACGTTGACCTCCGGCACCTTCATCAGGGCGAGCGCGGCGGCGCGGACGACGAAGTCGTTCACCGAGATCTTCGCGTCCGGCAGCATCTCGTTCAGCTCGGCGCGGAGCTTCAGCAGCTCGTCGATCTCGCAGTCGACGTCGACATAGAAGTGCGGGACCGTCTGCTTCGATTCGCTGAGCCGCTTGGCGATGACCTTGCGCATCGTCGAATGCGGCACGACCTCGGCCTGGGCCGGCGGGAAGGACTGGCCGAGACCGGCGGTGACACCGCCGCCGACGGCGCCCGCACGCGCCCCGCCTCGGGCGGCTGCGGCCTCGACGTCGGCTCGGACGATGCGGCCATGGGGGCCCGAGCCGGAAATCGCCGAGAGATCGATGCCCTGGTCGCGGGCGATGCGGCGCGCGAGCGGCGAGGCGAAGACACGCTCACCCGAGGCACGCTGCGGCGCCGGAGCGGCTGCGGGCGCCGGATGCGGCGCGGGCTGTGGCTGCGGCGCAGGCTGTGCCTGCGGCTGCGGAACGGCTTCGGCTTTCGGCGGCGAAGCGGGGGCGGCCTTCTTCGCCGCGGCGGCCGCGGCCTTCTTCGCCGCGGCGGCCGCGGCGTCGAGATCGCTCGCCTTCTCGCCCTCGTTCAGGAGCAGCGCGATCGGGGTATTGACGGCAACGCCCTCGGTGCCGTCCTTCACGAGAATGCGGCCGAGCGTGCCCTCGTCGACGGCCTCGACCTCCATCGTCGCCTTGTCGGTCTCGATCTCGGCGAGGACCTCGCCGGACTTCACCTTGTCGCCTTCCTTCTTCAGCCACTTGGCGAGCTTGCCCTCGGTCATCGTCGGCGAGAGCGCCGGCATCAGGACTGTCGTCGGCATCGGTCCCTCCTCGCCTAGCGGCCGAGCGCGGCGCGGACGCCGGCGACGATCTCGGCGGCGCGCGGCACCGCGAGACGCTCGAGATTGGCGGCGTACGGCATCGGGACGTCGGCGCCGGTGACGCGCTTCGGCGGCGCATCCAGCCAGTCGAAGGCGTTCTCGCAGATCTGCATCGACACCTCGGAGCCGATGCCGGCGTACGGCCAGCCCTCCTCGACGGTAACCAGCCGGTTCGTCTTCTTCACCGACTCGACGATGGTGTCGACGTCGAGCGGACGCAGGGTGCGGAGGTCGATGACCTCGCAGTCGATCCCGTCCTTGGCGAGTTCCTCGGCCGCAGCCAGCGCCTCGCCGACCATAATCGAGAAGGCGGTGATGGTGACGTCCTTGCCCTCGCGGCGGACACGCGCCTTGCCGATGGGCACGACAAACTCGGGATCCTGCGGCACGTCGAAGCTGCGGCCGTACATGATCTCGTTCTCGAGGAAGATGATCGGGTTCGGATCGCGGATCGCCGCCTTGAGGAGGCCCTTGGCGTCGTCGCCCGAGTACGGCGAGATCACGATCAGACCGGGGATATGCGAGTACCAGCTCGCGAAGCACTGCGAGTGCTGGGCGCCGACGCGGGCGGCGGCGCCGTTCGCGCCGCGAAACACCATCGGCGAGCCCATCTGGCCACCTGACATGTAACGGGTCTTGGCGGCCGAGTTGATGATCTGGTCCATCGCCTGCAAGGCGAAGTTGAAGGTCATGAACTCGACGATCGGGCGCAGCCCCGCGAACGCCGCGCCGACAGCGAGACCGGTGAAGCCGTGCTCGGTGATCGGCGTATCGACGACGCGCTTCGGGCCGAACTCGTCGAGCAGGCCCTGCGACACCTTGTAGGCGCCCTGGTACTGGGCGACTTCCTCGCCCATCAGGAACACCGACCCGTCGCGGCGCATCTCCTCGGCCATCGCGTCGCGCAGCGACTCGCGCACGGTCTGGGTCTTCACGTTCTCATAGAACCGGGGATCGACGTCCGCGGGCGCGACGTGCGTCGGCGGCGGCGGAGCCGCGACCTGCGCGGCGGGAGAGGTTTTCTGGGCGGACTTGGTATCGCCCGGCGGTGTCTCCGGGCTTTCGGTGACGGTCGGCGACGCCTTCGACTTGAAGCTCTTCAGCGCGTCCTTGCTTTCGCCTTCCTCGAGCAGGACGGCGATCGGCTGGTTCACCTTCACCCCTTCGGTGCCCTCGGGAATCAGGATCTTGCCGATGGTGCCTTCGTCGATGCCCTCGACCTCCATCGTCGCCTTGTCGGTCTCGATCTCTGCGAGGATCTCGCCGGCCTTCACCGTGTCGCCCTCGCGCTTGCGCCACTTGGCGAGCTTGCCTTCGGTCATCGTCGGCGATAGCGCCGGCATCAGGATTTCTTTTGGCATTTATCCACCCAACAACAGCGAAGCGACGTTACGCGAGCACGTCGGTGTAGAGCTCGGACGGATCCGGCTCCGGGTCCTTGCTCGCGAAGTCCGCGGCGGCGACGACGATGTCCTTCACCTCCTTGTCGATCTTCTTGAGCTGGTCGGCGGTCGCGATGTCGCGGTCCATCAGCAGGCGACCGAAGGTCTCGATCGGATCGTGCTGCTCGCGGACCTTGTCGACCTCCTCGCGGGTCCGGTACTTCGCCGGGTCCGACATCGAGTGGCCGCGGTAGCGATAGGTCTCCATCTGCAGGATGTACGGCCCCTTGCCCTCGCGGCAGTGGGCCACAGCTGCCTGGCCGGCCGCGCGCACCGCGAGCACGTCCATGCCGTCGACCTTCTGCCCGGGGATGCCGAACGGCACGCCGCGCTTGTAGAAGTCCGGGCTCGCCGACGCGCGGGCGACCGAGGTGCCCATGCCGTACTGGTTGTTCTCGATGATGAAGATGATCGGCAGCTTCCAGAGCGCCGCCATGTTGAAGGACTCCGAGACCTGGCCCTGGTTGGCGGCGCCGTCGCCGAAATACGTGAGCGAGACGTTCTTCGTGCCGCGGTACTGATGCGCGAACGCGAGCCCCGCGCCGATCGGCACGTCGGCGCCGACGATGCCGTGGCCGCCGTAGAAGTTCTTCTCCTTGGAGAACATGTGCATCGAGCCGCCCTTGCCCTTCGAGTAGCCGTGCTGGCGCCCGGTGAGCTCCGCCATCACGCCCTTCGGGTCCATGCCGCAGGCGAGCATGTGGCCGTGATCGCGGTACGTGGTGATGACGCTGTCGTCCGGCGTCACCGCCGACTGCATGCCGACGACGACCGCTTCCTGGCCGATGTAGAGATGGCAGAACCCCGCGATGAGCCCCTGCCCATAGAGCTGGCCCGCCTTCTCCTCGAAGCGGCGGATCAGGATCATGTCGCGGTACATCGCGACGAGACGCTTCGGATCCTCGGCCACGGCTGACGTCCGCGCGCCGCGCACGGTCGCGGGTCGGCTCTTCGCGGAGCCTCGCGGCGGCGCCTTCGCGCTGATTTGGGTTCGACTGCGATTCAGGGCATTGGCCATTGCGGGCGTCCTCGGAGTTGGAGGCGGAGGCAGGCGGCGATGTGGTGCGCGGGCTGCGGCTGCCCGCAAAGAGGCCGGAGATATAGCGCCTCTGCCAAACGCCGGGAAGGCCCATAATTTCGTTCTAAGACAACATGTTATGTATTATTAACCGGATTACGATTACCAACCCGCAGAGCATTCATTTAATGCCGGAAAATAGGACATTAATGTAATTTTAATTATGCCGAGACGTGCCGCCCGCTATTTTCTTTCGCGGGGACACAACGAGTCCCCGCCGCAGCGCGACGCCGCGGCGCGAGAACGATCAAAAATTTGAAATCAGCGGGTCTTGTCGAGGGCCAGCGCGACGAGACGACCGCCTTGCCCGGGCTCCGCGTCGGACTGACGGTCGGCGCCGGGCGGCGCGACGATGATGACCTCGTCCTTGCGCACGACGCCGAGCACGGCGCGCGCGCGTTCGTCGAGCATGTCGGGGTCGAGCGCGTCGGACCGCAGGAGATCGGTCTGGTGCGCGAGCGCTTCGCGCGCCTTCGCGATCTTCGCGAGCTCCGCTTCCGTCGCGTCGACTTCCTGCGACAGCTTCACCCAGGCGAGCAGACCGCGATCACCCTCGACGGCATGGTAAGCGAAGTACGCGAACAGGCTGACCGCCAGCGTCGGGCCGACGACCTGGCGGGCATAGGTGCGGAAGTCCTTGATCAGCGTCATGCCCCGAACGAATCACATGCGATTCCCGAGCGTCAACGGGGGGTCGCGAAAATATTTCCGGAGCCGCAAAAGTGTTGCGCCCGAGACTCAGTTTTCAAGTCTCGGGCACGTGCCGTGTTGCAAATTTGACTCAGATCGGGCGCCCACCCCGCGTGCGGAGCGCCGCAGAGTCGATCACAGTGCGCGCAGTGCCTTGCGGCCGGCGTAACGCGCGTTGCCCCCGAGCTTCTCCTCGATGCGGATCAGCTGGTTGTACTTCGCGAGCCGATCGGAGCGCGCGAGCGATCCGGTCTTGATCTGGCCGCAATTGGTGGCCACCGCGAGATCGGCGATCGTCGAGTCCTCGGTCTCGCCGGAGCGGTGCGACATCACGGCGCGGTAGCCCGCCTTGTGCGCCATCTCGACGGCCTCCAGCGTCTCGCTGAGCGTGCCGATCTGGTTCACCTTCACCAGGATCGCGTTCGCCGTGCCCTTGGCGATGCCGCGCGCGAGCCGCTCGGGATTGGTGACGAAGAGATCGTCGCCGACAAGTTGCACGCGCTCGCCGAGTTCCTCGGTCAGCGCCTTCCAGCCGTCCCAGTCATCCTCCGCCATGCCGTCCTCGATCGAGACGATCGGGTAGCGTCTGCAGAGATCGGCGTAGAGCTTGATCATCCCGTCGGAATCGAGCGTCCGGCCCTCGCCTTCGAGCTTGTACTTGCCCTTCTCGAAGAACTCGGTGGAGGCAGCGTCGAGCGCCAGCACGATGTCGTCGCCCGCCTTGTAGCCCGCCTTCTTGATCGCCCCCATGATGAACTTCAGGGCGTCGTCGGTCGACGCGATGTTCGGCGCGAAGCCCCCCTCGTCCCCGATGCCGGTCGACAGCCCCGCGTCGTGAAGCTGGGCGCGCAGCGCGTGAAACACCTCGGCGCCCATGCGGACCGCGTCGGCGATGGATTCGGCGCCGACCGGCATGATCATGAACTCCTGGAAGTCGATCGGATTGTCGGCATGCGCGCCGCCGTTGACGATGTTCATCATCGGCACCGGAAGCGTGCGCGCCGAGACGCCGCCGACGTAGGCGTAGAGCGGCAGGTTGGCGCTCACCGCCGCGGCCTTCGCCGCGGCGAGACTGACACCGAGGATCGCGTTGGCGCCGAGGCGTCCCTTGTTCTTGGTGCCGTCGAGCTCGATCATCGCCCGGTCGAGGGCGATCTGGTCCTCGGCGTCCATCCCGCCGAGGGTCTCGAACAGCTCGCCGTTGACGGCGGCCACCGCCTTGCGGACGCCCTTGCCGCCGTAGCGCTTCTTGTCGCCGTCGCGGAGCTCCACCGCCTCGTGGGCCCCGGTCGAGGCGCCCGACGGCACGGCGGCGCGGCCCATCGCGCCGTTCTCGAGAACCACGTCCACTTCGACGGTGGGGTTGCCGCGGGAGTCGAGGATCTCGCGCGCGTGAATATCGACGATGGCGGTCATTGTCAGCTCCGGAACATGAGTCAGAGAGAAAGGATCAGCTCGGACGGCGCTTGGCCAACCGATCGAAGTCGACCAGCGTCGCCAGCAGCCCGGGCAGTTGCTTCAGCGGCACCATGTTGGGGCCGTCCGACGGCGCCTTGTCCGGGTTCTGGTGCGTCTCCATGAACACGCCGGCGACGCCGACGGCCACCGCCGCGCGCGCCAGCACCGGAACGTAGCGCCGGTCGCCGCCCGACGAGGTGCCGAGCCCGCCCGGCTGCTGCACCGAGTGGGTGGCGTCGAACACGACCGGGTAGCCGGTCTCCTTCATCACAGGCAGCGAACGCATGTCCGAGACGAGCGTGTTGTATCCGAACGAGGCGCCCCGTTCGCACAGGAGGATGCGATCGTTGCCGGCGGCGGCGATCTTCGCAGCGACATTCTTCATGTCCCACGGCGCCAGAAATTGTCCCTTCTTGACGTGGATCGCCCGCCCCGTCTTCGCCGCGGCGACGAGGAGATCGGTCTGACGGCACAACAGCGCCGGGATCTGCAGGATGTCGACCGCCTCACCGACCGGCGCGCACTGCTCGGGCTCATGGACGTCGGTCAGCACCGGGCAGCCGAACTTCTCCCGCACGTCGGCGAGGATCGGCAGCGCCTTGTCGAAGCCGATCCCGCGCGGGCTGTTGATCGACGTGCGGTTGGCCTTGTCGAAGGACGATTTGTAGACGAAGCCCAATCCGAGCTTCTTCGCGATCTTCGAGATCGCCTCGGCCATCTCCATCGCGTGAGCCCGGCTCTCGATCGCGCACGGACCGGCGATGATCGTGAGCGGCCGGTCGTTGCCGAACACGACCGGGCCGACCTTGACCCGGCGTTGCTCGCCGGCCGCGGGGGTCTTGACCTTGAGTGCCATGATCAGACCAGCCGCGACTGCTCGACCGCCGCCTTCACGAACGAGGCGAACAGCGGGTGCGGCTCGAACGGCTTCGACTTGAGCTCGGGATGGAACTGCACGCCGACGAACCACGGATGATCGGCGAGCTCGACGATCTCGGGGAGCCGCTTGTCCGGAGACATGCCGGAGAAGATCATGCCGCGGCTCTCGAGGCGGTCGCGATAGGTGATGTTCACCTCGTAGCGATGGCGGTGGCGTTCGGAGATCGCAGGCGTTCCGTAGATCGAGGCGACGCGCGAGCCGGGCTTCAGCTCGCAGGCATAGGCGCCGAGGCGCATCGTGCCGCCGAGATTGTCGCGCTCGCTGCGGGTCTCGATCGTGTTGCCCTTCATCCATTCGGTGAGCAGGCCGACGACGGGCTCCGGACTCGGGCCGAACTCGGTCGAGCCCGCGCCGTTGATGCCGGCGACATGGCGGGCGAACTCGATGACCGCCATCTGCATGCCGAAGCAGATGCCGAAGTACGGCACCTTGCGCTCTCGCGCGAACCGCGCGGCGGCGATCTTGCCCTCCGAGCCGCGCTCGCCGAAGCCGCCCGGCACGAGGATCGCGTGCACGTCCTCGAGGCGCTGCACGGCGCCGTCCTTCTCGAAGATCTCGGACTCGATCCAGTCGACGCTGACCTTCACGTTGTTGGCGATGCCGCCGTGGGCGATCGCCTCCGACAGCGACTTGTAGGAGTCGCGGAACTGCGTGTACTTGCCGACCACCGCGATCTTCACCTCGCCCTCGGGCTGGCGGATGCGGGTCATGATGTTCCGCCACCGGCTGAGGTCCGGACTCGGGCTGTCCTCGAGGCCGAAGTGACGGCAGACGACGTGGTCGAAGCCCTGCTCGTGGTAGGCGATGGGCACCTGATAGATGCTGTCGACGTCGAGCGCCGGAATGACCGCGTCGGGCGGCGTGTTGCAGAACAGCGCGATCTTGCGGCGCTCGCCGAGCGGGATCTCGCGCTCGCAGCGGCACAGCAGCGCATCCGGCTGGATCCCGACCGACAGCAGCTCCTTCACCGAGTGCTGGGTCGGCTTGGTCTTGAGCTCGCCCGCGCTCGGAATCCACGGCACGAGAGTCAGATGCACGTACATCGCGCGCTGGCGGCCGACCTCGTTGCCGAGCTGACGGATGGCCTCGAGGAACGGCAGGCTCTCGATGTCGCCGACGGTACCGCCGACCTCGCACAGCAGGAAGTCGAGCCCCTCGGTGCTCGAGCTGATGAACTCCTTGATCGCGTCGGTGACGTGGGGAATGACCTGGACCGTCGCGCCGAGATAGTCGCCGTGGCGCTCGCGCGCGATCACGGTCGAGTAGATGCGCCCCGTGGTGACGTTGTCGTTCTGGTGCGACGCGACGCCGGTGAAGCGCTCGTAATGGCCGAGGTCGAGGTCGGTCTCGGCGCCGTCGTCGGTGACGTAGACCTCGCCGTGCTGGTACGGCGACATCGTTCCCGGGTCGACGTTCAGATAGGGATCGAGCTTGCGCAGCCGCACCTTGAAGCCGCGCGCCTGCAGCAGCGCGCCCAGCGCCGATGACGCCAGGCCCTTGCCGAGGGACGAGACCACGCCGCCGGTGATGAAGATGTAACGCGTCGTCGACATGCGGAACGGACCCTCGCTACGCGGAGAAACCGCGGACGCGCCGCTCACCGGCGCGCCGCGAATGGTGTGGTTGACCGGACGTGTTCAAATGAAAGGGGCGGCTCCCCCGCCGCCCCGAATCCGTATCCTGTAGCCGCTCCTTGGCCATCAGCCGATCACCGCGACGGCACGGTGGGCTGCGCCGGCGCGGCGGGCGCCGGAGCCGACGGCGCCGACTGCGTCGGCGCGACATCCATGATCGAGCGCGGCTGCCGGTTGACGCCGGCGAGCACGGCGAGCGACAGGCTGGTGCCCATGAAGAGCGCCGCCAGGATCGCGGTGGTGCGGGTGAGAAGGTTGGCCGAGCCGCGCCGGCTCATCATGCCGCCGCCGGAACCGCCAATGCCCAACGCGCCCCCCTCGCTGCGCTGGAGGAGGACGACGATCACGAGGGCGATCGCGAGGAAAACGTGGATGACGAGCAGCAACGTCGCCATGGAGCACCTTTTTACCGGCTTTGCGGCCGCACCGCTAGGCCAATTGCAGTCGTTACGGACAACTTGAAGCGACGGCGAGGAAGTCGTCGGCCTTCAGGCTAGCGCCCCCGATCAGCCCGCCGTCGACGCCCGGAACCGCGAGAATCGCCTTCGCGTTGCCGGGGTTGAGCGATCCGCCGTAGAGCACGCGCACGTCGGCGGCCCCCGGCCCGGAATGACCGATCAGTTCGGAATGGATATGGGCATGGGCTTGCTGGATTTCAGCGACCGTCGGCGTGCGTCCCGTGCCGATCGCCCAGACCGGCTCGTACGCGACGACGATCTCGGCCCCGGACAGGCCCGGCGGGACCGAGCCCTTGATCTGGCGCGCGAGCACCGCGAGCGTCTCGCCGCCGTCGCGCTGGGCCGCGGTCTCGCCGATGCAGACGATCGGGACGAGGCCGGCGGCGTGGGCCGCCTCCGCCTTTGCCCGCACCGTTGCATCGGTCTCGCCGTGATCGGCGCGGCGCTCGGAATGGCCGACGATGACGAAGGTCGCGCCGGCATCCTTCACCATCGGCGCGGACACGTCGCCGGTGTGGGCGCCAGATGCCTTGGCGTGGCAGTCCTGCCCCCCGACCGCGACCTTGGTCCCCTTCAGCGCCTCTGCGACCCGGCTCAGGATCGTCGACGGCGGGCAGACCAGAAGATCGCAGCGGAGCGGGTCCTTGACCGCGCGCTCCGCGACGGCGCGCGCCAGCGCGACACCGTCGGCGGCGAGCCCGTTCATCTTCCAGTTTCCGGCAATCAGCGGACGCGGCGCGGCCATGCGCTCAACCCACCCTTGGTTTCGGGAGTCGTTCGAAGAATCCCGGTCGGCAAGCCGCCCGGGACGGCACGGTGTGTATCACGGCCGGACGCCGCTTCCAACGGCCGTCGCCGTCTCGGCCCACGCGCGCCGCCGGAGCGCCGACGTTGCGACGATCCGGCCCCCCTTCTATGATGCCGCGCGCCTGAAAGCGCGCGTTTTGCGCGGCTTCGGCGCGGCTTCACCGGCACCTTTCACAGTTCGGGCGAGAACCGTCTCTCCATGCTCCAGTCGCTTCGCGAACATGCCTCGTCGTGGCTCTTCCGCGCCCTGCTCGGATTCCTGATCGTCAGCTTCGGTATCTGGGGCATCGGCGACATCTTCCTCGGCGATCGCGACCCGGTGGTCGCCAAGGTCGGTGGCGTCAGCGTCACCGCGAGCCAGCTCAACCAGGCCTTCCGGGAGGAGATCAGCCGGATCCAGGCGATGGTTCCGGAACCGCTCGACAACGACAAGGCGAAGCAGCTCGGCCTGCTCGACCAGGCGCTCGGCCGAATAGAGGATCGCATCCTCTTCACCCTCGGCACCCGCGACCTCGGCATCGTCATCAGCGACGACGTGCTGCGCCAGGAGATCGGCCGCGAGCGCGCGTTCCAGAACACGCTCGGGCAGTTCGACCCCAACGTTTTCCGCCAGGTGCTCGCGGCCAGCGGCTACACCGAGGCGAGCTTTCTCAATCAGATGCGTCTCGATCTCGCGACGGCGCGGCTGTCGAGCGCGGTCACCGCCTCGGTCCCGGTCCCGTCGCAGATGCTGGATTCGCTCTACCGCTACCACGCCGAGCAGCGCGTCGCCGAGTACGTCTCGATCCCGAAGTCCGAGGCGGGCAACGTCGGCACCCCGTCCGACGAGGAGCTGCAGTCGTTCTTCGCCGCCAATGCCGCGCAGTTCACCGCGCCCGAGATCCGCTCGGCCGTCGTGCTGCGCCTCGACCCCGCGGCGATCGCCGACAACGCCAAGGTCGGCGACGACCGCGTGAAGCAGGAATACGACAGCCACATCGACGACTTCACCGTGAAGGACCGCCGCGACGTCGAGCAGGCGGTGTTCCCCGACGAGGCGCAGGCCAACGAGGCCGCGAAGCTCGTCGCCTCGGGCAAGTCGCTCGCGGACGCGGCGCGCGACGCATCGGGCGGCCGTGTCAACGCGGTGAAGCTCGGGATGGTGGAGAGATCCGACCTCCTCGGCGACATCGCCGGGCCGGCGTTCGAGCAGAAACCCGGCACCGTTTCGAAGCCGCTGAAGAGCGCGCTGGGCTGGCACCTCGTCCGCGTGAACCGGGAGGAGAAGGGCCGCGTTCAGCCGCTCGGCGAGGTCGCGGCGCAGATCCGCAAGGACATCGCGCTGCGCGAAGCGCAGGATTCGCTCTACTCCCTGTCGAACCAGATCGAGGACTCGCTGGCCGGCGGCGCGAGCCTCGACGAAACCGGCAAGCGCCTCGGCCTGCCGGTGCAGTCGATCCCGCAGGTCGACGCCCGCGGCATGGACCGCAACGGCAAGCCGACGGCGATCGCCAACGACCAGCAGCTTCTCCGGGTCGTGTTCCAGACGCCGGAAGGCCAGGAAAGTCAGCTCGCCGATATCGGCAACGGCGCCTATGCGGTCGTGCGCGTGACCCAGGTCACGCCGCCGCAGGTCCGTCCCCTGGACGAGATCAAGGGCGACGTCGTGGCGGCGTGGCAGAACGAGAAGCGCGCCGGCATCGTCCGTGGCCGCGCCGACGCGATCCTCGGCAAGCTCAAGGGTGGCCAGTCCCTCGCCGACGTGGCCAAGGCGGAGAAGCTCACCGTCAAGACGACTCCGTCGTTCAGCCGCTCGACGCACGATTCCGAGACCGGCCTGCCGCTCTCGCTCCAGGCGCAGATCTTCTCGCTCAAGCAGGGCGAGGCCGCGGTCGGCGAATCGCCCGACGCCTTCGTCGTCGCGCGGGTGAAGGAGATCAAGACTCCGGACGCGGCCAAGGACCCCGCGGTGCGCAACCAGATCGCCGAGTCGCTGTCGCGGAGCGTGAGTGCCGACCTGATGGACGAGTTTGTCGCCGGACTACGCGACCGCTACACGGTCACGGTCAACCGCGACGTGCTCGCGACGCGCTTCTAGGCCGCCATGCGCCTGAGTCCTTCCTTCGACGAGTTCGCCCGCGGTCTCAGCGCGGGACGGCCGCAGATCGTCTGGACCAAGCTGGTCGCCGATCTCGAGACGCCCGTGTCGGCGTTCCTCAAGATCTCGGGCGGCGAGCCGATGAGCTTCCTGTTCGAGTCGGTCGAAGGCGGCGAGACCCGCGGCCGCTACTCGGTCATCGGCCTGCGGCCGGACCTCGTGTGGAGGGCACAGCGCGGCAAGGCTGAGATCAACCGCACCGCGCTCGTGGACCCCAAGGCCTTTCGAGCCGATCCCGCGCAGCCTCTCGACAGCCTGCGCGCCCTTGTCGCGGCGTCGCGCATCGAGGTGCCGCAAGGGCTCCCGCCGATGGCGTCGGGCCTCTTCGGCTACATGGGCTACGACATGGTGCGCGAGATCGAGCGGCTGCCGGACGACAATCCGGACCAGCTCGGCGTCCCGGATTCCGTGTTCATCCGCCCGACCGTGATCGCGATCTTCGACAACATCGAGGACTCGATCGCCGTCGCCACGCCGGTGTTCCCCGCCCCCGGGCTCGACGCCCGCGCCGCCTACGCCGACGCCGAGAAGCGCCTCGCTCAGGTGTGGAGCGCGCTCGAGCGGCCGCTCGCCCTGCCCCACGCCGAAGCGGGCGCGGCGCTGCCGGCACCGGTGCCGACCTCGAACACTACGCGCGAGGCCTATCACGCGATGGTCGAGAAGGCGAAGGAGTACATCCTCGCCGGCGACATCTTCCAGGTCGTGCCGTCGCAACGCTTCGCGGTGCCGTTCACGCTGCCGCCGTTCGCGCTCTACCGCTCGCTGCGGCGGCTCAATCCGTCGCCCTACCTGTTCTTCCTCGACTTCGGAGGGTTCTCGATCATCGGCTCGAGCCCCGAGATCCTGGTCCGGCTCCGCGACGGCGTCGTCACCATCCGCCCGATCGCCGGAACGCGGCGTCGCGGCACCGACGCAGCCGAGGATCAGGCGCTCGCGACCGAGCTCCTGGCCGACCCGAAGGAAATCGCCGAGCACCTGATGCTGCTCGATCTCGGCCGCAACGACGTCGGTCGCGTCGCGGCCACCGGAACGGTCAAGGTCACCGAGAAGATGGTCATCGAGCGTTACTCGCACGTGATGCACATCGTCTCGAATGTCGAGGGCCGCATCGATCCCGAGCACGATGCGCTCGATGCGCTCGCCGCCGGGTTCCCGGCGGGAACCGTTTCCGGCGCGCCGAAAGTCCGGGCGATGGAGATCATCGACGAGCTCGAGGTCGCGCGCCGCGGCGTCTACGGCGGTGCGGTCGGTTACTTCGCGGCGAACGGCACGATGGACACCTGCATCGCGCTGCGCACCGCGGTGGTGAAGGACCACACCGTTTACGTGCAGGCCGGTGGCGGCGTCGTCGCCGACTCCGACCCCGAAGCCGAGTATCAGGAAAGCTGCAACAAGGCGCGCGCCCTCATCCGCGCCGCCGAGGAAGCGGTGGCGTTTGCCGAGGAATCCGGGCGCCGCAAGGCATCGGGAGCCTGATGGCGCGAGTGGCGCGAGGAAGCCGGAGATGAGCAGCCCGACCGTGGTGGCGAGCCACAGCATCACGCCGGGGCTGCTGTTCAGCCGCTCCTCGGCGGCGTGGGCGCCGGTCGCCGTGTTCGCCGTCGCGTTCGCGTATCTCCTTCTCTGCGTTCCCGACCCGCACTTTTTCCTGGAGAGCGACGACCAGGGCTACCAGATGGCGATGGGAATGGCCGTCGCGAAGGGCAGCCTTCCGGGCTTCGACTTCATCAGCCAGTACGGACCGCTCGTCGCATTCTTCAGCTGGGCGGCGTGGCTGCTCTCCGGCAACGCCGTCGGCGAGATCGTCCTCTGCGCGGCCGGCTACTCGGCGGCAATCGCGCTCGCCTACAGGTATCTCGCCCGCTACGGCAACGTCACCGCCGCAACGATCGGCGCGGTGATCCTGCTCGTCTTATTCTCGCGCTATTACAAGTGGTACTACTGGCTGCTGCCGCTGGTCGTGCTGGTCGCCGCGCAGTCGTACGCCGAGCGCCGCTCCGCGGGCGATCGCGCGCGCTTCCTCGTCGTCGGCTGGGGATTGCTGGTCGGCCTCAGCGGCCTGTTCCGCTACGATCTCCTGATCGAAGGCGCGGTCTTCGGCGCGATCGTCATCGCGGCCGTCGAGCTGACGCCGCGCGGGCGGATTCGGTCGAAACTCGCACCGGCGTCTCGCGATCTGGCCATCTTCGTGGCTTCTGCCATCGCGCCCCCTGCCCTCTACTGCCTCCTGATTCTGCTGACGCGCGGCTGGCATCAACTCTCGCTGGTTCTGCTCTCGGTCATCGACGGCTCGATCGACACCGTCGTCTATTACGGCGTTCGGCCGTTCCGGTTCGCACCCGGCGGATTCTCGTTCGGCAACGCGGTCGCGTTCCTGCAGCTTGCCATTCCTCTGACCTATGCCGCAGCCCTGCTGCGCAGCGGCCGGGCGTTGTGGTCCGGCAAGCCCGCCCAGCGCCCGGATGCGTTCCCGCTGTTCTGCACCGCGTTGATGGGGCTGGGGCTATTCCCGCAGGCGCTGCACCGTGCCGACGACCAGCACCTGCTGCAGGTGCTGCCGCCGTTCGTGATCGTTATGGGCCTGCTGCTCGCACGGCTGATGGATTCGGAACCCGCGCCGGAGCGCAAGACCGTCGGCGGTCTCGCCCTCGGCACCCTCGCGCTGGCGCTCGCCATAGTCGCGCCCCGCGCCGGCAACGACCTCGCTTCGCCGTTCCGCAATCAGATCGCGCTGTGGCGCTACATCGCCGGGATGCCCGAGACGGCGCGCGAGCATGCGGTGGCGGACATGGCCGCGGCGATCCGCACGCTGACCTCGCCGGACTCGACGGTGTTCCTGGTGATGCCGCAGACGCGGATGCCGATGCTGTTCTTCGCCGAACGCCGCCAGCCGGGGCTGTTCCCGACCTACGAACCGGCGATGTTTGGCGGCGACCACTGGCTGCGGGAGAACGAGGAGCGGCTCAGGCGCGCGCCTCCGGACTACGTCGTGCTCGCACTCGGCGCCGCGCGGCGGTCCGGTGTCGGCGCGCCCTATATCCCCGACCTGCTCGCGGACTGGCAGGCGACGTACCGGACCGTCGTCTACCAGAATCCGTTCTTCGTTCTTCTCGCGCCGAACGGGTAAGCGCATGCCGTCGCGTCACATCGTCCTTGTCGCCGGGATGCACCGCAGCGGCACCTCGGCGCTGACCCGGGCGATCAACCTTGCCGGGGTCCCTCTGCCGCGTAATCTCAAGCCCGCGTCGCCGGACGTCAACGCGGAGGGCTTTTGGGAGCCGCTCGACATAAAGGCGTTCCACGACGAAATCCTGAAAGCGATGAATTCGAGCTGGATGGATCCGCGCGAGGTCCCGCTCGAATGGTTCGACGTACCGGGGTTCGCCGAGCTTAGGAGCTGGCTTCGCGACTGGATCGCAGCCGAGATCGCCGGCAAGGACATGCTGGTGATCAAGGATCCGCGTGTGTGCCGGCTGCTGCCGATCTGGCAGCGCACCTGCGCCGAGAGCGATATCGCGCTGCACACGGCGATCATCGTCCGCCATCCGGTCGAGGTCGCGCGGTCGCTCGCCAAGCGCGACAACTTCCCCGAGTTGCAGTCCTATGTCCTGTGGCTGCGGCACTTCCTCGACCCGGAGCGGTTCACCCGGGGGGGCTCGCGGACGTTCCTCACCTACGATCAGTTGATGACCGACCGTCTCGCGACGATCCGCCGCGTGCTCGGCGATCTCAATCTGCCGGGGGCGCCGGCCGATGACGCCGTCGGCGCCGAGCTCGACGCCGCCGTGAAGGACGCACTCCGTCACCATGTCGCAACGGACGCCGATCTCGCCGAGGCGGCGCGGCAGATACCACCGCTCGCCGACGTCTGGGCGTGGGTGCAGCGGGCGGCGAACGGCGAGAACCCGGATCCGCGCCCGCTCGACGCCGTCACCGCGCTGATGCGTCAGCTCGAGCGCGGGCCTGCAAGCAACAATCCGATCGCCTAGTCGCCTGCGCGGGTCGATACCGGGGAATCCGTGCTGCGTTACCCCTGCTCCGCTGCCCCCGCATGCGCCAGCATGCCGCGCGCGATCTCGCGCTCTCCCATGATGATGAGGTTGGCGCCGTTCTCCTTGAGATAGTCGACCTCCGCGTCGAAGTGCGCGCGGGCGATGATGTCGAGAGACGGGTTGGCGGCGCGGGCCTGCGCAACGATCTGGCCGGCTTCGAACGCGTTGGGGATCGCGACGAACAGGGTTTGCGCCTCCGCGAGGTTCGCCGCGCCGAGCACGCGCGGTTGGGCGGCATTGCCCGCCAGCACGGGCACGCCCCGATCGCGCAGCGGCTTGACCAGTTCGACGTTGTCCTCGATCACGGCTACGGGCTGACCACGCGCGAGCAATCCGTCGGCGACGATGCGACCGACGCGGCCGTAACCGACGATCACGGCGTGACCCGCGAGACGCAGCGGCTCGGGCTCCAGCTCCTCGACGGCGATCGGCCGCGCCGCGTCGCTCCACAGCCGGAGGCGATGCATCGCGGCGAAGGCAACGGGGTTCAGCAGGATCGAGATCAGCGCGGCCGCGAGCACGATGTCGCGCCCGTCCGTCGGCAGCAGACCGAGCGCGATCCCGAGCGCGGTGAGGATGAACGCGAACTCGCCGATCTGGGAGAGCGAGGCCGCCATCGTAGCCGCGCTCGGCAATGGCTGCCCGAGCGTCCGGACGATGCTGTACGCAGCGAGCGGCTTTCCGAACAGCACGATCGCGAGCGTGCCCGCGACCGCCCACGGGTGGCTGATGATCACGGCGGGGTTGAACAGCATGCCGACCGACACGAAGAACAGGACCGCGAAGGCGTCGCGCAGCGGCAGCGATTCCTGCGCCGCCTGTTGGCTCAACTCCGATTCGCTCAGGATCATGCCAGCGAAGAACGCGCCGAGCGCGAACGAAACGCCGAACAGAACGGAGGCGCCGTAGGCAATGCCGAGAGCCACGGCGAGCACCGCGAGACGGAACAGCTCGCGCGAGCCCGTGTGCGCGATGTAGTGGAGGAGCCACGGGACGACGCGACGGCCGACGACCAGCATCAGGGCCATGAACGCGGCGACCTTGGCGACGGTAATCGTCACCGCCGTCACGATGTCGGCAAACGCCGACGTGTCGCCGTCGTGCAGGGCATCGCCCCCGTTCGTCGCGAGATCGGCGAGCGCCGGCAGCAGGACGAGCGTCAGCACCATCGCCAGGTCTTCGACGATGAGCCAGCTTATGGCGAGGTGGCCGCGCTCCGTCTCTTCCATACGGCGGTCGTGCAAGGCCCGCAGCACGACCACCGTGCTCGAGACCGACAACGACAGCCCGAGCATGACCGCGGCGCTCGGGCCCCATCCGAGCGTCCATCCGAGTGCGGTCCCGAGAAGCGTGGCGACGGCGATCTGGAAGATCGCCCCGGGGATCACGACGCGTCGCACGTCCATCAGCTTGCGCGCCGAGAACTGCATGCCGACCCCGAACATCAGCAGGATGACCCCGATGTCGGCGAGCTCCAGGACGAGCTCGCGATTGAGAACGATGCCGGGGGTGAACGGTCCGACGGCCACGCCCGCCAGCAGGTAACCGGCGAGCGGCGGAAGCCGCATGCGGTTCGCCAGGGCGCCGAACACGAACGCGAGCACGATGCCCGCGACGATTGCGGTGATGAGCGGCGTGTCGTGCGGCATGGCCCCTCCGTGCGGTCAGCCTGTTTGCTTACCGCTCCGGTGAGGGGCTGGCGAGGGGTTTGTCGGGCCGCGGCCCGCTAGTTCTGGGTCGGGCCGCCGGCGCTGGTGGCGATGGCCTTGTCGGTCGGCTCGCCGAGCCAGACGTTATTCTCCATCACCACGTCGCAGTCCTCGACGTTGTTGGCGTCCGCACGGCAGAGCCGGATCGCCGCCTTGCGCGCCTCGGCCATGTCGCTGTAGCCGAACGCGCGGCCGAGCGCCCCCGACACCCGCGACTGCGCCAGCGCCTTGGCGCCCGGCGCCGACACGTACATCTCGACGAACGCCAGGTACTTGTCCTTCGACTTGAGGTGCCGCGCGATCGTGCTCGCGTCGCGGTACGGATGCGTCGGCAGGCCGTTGTAGCGCAGGAAGGCGTCGAGCTCCGGCAACCAGTTGTCGCGGCCCTGGACGCTGTCGAAGATGGTGTGGCCGTCGCGGCCGATCGGGTCGAGCGTCACGAGCTTGACGTCGGCGCCGCCCTCGAGGAACGCGTCGTGCATATGGCGCACCAGCTCGGGCCCGAACAGGCTGTCGTTCTCGGCGTAGATCCACAGGCTGGGCACGCGGCTGTGGGCGCCGTACTCGGCCATCGCGTCGACCAGCAGCTCGTCCTTGTCGCAGGCGTCGAAGTGGAGCCCGCCCGACAAGTTGATCACGCCCATCAACCCCTTCGGGTTGCGGGCACCGAGCGCCGTCACCGCGACGCCGCCGGCCGACGCCCCCATGGCGATGATGCGGTCGGGATCGGCGTCGGGACGCTGGCGGATCACGTCGAGGGTCGCCTCGAGGTCGTCGGCGTCCGCCTCGAACCGCTCGAGCAGCGAGGTGTTGCGGCACGACACCGGCACCGGCATCGGGCCGTCGGACGCGCCGAAGCCGCGGCGCATCACCGTGACGGCGAGCCAGCCGCGGCGGGCCATGTCGCGCGCCTGCGACGCCATCTCGGTCGCGTGCTGCTCGAGCATGCGGCCGTAGGTGTTCTGCTTGCCGTGGGTGATGAGCGCGACCGGCAGCCGCCCAGGGGCGTCCTTCGGCTTCACGACGAGGCGCTCGAGCCGCACCTTGCGGCCGTCGATGGTGACGGTGAAGAAGCCCTTTTCCTCGACGAGGTCGTCGCCCGCCGCGAGTGCCGGAAGGGAAACCGCCGCCAGCGCGAACAGCGCGAGGAGCAGCGGACGGACCAGCAAGAACATCGAGTGAGTACGCATGACGACGCGGAGAATACGAACGCGGGGACGACGCGGAGGTAAACGGTTCGTGAGACGGCGCTCAAACAAAGTTGAACGCCGGAACCCCTTGAGCGGAGCTCAGCCGTTCGGCGCCTTCACCAAGGCCGTGACCGGAACCAGCACGAAGCCCCGCGATTCGAGCGTCGGGATCCACGCTTCGAGCGCCGCCAGCGTGCCGTCGTGGGGATGGCCGATGGCGATGGCGCCACGGTCGCGGCGGGCGATCGTTTCCAGCGCGGCGAGCTGCTTCCGCACGGCATCGATGCTGGCGTCGTTGTCGAGGAAAACGTCGCGGGCGGCGAACGGGACGCCGTATTCGCCGGCGAGCCGCACACCGACGGTCTCCGGAGCGGTCTTGGAATCCAGGAACAGGAGCCCGCGCCGCCGCGCCTCCTGCAGGACGACGCGCATCCCCGCCTCGCGCGAGGTGAAGCGGCTGCCCATGTGGTTGTTGAAGCCGACGTAGCCGGAGAACCGCGTCAGCGCCCAGTCGAGGCGCCTTGCGATCTCGTCGGGACCGAGATCGACCGTCAGCGCGTTCGGCCCCGGGCTGACCGCGCGGCTGTCCGCCTCCATCGAGACATGGACCAGCAACTCGTGGCCGTTGGCGCGTGCCGTCTCGGCCTGGCGGTCGATGGCGCTGCCGTACGGCAGCAGCGACAGGGTGACCGCCGGCGGCAGTTCCATCGCGCGGCGCGAGCGCGGCTGATCCAGCCCGACGTCGTCGATGACGATGGCGATCGGGATGCGACCGTTCAGTGCCGGCGCCGCGACGGCGTAGCGCTTCCATGGCGCGGGTTCGCGCGGAGGCGGGCTCGACGCCGGCGGCACGAGTGCCGGACGTTGCGGCTCCGGTGCGGCGGGAGCTTCGGCAGAGGGGGGAACGGGGCGCGGCGGTTCGGGCACGACCTTCGGGGCCGGACGCTGCGGCAGGCTCGCGGTGAATCGCGGCGGGACGGGCTCGGGCTCCGGTTTGTCGGCGAGCCAGCCGACCGTCGCGCCGATGGCGACGGCGAGAAGCGCGGACAGAGCGAGGCGAAGCCGCCCGGACGAGAGCGACGGACGCGGCTTCTTCATCGGCGGGACGGGATGACTGACACTGACTTCGAATCCAGGCGCATCGGTGCGGAGGGGTACTCCAGGACGGCGCGCGCCACAACCCTGACACGGCTGTCACGGGCCTGCCTTCCGTCGCGCGGCGCGGGATGCTATAGCTCCGCGGACGCGCCGGAATGTCCGGCTCGGCTTATGGTAAAGCCTTAGCTTTGCCGTTTAAAGCGTTGATCCAATGAAAGTTCTTCTGGTCGATAACTACGACAGCTTCACCTACAACCTCGTCCACTATCTGGGCGAGCTCGGGGCCGAGGTGACCGTGAAGCGCAACGACGCCGTGACCGTCGAGGGCGCGCTCGCCCTCGGCGCCGAGGCAATCGTGCTGTCGCCGGGCCCGTGCGACCCCGACCGCGCCGGCATCTGCCTCGACCTGATCCGCGCCGCAGCGGGCCGCGTGCCGTTGCTCGGCGTCTGCCTCGGCCATCAGGCGATCGGCCAGGTGTTCGGCGGCAAGGTGGTGCGCGCGGCTCTTCCCATGCACGGCAAGACCAGCCGCGTCGTCCACGACGGCAAGGACATCTTCGAGGGCATCCCCTCGCCGTTCGTCGCCACGCGCTACCACTCGCTGGTGGTCGACCGCGCCACGTTCCCGGCCGCGCTCGAGATCGCCGCCGAGACGGCGCCCGACAACATCGACGGCGGCATCAACGGCCCGCTCGTCATGGCGCTGCGCCACCGCCAGCACGCGATCTACGGCGTGCAGTTCCACCCCGAGAGCATCGCCAGCGAGCACGGCCACAAGCTGCTCGGCAACTTCCTGGCGATTGCCCGCGACCCCGCCCGCCGCCGCAAGGCGGCCTGACGCTCACGACAGAAGAACGAGAATGACCGAGGCACCGAAAGCTCCCCTCACCCTGAAGCCGCTTTTGGCCGCCGTCGCCGACGGCGCGAAGCTGACCCAGGCCCAGGCCGAGGAGGCGTTCGAGATCATCATGTCGGGCGGCGCGACCGCGTCGCAGATGGGCGGGCTCCTGATGGCGCTCCGCGTCCGCGGCGAGACCGTCGACGAGATCACCGGCGCCGCCCGCGTCATGCGCGCCAAGGTCCTGCCGGTGAAGGCGCCGCCGGGCGCGATCGACACATGCGGCACCGGCGGCGATGCCCAGGGCACCTACAACATCTCGACCGCCGCGGCGCTGGTCGTCGCCGGCGCGGGCGTGCCCGTGGCCAAGCACGGCAACCGCGCGCTGTCGTCGAAGTCGGGCTCGGCCGACGTGCTGGCCGCGCTCGGCGTCAATCTCGACTGCGACATGGCGCTGGTCGAGCGCGCGCTGTTCCACAACAACATCGGTTTCCTGATGGCGCCGCGCCACCACGCGGCGATGAAGCACGTCGGCCCCACCCGCGTCGAGCTCGGCACGCGGACGATCTTCAACCTTCTGGGGCCGCTCTCCAACCCGGCGGGGGCCACGCGCCAGCTCATCGGCGTGTTCCACCGCCAGTGGGTGCGGCCGATGGCCGAGGTCCTGGCGCAGCTCGGCTCCGAGCGCGCCTGGGTCGTCCACGGCTCCGACGGCCTCGACGAGATCACGACGACCGGCGCCAGCTACGTCGCCGAGCTGAAGGGCGGCCGCGTCACGACCTTCGACATCCTGCCGGAGGACGTCGGTCTCACCCGCGCCGACCCGCAGGATCTGAAGGGCGGCGATCCCGAGACCAACGCCCGCGCGATCCGCGAGCTGCTCGACGGCAAGAAGGGCCCGTACCGCGACATCGTCGTGCTCAACGCGGGTGCGGCGCTGCTGGTCGCCGGCAAGGCCGCCGACCTCAAGGGCGCGATCGCGATCGCGTCGGCGACCATCGACCAGGGCAAGGCCAGGGCCGCCCTCGACGGCCTCGTCGCGACGAGCAACGGCAAGTCCGTCGTCGTCGCCTAGCGCCCCGCTGACCCGATGGACGACACCCTCGCCCCGATCGTCGCCGCCAAGCGCACGCTGGTCGCCGAGCGCAAGCACGCGATCCCCGAGCGCGTGCTGCGCGACAAGGCGGCGACGCTGCCGCCGACCCGCGGCTTCGTCACGGCACTGCGGGCGAAGATCGCCGCCGGGTCCTATGCGCTGATCACCGAGATCAAGAAGGCGAGCCCGTCGGCGGGGCTGATCCGCCCCGACTTCGATCCGGCGACGCTGGCGAAAGCCTACGAGCGCGCGGGTGCCGCGTGCCTCTCGGTGCTCACCGACACGCCGTTCTTCCAGGGCCAGGATCAGGATGTCGCGACCGCGCGCAATGCCTGCCACCTGCCGGCGCTGCGCAAGGACTTCATGATCGATCCCTATCAGGTGTGGGAGGCGCGCGCGATCGGCGCCGACTGCATCCTGCTGATCATGGCGGTGCTGTCCGACCCAGAGGCGAAGGCGCTCGAGCAGACCGCGATCGCCGCCGGCCTCGACGTGCTGGTCGAGGTCCACGACGAGGGCGAGCTCGATCGCGCGCTCAGGCTGCGCACGCCGCTGATCGGCATCAACAACCGCAACCTCAAGACGCTCAGGACCGACATCGCCACCACCGAGGCGCTGGCGCCGAAGGTGCCCTCGGGCCGCATCGTCGTCTCCGAGTCGGGGCTCAAGACCAACGCCGACCTCGCCCGCATGACCCGCGCCGGCGCGCGCGCGTTCCTGGTCGGCGAATCGCTGATGCGCGAGAGCGACGTCGAGGCCGCGACCCGTGCCCTCCTCGGCGTCGCCGCGACGGCATGACGATGGACGGGTGCCAGGCCATTCATTGCCTCGTCACCCCCGCGAAAGCGGGGGTCCAGGAGACGCAGGACTCCGTGGCTCTGGATTCCCGCTTACGCGGGAATGACGACGGCGTGTTCTTCACGGCGCCGAGGACCTACTGATGCCCCGCCTCACCCATCTCGATCGCAAGGGCCGCGCGCACATGGTCGACGTCTCGGCCAAGGACGAGACCGCGCGCACGGCGACGGCGAAGGGCCGCATCACCATGCAGCGCGCCACCTTCGAGCTGATCCGCGAGGGCGCGGTCGCCAAGGGCGACGTGCTCTCGGTCGCGCGCCTCGCCGGCATCATGGGGGCGAAGAAGACGCCCGAGCTGATCCCGCTCTGCCACCCGTTGGCGCTGACGTCGGTGACCGTGCATCTCGAGCTCGTCGACGGCCGTCCGCCCGCGGTCGAGATCACCGCGACCTGCAAGGTGAAGGGCCAGACCGGCGTCGAGATGGAGGCGCTCACCGCCTGCTCGATCGCCGCGCTCACGATCTACGACATGTGCAAGGCGGTCGACCGCGCCATGACCATCGGCGACATCCGCCTGATCCACAAGGCGGGCGGCAAGTCGGGCGAGTATGTCGCGCCCGACCCGGCGACCGGCAAGAAGGCTCCGCCGTCGAAGCGCCCGGCGGTCGCGGTGCGCCGCGGGAGGCCGTGATGCTGTCGGTCGACGAGGCCCGCGCCCGCATCGTCGCCGCGTTCGAGCCGCTGCCCGCCGAGGACGTGTCGCTGGAGCGGGCGCTCCATCGCGTGCTGGCCGAAGACCTCGCCGCGCTCCGCACCCAACCGCCGACGCCGGTCTCGGCGATGGACGGCTACGCGGTGCACGCGAGCGATGTCGCGACGGTCCCGGTCACGCTCACGCTCGTCGGCGAGGCGCCGGCCGGCGGCGCCTACGCGGGCCGGCTGCAGCGCGGTGAGTGCGTGCGCATCCTGACCGGCGGCCCGGTGCCCGACGGCGCCGACGCCGTGGTGATCCAGGAGGACACCGACCGCGACGGCGCGCGCGTCACCGTTAAGGAAGCGGCGAAGCCCGGCGCCAACGTGCGCGCCAAGGGCATCGACTTCCGCGAGGGCGACGTGCTGCTGCGCCGCGGCAAGCTGCTGAATGCCCGCGACGTCGGCCTCGCCGCGGCGATGAATCGGCCGTGGCTCGCCGTCACCCGCAAGCCGCGCGTGGCGATCCTCGCCACCGGCGACGAGATCGTCCGTCCCGGCGATCCCATCGGCCCCAACCAGATCGTGTCGTCGAACGGGCCCGCGCTGAAGGCGCTGGTCGCCGCCTACGGCGGCGAGCCGATCGATCTCGGCATCGCCCGCGACGACGAGGATTCGATCCGCGTGCTGTCGCGCGGCGCGAAGGGCGCCGACCTCCTGCTCACGACGGGCGGCGTGTCGGTCGGCGACCGCGACCTCGTCCAGAAGGTGCTCGGCCGCGAAGGACTCACCGTCGACTTCTGGAAGATCGCGATGAAGCCCGGCAAGCCGCTGATGTTCGGCCGCTTGGGCGACACGCCGATGATCGGGCTCCCCGGCAATCCGGTGTCGGCGCTGGTCTGCGCCGTGCTCTATCTCAAGCCGGCGATGGGCCGGATGCTGGGCGTCGCCGACGAGCGCCTCGCGCTGCAACGCGCCCGCCTCGCGAGCGATCTCGGCCCCAACAACTTCCGCGAGGACTTCATCCGCGCGAAGCTGTCGCGCAACGACGCGGGCGAGCCGCTGGCGACGCCGTTCGGGGTCCAGGATTCGTCGATGATGTCGACGCTCGCCGCCGCCGACTGCCTGATCCGCCGCCCGCCCGACGCGCCGCCCGCCAGGGCCGGCGAGTGGGCGCCGGTGATCGTGCTCTGAGGCGCGAGGATCTCGACGGCGGGCCGGTGCGGAGGAAAAAATGCGTCACTTAGCGATGGCCGCGCGGCTAGTGGCCTTGATTTTCGTCATCGCCGTAATTTCAGCGACCCTTGCCGTGGCGCAACCCGCCCCGCCGACGAACGAGCAACTGCTCAAGGACTTCGGCACGCTTGTCCGCGGATTCAACCTCAGTCAGCTCTGCCGCGTGTACGATGAAGACCTCAACAACGAGTTCATGTCGTACATCGTCAACGCGAAGACGGCACTCGACAGTCGCGTGACCAAGCCAGAGGAGGACGCGGTCGTCCAGGCGGCGCGCGCCGATGCGGCGAATGCCGGCTGCTCGCCGGCGACGGGCAAAGAGGTGAACGACGCGTACTCGCTCGCGCAACGGCTCACGGCGTTGCTCTATCCGAAGGGTGACGATCCGCAGGCCACCGTACGGTTTCGGATCAAGGATGCGTTCGTGCGGTGGGGCATGGCGCTGCATCTCGACGATCGCTGCTCTCAGCTATCAGGTGACGATCGCGCCTTTCTGACGTCGGCTTACAAGCGCATGGCGGACCTGATGCCGAAGGCGCAGTGGCGGCCCGACGAGATCGCGAAGTACGAGGAAATGACACGCAGCGGGGATCGACGTCCATGCGGCCCCGCCACAGCGACGTCGCTCCGCCAGGCCGTCGAGCACGCACACGCAGCTCTGCGTCAGTGATGCGAGGTCTGCGTCTCATTGCCATCCTCCTCGCGCTCTTCGCCGCGCCCGCGCTCGCCCAGACCTCCGCCCAGACGGCCGCGATCTCCGACGACGAGCTGATCGACGGCTTCGGCGTCGTCGTGCGCGGGCTCAACCTGAGCCGCGTCTGCCGCGTCTACGGCGAGGATCTCAATCGCGAGTTCGGGTCGTACGTCGCCAACGTCAAGGCGGCCGTCGACGCCCGAATCACCGAGAGCCGCGAGGACGCGGTGATCGAGGCCGCGGTGCGCGAGGCGCGCCTCAGCCTGTGCCCGCCGTACGTGCGCGACGACGTCGAGCAGGCTTACTTCCTCGCCCAGCGCCTGACCGCGACGCTGTATCCGAACGGCGACGACCCGCAGGGCACCGCGCGGTTCCGCATCCGCGACGGCTACGTGGTGTGGGGCCGCGCCGTCGCGACCGACGCGCGCTGCGATCATCTCGGCGACGACGACCGCGCGTTCCTCGGCCATGCGTACGCGCGCATGAAGACGCTGATGGCGAAGGCGTGGACGGCCAAGGACATCGCCACGTTCGACGCGCGCATGAAAGACGATCAGCCGTGCGGCGCCGCCACCGAGCAGTCGGTCAAGAGCGCCGTCGCCGCCGCCCGACTCGCGCTCAAGGACGCCGATCCTGCCGAGGGCGCCGGCCCTGCCGGGGGCGCGGGCCCTGCCGACGCTGCCGAGTTCGTCGGCCCCGCGCAGCACACCGCTCCGGCGCCGGTTTCCGGCGACGCTCCGCTCCGTGACGATTCTGTGGGGCCGGAACCCGGGCCTGTGCCGTAAGCGGCGGCGGCGCTTCGCTTGGCCAAGCCCGACGCGCCGCGAGTGTTGCAGCGGAGCCGCGCAACGCAGAAATGCCGCCGGCTCACACGTTGTTGAGCGCGGCCAAGCTTGCCGACACAGCCCGGTCCGTGAGACCTACAGAGGCCCGCGCGTCCCTTTTCGGCCATGCTTTGGCCACCGCTCCAGGCCGGTGTGCGCGAGTCCCTGTCAGCACGCGTTTTTTCGGATCGTTGCATGCTTCCAGAAACCCTCGTCGGCATCACTCCCCTCCAGGTCTCGGCCGCGGTCCTGCTCGGCGGCGCCATCGGCTTCCTCGCCTGGGCCTGTCAGCGTCAGGACGGCTCGGCGTCGGAGTCGAAGGTGTCGTCGTTCTTCATGGGGATGCTGGGGCCGCTCGCGCCGCTGCTGGTGCGCAAGGAGCGGGACGACGACCTCGACGACGACGAAGACGAGGAGGACTACCTCCGCATGCTGCGGACGTTCTTCCCGCTGATCGTGCTGGCGGCGATGGTCGTCGCGGCGATGACGACGCACTGGCCCCAGATCCACTGACGATCCACTGAGTTTCTCGGTGAGTTTCGTCTGAGCACCGCGGCGCCGACCGGCGCCGCCCCGCCGTCTCCCCGACTGCCTCTCCCCGCCAGGGGAGAGGAATTTTTTTGTGGGCGGCACGTACGCCAACAATCTCTCGTCATTCCCGCGCAAGCGGGCATCCAGAGTTTTTCATTCGAAAAGAAACGCTGGATTCCCGCCCTAGGGCGGGTTGCACCCCGCCCGTTTTCAAAAGAGGGGCGCGGGAATGACGAAAATAAAGCTACGCCCTCCGCCTCTCCGGCGGGTTCGGCGCGACGTGCGTGCGCGCGTTCTGCAACTGCTCGATCGAGCGCGCGAGTCCCTCGCGCTCGGCGTCGTCGAGCTCGGGCTCCAGCACCTCGAGCACGCCGCCCTCGCCCACCACGCTCGGCAGCGAGAACGCGACGCCGGTGCGCGGATGATGGCTGCCGACCGGCAGCACGGCGCGTTCGTCGCGCAGCACGGCCTGGGCGATGCGCGCGGTCACCAGCCCGATGCCGTACTGGCTCGCGCCGATGCCTTCGATGATCGCGATGTTGGCGAACCGCACCGCGTTCTCGACCCGCTCGCGGAACGCCTGCGCGTCGAGGCCGCGCCGCGCGATCTCGCGCGCGACCGGCACGCCGGCGATGCGCGCCGACGACCACAGGAACACCGACGACGTGCCGTGCTCGCCGAGGATCGTCGCCTCGACGGCCGACGGATCGATCTCCAGCTCGCGCGCGAGGTGGACGCGGAAGCGGAGCGAATCGAGCAGCGTGCCGGTGCCGAACACGCGGTCGTGGCCGGCGAGCTCGCGGGCGACGTCGGTGAGCGGATCGGGCGGATCGGTGACGATCAGGATCGGCGCGTTGGGCGCGGCGCGGACGATGCGCGGGATCACGTCCTGGTAGATCCGCGCGTTGGTCTCCAACAGACGCAGCCGGCCGTGGGGATCGCCGCGGTCGGTGGCGCCGCCGGTCTTCTCGTTGACGCCGACGGTGACGACGACCAGCGAAGCACCCGCGAGCGCGTCGTAGTCGCCGCAGCGCACGTCGATCGGCGGCGACAGCGGCGCTCCGTACATCAGGTCGCAGGCGACGCCCTTGGCGCGTGCCCGCGTGCGGTCGATCAGCCGCAGTTCGCGGCACACGCCGCGCGCGACCATGGCGAGCGCGCACGAAGCACCGACCTGGCCGGTGCCGACGATGCCGACCTTGAGAGACGCCATTCGACCCTCCTCGCACGAGGTGGCGCGGCGCGAGTGTGTGGTGGCGTGAAGGAACAGTGAGCGCGCCGCTCAGGAGCGGAGGAGTCTAGCGGCGCGTGTGTGAGGGGGTGGTGGCAATTGTCCCCCCTATATTCTGGCGTATTCTGGCGGCTACCTAATCCAAATGCTCAGGTCACCGCGCCACGATGGGACGATGCGTCGGGCATTCGCGTGCCCAATCGCAATACCCGTTGCGGTAAGCACCAATCGTTTCATCGGCGTGGTCTCCCACACCTGAAACAACCTGTCGATTTCCGGAAAATTTGGGCGCAGCTTTTCGGCCATTTCATCCTTAGTCCAAAACGTGCCCGTGAAGAAATTCCACACTGTCTTCGCTTGCTCTGGCGAAAGGTTTGCTTGGGGCGCCCTCTGCAACATGACGTTCTCGTTCAGTGCCGCAATTTGAAGCTTGTGGGCATCGTTCAAGCACGGCATGAGCAGACTCGACCGAATTGCATCGGTCATCTTCCCGTCGGGAATATGTGGGATCAATTCGCCTTCATCAAAGCCGCGGGACAGAATCCCTCCGTAGTTAATGTGGAACGGCTTGACGACGTCTAACTGCGTAATTCCGACATTGCCGCAGCCTTGACTTTCGATGAACTGATAGGAGGCATCGACATCCGATATGTCGGGAAGCAGAGGTGCAACGTAGGATTTGAGGTATCCAATCAGCGAATCAAAATCCACGACGGATTGATGCAGCGTATATTTCAGCAGAAAGCAAAGCGTGAGTTCCGCGAACTCGTTGACGGTTAGTGTAGAAGATACCTCTACAGCGGCGTTGAGAGTCATTGCCAGGCGAGTTCGCCCGGCGATCAAAGATCGCTGCGCAATAAGATCAACCAAAGTGTCGCCGACCTGACTGTCGCCGCTCCGCGCATACGCGTGCTGCGCGCGATTCAACAGATACTGAAAATCGGGATCCTTAAACGCGTCGGCCCGTGCATCAGTTGCACTAGCGAAACGCTCCAATACTTTCGTTTCGAAGTCTTTAAGGCGGCTATCGACGATCTCCCGAGCCATCGCGGCAAATGCGGGAATCTGGCCCGCTAGCGCTTCAATGATGTCACGCATATTTTGAGGGGAAAGACCGTTGTGAACGTGCGTGTCTCGCCCGCTCTGTACTGCGATAGCACCCTCGCTTGCGTGTTGCTGCTGATCCGTCATTTGGCGCATTCCCGGCGGTAAGGCTATAGCCGCGTATCACGTCCGGACTGAATAGCGACTCCACCGCTGACGGTTTGGCGCTGCTTCCGTGAACGGTAGATTCGCGAGCCGCCCCACACACCGAATACGATCGTAAGCAATACGCCGACGATCCCAACCCAAAGACCCCAGTCCAAATCCCAATCCATTATCTTGGCTCCTCCAACTCGCGACCTTGACGGCATACTAGAACAAGAGTAGAACACGGCCAACGGTTTCCGTTTTGTTCCGCGCTGACCGGCCTGCCTTGGGCCGCCCGGTCGGTCCGGGGCACGGCGGCGCGAACCGCCAATAACAGGCCGCGAGGGCGTTGCCATGCTCACCCGCAAGCAGCACGAGCTGCTCCTCTTCATCAACCGGCACCTCGCCGAGCACGGCGTGTCGCCGTCGTTCGACGAGATGAAGGAAGCGCTCAACCTCAAGTCGAAGTCGGGCATCCACCGCCTCATCACCGGCCTCGAGGAGCGCGGCTTCCTGAAGCGCCTCGCCCACCGCGCCCGCGCGCTGGAAGTGGTGCGGCTGCCCGACGAGGTCGCGGTCCGCACCCCCTCGCCCGCCCCCAAGCACGCGGGCTTCACCCCCAACGTCATCCCCGGCCGCTTCCGCGGGCCGCTCGCCGGCGCGACGCCGCCCGCCGCGGCCGAGTCCGACGGCGGCGAGGCCGCGACCATTCCGCTCTACGGCAAGATCGCCGCCGGCACGCCGATCGAGGCGCTGCGCGATCCCGCCAACACCATCGCCGTGCCGCCGAGCCTCTTGGGCCGCGGCGAGCACTACGCGCTCACCATCGAGGGCGACTCGATGATCGAGGCCGGCATCTTCGACGGCGACACCGCGATCATCGAGCGCTGCGACACCGCCGAGAACGGCGCGATCGTCGTCGCGCTCGTCGACGACCAGGAGGCCACGCTCAAGCGGCTTCGCCGCAACCGCGGCTCGATCGCGCTCGAACCCGCCAACCAGGCCTACGAGACCCGCATCTTTGGCCCCGACCGGGTCAAGGTGCAGGGCAAGCTCGTCGGCCTGATCCGCCGCTACAACTGAATCCACCCGTCCGGAAAGGAGACCGCCATGCTGAACTCGAAACTCCGCTCGCTGAAACGCGCCATGATCGACGCCCGCGCCGAGGTCATCCGCGCCGTCGACGGCGGCCGCTCGCCGGAGAAGATCCAGCAGCTCCGCTCGCGTGCCGACGGCGTGTTCCAGCGCCTGCAGAGCGCGATGAAGGAAAGCGGCTTCTGCACCGAGGCGCTCGGCGCGCGCTGAATCGTTCCGCCTCGTCCCCGAGACGAGGCCGAGGAGGCGCAGCCCCGCCTCCTCGCCCCCTTCCGCCGCCGTCGCGGCCTCGTTCCCATCTCGCACGTCTGCCGAGGCTTCATTCCAACAGCGGACCGGTTCGCCGGTCCGCTGTTCTTTTTGTTTAACGTGATGCCCATTGTTTACGTCATGCCCGGGCTTGCCCCGGGCATCCACGAGTTTGTCGGCCAAAAAAAGTGGCGTGGATGGTCAGCGCGGCGGCCTTGCCGTATAGCGGTCCGCTTTTCTTTATCGTCATGCCCGGGCTTGCCCCGGGCATCCACGTTCTTTCGCAGAAAAATTGGATGGTCGGGCGCGACTATGACTCGGACCAGCGCCCCTACGCCTCGGCCGTCGGGTGCTGAGTCCTCCCTCACCCTCCCCTCTCCCCAATGGGGAGAGGGAAAAGAGGGTTGCGCTTTTCTTCACTCCCTCTCCCCTTCGGGGAGCGCATCTTTCTTCACTCCCTCTCCCCTGTGGGGAGAGGGCTGGGGGTGAGGGGCTCTTCCGCTGAGTACCCCCTCACCCTTCCCTCTCCCCAATGGGGAGAGGGAAAAGAGGGTTGTACTTTTCTTCACTCCTTCTCCCCTTCGGCGAGAGCATCTTTTTTTCACTCCCTCTCCCCTGTGGGGAGAGGGCTGGGGGTGAGGGGGAGAGGGAAAAGACGTCCCTACGCCTCGGCCGTCTTCAGCCACGCGCGCGCGACGGCGAGGTCGGCGAAGTAGCGGGCGGTGAGCGGCGCATTGAAGCCCGTCGCGATCCTGCGGATCGGCTGGCTCGCGAACACCGAGCTCGGCTCGGTGCCGGCGATGACGCGCAGTCCGGCGTCCATCACCCGCGGAATCCAGTCATCGGCGATCCAGCGCCGCGTGTCGTCGCCGATCGACGGCAGGCGCGTGTTGTCGACCAGCAGCTTGGGCACGCCGTGGTCGGCGATGAACAGCAGGATCATTTCGTGGACGTAGCGGCTCTGCAGGTCCGTCGCGTAGCCGCGCCAGACGATCGCGACGCACGGCACCTCGCGGTCGAGCACCACCGTCGCGACCGGATTGTCGGCGAGGTCGGCGAGCAGCGCGCGGCCGTGCGGCGACTCGGTCTCGAGCCGACCGCGCAGCGTCGCGAGCGTGAACTCGTCCGGCGAGCGCGGAACCTCGCGCACGTCCTCTCTCCCCTCGTGGATTTGCTTCGAAACCGGCTTATAGCGGATGATCGGCGAGGGTCAATCCGCCGACCGGCTCCGCGCCGCATTTGTCACGCGTGGCTGGCGCGCACCGCTGCGTGACGCCGGAGCCACGCCCGCAACGTCGGCGCGTCGACGGCGCCCGGCTGCTGCGCTACGGCGTGACCGTGGCGGAACACCATCAGCGTCGGGATCGAGCGGATGTGGAAGCGCGCGGCGAGCGCGGGCTCGGCCTCCGTATCGACCTTGAGGAAGCGCATGTCGGGCTCGAGCTCGGCGGCCATGCGCTCGTAGACCGGCGCCATCATCCGGCACGGCCCGCACCACGACGCCCAGAAGTCGACGACGACCGGAATGTCGTTGCGCCCGACGTGGGTGTCGAAGGACGCGCCCGTCGCCGACACCGGCTTACCGGTGAACAGATGCTGATGGCAGCGGCCGCAGTCGGCGTTCGCCGCCGGCTTGTCGAGCGGCACGCGGTTGATGCCGCCGCAATGCGGGCAGACGATGTGATGGACTTCCGTGCTCATGGGCGAACTCTCCCCCCGTCCGGGGCTTCCGCCCGGACGCTTCCAAGCAAATGCAACAGTGCGCCGCGGGTTCCGCGCGTTCGTTGATCCGCATCAATGCGACGCGCGCGGCTCGCGGGATTCGTTCGCGGCGTCCGAAAATCCCTCGGGACGCGAGCGCACCGGAACGTCTCCGTGAGCTTCTGCAGCGCATCGGCGATGCAGCGCATGGGCTTCGCGGCACTCTTGTAGAGAGGTCGCCCCCTTACCCAACCCTCTCCGGCTTTTCCTTTCGTCATGCCCGGCCTCGGGCGGGTTGCACCCCGCCCGACTCTTCGAAGAAGAGCCGCGCGTTGCGCGCCTGTCCCAGTACGCCGCTTCTTCGTCATGGCCGGGCTTGTCCCGGCCATCCACGTTCTGTTTTCGATGGCGATGGAAAAAACGTGGATGCCCGCGGCAAGCGCGGGCATGACGAAGAGAGGTACGCTGACCGCATCGCCTCTCGGCGACGTTGCACGGACTTTCATGCCGCCGCGGGTTTTTCCACAGCCCGGGCCCGAACCGGCCCAGACTTTCCACAGCCCCCTTGCGGCGGGTTTTGCGTCGGCGCATCGTCTCCGCATCGCGACAAGCGAGGGGAGCTATTGCGCTTAGCGCTCCCGAATGACGCGATGAAGCCGCGAGCGATCGCCTCCGACAACGAGGACGGCCGCGGTGGATGAAGTTGAGAGGCAACGGCGCTTCCCCTTCGGGTCGCGACGCTTTCTTCTTAGGTACCGAGAACATAACCGCGTCGCGGCTCGCGACGGAGAGAAGCAATCGGTAGGGCGGCTTCGGTTTCAACGCACCGCGGCACCTGCTGACCTCTCCCGGGAAGGAAAAAAGTGGATTTAGCTGAATCCGCTGACGACGACGTGTGTCCGCGCGCTGCCTGGCAATCACGCGCGAACCCACCGGCCCCTCACCAGCCCGCTCCGGCCTCACACACCGGAGCGGGCTTCGGTGATTCGGGGGTAACCGGCGATGCCCGACCAAATGGACGCACGATCACTCCACGTCATCCTCGCCGAAGGGCGAGGATCCACGAGTTTTTGTCGACAACAGCAGAAAGAAACTCGTGGATGGTCGGCCTTCGCCGACCCAGACGAAAGCGATTGTTACCGTCGAGTGCGAGAACCGTGCCGCACGCGCGCGCTCGCATCCCTCCTGTTGAAAAGTGTCCCAACTGTCCCAGGTGTCCCAAATGGCCCCCGATTCCCGGTGTGGGACAGTGGGACACTTTTGCTGAGGTCGTTGGAAGTCCATCGGTATCCGCCGTTTCAGGTGTCCCACGCCGGCGCCCAGCCGCTAACGCGGTGGGACAGCACTAGCGCGGAGCCGCCCGCGCGCCCTCGGCGCGGGCGCCCTCGGTGCGTGTGATGGTGCCGGTGCCGACGCTCCACGGCCGCTCGCCCTGCCAGTCGCGCACGGACTCCGCGACGAGCCCGTCCGACGTCATCCAGATCGCCCACGCGCCGCGCGCCCGCAACTGCTCGCGGCCGATCACGACGCTCGCCGGGCATCTCGTGCGCCCGAGCCGGAGCGGCGTCACGACCGCGTTGGCGTAGCGGCAGGCCTGGAACAGCGCCGGATACGTGCGCGGCAGCGCGACGGTCACGCCGCGGGTGCGCAGCACGCAGTCGTCGCGGACGCAGCTCAGTCCCTCGACGGCATCCGCACCGGAGGTCGGCCCGTCCTCTCCCAGCCGCCGCGCCCATGTGTCGGCGATGAAGCCGCGCTTGCCGCTGCCCGCGACCGCGAGCCGGCCGTCGATGCCGCGCACGCCGACGAGGTCGCCGTCGGGCGCGATCAGGATATCGGGCAGCCGCTCGACCGCGATCGCGATCGAGGCGACCGCGAGTCCGGCGAAGCCCCACACGCGCCAGCGGCCGGTCCAGAACGCGATCCACAGGCCGCCGAGCGCGGCGACCGCGAGGCCCCACGTGGGCATCGTCGGCACGACGCTGACGGCGCCCGGCAGCGAGGCGAAGAAATGCGCGATCCACGCCATCGCATCGAGGCCCCACCCCATCGGGACGAGTGCCAGGCGCTCGATGCCGAACGGCATCAGCAGATAGGCGAGCGTGCCCCACGGCATGATCCAGAGGCTGGTCAGCGGCTCGGCCATCATGTTCGCGGGCACCGAGAGCAGCGCGAAGCGGTTGAAGTGGTAGATCGCGATCGGCGCCGTCGCGACCCCGGCGATGGTCGTCGCGCCGAGCACGTTGCCGAGGTAGTACGCGATCAGGCGCAGCACTCCGCCGTCGCTTTTCCAGCGCGCGAAACGCCCGCCCCATGCCTCGTAGGCGGCGAGCAACGCGACCACGGCGGCGAACGACATCTGGAACGAAGGCCCGAGCAGGCTCTCGGGCGCGATCAGCAGCACGGCCGCTGCGGCGATGGCGACGAGCCGCATCGAGATCGCGGTGCGGTCGAGCGCGACGGCCATCAGCACGAACGTCGCCATCACGAATGCGCGCTGCGTCGGCACCGTCGCCCCGGTGACGAGGAGATAGAACAGCCCGCCGACCAGCGCCGGAACGACGGCCCATTTCTTGATCGGATAGCGCAGCGCGATCCACGGAATCGCCGCGAGCGCCGCGCGCGTGCCGACGAACAGGAAGCCGATCACCAGCGAGAGATTCATGCCGGAGATCGCCAGCAGATGGGCGAGGCCGGAGTCGCGCATGTCGTCGTTGATGTCGCTCGGAATCGCGCCGTGCTCGCCGGTGAGCAACGCCGAGGCCATGGCGCCGGCGGGCCCCGGCACCGCGGCGCGGATGCGGACGTCGAGTGCGGCGTGGAGCGCCTCGATCCACAGCGAGATCGTCCCGACGAGTCCGTCGCGCGGCGATCCCGCCTCGATCACCCGCACGCCGCCCAGCGCGAAGCCGACGCCGCCGATGCCCTGGAAGAACGCCTGCCGTCCGAAGTCGTAGGAGCCCGGCGCCGCGGGCGACGGCGGCGGCATCAGGCTCGCGCGCAAGGCGACGCGCTGGCCGGGCCGCAGCGTCCCTTCGGCCGAGGGCCGCAGGCGGAGCCGGATGCGGTCGGGCGTGCCGGTGAGACCCGCGATGGCGAGCTGATCGAGCACGACGCGGGGCCCCAGCGTGCGGCCGTCGCGCGGAGCACCCGGCTCGATCTGCACGACGCGGCCCTCGACCGAGGCCGCGCCGACGCGCTCGCTCAGCACCGGGGCCGCGACGCCGGCGGCGCGCAACGTCGCGGCGGCGAGCCCGATCGCAAACGCGGCGGCGAACAGCGCCCACGCCCCGGCAACGCCGTCGCGGCGGCGTACCGCGAGCCATGCGGCGACCGTCGCGCCGGCCAGCGCCGCACAGGCCCACGGCGACGGCTCGAACGGCAGGGCGAAATAGACGGCGATCCCGGCGCCGAGCGCCGCCACGAGCCACAGCCAGCCGCGCTCGCCTTCTGCGGCGAGGTTGCGGCGCACCGCCGCCCATCCCGCCGCTGTCGCCGCCTGCAGCCAGGCCAGCGGGTCGTTGCGGAACGGGGCGGCGCGAGGATCGAGGCGCGAGGTGTCCATGCGCGAGGTGTCGATGCGCTCCGGGCAAGCAGGGCGGCGGGAAACGCGTGCGCGTGCGCGGGTCGATGGAGCGGGAAAGGAATGCGAAATGGCGGCTGTGCTAAACGTGGCCGCGCCGCTAGATTACCGCCCGCCGCGCCGTCCGCCAGCCGCCCGAAATTCCCCCGTCAGAGCAATCCGTTATGACCACGCCTTCCAAGATCCGGGTCCGCTTCGCCCCCTCGCCCACCGGCTACCTCCACATCGGCGGGGCGCGTACGGCGCTGTTCAACTGGCTGTTCGCGCGCCACCACGGCGGCGCGTTCCTGCTCCGGATCGAGGACACCGATCGCGCGCGCTCGACCCAGGACGCGATCGACAAGATCATCGACGGCCTGAAGTGGCTCGAACTCGACTGGGACGAGGACGTGGTGTTCCAGTTCGCGCGCATGCAGAGGCATGCCGAGATCGCCGGCAAGCTGCTGGCCGAGGGCAAGGCGTACCACTGCTACGCGACGTCCGAGGAGCTCGCCGAGATGCGCGAGCGCCAGAAGGCCGAGGGCAAGCCGATGCGCTACGACGGGCGCTGGCGCGACCGCGATCCCAAGGACGCGCCCGCGGGCGCGAAGCCCGTGGTGCGGCTCAAGGCGCCGACCGCCGGCGAGACGATCGTCAACGATCTGGTGCAGGGCGAGATCCGCGTCGCCAACGAGCAGCTCGACGACATGGTGCTGCTGCGATCCGACGGCACGCCGACCTACATGCTGTCGGTGGTGGTCGACGACCACGACATGGGCATCACCCACGTGATCCGCGGCCAGGATCACATGACCAACACCTTCCGCCAGCGTCAGCTCTACGAGGCGTGCGGCTGGGCGCCCCCCGAGTTCGCCCACATCCCGCTGATCCACGGCCCCGACGGCGCGAAGCTCTCGAAGCGCCATGGCGCGCTCGGCGTCGAGGCCTACCGCGACATGGGCTTCCTGCCGGAGGCCATGTGCAACTACCTCCTCCGCCTCGGCTGGGGCCATGGCGACGAGGAGATCGTCCCGCGCGAGCGCGCGATCGAGCTGTTCGAGCTCAAGGACGTCGGCCGGTCGCCCGCGCGCTTCGACATGGCGAAGCTCACCAACCTCAACGCCCACTACATGCGTCAGGCCGACGACGGGCGGCTGCTGGCGCTGGTCCGGCCGCTGCTGGAGCAGAAGATCGGCGGCGCGCTGGCGCCCGAGGCCGAAGCGCGCGTCAAGGCGATGCTGCCCGGCCTCAAGGAGCGCGCACGCACGCTGATCGAGCTCGCGGACAGCGCGGTCTTTCTGGTCACACCCACGCCGCTGCCGCTCACCGACAAGGCGGCGAAGATGCTGGCCGGGTCGAAGGCGCTGCTGCCGGGCCTCGCCGAGGCGCTGAAGGCGGCGCCCGCGTGGGAGGCCCCGGCGCTCGAGGAAGCGACCCGGGCGTTCGCCGAGACCACCGGCAAGAAGCTCGGCGACGTCGCCCAGCCGGCGCGCGCGGCGCTCACCTGGTCGACGATGTCGCCGCCGATCTTCGACGTGATGGCGGCGCTCGGCCGCGACGAAACGTTGAAGCGGCTGGCGCAGGCGGCGTCGGCATGAACCGCGCCGTGACCTGCAAAATAGCCCGGAAATCCGGCCGTTCCGGCCGCGTCCGCGAATTGCGGACGGGCCGAAAAGCCGTTATCCTTCCATGCCTTTCCCACCTGCATGGTTGCTCACCCGGCCGGGGTGGCCCGATGGCGATCCCAGCCCAAGGAACTCGCGCATGACGACGCCCGACAAGAATAATTCCTCGAACGAAACCGTCACCCTCATCGACAACACCACCGGCAAGAAGGCCGACTTCCCGCTTCTGACCCCGACCGAGGGCCCGAAGTGCATCGACATCCGCACGCTCTACGGGAAGACCGGCTACTTCACGTTCGATCCGGGCTACACCTCGACGGCGTCGACGCGCTCCGCCATCACCTACATCGACGGCGACGTCGGCATCCTTCGCCACCGCGGCTACGACATCAAGGATCTGGCCGAGAAGAGCGACTACATGGAGGTGTGCTACCTGCTGCTGCGCGGCGAGCTGCCGAACGCCAAGCAGAAGGAAGAGTTCGAGCGCACGATCACGCGCCACACCATGGTCCACGACCAGGTGAACCTGTTCTTCCGCGGCTTCCGTCGCGACGCCCACCCGATGGCGGTGATGTGCGGAGTCGTCGGCGCGCTGTCGTCGTTCTATCACGACTCGCTCGACATCAACGATCCGCAGCAGCGGATGATCGCGTCGCACCGCCTGATCGCGAAGATGCCGACGATCGCCGCGATGGCCTACAAGTACTCGATCGGCCAGCCGTTCCAGTACCCGCGCAACGACCTCAAGTACGCCGAGAACTTCCTGCAGATGATGTTCGGCGTGCCGTGCGAGCCGTACAAGGACAACCCGATCCTGTCGCGGGCGATGGACAAGATCTTCATTCTGCACGCCGATCACGAGCAGAACGCCTCGACCTCGACGGTCCGCCTCGCCGGCTCGACCGGCGCCAACCCGTTCGCGTGCATTGCCGCGGGCATCGCCTCGCTGTGGGGCCCGGCGCACGGCGGCGCGAACGAGGCCGTGCTCGCCATGCTCGGCAAGATCGGCGACAAGAAGAACATCCCCGAGTTCATCCGCCGGGTGAAGGACAAGAGCGAGCACACGATGCTCATGGGCTTCGGCCACCGGGTCTACAAGAACTACGACCCGCGCGCGCAGGTGATGCGCGAGGCCTGTCACGAGGTCCTCGGCGAGCTCGGCATCAAGAACGAGCCGCTGCTCGATCTCGCCATGGAACTCGAGAAGATCGCGCTTCAGGACGACTACTTCGTCAGCCGCAAGCTGTACCCGAACGTGGACTTCTACTCGGGCATCATCCTCAAGGCGATGGGCTTCCCGGTCAGCATGTTCACCGTGCTGTTCGCGGTCGCCCGCACGGTCGGCTGGATTTCCCAGTGGGCCGAGCACATCGCCGATCCGGAGCAGAAGATCGGTCGTCCGCGCCAGGTCTACACCGGCGCCGGCCCGCGCACGTACGTGCCGCTCGCCCAGCGCAAGTAGTCACCCGTCACGTCGGGGTATCGGATGGCCTCGCAACAATCGGTTCTCGCGCGATTCAAGGAGCGTCTGGCCGATGCCGGCGCCGTCGCGGCGACGCATCCAAGGCGCTGGCGCGCGTTCCGGGCCGCGGTGCGGGTGCGGCGGGCGGCCAATGACAATCGGCCGCCTCTGGGCCTTGTGATCGCGCGCATCCTGCTGGTGGCGGCGCTGATCGCCTTCGGCGTCGCCGCCCTCGTCTAGCCCTGCTTCGGAGATGCGGCTACGGCCGCGACACTGCCGCCGGCAGCGGCGCGGTGGAGGTCGCCACCCACGGCGCCGGGATCGCCGCGTCGCTGTTGGCCGCCGCCACGGCCGCCGCTGCGCGCCGCGCCCGCTCGGCGGCCGCGGCATCGCCCCGTTTGGCGCCGCCGCTCGGGGGCAGCTCGCGGTACAGCGCGAGATACCGCTCCGCCGAGCGCCGCCAGCCGAAGTCCTGGGTCATGGCATGCCGCTGCATGCGCTTCCATGACGCGGTGTTGGCATACGCGCTGCACGCGCGGTGGATCGCGCCCTTGAAGTCGGTCGCGGTCGCGTCCTCGAACAGGAAACCGGTCGCGGCCCCCTCGCCGTCGGCGACGGTGTCGGCGAGTCCGCCGACGCGGCGGCTCACCGGCAGCGCGCCGTAACGCATCGCGTACATCTGCGTCAGCCCGCACGGCTCGAAGCGCGCGGGCGCCAGCACGACGTCGGCGCCGGCGAGCGCGCGCTTTGCCAGCGGCTCGTTGTAGCCGATGTGGACCGAGACGCGGCCCGCATGACGCTCCGACAGCGAATGCAGCGCGGCCTCGAGCTTGGCCTCGCCCTTGCCGCACACGGCCACCTGCCCGCCCCGCTCGATGATCGAGGGGACCACGGCCGGCAGGACGTCGGCCATTTTCTGCTCGGTGATCCGGCTCATGAACAGGAACAGCGGCGCGTTCTCGTTGCCGACAAGCCCGAGCTCGCGCTGCAGCGATTCCTTGCAGGCGTCCTTGCCGCTGAGATCGTCGGCGCTGTAGGCGCGCGGCAGGCTGTCCGCATCGCTCGGATCCCACGTGCTGTAGTCGACGCCGTTGAGGATGCCGACGAGGTCGTTGGCGCGCGAGCGCAGCACGCCGTCAAGGCCGCAGCCGAACTCCGGCGTCAGGATTTCCTGGGCGTAACGCGGGCTCACGGTCGAAATCCGGTCGGCGTAGCGGATGCCCGCCTTGAGGAACGACACCTGCCCGTAGAACTCCATGCCGTCGGCCGAGAAGCACTCGGAGGGCAACCCGAGGCGTGGGAAGACGTCGGCCGGGAACAGCCCCTGGAACGCGAGATTGTGGATGGTGAAGACGGTCGCCGGGCGGGGCTTGGGCTGAAACGCGAGCAGCGCCGGGACCAGGCCGAGGTGCCAGTCGTTCGCGTGCACGACGTCGGCGCGCCAGGTCGGGACCGCGCTGCCCAGCGCGATCCGCGCGGCGGCATGGCAGACGGCGGCGAAGCGATCGGCGTTGTCCGGCCACTCGCGGCCGTACTGGTCGGCGTACAGACCGCCTTGGCGGCCGAACAGGGCCGGGCACTCGACCAGCCACAGCGGTAGCCCGGTTTCCGCGGAGCGGGCGGGGATCAGAGCGACCTCGCCGGTGCCGAGAAGGTTACCCAGCGGAATGCGCTTGCCGCGCCCCTCCGCGCGGTCGATCGCCTCCGGGTAGCCCGGCATCACCAGGCGGATATCGACCCCATACTGCCCGAGGGCGGACGGCAATCCGGCACTCACATCGGCGAGACCGCCGGTCTTGGCCAGCGGGAAGATTTCCGAGGAGGCAAACAGGACACGCATATTCCACCCGATCCCTTTTTCGCCTCAGTTCTGTACGGCTCCTGCCACGTCCGTGCCCGCAGCATTGTTGTGGCTCGCTGCCACAAAATCATCATCTGCAACCGCCGTGCCGACTTCGATATCCCACGGCTATGACGCCGACGCTGCACGTCCATGACCGCGCGGCGACAACAACGCCCGCAGAGCGGCGGAACACCGCCCTCCGGGACCTCTCCAACACACGGGTAGGGTCGAGCCTGGATACGTTGCGCAACCGTGCACGCCTGTGGACAACTTTGCAAAAGGCAGCGTTGCGGTAACGGCGATTGCTCAGATTCGTGCCAAATGCCGCCGCGTTAACTTTGGGACCGCCGCCTCGACCTTCCGCGCTGCGGCACCTGGGATGCGCCGCGTGAACCCGCATCGGCGCGCGACGTTCTCCTCCGGGATGCGGCGAACAATGAGGGAATCGCGATGAACCGACTGGTTTTGATCGGAGCAATCATTGCCGTGCTGGGCGTCGTCGGACTCTTGGTACCGGTGTTCAAGACGCAGCACACCGAGGAGGTCGCGCGCGTCGGCGACCTCAGCCTCAAGGCCAAGGAACAGAATACACACGTGATCCCGCAGGAAGCAGCGATCGGCGCGATCGCGGTCGGCGTGGTCCTGGTGGGGGTCGGAATGTACCGCCGGACGTAAAGCCTCCGGTCAGCGGCGCTCGATCAGCTCGATCTTGTAGCCGTCGGGATCCTCGACGAACGCGATCACTCCGCCGCCGTGCTTCATCGGTCCCGCCGGCCGCGGAATCTTCACCCCTTCCCGCGCCAGGCGTTCGCAGGTAGCGGCGACGTCGGCGACGCCGATGGCGAGGTGACCGAAGCCGTCGCCGATGGCGTAGGCGTCCTTGCGCGACCAATTGTAGGTCAGCTCGATCACGCTCGCGTCGGACTCATTGCCGTATCCGACGAACGCGAGCGTGAACTCCCCGCTGGGATAGTCCTTCCTGCGTAGCAGAGTCATGCCGAGAAGCCGCGTGTAGAACTCGATCGATCGCTCAAGATCGTGCACACGTATCATAGTGTGCAGGAGCCGCGGCTTCGCGGCGACCGCGCTGTCGTGAGTTGCCATCGTGTCCGTCATGGGCGCCTCCATCTCGCAGTGAAATGTAGCGCATGACCCTGCCCACGGCGACTGCCGTCCACGGCTCCGCTCCCTCCCGCAGGTCTGCTGTCCAGTCTCCGTGTGAGCGTCGGAATCGCACCCCTGCGCGCACCGCAATGCCCAACCCGGTCTGCATGACGAGTCAGCTCGAAACGACCTCGGGGCCGGTCTGGGGAACCGGCTTGCGGCCGCGACTCACGAGGAAGCCGAGGGCGCCCAGCACCAGCTGGCGTTTCATCACGGTGATGACGCTGAGGTATACGAGGGCGCCGGCCGGCACCTGGATCAACAGCAGCTTTCCGGGACCGTAGCCCGCAGGCATGCTCCATTCGATGGCGACCACGGCCGCGACCATCGCGGCAAGAGCCACCGACGGGGCAAGCCAGCTCTTGAAGAAGCCGATCGTCGCCTCACCGCCCAGTACGCGGTGGACCACGACAAGCAGGAAAGGCCCCGCGACGATCGAGCGCGCGCTCCAGATGACCGCCGCGCTCGCTTCGCCCGCCGGGGGCATCCCGGCGAACCAAGCGAGGATCGACATGAAGCTGACGAATCCGTAGTAGAACGCATACGCTGGACGCCCGACCGCCATCAAAGCCGCTTCGCCGAACAGCAGAATGAACTGCAGCATCGTGCCGACGGCCACGATCTGCACGAGCGGAATGGCCGCCGCCCAGCTCTCACCGAAGAACAGTCTCACGATCGCCGGCGCGCACACCGCAATCCCGGCGAACAGCGGCTGCACCGCAACAGCCGCGAATTCCAGCGCCTGCGTATAGGCGCGTACGAGCGCGGCCCGGTCCATCTGCAGGCGCGAGAACAGCGGCAACGCCAAATTGTAGGACGCACCCGTCAAGACGTCATTCAGAGTGTCGACGACACGCTGGGCCACGTTGATGTATCCGACTGCGGCAAGCCCGAGGAAATACCCGACCAGCATGGTGTAAAGCCGGGCACCCGCGACCCACGACATTCGCGTGCCGACGCTGAGGATGCCGAACGTCACGAGCTCCTTCAGGAGCGATGGACGGAAGACGAACCGGGGACGCCACTCGGTCGCACGCCACACCGACGCCGCGTTGACCATAGCCTGGACGATGTGCTGCGCGAGGAGGCCCCAAATCCCGAAGCCGAGAGCGACGAGCAGGATCGCGACGATACCCCCCGCCATGCGGCCATAAAGCGTCCGCAGCGCAAGCGCCTTGAACTGGAAGTCACGACGGAGAATCGCGATCGGAACCGTCGTCGCCCCGGTAATTGGAAGCGTAAGGCTGCCGACCACCAGCAGAATCGGCAAATCGTCGCTTCCGAAAATCCGGCCCATCGGCGTCGCGCCGGCCCAGCACACGGCCGCGCAGACGATGCCGATCCCTATGGAGGCCCAAAACCCGCTGTCGAGGTGGCTCTGCGACACCTCGGCGCGCTGTACGATGGCATCGTGTACCAGCGTGTCGATGGCCATGGCGAACAACTGCACGGTCCCGACCGCCAGCGCCGCCGTGCCGAGATCGGCCGGCCCAAGCGTTCGCGCAACAACGATGAGCACCGCGAACGATAGAAGAAAGAGCCCACCGCTTTCGAGAGCGGTCCAAATGACAGAGCGCCCCGCAACAGAACCCATGAGATCGCCTTCGAATGTCACCACGGAATATGACGGCGAAGGCACGGTGCGCCACGGAGCCAGGCGGGACAAAGGACAAATCTGACACGGCTCGCATCGGCGCGCACAATTCCGACACGCGAGCGCGTTCTCCGGCTTTCGGCCGTCGCGACGCGCGCTCAGGCGCACGCGCTGATGGTACGGGCGGCCCACGGCTGTGGCATCGTCAGGCGTGTTTTTTCCCATAATTGTCCCGGGGCCGGAAATAGCCGAATGGCTAAGCTTCCGCCGCAGCTTCCTCACTTCGGCGTGCAACGGGGCCGGCAGCCCTGAGCGGCTCGTGAGCTCGAGCGCGACTGGGGGTGACAAACATGGCTCACGCGATTTCACGGCTCCGCACACCGGCACCGCGACAGCGGTCGGTACCGGCGCCCTACGTGGTAGGTATCGATCCCGTTCTGGTGCCGCGCGGGCCGACGATCCCACCGATCACCGACGACGCGCCACGCCCTCTCTTTTCGGTGATGATCCCGACGTTCAATTCCACCCAGTACTTGCGCGAGACACTGCGCAGCATCCTGTCCCAGGACCTCGGCCCGGAGCTGATGGACATTGAGGTGGTCGACAACGGGTCCACGGATGAGGATCCCGAGCCCGTGGTGCGCCAGGTCGCTGGCGACCGCATACGCTTCCATAAGCAATCGATAAACGTCGGCGCGGTCGAGAACTTCAACACGTGCATCCGGCGCGCCCGCGGGCAGTTTGTTCACATCGTCCACTCCGACGATGCCCTGCGTCCCGGACTCTACGAGCGCGCACGTGTGGCCATTACCATGAACCCTGAGATCGGCGCGTTCGCCGCGCGTCACATCTTCATCGACACCGATGGTGCATGGCTGAGCCTTTCGGAACTGCAGAGTCATCGTCCGTCGATTCTCGCCGAGGACTTCATCGAACGGCAGCTCACGGGCCAGAGACTTCAGTTCGTCACCACGATCGTCCGGCGGTCCGTGTACGAGGAGCTCGGCGGATTTCGCGAGATGTTCCGGCACTGCCCGGACTGGGACATGTGGAATCGGGTCATCCTCACGCACCGGGTGTTCTACGACCCGGAGTTCCTGGGCTGCCACCGCCTTCACGATAGTTCGGGAACGTCCGAGATGATCCGGACCGGCGAGAACGTCCGCGAGGAAAGACGATGCCTGCGCACCTATTGCGGCCTTCTCCCTCGCCCCTACGCCAAGCGGCTCTACCGTGAAGGCATGCGCATTGCCGCCATCCGAGCGCTTCGCCATGCGCGCGCGCACTGGCGATTGGGCGATCAAACGACCGCGCTGCTGCAATTGGCCGAATGCCTTCGATGCTGCCTTTCCGCCGGCACGATCGCCATCGTATTCCGCAAGCTGCCGATGACGTTTGGATGGCTGTCGCACCAGCCGGGACTCTAGTCGCCGACTTTGGCTTTTCGGTTCTTCACCCCATATTGCGCCAGGTATTCCCCATGCTCGCTGACACTTCCCCGCGCGTATGCAGCCCGCCACGGAGTTTCCGAGACACCGCAAGCTGGGCGCTGCGGGTCGCATCCACCGCCCTCCATCTCCGTGATCGACGGTTTCTCCTGACCCGGCCGCCCTTCGCCCGGATTCAACACGTGCGCGATCGCCGGAATGGCGGTGCCCATGCCATTCCCATCCGAACCGCCGACGACTACCGCACGATCGCGAGGGTTTATGGGGACGAGGCGTACAGCATCGATCACCTTCCGCGTCGCGACGACCTCTGGGCCACGCACGACCGCATCATTGCCGCCGGACGCACGCCGTTGGTTCTCGATTGCGGCGCCGATGCCGGAATTACCACACGCTATTTCGCCGGCGCATTTCCGGCAGCCCGAGTCATCGGCGTCGAGTCGGACGGGGATACCTTCGCGCACGCGGCCACGGTCTGTCGCGCCGGGAACGCGGAATTGCGACGAGCGAACATCGCTGCGGAAAGCGCCGGGTCCGGGATTCGGTCGCTCAACAGCCTCGTCGCCGAGTGCAGCGCCACCGGTGCATGGCCGTTCATCGTCCGCATCGACCTCGATCGCATCGACGAAGACCTGTTCTCCGCCAACAGCGAATGGGTGGAGGAATTCCCCCTTATCATCCTCGAGTTGCGTCGTTGGCTGTTTCCCGCGGCGGCCAACACCTGCAACGTGCTGCGGCGTCTCGCCGACGCCGACCGTGACTTCGTTTTCGTCGGAGATGCGCTATTCAGCGTCTCCAATTACCACGCTGCGGCGGCCGCCGCGGAGTCCCGCACAGGCCTTCCAAACGCCCCGGTCACCGTGGCCGACCCGGTCCTGAGAACCAGCCCATCGTTCTGACCTTAACTCGTACCGGCAGAGGGCTTTCAGGGTGCTTTCCACTGCCATTCCGGCGGCGGCGCCCCGCGACGTAGCAGCCGCAGCTTGCGACGCAACCGCGCGATAGGCCCAAGCAGTTCGAACGTCTCGTCGAACCACCGGGTGCGCACGAGCTCCGGATGGTGGGCTTCGACGTATTCGATGCAGCGCTCGCGCACGAGATCCATCTCCTCGAACGGGGAGAGACCGTTCGAATGGCGTTTGCCCGCACTGCGAATCGGCCGCGTGTGGGTCGCCAGAATGCCATCGACAACCGCGGTTCGCGGCATACCGGCGATCTTCTGCATCAAGGGAATCACATATTTGTCGATGCCCCAGGAGGAAATGGTCAGGTTGAAGAAAGGCGCCGCCATCTCGAACAGCTCGACCTTGTAGAAGGGCATCATCACTTCGACCCAGGGGGCTGGGTGAAGCAGGCGTCGGTCCTGACGCAGCGTGTGAACGTGGCTATGGAAGCCATCTTCACCGAGTGATGGCGCGAAGGAGTCGAGATTGAAGCACCCTGCGACGTGCAACAGGTAGTTGATGTCCGATACCCTCAGAATGATGTCGTCGTCGAGAATGCCGACGTAGCGGTACCGTCGCCGCGCATTGCGAAGGAAGTCGGCCACGACCTGGAAGGTTTCGCCCTTCCCCTCCGTTTTCACCGATCGGAAGTGATGGTGCTCGACGAGAGGCGACGGCGAATCGGCACTGCCGGTGTAGTCGAGGGTGAGCAGATCGAAGGCGGGCGTCTGATCGAAGCAGACGAGTCGGTGCGGCACCCCCTTCCCGTCCCACGTTATGGCGACGAGATCATGAAGAGCCTTCGCGGACTCACCGCCGTTTCCGCCCAAAGACTGGTCCCTAATCACTGCCGGATCCATTCGCCGGGGCCGTGCTCGCCCCGTTTAGGTCGGCCCAACGCAGCGAGGCCCGCGGGGTGCCGCTGGCCGACGCAATTGCCTCAGGCCATGACGGACTTGCCCCAGAAAGACCACAGCGTGGAGGCGGAACGGACCCTAGCGGTGGTCGGCGCCGACCGCGTCGCGTACCGATGCGAAGCCGTCGGCGCGCAGTCGGTCCGCCAATTCGCGCTTGATGCGGGCGACCAGATCTGGCCCGTGAAAGACGAGCATCGAGTAGAGCTGAACCAATGATGCGCCCGCGCGGATCTTCGCGTATGCGTCGCCGCCGGTGGCAATGCCGCCGCAGCCGATCAGCGGCAGCCGCCCGTTGGTCATGCGGTACATGGCGGCGAGGCACCCGGTCGCCCGCGCCATCAGCGGCTTGCCGGAAAGGCCGCCGGCTTCCTTCGCATGGACGCTGCGCAGGGTCGGAGGACGCTCGACCGTCGTATTCCCGATGATGAGCCCATCAACCCGCGTCTCCAGTGCGACTTCGGCGATGTCGGCGATCGCCGCATCGTCGAGGTCGGGTCCGACCTTGGCCAGCAAGGGCGGCCGCCGCACCGGGTCGGACGCGACCCGGTCCCGAGCCGCGAGCACCCGTGTCAGGAGCTCCCGAATCGCATCGCGCGCCTGGAGAGACCGCAGTCCCGGCGTGTTCGGCGACGAAACGTTGACGACGAGGTAGTCGGCGTACGGGCACACTGCCGTGATGCCGGTCTCGTAGTCGTTGAACGCGTCCGTCGCCTCGCGATTCTTGCCGACGTTCGCGCCGAAGATGCCGTTCCTCCGGCGGCGCGATATGCGCTCCACGTACGGCGCGAGCCCCTCCGAGTTGAAACCGAGACGGTTGATCACGCCCTCGTCCTCGTCGAGGCGGAACAACCGCGGCCGCGGGTTTCCTGGCTGCGGCAGCGGCGTCACCGTCCCTGCTTCCGTGAAGCCGAAACCGAGCGCTAGCAGCGGGTCGACGACCTCGGCCCCCTTGTCGAATCCCGCGGCGACACCGACGGGATTCGGGAAATCGAGGTTCCAAACCCGCGTGGCGAGGATGGGGTCATCGGGCAGCGACTGCCGCCCGGCGAGGCCGAGCTTCAGACCCCAGATCGCCGCGCGGTGCGCCGCTTCTGGCTCGAGCAGCCGCAGGACCGGACGGATCAGCGAATAGCTGAGGGCCATGGGTCGGCCGGCGCGTCAGTCGCCGACCTTGCCGGCGCCGCCGTGCGCGACCGACCAGCCGGCCGGATCGTGCATGAATTTCTCGATCTCCTCGAGCGCGGCCTTCGGCAGGTAGCTGTTCGCCTTCGCGACCGCGAGCACGTCCCACCACGTCGCGAGCGTATGGAGCTGCACCCCCATGTCCGCGAACACGCCCTTGGCTTCGGGGAAGATGTCGTAGAAGAACAGCACGAAGATGTGCTCGACCTTCGCGCCGGCTTTGCGCAGGGCGTTGCAGAAGTTCACCTTGCTCTTGCCGTCCGTCGTCATGTCCTCGACGAGGAGCGTGCGCTGTCCTTCGACGACGTATCCTTCGATCTGCGCGTTGCGGCCGAAGCCCTTCGGCTGCTTGCGGACGTACTGCATCGGCAGCATCAGGCGATCGGCCATCCAGGCGGCGAATGGAATGCCCGCCGTCTCCCCGCCCGCAACGACATCGAACTTCTCGAACCCGGCCTCGCGCAGGATCGTCGCCTCGCCGAACTCCATCAGCGTGCGGCGCACGCGGGGAAACGAAATCAGGCGCCGGCAATCGGTGTAGACCGGGCTTGCCCACCCAGACGTGAAGATGAACGGCTTCTCGGTGTTGAACCGCACCGCCTCCACCTCGATCAGCATTTTCGCCGTGAGTTCGGCGATCACCTTCTTGTCGGGAAAGCTCATCCTCGATCCTTCGCGTCTGAAGCGGCCCGCGGCCGCGCGCCTTTTTACCCGTAAACAGGGGCCGGTGCCACGGCGGCGGAGCCGCCGCGCCGAACCGCCCTACCGCCGTTGCGCCCGGGCGAGCAGGTCGGAGCAGCCGGCGCGGGCGGCGAAATACTCCCACCCCCGCCACATGCCCGAGGCGTCGCTCTCGTACGCCGATATCTTGGCATCGATCTCGCCGGGAGACAGTCCGTTGATCTCGCCGCCGAGCTGCAGGGCGGCCAGCAAAACGCGGGCATTGCGCGGCAGGAATACGCAGAGCCTGACGACGGCAATCAGGGTCCGCCGCGCCGCGGTGAAGCCGTGGCCCCGCATCAGGACGACCGAGCCGTCGGCAAGCGTCTTCACGAGGTCTCGACCGTGATCGAGGGTGGTCACCAGCAGATTGGTGCGATCGCCGAACCTGTCGCGGATATCCCACACCGGCACCCGATGACCGATGGCGCTGGCCGAACCGATCACCGGCCGGAACGGCACCTTGGTGATCGTGAACGGGAGCACGTCCTCGGCATGGGCGTGGACCACCGCATTCACGTCCGGGCGAGCCCCGTATACGGCCGCGTGGATGAACCGCTCATGATAGAGCGAGCGGCCCTCATTCCGGATCGGCTGACCGTCGAGCCCGAACTCGAGGATGTCATCCTCCGTGACCAGTTCCGGGCTGCGCGATTGCGACAGCAGGAAGCGCTCCGGATTGGTCGGGTGACGCACGCTGACGTGGCCCGAGGCGTCCGTGATCCCTTCCTTCGCCAACACCCGGTTCGCGATCACCAGTTCCAGCTTCGCCGTCTCGACCTTGTCCATCGCCCCTCAGCCTGCCCTGCGCGCGATTGCCTGGCGCGCGATCTCCAGAACCACCCTCGCCGCGCACTCGCTGGGACGGCCATCTTGCGGCGTGAGCGCGCGGACGGTTTCGGCGAGCGCCGCCCTCTGGCGCTCGCGCGCCTCGCGGCTATCGAGCAACTCGGCCACCGCCGTGCTCAGCATGTCGGGCCGGCACATCTCCTGAAGGAGCTCGGGGACCGCGGGCCGGCCCAGCACCAGGTTGACGAGACTCACCTGCGTCACCTTCACCATCCGCCGCGCCACCCATGCCGACAGCGGGTTGACGCGGTAGGTGACGACCATCGGCAGCCCGGCCGCGGCGAGTTCCAGAACGACGGTGCCGGAGGCCGCCAGCGCCACGTCGGCGGCGGCGAAGGCGTCGTACTTCTCCTCGGCCCCGACAATGATCATCGGGGTCCCGAACGTCGGTGCCGCCGCGCGGACGTCGGCATCGACCGTCTGCACGGTGGGAACCGCAACGTGGAGATCGGGAAAGCGCCGGGCGAGCGTCGCAACCGTTTCGCGGAAAATCGGCAGATGGCGCGAGACCTCGCCGCGACGGCTGCCGGGCAAGAGCGCGAGGAGCCGCGCGTCGGACGGAATGCCATGGCGCTGCCGAAACGCGGAGCCGTCGCCGTTCGGTGCCTCGATGGCCGGGTGGCCGACGAAGGTGGCCGCGAGCCCCTCCCGGAGGAAATACGGAGGCTCGAAGGGGAGGAAGACGAGCAGATGGTCGAGGAACTGGGCGATCATCTTGGCGCGCCGGGGGCGCCACGCCCACACCGACGGTGCCACATAGTGGACCAGCGGAATACCGCTCCCTTTCAGCTTCTTGCCGACACGGAAAGCGAAAGCCGGCGCGTCGATGGTGACGACGACGTCCGGGCGCAGCGACTTCACCGCCTCGGCCGTCTCCGTGACCCGCCGCAGGATACGCGGCGCATGCGGAATCACCTCGACGATGCCCATGACGGCAAGGTCCGACAGCGGGAACTGCGTCTGGAGTCCCTGCGCAGCCATCGCGTCGCCGCCTATTCCGGCGAAACGCACGCGCCCGGCGGCAAGCGTCTTGAGTGCCGCCATGAGCCGTCCGCCCAGGAGATCGCCGGACGGCTCGCCGGCCACGAGGTAAATCAGCGGCGAGCGGTGCTCGGGAGGCTCGCTCACGCCGGGTCTCCGGCGACGCCGATCACGAATATCCCGGCCGCATCGGCCCGGCGCGCGACCTCGTCCCGGTCGACGACGAGTGCCGCCCCGGCCTCGATGGCGATCCCCGCGAGCCCCGCGGCGATGACCCGCTCGACGGTTCCGACCCCGATCGCCGGCAGATCGACGCGACGTTCCTGGCCAGGCTTCTTCGCCTTGACCAACACGCCGCGGCGCGGTCCTTCGCGCTTGAGGCTGCCCGCACGCTCGATCAGGGCATCGGTGCCTTCGATCGCCTCGACCCCGAGCACCACGCCCGCCTCGACCACCGCGGCCTGGCCGATATCGAGCGCGCCGAGCGCCCGCACCACCGCAACGCCGCGCGCAATGTCGGCCTTGGCGGAATCGTCGGGCAGCACCGTGCCGATCGCGCCATTCGGGGCGACCAGATTCGACAGCACGTCATCGGCGCCGACGACGCGGAAACCTTCGGCTTCGAACTCCTTCACGATCGCCGACAGCAGCCCGTCGTCGCCGAACGCCCTGAGCCCGACGCGCGCCAGAAACTTCGCCGCCCGGACATCCGGCATCAGCGATGTCAGCGACGGACGCCGCACCGGCCCGATGAATACGACTTCGGTGACGCCTGCGCTGCGCAGCGCGGCGAATCCCTCCGCCGCGGCGCCGAGTCGGATCCACGCATGGGGAGCATGCTGAACCAGCATCGGGTCCGTGTGCCCCTCGAGGGCGAGGACGAACGGGTCGCGGCCGCTCGCGCGGCACGCTTCGAGGAGGCGCTTGGGGAGATCGCCGCTGCCGGCGACGATTCCGAGCCTACCGGTCACCGTTGGTCCGCGGCTGGCAGATCGCCCGCGACGAGTCGGCGCGGATGAAGTCGACGACATCCATCACCGCAGGCGAGCCCTTGAACAACTCCGCCGCATCCTCGATCCGCTCCGCCATGGTGCCTTCGGCCGCGAAGATCATGCGGTACGCGGCCCGGAGCGCATGGATGTCCTCGCGCGAGAAGTTGCGCCGCTTGAGCCCGATCACGTTGAGCCCAGCAAGGCGGGCGCGATCGCCCATCACCGAGCCGTACGGAATGACATCATGCTCGACGCCCGACATTCCGCCGATCATCGCGTGGCGGCCGATACGCACGAACTGATGCACGGCGGAAAGTCCGCCGAGCACCGCAAAATCGCCGATCTCCACATGCCCGGCCAGGGTGGCGTTGTTCGCCATGATCACGTGATTACCGACCTTGCAATCGTGCGCGACGTGAGCGCCGACCATGAACAGGCAATGGTCGCCCACCGTCGTCTCCAGGCCGCCGCCCTCGGTGCCGGGATTCATCGTCACGTGCTCGCGGATGACGTTATGCGCACCGATGCGGAGCGTCGAGCGCTCGCCCTTGAACTTCAAATCCTGCGGCTGCAGGCCGATGCTCGCGAACGGGAAGATCCGGGTATGAGGGCCGATGGTCGTACGGCCGCCGATCACGACATGCGGCATCACTTCGACACCGTCCCCGAGTTCGACCTCGGAGCCGATGCACACGTAGGGACCGATCGTGACGCCCTTGCCGAGGCGAGCCCCGGGCTCCACCACGGCTGTCGGATGGATCGGCGCCATCAGCGGTCCAGGATCATCGCCGCGTAGGTGGCTTCGGCGCACAGTGTTCCGTTCACCTTGGCCTCGGCGGTGAACTTCCACACGTTTCCGCGGTTGCGTTCCTTGCGGACATGGATAAAGAGCTGGTCGCCTGGCACCACGGGCTTGCGGAACCGCGCACTGTCGACGGTCATGAAGTAGACAAGCTTGCCCTCCGACTCCGGCCCGAGCGTGTGCACGACGAGCACGGCGGCGGTCTGGGCCATCGCCTCGATGATGAGTACGCCCGGCATCACCGGTTGGGTCGGGAAGTGGCCCTGGAAGAACGGCTCGCCGATGCTGACGTTCTTCACGCCGATGGCGCTGACGTTCGGTACCGCCTCGATGACACGATCGATCATCAGGAACGGATAGCGGTGCGGAATCATCTGCATGATCCGCTGGATATCGATGGTCGTGCCGTCCGCGGCCTGCGCCGCCTGGCCCGCCTTGTTTTCGATCGTCGCTTCCATGGCTCAACTGCCCTCCGGCGAGGGTTCTCCTTCCGCCTTGTCGCGGCGACCGAGACGCTTCACCGCCGCGATCTGGCGCCGCCATTCCCGCACCGGAACCGCCGGAGCGCCGCCAACGTCGGTCCCCGCCGGCACATCGCCGTTCACACCGCTCTTCGCCGCGATCCGAACGCCGCTGCCGATGGACAAATGACCGGCCAGCCCGGCCTGGCCGCCGATGACCACGAAATCACCGAGGCGGGTAGATCCCGAGATTCCGACCTGGGACACGATTACGCAACCGCGCCCCATCTGCACGTTGTGCCCGATCTGCACCAAATTATCAATCATGCAGCCCGGACCGATGACGGTGTCGGGCCCCGCTCCGCGGTCGATCGTGGTGTTCGCACCGACTTCCACGTCGTCACCGATGACGACGCGTCCGAGCTGCGGCACCCGGAGATGTCCCGAGCGGTCGGACGCGAAACCGAAGCCGTCCTGACCGATGCGGGCACCGGCGTAGATCATGACGCGATCGCCGATCAGCGCATGGGTGATCGACGCGCAGGCGCCGATGCTGCATTCCCTGCCGATCCTCACGCTGTCGCCGATGACGGCATTCGCTGCCACCCATGTGCCTGCGCCGATTTCCGCGCCCGCGCCGATCACGGCGCCGGGATCGATCCGGCATCCCTCACCCACCGTGGCGGTCGGATCGATGACGACGTTGCTCGCGATCCCTGGCTGCGGTCGCGCCGGAGGATAGAACGCGCGCGATACCTTGGCGTAGGCCATGTACGGCGCAGGCGTCGTCAGCAGGACCATGCCAGCGGGAGCACGCGACACGAACCGCGGGTGGACAATACAGGCCCCCGCCGCGCTGGCCGCGAACGATGCCGCGTAGCGCGGATTGTCGAGAAAGCTGATGTCGTCAGGCCCCGCCGTATCGAGCGACGCGACGTCCTTCACGAGTCGTGCGACGTCCCCTCCGGGCGCGATCTCCGCGCCCGCGAGGCGCGCCAGCTCTCCGATCGGGAAAGGACCCTGCCGGGCGAAGAAGCGCGGGTCCGCCATGGCCTACCGGCCTGTGGGGGCCGGGCTCGCTTTCGGGGCTTGGGCGGCGGGATTGCCCGGAGCCTTCGGCAGCGCCGCGGGTTTGTCGATGGTCACCGACGGCAGCTTCGCATCCAGACGCTTCAGCGCGTCCTGCGTCAGGTCCATCTCCGAGTCGTAGTAGAGCACCGCGCCCTTGACGAGGATCAGGTTGAGCTTCTTCTCCTTCGCGATGTCCATGAGCACGGAGCGCAGGGCGTCCTCCACCTTCTTCATGGCGCGATCGGCGCGGCCCTGGAAGTCCTGTTTGCGGAACTCGACCTCCCGCTCGAAGTCGGCGTAGCGCTGCTCGAACGACATGCGGCGATCGCGCGCCGCATCGGGACCAAGTTTTGCGAAGTCGTTCTGGAGTTGCTGGTAGGCGTTGCGGAATTCACCCTCGCGCTTGGAGAAGTCCGCCTTGTATCCGGTCTCCTCCTTGTCGAGCGCGGTGCGCACACCTTTGGCGGCGGCGGAGTTCTGCATGACCACCGGGATGTCGACGACGGCCACCGCCGACATCTGCTGGGCGTGGACGCGCATCGGCGCTACGGCCACCAGGGCCGCGGCGACAGCGCCGAGAACTGCATTCCGGAACATCATTACTTAGAACCTCTGACCAAGGCTGAACGAGAAGACTTCGCCGTCATCATAGCCCTTCTTCTTGACGGGGAAGCCGAGATCGACGCGGACCGGGCCTACCGGCGTCCGCAGCGAGAGTCCGACGCCGACGGCCGCGCGCATGGTGGCGTCATCGGCCACGGTCGGGCCCGATACGTCGACATTCCATAGCGAGCCAACCTGGCCCCACATCAGCCCGCGGAGGCCGAACTCCTTCGCGACGCTGAGAGGGGTCGAGAGCTCCGAGCCCACGGTGTACAGCATGTCGCCGCCGAGAGCGGAGCGGGACGGTCCGACGTCGCGCGGACCGATACCGCCGCGGGCGAAGCCCTTGAAGCTGTCGCCGCCGAGGAAGAAGCGGTCCTGGAGGTGAACGTCCTGGCCGATGCCCTTCACGTAACCGACGCGGCCGTTCATGCTGATCACGGATTCCTCGAACACCGGGTAGTACGTGGTGCCAGACAGGTTGGTCTTGAACGTGCGGGTGTTGCCGCCCAGGCCGGAGACGTCGTTCGACAGCGAGACGATGTATCCGTCCGTCGGATCGATCTTGCTGTCGCGCACGTCGTACGAAATCGTCTGACCGAGGCCCGACGCAGTCCTGGTGCCGACTTCCTGCTGAATGAACGGCGAAGCGCTCACGTCGACCGACTTGATGCGGTTGGCGCGAGCGAAATAGCGGAGCCCCTGCGACAAACGGTCGTTGTAGTTGAAGCCGGTGCGCAACGTCAGGGAGGAGTTCTCCTCCTGGAACATCAGGTTGCGCGTGCTGTCCGTCCGGGTCTGGCCAATGTCGAACCCTCCGGACATGTTGCGGTCCAGGAACGCGGGATCCGTCAGCGACAGGAACGCCTGCTGCTGACTCGTGCCGAGCATGAGGCTGATGCTGCCCTGCAGACCGCGGCCGAACAGGTTCTGTTCGCCGACCGACACCATGCTGATGAGGCCGTTGGTTGTCGAGAATCCCGCACCGATGTTGAGCGACCCGGTCGGCTGTTCCTCGACGTTGACGTCAATGACGGTCTGGTCGGGGCTCGAGCCCTCGCTGCGGCTGACGTCCACCTTCTTGAAGTACTGCAGCTCCTGAAGGTTGCGGCGGCTGCGGTTGAAGCGGGCATTGTTGAAGGCATCGCCCTCGACGAGCCGGAACTGCCGGCGGATGACCTTGTCCTGGGTCCGCGTATTGCCGCGGATGTCGATGCGCTCGACGAACAGGCGCTGGCCCTCGACGACGTCGTAGCTGATGTTGACGACAACTTTGTCGCGGTCGCGCTGGACGTTGGGACGGACGTCGACGAACGGATGGCCTTGCGCGATCACCGCATCGGTGATGCGGTTCACGGACTCCTCGACGAGGTCCGCGTTGTACCAGTCGCCCTTCTGCGTCCGGACCGTGTCCATCAGCGCGTTGGTGTCCACGTCGGGCAGTCGGCTGGTGATGTTGACGTCACCGATCTTGTAACGCGGTCCTTCCTCGATGGTGAAGGTCACGAGGAACGACTTGCGGTCGGGCGTCAGCTCGGCGACCGCCGACAGGATGCGAAAGTCGGCGTAACCGCTCTTGAGATAGAAGCGGCGGAGCAACTCGCGGTCCGCCTGCAGCTTGTCGGGATCGTAGACGTCGTCACCGGTGAGGAAGCTGTACCAGTGCGTTTCCTGCGACTGAATGATCGACTGCAGCTTGTCGTCGGTGAAGCGTCGGTTGCCGATGAACGCGATGTTCGAAATCTTGGTCGGCGCGCCCTCGTCGATCTCGAAGACGAGATCGACGCGGTTCTCCGGCTGCTGGATGATCTTCGGCTCCACGGTCGCGGCGAAGCGACCTTCACGGCGATAGATGTCGAGGATGCGGCGCACGTCGTTCTGGACGCGGGTCCGCGTGTAGACCATGCGCGGCTTGAGCTGGACCTCGTTCTCCAGCACTTCCGTCTTGATGCGGCTGTTCCCCTCGAACGCCAGTCGGTTGATGATCGGGTTCTCGACCACCTGCACGACGGCGACATCGCCCTCGCGACGGATCGACACGTCGGCGAACAGTCCTGTGGCGAACAGCGCCTTCAGCGACTCGTCCACCTTGGCCGGATCGAAATCCTCGCCGGCACGGATGGTGAGGTAGGAGCGGACGGTCTCGGGCTCAATGCGCTGCACGCCCTCGACGCGGATCTCGCGGATGGTCGAGCCGACCTGGGCCCGAGCCGCGATGCCGCTGAAGGCGAGCAGGATGGAGACGCACACGATGGCCAGACACGCCGGCCACCGCCCCCTGGTCTTCCCCCTCGAAGACCGTGTGTCTTTAAAATTCATCGACTTAGCTTACCAGCGCACGAAAGAAATCCACAACCTTCTGAAACCGGGAAAGGTCTTGGTAGGTGACGAAAAGGAATAGGGTCACGACGAGGCCGAGGCCCACGCGGAACCCGTATTCCACGGTCCGTTCCGAGAGCGGACGCCCCCGCACCGCCTCGAACCCGTAGAACAGCAGGTGACCGCCATCGAGGAGCGGCACCGGGAACAGATTGATCAGGCCGAGATTGATCGACAGGACGGCGAGGAACCACCACACGGTCGCCATCCCGCTCTGCGCCGCCTGGGAAGACATCTGGGCGATCCGGATCGGGCCGCCGAGCTCGTCGGTCGAGCGGGTCCCGGTGACGATCTGGCCGATTGCCTGCAGCGTCCCGGCGGTGACCTGGTAGGTCTCGTCGCCCGCCGCGGCCAGCGCGGACGCCGGCGACAGCTTCTCGAACGCCTGCCCCGCCCGGCTCACGCCGAGGCGTCCGACCTCGCGGCGGTTGCCGAAGTTGTCGGTTTCGACCGTGCGCTGCGGCACGACGTTGACCGTGTTCTCGTGCCCGTCCCGCGAGATGACGATATCCAGCGGCCGCTCGGGATTGAGGCTGATGATCCGGCGCACATCCTCGAACCGCGATACCGCCTCGCCGCCGACGCGGACGAAGACGTCGCCCGGCCGCAGCCCGGCGGCCTGTGCGGCACTGTCCGGGGTGACCTCGCCAACCTCGGGCGGGGTGAACGGGCGGCCCACAGTCATGAACAGGGCGGCGAGGACGATCCACGCGAGGACGAAATTGGCGAACGGCCCGGCGGCGACAATGCCGGCGCGTCGCCCCAGCGACTTGTGCACGAACGCAACCTTGCGCTCGGCGGGCGTCATCGCCCGCACGGCGCGCTCGCGCTCCTCGGGGGTGCGGTTGCCGCCATCCGTGGGCGCGCTCTCGCCGAACATCTTCACGTAGCCGCCGAGCGGCAGGAGGCTGACACGCCAGCGGGTGCCGCTGCGGTCGTTCCAGCCGAACAGCTCGGGACCGAATCCGAGGCTGAACACCTCGACGCGAACCCCGGCGCGCTTGGCGGCGAGATAGTGACCGAGCTCGTGGATAAAGACGACGACGCAGAGAATGAAGACGAACGCCAGCCCGTTCGCCCACAGGAAGTCGATCAGATCACGCAACATGCTTGTTCCTTACCCAGCCCGCGTTGCGCGGGCAAGCGCGGCGATGACGGTCTCTGCCTCCGAGCGCGCCGCGGCGTCGAGGGCCAACGTATCTCCGAGCGTGGTGGCGCCTTCCCGCGGCACTCGCGCGAGAACCGACTCGACCACGGCAGTTATATCGAGAAAACCGATGCGACCGGCGAGAAATCCTTCAACGGCCACTTCGTTCGCGGCGTTCAGCACGGTGGGTGCGCCGCCGCCTTCCTTCAATGCCGCGCGCGCGAGCGCGAGCGCCGGAAAGCGGCGTTCATCGGGTGCCTCGAAGCTCAAGGTGCCGATGCGCGCCAGGTCGAGACGCGCCGCCGGCGACGGGCCGCGCTTCGGCCAGTCGAGGGCATAGGCGATCGGCGTGCGCATATCGGGCGCTCCCATCTGCGCGAGCACCGATCCGTCGGAATACGCCACCATGCTGTGCACGACGGACTGCGGGTGGATGAGGATCTCGATCTGCTCCTCGGACACCGGGAACAGATGCCATGCCTCGATCAGTTCGAGACCCTTGTTCATCATCGTCGCGGAATCGACGGAGATCTTGGCGCCCATGTCCCAGTTCGGGTGCGCCACCGCCTCGGCCGGGGTGACGCGCGCGAGGCTCGCGCGCTCGCGCCGGAGGAACGGCCCGCCCGATGCGGTCAGGATGATCTTCTCCACCGCGGCGGCATTGTCGAAGTCGAACACCTGGAAGATCGCGCTGTGCTCGGAATCGACCGGGACCAGGGTCGCCCCGGACGCCTTGGCGGCGGTCGTCACGAGGTCGCCCGCGCACACAAGGCACTCCTTGTTCGCGATCCCCACCACGGCGCCGCTCTCGATCGCAGCGAGGGTCGGCGCGAGCCCGGCGGCGCCGACGATGGCGGCGATCACGCGGTCGGCCGGAACGGCTGCCGCCTCGAGCAGCCCGTCCGCCCCGGCCGCTACCGCGACGTTGGTCCCGGCCAGGCCGGCCTTCAGCGCGGCATACCGTCCCGCGTCGGCAATGACGGCCAGCTTGGGGCGAAGCTCGAGCGCCTGCTGGATCAACAGGTCGACGTTCCTATGGGCCGTGAGTGCAGCCACCTCGAAGTCGTCGGGGCGCCGTCGCACGATATCGACGGTGTTGCAGCCGACCGACCCCGTGGATCCCAGGATGGTAATGCGCTTACGGGCCTGATCGTGACTGATTGCCGTTACCGCCACAGGGCGTCCGCTCCGACGACATACAAGCCGAGGGCTGCCACCGGTGCCGCCGCCAGCAAGGCGTCGACACGGTCGAACAGGCCCCCGTGCCCCGGGATAATAGCCCCTGAATCCTTAACGCCGAAGCGCCGCTTCACCGCGGATTCGGCCAAATCCCCGGCCTGGGCGACCACCGAAAGGGCCATTCCGGCCAGAGCCGGGGTGGTTGGCCCTGCCTCGGCCCAGCCGAGGACCCCACCCACGACTCCTGCCCCGACGAGCCCGCCAACGGCCCCGGACCAGGTCTTGTTGGGGCTGATGGGCGGCGCCAGCTTTGGGCCGCCGATTGTCCGGCCGACGGCATAGGCCGCGGAATCCGTCGCCCAGACCACGGCAAATACCCACAGTAAATTGAGCAGCCCCACGTCGGGCACCGCCCGAAGCCACGACAGCGCGAGCGCGGTGAGGCCGATGTAGAGGACGCCCGACGCCGTCCACCCCCACCGCAGGCCGGCCTCACGGCGCGCCAGCAGGTAGACGACCGGGATCGCGATGCCAACAACGACGACGGCCGCGCCGTACGCGTCGACCGTCGCCAGGATCAGAACGAGGACCGCCGCCACCGCGAGCGCCAGCCGCGCCGGGGTCCAGTCGCGGCCGCCGCACAACATGTGCCACTCCCGCGCCATGAGGATGACGAACAGCGCAAGCCAAAGTTCGAGGGCCGGACGTCCCCATGCGATGGCGACGACCGTAGGCACCCCCAGCGCCACGGCCGATACAACGCGAAGCATCAACGGATTGGACGACAACCCCACCGATGGTCAGCCGCTCGATGCGCCGTAGCGCCGCTCGCGGCGACTGAACTCGCGCACCGCGTCCTCGAGGTGACGCTCGGTGAAGTCGGGCCACAGGATGTCGAGGAACACCAGTTCGGTGTACGCGGACTGCCACAGCAGGAAATTCGAGATGCGCTGCTCGCCGCTGGTCCGGATCAGGAGATCGGGGTCCGGTATGTCGGCAGTCGAGAGCCGGGCGGCGAAGGCGGTCTCGTCGATCGCGTCGGGTGCGATCTTGCCAGCGGCGGCGTCGCGAGCCAGCGCGCGGGCTGCGAGCGTGATCTCGCGACGGCCGCCGTAGTTCAGCGCGATGGTCAGATTGAGGCCGCCGTTCCCGGCGGTCGCTCGCTCGGCATTGTCGATCAATGTGACGATGTCGGAGCTGAAGCCCTCGCGCTCTCCGATGATGCGGAGGCGTACGCCGTTCTTGTGAAGCTCGGCGATCTCGGACTGGAGATAGCGCCGCAGCAATCCCATGAGATCGCTGACCTCCGACTGCGGCCGCTTCCAGTTCTCCGACGAAAAGCCGAACAGGGTGAGATACGACACCCCGAGTTGCGAGGCGCCCTTGACCGCCCGACGCACCGCCTCGGCACCGTAGCGGTGCCCCACCGTTCTGGGCAGGCCGCGGGACCGGGCCCAGCGACCGTTGCCATCCATGATGATCGCCACATGGACCGGAACACCGGCCGGCGGCGAGGCGGGATCGACGAGCGCCATCCGGGCTCAGACCGTCATGATGTCTTTTTCCTTCGCCGCGAGGGTCGCGTCGACGTCCTTGGTATGCGAATCGGTCAGCGCCTGGATCTTCTCCGACCACGAGCGATGCTCGTCCTGGGAGATGTCGCCGTCCTTCTCCATCTTCTTCAGCTTGTCCATCGCGTCACGGCGGACGTTGCGGATCGAGACCCGTGCCTGCTCCGCGTACTTGTGCGCGACCTTGACCAGCTCGGTGCGTCGTTCCTGGGTGAGTGCGGGGATCGGCACCCGGATCACCTGCCCCTCGGCTTGCGGATTGACGCCGAGATTCGCGTCGCGGATCGCCTTCTCGACCGCCGACGTCAGCGAGCGATCCCACACATTCACGACGATCAGGCGCGGCTCAGGGACGCTCACGGACGCAAGCTGATTGAGCTGCATGTCGCCGCCATAGGCGGGGACATGGACCGGCTCCAGCAGCGACGCCGAGGCGCGGCCGGTGCGCAGGCCCTGAAGCTCCTGCTTGAAGACGCCGAGCGCGCCGTCCATGCGCTTCTTGAATTCATTCATGCCGGGATCGGTCATGGCTTCAACCTTCTTCTATCGGGCGGCGACCGTGTCTTCGGCGATGATCGTGTAGCGACCCTTGCCGGCGACGACGTCCGCCAGGGCACCTGGGTTGTGAATCGAGAATACCAGAATCGGGATGCTGTTTTCACGGGTGAGCGCGATGGCCGACGCATCCATGACCTTGAGGTCGCGCGAGAGGACCTCGAGGTAGCTCAGGCGCTCGTAGCGTTCCGCCGTCCTCACCTTCTTGGGGTCCGCCGAGTAGACGCCGTCGACCTGGGTCGCCTTCAGCAGCGCCTCGCAGCCGAGTTCCGCGGCGCGCAGGGCAGCGGCGGTGTCGGTGGTGAAGTACGGGTTGCCGGTCCCGGCGGCGCAGATCACCACGCGACCGAGCTCCATGTGACGGATGGCACGGCGACGGATGTACGGCTCGCACACCGTCTGCATCGGGATCGCCGACAGCACCCGGGTCGGGATATCGAGCTTCTCGAGCGCGTTCTGGACGGCGAGCGAATTGATGACGGTCGCCAGCATGCCCATGTAGTCGGCGCTGGCCCGCTCCATGCCGGCGGCCGCGCCGCTGACGCCGCGGAAGATGTTGCCGCCGCCGATGACGAGCGACACCTGGACGCCGGTCTTGATGACCGAGCTGATCTCGTCCGCGAGACGGTTCACGGTCCCGGGATCTAGGCCGTATTCACCGGGCCCCATGAGGGCCTCGCCGGACAGCTTGAGGAGGATGCGGGAATAACGGGGGCGGCCGGCGTCCGTCATGGCGTCGTCGTCATCCCCTCCCGCTGCGGGTCGGTGTGTGGGATCTCAGCGGCGCGCCGCCCCGCGAACGGCGCGCCGCGAGTGTATCAGTGTCCGACAGCCGCGGCCACTTCGGCGGCGAAGTCGCTCTGCGCCTTCTGGATGCCCTCGCCAAGCGCGTAGCGGGCGAAACCCGCCACTTTGATCGGCGCGCCGATGGCCTTCTCGGCGTCCGCGACGACCTTGCTGACGCGGCTCTCGCCGTCGACGACGAAGATCTGCTCCAGGAGGACGGTGTCCTCGTAGAACTTCTTCAGCCGGCCCTCGACCATCTTCTCGATCACCGCCTCGGGCTTGCCCGACGACTTCGCCTGCTCGACGAGGATGGACCTTTCGCGGGCGACCGATGCCGGGTCGAGGGTAGCGACGCTGACCGACTGCGGGTTCGCCGCGGCGACATGCATCGCGAGCTGCTTGCCGAGCTCGGAGAGCTTCGCCGCATCGCCGGTCGACTCGAGCGCGACCAGCACGCCGATCTTGCCGCGACCCGGCGCGATGGCGGAGTGGACGTAGCTGGCGACCACGCCGGTCGGAACCGACAGCGACTTGGCGCGGCGGATCTGGATGTTCTCGCCGATGGTGGCGACGAGCTCGGTCAGATAGTCCCCGGCCGACTTCGACGAGCCCGGGAACGGCGCCGCCCGGAGGGCCTCGACGTCGTCGCCGGTCTTGAGCGCGATCTCGCTCGCCTTGGCGACGAAGTCCTGGAACTTGTCGTTGCGGGCGACGAAGTCGGTCTCGGAGTTGACCTCGACCATCACGCCGCGGTTGCCCTGCACTGCGACGCCCACGAGCCCCTCGGCGGCGACGCGGCCCGCCTTCTTCGACGCCTGGGCAAGCCCCTGCTTGCGCAGCCAGTCGACGGCGCCCTCGAGATCGCCATTGGTGGCGGCGAGCGCCTTCTTGCAGTCCATCATTCCCGCGCCGGACTTCTCGCGGAGCTCCTTCACGAGCTGGGCGCTGATCTCCGCCATGGCTCTTCCTTCACTAGATCGGGTTACGGGATGTACGGCTTAGGCGTCAGCCGATTCGGTTTCGGCCTTGCGGCGGCGGGTCTTCTTGACCTCCACCGACGGGGCCGGACGAGCGGCCTTGGCGCCCTTGCGGCCCTTGGTCTCCTTCGCGGGCTCGCCGGCGGCGGCCTCGGCCGGAGCGGCCTCGCCGGCTGCGGCAGCGCCCTCACCGGGCAGCGCCTCGGCCGGCGACTCCTCGGCCTCGCCGATGTCGACGCCCGCCTTGATCATCTCTTCCTGGATGCCCGACAGCACCGCGTCGGCCATCAGGTTGCAGTAGAGGTCGATGGCACGAACGGCGTCGTCGTTGCCCGGGACCGGATAGGTGATGCCGTCCGGATCCGAGTTCGAGTCGACGATGGCGACGACCGGCACGCCGAGCTTGCGAGCCTCGCTGACGGCGATCGACTCGCGGTTGGTGTCGATGATGAACAGGATGTCGGGGAGCCCGCCCATCTCCTTGATGCCGCCGAGCGCGCGCAGCAGGTTGTCGCGCTCGCGGGTGAGCTGGAGATTTTCCTTCTTGGTCAGGCCCGTCTGCTCCTGCGAGAGCTGCTCCTCGAGCTCCTTGAGGCGCTTGATCGAGACCGAGATCGTCTTCCAGTTGGTCAGCATGCCGCCGAGCCAACGGTGGTTGACGTAGTACTGGCCGCACTTGCTGGCCGCCTCGGCAACCTTCTCCTGCGCCTGGCGCTTGGTGCCGACGAACAGCACGCGGCCGCCCTGCGCGACGATGTCGCGGACCGCCTGCATCGCCTGATAGAGCATCGGCACGGTCTGCTGCAGGTCGATAATGTGCACGCCGTTGCGGTCGCCGAAGATGAACGGACGCATCTTCGGGTTCCACCGGCCGGTGCGATGGCCGAAATGGACGCCGCTCTCGAGGAGCTGGCGCATCGTGAACGTAGGAAGGGCGCTGGAGGACATCGGGTTTCTCCGGTTGTCCGCCGCGGGGCAAAGAACCGAGGCGCCGGGGTGGACCCGGGTCTCGGCACCGGAAACGGCTGGAATTCCAGCCGAATCCCCGCGTGAGGGGTTAAAGGTGGCGGATAGATAGCGGTCGCGGGCCGGAATTGCAAGGGTGTTCCGGGCGCGCAGAACACCACGCAAGCGACTGAAAAGCCGAGCCTTTTGCGCGCCTAGACCTCGACGACCTCAAGCACCCCGGGGACGGTGGCGAATTCCGCGGCCTGCGCCGGGGTCAGGGCGAACCCGCCCGGGACCTGGATTTCCACCTCGCGGTCGGGAGCGACGTCGACGACAAGGCTGACCTGGCTCTTGCCGCGGGGGATCTTGGCAATGGCCGCCTTCAGCGTGGCCATGGCCGAGGGCTCGGCGACGTGGACCCGGATCGCCGGCGCCGCGCCCGCCACCGCCTCGTCGAGCGGCTGGATGCGCTGGGCGATCATCCGCACGCCCTCGCCCTCCCGCTTGGCGTCGGCGGTGACCAGGACGGCGCGGCCGGCTTCCAGCAGTTCGCGGGCCGCCGACAGCACCTCCGAGAACACCGTGACCTCGTACATGCCGCCCATGTCCGAGAGCTGGACGAAGGCGAAGCGCGTGCCGCGCGCGCTGGTCCGCTCCTTCTTGCCGACCACGGTGCCGGCGAGGCGCACCGACTCGCTCGCCCGCACCCGCGCCATCACCTCGACGGAGCTCGAGACGCGGAGCCGAGCGAGGCTCTTGGCGTACGCGTCGAGCGGATGTGCCGAGAGGTAGAACCCGATCGCCTCGAACTCGCGCCGCAGCCGTTCCATGATCGTCCACTCCTGCACGGCCGGCAGCGCCGGGCGGGCGGCGATCGCGGGATCGTTGCCGAACAGGCTGACCTGATTCGACGCGCGGTCGGCCGCCGCGCGCGAGGCGATCTGGACGAGGATCTCGGCGGCGGCGAACGCCTTCGCCCGCGACCGCTCGAGCGAGTCGAACGCGCCCGCGGCGGCGAGGCTCTCCATGAGGCGCTTGTTGATCGCCTTCTGATCGAGCCGCTCGGCGAGATCGAACAGCGTCTTGAACGCGCCTTTCGCGCGGCGATCGGCCGTGAGGACCCGCATCGCCTCGATGCCGACGTTGCGCACCGCGCCGAGGGCATAGCGGATCGCATTGCCTCGCGTCGTCTCCTCGACGGCGAAATCCGGATCCGACTTGTTGACGTCCGGCGGCAGCAACTGGATGCCGAGGCGCTGCAGCTCCTGACGGAATGTCCCGAGCTTGTCGGTGTTGCCCATATCGAGGGTCATCGACGCGGCGAGGAACTCGACCGGGTGGTTCGCCTTGAGGTACGCCGTCTGATACGCGACCAGCGCGTAGGCGGCGGCGTGAGACTTGTTGAAGCCGTAACCCGCGAACTTGTCGACCTGCTCGAAGATGTACTCGGCCTTCGCCTTCGGCACCGAGCGCGCAACCGCGCCCTCGACGAAGATGCGCCGCTGCTCGTCCATCTCCGACTTGATCTTCTTGCCCATGGCGCGGCGCAGCAGATCGGCGCCGCCGAGCGAATAGCCCGCCAGCTCCTGCGCGATCTGCATCACCTGCTCCTGGTAGATCATGACGCCGAACGTCTCCTTGAGGATCCATTCGAGCGACGGATACAGGTAGTCGGGCTGCTCCTTGCCGTGCTTGCACGAGATGTAGCGCGGGATCTGGTCCATCGGACCCGGCCGGTACAGCGCGACCAGCGCGATGATGTCTTCGAACACGTCGGGCTTCAGGCGCCGCAGCACGTCGCGCATGCCCGAGCTTTCGAGCTGGAACACGCCGGTGGTCGCGCCACTCGCCATGAGATCGTAGGTCTTGCGGTCGTCGAGCGGGATCGTGGCCAGCGTGAGGTCGGTGTGCCGCTGCACCAGCTCGACCGCGCGCTGCAGCACCGTCAGCGTCTTGAGGCCGAGGAAGTCGAACTTCACGAGGCCCGCCTGCTCGACGTACTTCATGTTGAACTGCGTCACCGGCATCGGCGAGCGCGGATCGCGGTACATCGGCACGAGCTGGTCGAGCGGACGATCGCCGATGACGACGCCGGCGGCATGGGTCGAGGCGTGGCGGTAGAGGCCCTCCAGCCGCAGCGCGATGTCCATCAGGCGCGCGATCTCCGGATCCTGGTCGCGCATCTCCTGGAGCTGCGGCTCGCCCTCGATGGCGTCCTCGAGGGAGATCGGGTTGGCCGGATTGTTCGGCACCAGCTTGCAGATGCGGTCGACCTGCCCGTACGGCAGGCCGAGGACTCGGCCGACGTCGCGGAGCACGGCGCGCGCCTGCAGCTTTCCGAAGGTGATGATCTGCGCGACCCGGTCGTGGCCGTACTTGTCCTGGACGTACTTGATGACCTCGTCGCGGCGGTCCTGGCAGAAGTCGACGTCGAAGTCCGGCATCGACACGCGCTCGGGGTTGAGGAAGCGCTCGAACAGCAGGTTGAAGCGCAGCGGATCGAGATCGGTGATGGTCAGCGCCCACGCCACCACGCTGCCCGCGCCGGAGCCGCGGCCCGGCCCGACCGGAATGCCTTGCGCCTTCGCCCACTTGATGAAGTCGGAGACGATCAAGAAGTACCCGGGGAAGCCCATCTGCTTGATGATCCCGAGCTCGTAGCCGAGCCGCTCCCAATAGGGCTTTGCCGCCTGCTCGCGCGCGGCCTCGTCCATCTCGGGCGTGAAGACGTGCTTCTCGAGCCGTGCCTTGAGACCCTGCTCCGCCTGGTAGGTGACCTCCTCCGCTTCGGTGCGGCCCTCGGACACCGGGAACGCCGGCAGGATCGGCTTGCGGGGCCGCGCCATGAACGCGGTGCGCTTGGCCACAAGAAGCGTGTTGTCGACCGCCTCGGGGAGGTCGGCGAACAGCGCACGCATCTCCTCGGCGGACTTGAATCGGTGGTCGGGCGTCAACCGGCGGCGGTTGGGCTCGGCGAGCGGCAGGCCCTGCGCGATGCAGAGCAGCGCGTCGTGGGCCTCGTACATGTCGGCGGTTGCGAAGAACGCCTCGTTGGTCGCCACCAGTGGCAGGCCGTGCTTGTAGGCGAGGTCGATGAACTGCGCCTCCGTCCGCCCCTCGGCCTCGACGCCGAGCCGAGAGATCTCGACGAACAGCCGGTTGTCGAACGCCTTGGCCAGCGCCAGCAGCGTCTCCTCGGCGGCCTCATTGCGGCCTTCGAGCAGCGCCCGGCCCACCGGACCCTCGGGCCCCGCGGTCAGTGCGATCAGGCCCGGAGCCCGCTCCAGCACGTCGGCGAGCGTCACCGTCGGCGTGGCACCCGCCTCGCTCGACAGGTGCGCCTTGCTCACCAGCGCAATCAGGTTGCGCCAGCCCTCGTCGTTCTGGGTGAGCAGCACGAGCTTGTCGGGCTCGGCATTGACCGGCTGGCCGCGGCCGACGTTGTTGCCGCCCTCGCGCACCAGCCCAAGCTGGCAGCCGATGATCGGCTGAACGCCCGCGCCCGCCATCTTGTCGGAAAACTCGAGGGCGCCGAAGAGATTGCGGGTGTCGGTGATCGCCACCGCCGGCATCTGCTTCTTGACGCACAGCTTGGCGAGATCGGGGATCTTGATCGCCCCTTCGAGAAGCGAATAGGCGGTGTGGACGCGGAGGTGGACGAAATCGGCGTGAGCCATGCCGGAGGATTCCATAGCTCAGCCGCGGTCACAAGGCCGCGCACGCGGTCTTGATCCGACCTGTGGAATTTATCCCCAGATTTGGTCGGCCGTGCGCCGACGAGCGATTTAGGTCCGGACGCCGGTGTTGACCAGCAGACCGTCGACCAGCGTGACGGTGCGATCCATGCGCGCGGCGAGGTCGGGATTGTGGGTGGCGATCAGCGCGCCCTTGCCCGTCGCGCGCAACGCCTTCACCAAAACCTGGAACACGGTCTCGGCGGTCTGGTGATCGAGGTTTCCGGTCGGCTCGTCGGCGAGGAGCACGTTCGGACTGTTGGCGAGCGCACGGGCGATCGCGACGCGCTGCTGCTCGCCGCCCGAGAGCTCCGCCGGCCGGTGCTCGGCGCGGGGCTTGAGGCCGACCAGATCGAGGAGTTCGAGCGCCCGCGCGCTCGCCTGACGATTGGACTTCGTCGCGATCATCTGCGGCAGGACGATGTTCTCGAGCGCCGAGAATTCCGGCAGCAGATGATGGAACTGGTAGACGAAGCCCATCCGCTCGCGGCGGATGCGCGTGCGCTCGTCGTCCGGGAGCTTGGCGCACGACGTGCCGAGCACGATGACCTCGCCCGCCGTGGGCTGCTCCAGCAGCCCCGCGATGTGGAGCAGCGTCGACTTGCCGGTGCCCGAGGGCCCGACCAACGCCACGATCTCGCCGGAGCCGACCGTGAGATCGACGCCCTTGAGGATTTCGAGGCTCCCCTCGCCTTCGCGGTAGGCGTGGCGGATGCCGCGCAATTCGAGCGGAGCCGCCTCACTCATAGCGGAGAGCCTCAACCGGATCGAGGCGTGCCGCGCGCCACGACGGATACAGCGTTGCCAGCAGCGACAGCACCAGCGACATGAGGACGACGGTCGCGACCTCGCGCGCGTCGACCTTCGCCGGAAGCTGCGACAGGAAGTAGATCTCGGGTGAGAACAGGTTGGTGCCGGTGAGCTTCTGGATGAACTGGCGGATGTGCTCGATGTTGGCGCAGAACAGGATGCCGAGCCCGAACCCGAGCAACGTGCCGACCACGCCGACCGAGGCTCCCGCGAGCAGGAATATCCGCATGATCATGCCGCGCGTGGCGCCCATCGTGCGCAGGATCGCGATGTCGCGCCCCTTGTCCTTGACCAGCATGATCATGCCCGAGATCACGTTGAACGCGGCGACGACGATGATCAGCGTCAGGATCAGGAACATCACGTTGCGCTCGACCTGGATCGCGGTGAAGAAGCTCGAGTTCACCTGCTGCCAGTCCTGGACGCGCACCTGCGCCTGCGCCGCGTCGGCTATGGTCCGACGCATGTAGGGGGCCTTGTCGGCATCGTCGAGCCAGACCTCGATGGCGGAGGCCGCGTTGTCGATCTGGAAGAACGACTGGGCGGCTTCGAGCGGCATGTAGACGAACGAGCTGTCGTACTCGTACATGCCGACCTCGAAGATGCCGACCACCTTGAACGAGCGGGTGCGCGGCACGGTGCCGAAGGCGGTGACGTTGCCCCTGGGCGAGATCAGCGTCAGATTGTCGCCCACGAACACGCCGTACCGCTGCGCCATGCGCAAGCCGATCAGCACCGTGTCGGTGCCCTTGAAGTCGGCGTAGTCGCCTTCCTTCACGTTCTTGGCGATCAGCCCTTCCTTGGCGAGGTCGTCGGGGCGCACGCCCCGGACCAGGGCGCCACCGGCATTGCCGCGGAACGTCGCCATCACCTGGCCGTCGACCAGCGGGTCGGCGGCTACGACGCCCGGCACCTGCCGGATGCGCTGGACGATCGCGTCGTAGTCCGGCATCGGGCCGCTGGCGCCGATCACCGTCATGTGGCCGCCGACGCCGAGGATGCGGCCGAGCAGCTCCTCGCGGAACCCGTTCATGACGCTCATGACGATGATGAGCGTGGCGACGCCGAGCATGATGCCGAGCAGCGAGAACCCGGCGATGACCGAGATGAAGCCCTCGCGCCGCCGCGCCCTGAGGTAACGGAGCGCCACCATCCGCTCGAAGGGTGAGAACATCAGCTACTCCGTTTTCGTCATTCCCGCGGAAGCGGGAATGACGCATGTGGGGTCGGTGACGGCATCCCGCCTAGTTTCCGGTCAGGCGCGCGAGCGCCGATTCGAGCGACAGCTCGGCCTTCTCCCCGGTCTTGCGGCGCTTGAGCTCGACCACGCCCTTCTCGGCGCCCTTAGGGCCGATCACCATCTGCCACGGCAGGCCGATGAGGTCCATGCGCGCGAACTTCACGCCCGCGCGCTCGTCCTTGTCGTCGTAGAGCACCTCTTTGCCCGCCTGATCGAGGGCGGCGTAGGCGTCCTCGGCCATGCGGTCGCAGTTGGCGTCGCCGCTCTTGAGGTTGATGAGCCCGACGTCGAACGGCGCGACGGGATCGGGCCAGATCGCGCCGTTGTCGTCGTGGCTCGCCTCGATGATCGCGCCGACGAGGCGCGAAACGCCGATGCCGTAGGAGCCCATCTCGACGACGATCTCGTCACCGTTCGGGCCGGTGACGACGGCGCCCATCGGCTTCGAGTACTTGCTGCCGAAGTAAAAGATGTGGCCGACCTCGATGCCGCGCGCGGTCTTGAGCCGCTCCTGCGGCACCGGGCAATCGTCGGCCTTGTGCTTCTCGTCGGCGGCGGCGTAGAGCGACTTGAGCCTGGTCAGCGTCTGCGGGTCGGCGTTGCCGACGTCGACGTCATCGAACGCCGAGTCGTAGTAGACCTGGCTCTCGCCGGTCTCGGCGAGGATCTGGAACTCGTGGCTCATGTTGCCGCCGATCGCGCCCGGATCGGCCGCGACGGGAATGGCGCGCAGCCCCATGCGCGCGAACGTCTTGAGGTACGTCGCGTACATGATGTCGTAGGTCTTCTGCGCGCCGGCGAAGTCGAGATCGAACGAGTAGTTGTCCTTCATCAGGAACTCGCGGCCGCGCATCACGCCGAAGCGCGGACGGATCTCGTCGCGGAACTTCCAGCCGATCTGGTAGAGCTGCTTCGGGAGGTCCTTGTAGCTGCGGATGTAGGTCCGGAAAATGTCGGTGACGACCTCCTCCGCCGTCGGCCCGTACACGAGCTCGCGCTCGTGGCGGTCCTTCATGCGCAGCATCTCCTTGCCGTAGGCGTCGTAGCGGCCCGACTCCTTCCAGAGATCGGCCGCCTGCAGCGTCGGCATCAGGATCTCGAGCGCGCCGGCGCGGTCCTGCTCCTCGCGCACGATCTGCTCGACCTTGCGCAGCACCTTGAGGCCGAGCGGCAGCCACGTGTAGATGCCCGCCGCGGACTGCTTGATGAGGCCCGCGCGCAGCATCGTGCGGTGGGAGACGATCTGCGCCTCGGCGGGAGTCTCCTTCAGGGTCGGCAGGAAAAAGCGGCTGAGACGCATTCGGAATCCTCGGGAAGCGCGAGCGGCGCCGGACGGCGCGGGTGGAGAAAGCAACCGGACTTTGAAGTCAGGGGACTTTAGGGAAAGGCCGGTGGCGAAGCAACCGACAGTGGCTCAACGCCGCCGCGGAACGACCGTTGGCGCGATGCTGGACGGCCCCGGCGCGATGCCCTGCTTCTGGCACAGGAGACCGAGCTCGTAGGCCGCGTCGTTCTGCAGCGGCTGGCCGTTGAAGTACGCCCGCCCGTCGGGCGTCACCCGCACGTCGCCGAGGAACGCCTCCGGCTTGTAGGAGTTGGCGTCGACCGGAATGCCGAGGCGCCTCTGCAACTCGACCGAGATCGTCACGTGGACGTCGCCCGAGATGTTCAGCGGCGGGACGCCGTCGACGTCGGCGGGCACCACCGGCTCGCCGTTCACGATGTCGGTCCCCGGCTTGTACTCCACCTCCGGCGACGGCACGTAGCGCTGCAACGCCGCGCAGCCCTCGCGCGTGACGACGACGGTCTGGGCGCGCGCCGATCCCGTCGCGAGCGCGACGAACGCGGCGATCAGACATGAACGGATGCGGGCCATGGTGTCAGGGTGATCCTTCAGGATTAAGGAACGCTTAGCAGCAGGTCGGGCAGCGACGGCGGGCTGCAACGGTCGAGGCCGGCGCGTGAGGCCCCCGCGCCCCCCGCTCCTTTCTTAAGGGAGCGAGGGGCTGGTGAGGGGCCGGTGGGTCCGCGCGTGATTGCCAGGCAGCGCGCGGACACACGTCGTCGTCAGCGGATTCAGCTAAATCCACTTTTTCCTTCCCGGGAGAGGTCAGCAGGTGCCGCGGTGCGTTGAAACCGAAGCCGCCCTACCGATTGCTTCTCTCCGTCGCGGATCGCGACGCGGTTATGTTCTCGGTACCTAAGAAGAAAGCGTCGCGACCCGAAGGGGAAGCGCCGTTGCCTCTCAACTTCATCCACCGCGGCCGTCCTCATTGTCGGAGGCGATCGCTCGCGGCTTCTTCGCGTCACTCGGGAAGAACTAAGCGCAATAGCTCCCCTCGCTTGTCGCGATCCGAGGACCATGCGCGGACGTGAAAAGAGGCGCAAGGGGGCTGTGGAAAGTCTGGGCCGGTTCGAGCGCGGGCTGTGGAAAGTCGCGAGAGGCGGTTTTTCTCCTGCCCTCTCCCCGTTGGGGAGAGGGTTGGGTGAGGGGATCGCAACGCGGAGTTTTCACCCTCACCCCGGCCCTCTCCCTCAAGGGAGAGGGAGAAGAAATCTCAATTCCCGCTTGCGCGGGAATGACGAAAGGCAAAATACATGGATGTCGAAGCGGCCACGCGCAACGCGCGGCTCTTCACCTAAGAGTCGGAAGGGGTGAGAACCGCCCGAGGTGGGCAGGCGAAAGACTTACCACCCGCCGGGCGGGGCGGCCTTGAGCCAGGGCGGCTTGGGTCGCGAGCGGGCGAGCTTGCGGGCGACCGGGCATTCGTCGGTATGCGCGCCGGGCAGGAAGCCGATGCTCTTCAGGAACTCGCCGACGATCTCGCCGCCGGTGAAGACGAACTCCTTCTTGAACAGCTTCACCCACTCGCCCTTGGTCATCGGATGGCGCGCGGCGAGCCACGCCGCGAACGACCCGTCGCGCTCCTGGATCGCCTCGATGCGCCGCGCGTTCTCGATCGCCGCGTCGACCTTGAGGCGGTTGCGGATAATGCCCGCATCCTTGAGCAGCCGCGCCCGGTCGCGGGTACCAAAGCGGGCGACCGTCGCGATGTCGAAGCCCGCGAAGGCCGCCACCATCGCCGGACGTTTCCTGAGGATCAGTCCCCAGCTCAGGCCGGCCTGATTGATCTCCAGCACCAGCCGCTCGAACAGCGCGCGGTCATCGGCGACCGGAAAGCCGTACTCGCGGTCGTGGTACGGAGCGTGGAGCGGATCGCCGGGCGCGTAGTCGCAGTACTTCTGCGCGGTGTCGAAGGCCATGTCAGAAGGCAGCGCTCACGCCATGTCGCGGAAGCTGAGATGGTTGCTCAGGATGATCCAGATGACGATGGCGCTGATCGCGGCCGCGACCACGGTCGTGCCCAGCAGCTTCCACCAGAGGTAGGACTGCGCGGGCGCGCCGGGCTCGTGGCCGGCCTCGGGATTCTCGGCCTGGCGCACGCCGATCGGCAGCGCGCAGAACCACGTCAGCCACCAGATGACGATGAAGACGACCGCGCCGGTGAACCAGTTCATCGCTCCCCTCGCCCTCTCAATCGAGGCGCACCAGGTGCAACTGCACCATCGGCTTCTTTCCGGCCTCGGCGGTGGTCCGCGTCCGGATCGCGCGGCGGACGGCGTCGTGCACCTGGGAATCGTCCTCGCTCGCGCGCCGGCCGAGCGAGCGTAACGCGACGACCACGTCCTCGGCCAGCGTCGCCGCCGTCGAGCGATCGTGCTCCTCGTCGAGCACGCCTTCGAGGCTGACCTGCGGCGTCGCCGCCATGCGCCCGCGCTTGTCGAGCACGACGGTGACGACCGCGAGCCCGTTGTAGGTGAGACGACGGCGTTCGCTCAGCACCGGGCTGGTGATCGGCAGAAGCCGTAATCCGTCGACGACGAAGCGGCCGAACGGCACATGGCCGACGATGCGGGCGGGCTCGGGCGCGAGCCGGAACGCGGCGCCGTCGGTGACGAGCACCGGCTCGGCGCCCTGGGTGCGCGCGAACTCCATGTGGGCACTCAGATGACGCATCTCGCCGTGCATGGGGATCGCGAGCTTCGGGCGCGCCAACGCGTACATGATGCCGAGGTCCTCGCGCGCCGGATGTCCCGAGACGTGGACGAAGTGGTCGCGGTCGGTGAGGATCTCGATCCCTTGCGAGATCAGCAGGTTCTGGACCAGTGCGATCGGCTTTTCGTTGCCGGGAATCTCCTTGGACGAGAAGATCACGGTGTCGCCGGGCTCGAGCTGCACGGCATGGTCGCGCGAGGCGATCCGCGACAGCGCCGAGCCGGGCTCGCCCTGGCTTCCGGTGCAGATCAGCAGCACGTCCTGCGGCGGCAGCCGCTCCACGTCGCGGTCGGTGAGGAACGGCGGGATGTCCTTCAGATACCCGCACTGGCGCGCGATCTCGGTGTAGCGCCACAACGAGCGGCCGACGAGCGCGACGCGGCGGCCGTTGGCGTGCGCGGCATGAACGAGCGACTGGATGCGCGCGATGTTCGACGCGAAGCAGGCGACCGCGACGCGCCGTCGGCAGCGGCCGATCACCGCCTTGAGGCTGTCGCGTACGTCGGCCTCCGAGCCGGTCTTGCCCTCGATCGTCGCGTTGGTCGAGTCGCAGACCATCGCGAGGATGCCCTCGTCGCCCGCGGCCTTGATCTTCGCCTCGTCGGTGGGCGATCCGACGAGCGGCGTCGGGTCGACCTTGAAATCGCCGGTGTGCAGGACGGTGCCGTATTTCGTGCGGATCAGCAGCGCATTCGGCTCGGGGATCGAATGGGTGACGGCGACGTACTCGACGTCGAACGGGCCGATCTTGAACCGCGAGCCGAGCGGCTTGGTGATGAGATCGACCGCGTCCTCGAGCTCCGCCTCCTCGAGCTTGGCGGCGATCAGCCCGGCGGCGAACGGCGTCGCATAGACCGACGCGCGCGGGAAGCGGATGCCGAGGTACGGCACGGCCCCGAGGTGGTCCTCGTGGCCGTGGGTGATGACGATGGCGAGGAGATTCTCGCCGAGCGATTCGGCGAACGCCGGATCGGGGACGATGAGATCGACCCCGGGCAGCGTCTCGTCGGCGAAGGTCACTCCCATCTCGACCGCGATCCATTTGCCGTCGCAGCCGTAGAGATAGAAGTTCATGCCGATCTCGCCGACGCCGCCGAGCGGCAGGTAGACGAAACCCTTGCGCGCGGCCTCAATGACCGCCGCCGGGGTCGGCTCGCGCCCTTCGATACCGCCGGCGCCGCCCCCGTTGCCTCTGCCCTTGCCGTTCACCGCTGGTTCAGCCCGTAGATGCGCACCAGACCGCGGAGCGTGAGATCCGGGTCGAGGTGGTGGATGGACTTGGTCGCGCCCGCGAACAGCGCCGCGAGGCCGCCGGTCGCGATCACCGTCGGCCGGACTGCGAGCTCGTCGGCGAGGCGGCCGATCAGCCCCTCGATCAACCCGACGTAGCCCCAGTACACGCCCGACTGCATCGCCGAGATCGTCGTCGTCCCGAGGACCCGCTCCGGCCGCTTGACGCTGATGCGCGGCAGCCGCGCCGCGGCGCGGAACAGTGCCTCGACCGAGAGATTAACGCCCGGAGCGATGATTCCTCCCATGTAGTCGCCGTCGGCATTGACCGCGTCGAAGGTCGTCGCGGTGCCGAAGTCGATCAGGATGAGCTCGCCGGGGTAACGGGCGTGGGCGGCGACGGCGTTGACGAGGCGGTCGGCGCCGACCTCGTCGGGGCGCTCGGTCAGCACCTTGAGGCCGAGCTTGACCGACGGCTCGCCGACGACCAGCGGCTCGACGGCGAAATAGCGACGGCAGAGGGAATCCAGCGCGAACGTCGCGGTCGGGACGACGCTGGCGATGACGGCCCCTTTCACGTCGGCGGCGGCGAGGCCCTCCAGCGACAGGAGCTGGGTCAGCCAGACGCCATGCTCGTCGGCGGTGCGGCGGGGCTCGGTCTGGCACCGCCACTCGCCCTTCTTGTTATCGCCGTCGAACAGCGCGAAGACGGTGTTGGTGTTGCCGCAGTCGATGACGAGGAGCATGGAGAATCCTGGGGTGGCGGGCGATCCTAACGTGCCGGAGCGTCACCGGGAACCGGGAAGAACACGTCGCCGGCGGTGACCCGGCGCGTGCGGCCGTCGGGCAGAGCCACGATCAGCGCCCCTTCCCCGTCGATGCCGACGAAGGTGCCGGTGAACTCGGAGGATTCGAGGCGCACGCGCACCGGTCCGCCGATCCCGGCGGCGCGGGCGAGCCACGCCTCGCGCACCGGCTTGAAGCCGAGCCTCCGCCATTCGTCGTAGCGGCCGGCGAAGGCGGCGCCGAGCGCGGCCATTGCCTCATCCACCGGAATCGCGCGACCGGCGTGGGCGGCGAGATGCGTCGCCGGGTATTCGGCATCGTCGGGATGGGCCGCGAGATTGATGCCGATCCCGACCACGACCCACTCCAGCGCGGCCCCGGTGATCGACGACTCGATCAGCAGGCCCGCGGTCTTGCGGCCGTTCACCAGCACGTCGTTCGGCCACTTGCAGCGCACGTCGGCGCCGCGCGCGAGCCCCGCGCAGGCTTCCGCCGCGGCGAGCGCCGCGACGAAGGCGAGCTCGCCCGCCCGGCTCGGCGGCACGTCCGGCCTCAGAACGAGCGAGAGATGGAGATTGCCCGCGGGGCTCACCCAGGCCCGGCCGCGGCGGCCGCGGCCCTTGGTCTGGCGACGGGCCCAGATCAGCGTGCCCTCGGGCGCACCGGCGCGGGCCGCGGCGATCGCGTCGTCGTTGGTGGAGCCGGTCTCGTCGAGCGCGACGGCGCGGAAGAACTCCGGCAGCGCGCCGCTCAAGGGTCAGCCCGCGAACAGCGCGTGGGCCGCCTGGGCGGCGCCGGCGAGGATCGGCTGCGGCCAGACGAAGAAGAACGCGACGAAGGCCGCCGACACGAACGTGATCGTGCCGACCTCGGCGCCGGGCGACGGATCGAACGCGCCGACCGGCTCGTCGAAGTACATGACCTTGACGATGCGCAGGTAGTAGTAGGCCGCCACCACGCTCGCCAGCACGCCGATGACGGCGAGCGTGAACATGCCCGCCTGAACCGCCGCGAGGAAGACGTAGAGCTTGCCGAAGAACCCCGCGAGCGGCGGGATGCCGGCCATCGCGAACATGAACACGGCCATCGCCAGCGCAAGGCCCGGACGGGTCCGGGCGAGGCCCTTCAGGTCGTCGATCCCCTCGACCGCGACGCCCTGGGCGCGCATGGCGAGGATGACCGCGAACGTGCCGACGTTCATGAACAGGTAGATCGCGAGGTACACGGCAATCGCCTCGACGCCCTGCTCGGTCGCGGCGGCGAGCCCGATCAGCACGTAGCCGACGTGGCCGATCGAGCTGTAGGCCATCAGCCGCTTGATGTTGGTCTGGTTGATCGCGGCGACGGCGCCGAGCGCCATCGAGGCGATCGAGATGAAGATGATGATCTGCTGCCACTCGCCGGCGAGCGGCGCGAACGGCCCCATCATGACGCGGACGAACAGGCCGACGGCCGCGGCCTTGGGCGCCACCGAGAAGAACGCGGTGACCGGGGTCGGCGCGCCCTCGTAGACGTCGGGCGTCCACATGTGGAACGGCACCGCCGCGCACTTGAAGGCGAGCCCGGCGGCGATGAACACGATCCCGAAGATCGCGCCGATCGAGACGCCGTTGGCGAAGGTCTCGGCCAGGATCGGGAACGAGATCGAGCCGGCGAAGCCGTACACCAGCGTGATGCCGTAGAGCAGCATGCCCGACGACAGCGCGCCGAGGACGAAGTACTTGAGCCCCGCCTCGGTCGACTTCAGCGAATCGCGGCGGAACGCGGCGATGATGTAGAGCGTCAGGCTCTGCAGCTCGAGGGCGATGTAGAGCGACAGGAGATCGTTCGCCGACACCATCATCATCATGCCGAGGGTGGCGAACACGAACAGCACCGGATACTCGAACCGGGCCATGTCCTCCTTCTCGGCGTAGGCGAGCGACAGCAGCAGCGTCAGCGCCGAGCCGCCCAGCACCAGCAGCTTCATGAAGCGGGCGAACGAGTCGGCGACGAACGCGCCGCCGAACGCCTCGACCGAGCCGGCCTCGGCGCCGAAGGTCACCAGCGCGCCGGCGACGACCAGCGACAGCACCGCGAGCCACGACACGGCGCGGAACGAGCGGTCGCCCCGGTAGACGCCGATCATCAGCAGCGCCATGCCGGCAAGCGCGAGGAAGACCTCGGGCCAGGCGGGAGACAGGGCGGCGAGCGAGAAGCGATCCATGATGACCTCAGCGGCCGAGCAGGAAGGCGAGCCCGGTGGGCTGCGCGTCCTTCGCGAGCTCCACCTGGTCGACCAGGTTCTGGACGGCGGCCGACATGCCGTCGAGGAACGGCGCCGGGTAGATGCCCATCCACAGGACGACGAGCACCAGCGGCATGAACACCGCGATCTCGCGCGGGCTGAGATCGAGGATCGACTTGAGATCCTCCTTCTCGAGCGGCCCGAAGATGACGCGGCGGTACAGCCACAGCATGTACGCCGCGCCGAGGATCAGGCCGGTGGCGGCGAGCGCGGTCGCGAGACGGTCGACCTGGTAGGTGCCGAGCAGCACCAGGAACTCGCCGACGAATCCGGACGTGCCGGGCAGGCCGACCGAGCCCAGCATGAACACCATGAACACGGCCGCATAGGCCGGCATCCGGATCGCGAGGCCGCCGTAACGGGCGATGTCGCGGGAGTGGATGCGGTCGTAGACCACGCCGACGCAGAGGAACAGCGCCGCCGAGACGATGCCGTGGCTGAGCATCTGGAACAGCGCGCCCTGGATGCCCTGCTCGGTGAACGCGAAGATGCCGAGCGTGACGAAGCCCATGTGGGCCACCGAGGAGTACGCGATCAGCTTCTTCATGTCCTCCTGGGCGAGCGCCACCAGCGAGGTGTAGATCACGGCGATGATCGAGAGCCCGAACACGAACGGCGCGAAGTAGTGGCTCGCGTCCGGCAGCATCGGCAGCGAGAACCGCAGGAAGCCGTAGCCGCCCATCTTCAGCAGGACGCCGGCGAGGATCACCGAGCCCGCCGTCGGCGCCTCGACGTGGGCGTCCGGGAGCCAGGTGTGGAGCGGCCACATCGGCACCTTGACCGCGAACGAGGCGAAGAAGGCGAGCCACAGCCACTTCTGCATGGCGATCGGGAAGTCGTGGCCCATCAGGGTCGGGATATCGGTCGAGCCCGCCTCGAAGTAGATCGCGAGCAGCGCGATCAGCATCAGCACCGAGCCGGTGAGCGTGTAGAGGAAGAACTTGAACGCCGAGTAGACGCGCCGCGGGCCGCCCCAGACGCCGATGATCAGGAACATCGGGATCAGCACGCCCTCGAAGAACAGGTAGAAGAGGATGAAGTCGAGGGCGCAGAACATGCCGACCATGAGCGTTTCCAGCACCAGGAACGCGATCATGTACTCGCGCACGCGCCTGGTGATGGCGGCCCAGCTCGCCAGAACGCAGAGCGGCGTCAGGAACGTCGACAGCAGGACGAAGAAGATCGAGATGCCGTCGACGCCGACACGGTAGTTGATGCCGAGCGCCGGGATCCACGGCGCCTCCTCGACGAGCTGGAAGCCCGCGTTGCGCGGATCGAAACCGGCCCACACGAACAGCGAGACGACGAAGGTCGCGAGCGACGTCCACAGCGCGATGGCGCGGGCGTTGCGGGCGACGGTCTCGTCGTCGCCGCGCACCATCATGATGAACGCGGTGCCGACCAGCGGCAGGAAGATCGTGACCGAGAGAACAGGCCAGCTCATGGTCTAGTGCCCCGCCCGCCAAAGATACCAACTCACAAGGATGACGACGCCGACCAGCATCGCGAACGCGTAGTGGTAGACGTAGCCGGTCTGGACCTTGCCCGCGCCGCGCGCGAGGTCGGTCGTGACGTTGGCGATGCCGTCGGGACCGATGCCGTCGATCACCGCCTTGTCGCCGCCGAGCCACAGGCCGCGGCCGATGCGGAAGGCGGGCTGCACGAACAGGCGGTCGTAGAGCTCGTCGAAGTACCACTTGTTGAGGAGGAACAGGTACACGCCGCGGAACGCGGTCGCGAGCTTGCCGGGCAGATCGGTGCGCCTGAGGTAGAGGTAGGTCGCGAGCGCGATGCCGATCAGGCCGACCACGAGCGGCGCGAGCTTGACCCAGGTCGGCACGTGATGCGCGCCGGCGACGGCGTCGTGGCCGGGGAGGATCAGGATCGCCTTGCCCCAGAACTCGGCCGACTCCTCGCCGACGAACGGTCCCGCGAGCAAGGCCCCCGACACGATTGCGCCGACCGCCAGCACCATCATCGGCACCAGCATGATCTTGGGCGACTCGTGGACGTGTTCGAACACATGGTGATCGGCGCGGCTGCGGCCGTGGAACGCCATGTAGAGGAGACGCCAGGAGTAGAACGCGGTCAGCAGCGCGGCGCCGACGCCGAGCACGAAGGCGTAGGTGCCGATGCCGGTGTGCGCGGCGAATGCCGACTCGAGGATCGCATCCTTGGAGAAGTAGCCGGCGAAGTACGGGATGCCGGCAAGCGCCAGCGAGCCGATCCACATCAGGCCGTAGGTGACCGGGATGAGGCGCCAGATGCCGCCCATCCGCCGCAGGTCCTGCTCGTCCGACATGGCGTGGATCACGGAGCCCGCCGAGAGGAACAGCAGCGCCTTGAAGAACGCGTGGGTGATGAGGTGGAACATCGCAGCGGGATACGCCGAGACGCCGGCGGCGAAGAACATGTAGCCGAGCTGGCTGCAGGTCGAATAGGCGATGACCCGCTTGATGTCGTTCTGGACCATGCCGACGGTCGCGGCGAAGAACGCGGTCGAGGCGCCGACCAGCGTCACCACGAACAGCGCATTGGGCGCGTACTCGAACATCGGCGACAGGCGGCAGACCATGAACACGCCGGCGGTGACCATCGTCGCGGCATGGATCAGCGCCGAGACCGGGGTCGGGCCTTCCATGGCGTCCGGCAGCCAGGTGTGAAGCCCGAGCTGGGCCGACTTGCCCATCGCGCCGACGAACAGCAGGAGGCAGATCAGCGTCAGATGATCGACCGGAACGCCCCAGACCTCGGTCGTGGTGCCGGCGAAGCCCGGGACGGCGGCGAACACCGGATCGAACGACACCGACCCGAACACCGCGAAGACGGCGAAGATGCCGAGCGCGAACCCGAAGTCGCCGACGCGGTTGACGACGAACGCCTTGATCGAGGCGGCACCCGCCGAGGGGCGCTCGTACCAGAAGCCGATCAGGAGGTAGGACGCGACGCCGACGCCTTCCCAGCCGAAGAACATCTGGACGAAGTTGTTCGCTGTCACCAGCGTCAGCATGAAGAAGGTGAACAGCGACAGGTACGAGAAGAACCGCGCGATCGAGCGGTCGTGGGCCATGTACCCGATCGAGTACAGGTGGATCATCGCCGAGACCCAGGTGACCATCGTCACCATCACGGCCGAGAGCTGGTCGAAGCGCAGCGACCACGTCACGTCGACGTCGCCGGAGCGGATCCACGTGAACAGGTCGACATCGCGGACGTGACCCAGCGCGGCGACGTCGTAGCACATCGGGATCGCGAGGACGGCGGCGAGCAGCAGCGAGCCGCAGGTCACCGCCTGGGCTCCGCGCGCGCCGATCCAGCGGCCGAAGAGGCCGGCGACGGCGGCGCCGAACAGCGGCAGGAGGACGGTGGCGGCGTACATACGCTCAGCCCTTCATCAGGTTGATGTCTTCGACCGCGATCGAGCCGCGGTTGCGGAAGTAGACGACGAGGATGGCGAGGCCGATCGCCGCTTCCGCGGCGGCGACGGTGAGGACGAACAGCGCGAACACCTGCCCGACGAGGTCGCCGAGCGCCGACGAGAACGCGACGAAGTTGATGTTCACCGCGAGCAGCATCAGCTCGACCGACATCAGGATGACGATGACGTTCTTGCGGTTGAGGAAGATGCCGAAGATGCCCAGCGTGAACAGCACCGCGGCGACGGCGAGGTAATGGGCGAGGCCGATCTCCAGCATCACACGCCCTTTCCGACTTCGACGTGAACGATCTCGACCGAGGCCGAGCGCGGCCGGCTGACCTGCTCGGCGATGCGCTGGCGGCGCACGCCGCCGCGCTCGCGCAGCGTCAGCACGATGGCGCCGATCATGGCGACCAGCAGCACCGCGCCCGAGGCCTGGAAGGCGTAGACGTACTTGGTGTAGAGGATCAGCCCGAGCGCCTTGGCGTTGGTGATGTCGGACGCCGCGGCGGGAATCGGCGCGGCGAGCGCGCCCTCCGCCGGGCCGATCGCCCACGTCGCGAACGCGAACAGCAGCTCGGCCAGCAGCACGATGCCGACCAGCGCGCCGATCGGCAGGTACCGGAGGAAGCCCTCGCGCAGCTCGGCGAAGTTGATGTCGAGCATCATCACGACGAACAGGAACAGCACGGCGACCGCCCCGACGTAGACGATGACCAGGATCATCGCCACGAACTCGGCGCCCATCAGCACGAACAGCCCGGCGGCGTTGAAGAACGCCAGAATCAGGAACAGCACGGCGTGCACCGGGTTGCGCGCCGAGATCACCATGGCGCCCGAGGCGATGGTGACCAGCGCGAACAGGTAGAAGGCGGCCGCGTGAACGAGCGACGGCACCATCTCCAAGGTCATAGTCCCCTCTCCCCGGCTCAGCGATACGGCGCGTCGGCCGCGAGGTTCGCGGCGATCTCGGCTTCCCAGCGGTCGCCGTTCGCGAGCAGCTTGTCCTTGTTGTACATCAGCTCCTCGCGCGTCTCGGTCGCGAACTCGAAGTTCGGGCCCTCGACGATCGCGTCGACCGGGCACGCCTCCTGGCAGTAGCCGCAGTAGATGCACTTCGTCATGTCGATGTCGTAGCGCGTCGTGCGGCGGCTGCCGTCCTCGCGCGGCTCGGCCTCGATGGTGATCGCCTGGGCCGGGCACACCGCCTCGCACAGCTTGCAGGCGATGCAGCGTTCTTCGCCGTTGGGATACCGGCGCAGTACGTGCTCGCCGCGGAAGCGCGGGCTCAGCATGCCCTTCTCGTACGGATAGTTGAGCGTGACCTTGGGCCGGAAGAAGTAGCGCAGCGTCATCGCCATGCCGGCGATGAGCTCGCTCAGGAACAGCGAGCGGGTCGAGCGATCGAGAAACGCCATCTCACACCTCCGCGCCGGCGGACCGGCGGGTGAAACGATTTGCGGGGGACGTCACGGCGTCCACCCGAAGGCCCGGAGCGCCGCCGCCGTCGCCACCACCCAGAACAGCGAGATCGGCAGGAACACCTTCCAGCCGAGCCGCATGAGCTGGTCGTAGCGGTAGCGCGGGAACGTCGCGCGCACCCACAGGAAGAAGAACAACACGAGCGCGATCTTGAGCGCGAACCAGATCGGGCCCGGGATCCAGTTGAACGGCGCGATGTCGAGCGGCGGCAGCCAGCCGCCGAGGAACAGCACGGACGTCATGCCGCTCATCAGGATCATGTTCGCGTACTCGCCGAGGAAGAACAGCGCGAACGTCATCGACGAGTATTCGACGTTGTAGCCCGCGACCAGCTCGGCCTCCGCCTCGGGGAGGTCGAACGGCGCGCGGTTGGTCTCGGCCAGGGCCGAGATGAAGAAAATCACGAACATCGGCAGCAGCGGCAGCGCGAACCAGACCTTTTCCTGGGCGCGGACGATGTCGGAGAGGTTGAGCGAGCCGACGCAGAGCAGGACCGAAATGATCACGAAGCCGATCGAGATCTCGTAGGACACCATCTGCGCGGCGGAGCGCAGCGCGCCGAGGAAGGCGTACTTCGAGTTCGACGCCCAGCCGGCCATGATGATGCCGTAGACGCCGAGCGAGGAGATCGCGAACAGGTAGAGGATGCCGACGTTGATGTTCGATACCACCCAGCCGTCCGCGAACGGGATCACGGCCCAGGCGACCATCGACAGCACGAACGTGACCATCGGCGCGATCACGAACACGACCTTGTTGGCGCGGGTCGGGATCACGGTCTCCTTGAACAGGAGCTTGAGCGCGTCGGCGATCGGCTGGAGCAGCCCGAACGGGCCGACGACGTTCGGCCCCTTGCGGAGCTGCATCGCGGCGATGACCTTGCGCTCGGCCAGGGTGAGATAAGCGACGCACAGGATCAGCGGGATGAGGATCGCGACGATCTGCGCAACCGTCCACGCGAGCGGCGCACCGTACAGGTTCCATGCGTCAGCCATGGGTGCCCGTCCTTTCGACGCCGTTCGCGTGGAGCGCCGTGCACTTCGCCATGGTCGCGCTCGCCCGCGAGATCGGGTCGGTCTGGTAGAAATTGGCGATCGGGGAGGCGAGCGGCGCGTCGCCGAGGGCGCCCGGCTTGCCGAAGGCACCCCACGGCGCGCGGACGATCCGGTCCATCGACGCGAACACCGGGTTCGCCTTTCTGAGGCCCTCGCGCACCGCGTCGATCGTGTCGTACGGCAGCTTCTTGCCCACGACCGCGGACAGCGCGCGGACGATCTTCCAGTCCTCGCGGGCGTCGCCCGGCGGGAACACCGCGCGATGGGTGTGCTGCGGGCGGCCCTCGGTGTTGACGTAGATCGCATGCTTCTCGGTGTAGGCGGCGCCCGGCAGGATGACGTCGGCGCGATGCGCGCCGCGGTCGCCGTGGTGCCCCTGGTAGATGACGAAGGCCTTGCCGAGCTTCGCCGTATCGATCTCGTCGGCCTCGAGCAGATAGACGACCTCGATCGCGCCGGTCGCCGCACCTTCGAGGATACCGGCCACGTCGCGCCCTCCCTGACCCGGGACGAAGCCGACGTCGAGGCCGCCGACCCGCGCCGCCGCCGTGTGGAGCACGTTGAAGCCGTTCCAGTCGTCGCGGACCATGCCGAGCTTGTCGGCAATCGCGCGGGCCGCGGCGAGGATCGCCGCGCCGTCGGGGCGCGCGAGCGCCCCCTGCCCCACGATCAGCATCGGCTTCTTGGCGTTCTTCAGCGTCTCGGCGAAGGCGTGGCGGTCCTCGGCGATCTCGATCAGCACCTTCGGGCTGTCGCCCAGGTGCTCGCCGCGATAGGTGAGATCGGCGGCGGTGCCGACGATGGCGACCGGGAAGTTCCCGGCGAGCCAGCGCTTGCGGATGCGCGCGTTCAGCACCGGCGCCTCGAGGCGCGGGTTGGTGCCGATCAGCAGCAGCGCGTCCGCCTGCTCGATGCCGGCGATGGTCGAATTGAAGAGGTACGAAGCGCGCGACGACGGATCGAGCTGGGCGCCGTCCTGACGGCAGTCGAGGTTCGGCGATCCGAACGACTGCATCAGCGACTTGAGCAGGAACATCGACTCGCAGTCGGCCTGGTCGCCGGCGATGGCGGCGATGCGATCGCCGGAGAGCCCCGAGAGCTTGCGGGCGATCGCGGCAAACGCCTCGCTCCAGTCGGCCTCGCGCAGCTTGCCGGCGACGCGCACGTACGGCCGGTCGAGACGCTGGCGCTTGAGCCCGTCCCACGAGAAGCGCGACTTGTCCGACAGCCACTCCTCGTTGACGTCCTCGTTGAGACGCGGCAGCACGCGCATCACCTCGGGCCCGCGCGCATCGATGCGGATCGCCGCACCCAGCGCGTCCATCGCGTCGACCGACTCGGTGTGCGACAGCTCCCACGGCCGCGCGTTGAACGCGTACGGCTTCGACAGCAGCGCGCCGACCGGGCACAGGTCGATGACGTTGCCCGACAGCTCCGAGCCGACGATGGCATCGAGATACGTGCTGATCTCCATGTTCTCGCCGCGGCCGAGCGCGCCGAGATCGTCGGTGCCGGCCACCTCGGACGCAAAGCGGATGCAGCGCGTGCAGTGGATGCAGCGCGTCATGTGCGTCTCGATCAGCGGACCGAAATCCTTGTCCTTCACCGCGCGCTTCTGCTCGAGGAACCGCGAGCGGTCGAAGCCGTAGAACAGCGCCTGGTCCTGGAGGTCGCACTCGCCGCCCTGGTCGCAGATCGGGCAGTCGAGCGGATGGTTGATGAGGAGCATCTCCATCACGCCCTTGCGCGCCTTGTGCACCATCGGCGTGTCGGTCTTGATCACCATGCCGTCGGCCGCCGGCATCGCGCACGACGCGATCGGCTTCGGCGACTTCTCCATCTCGACCAGGCACATGCGGCAGTTGCCGGCGATCGACAGCCGCTCGTGGTAGCAGAAGCGCGGGATCTCGATGCCCGCGACCTCGCACGCCTGGATCACGGTGGACCCGGCGGGGACTTCGACTTCCTTGCCGTCGATGGTGAGCTTCGGCATCGATACTTCCTCAGGCGGCCCGGCTCGCGCCGGCGTACTCGCGGATGCGGCGCTCGACCTCGGGACGGAAATGACGCATCAGGCCCTGGATCGGCCACGCCGCGGCGTCGCCCAGCGCGCAGATGGTGTGGCCCTCGATCTCCTTGGAGACGTCGAGCAGCAGATCGATCTCCTCGACCTCGGCCTTGCCGACGACCAGGCGCTCCATGACGCGCCACATCCAGCCGGTGCCCTCACGGCACGGCGTGCACTGCCCGCAGCTCTCGTGCTTGTAGAACTTGGAGAGCCGCGCGATGGCGGCGACCACGTCGGTCGACTTGTCCATGACGATGACCGCGGCGGTGCCGAGGCCCGACTGCACGGCGCGCAAGGAGTCGAAGTCCATCAGCACGTCGTCGCAGATCGACTTCGGCAGCAGCGGAACCGACGAGCCGCCCGGGATCACGGCGAGCAGGTTGTCCCAGCCGCCGCGGACACCGCCGGCGTGCTTCTCGATCAGCTCGCGCATCGGGATGCCCATCACCTCTTCCACGTTGCACGGCTTGTTCACGTGGCCGGAGATGCAGAACACCTTGGTGCCGGTGTTGTTGGGACGTCCGAGTCCCGCGAACCACGCGGCGCCGCGGCGCAGGATGGTCGGCGCGACCGCGATCGACTCGACGTTGTTGACGGTGGTCGGGCAGCCGTAGAGGCCGGCGCCCGCGGGGAACGGCGGCTTCAGGCGCGGCTGGCCCTTGCGGCCTTCGAGGCTCTCGATGAGCGCCGTTTCCTCGCCGCAGATGTACGCGCCGGCGCCGCGATGGACGTAGACGTCGAAATCGAAGCCCGAGCCGCAGGCGTTCTTGCCGACGAGCCCCGCCGCATAGGCCTCCTCGATGGCCGCCTCGAGGTTCTCGGCCTCGCGCTTGAACTCGCCGCGAATGTAGATGTAGCAGGTGTTCGCGCCGCAGGCGAAGCTCGCGATCAGCGCGCCCTCGACCAGCTTGTGCGGGTCGTGGCGCATGATGTCGCGGTCCTTGCAGGTGCCCGGCTCGCCCTCGTCGGCGTTGATGACGAGGTACGACGGACGGCCGTCGGACTGCTTCGGCATGAACGACCACTTCACGCCGGTGGGGAAGCCGGCGCCGCCGCGGCCGCGCAGGCCGGACGCCTTCATCTCGTTGATGATCCAGTCGCGACCCTTGGCGAGGATGTCCGTCGTGCCGTCCCAGTCGCCGCGCGCGCGCGCGCCGGCGAGGCGCCAGTCCTCGAACCCGTACAGGTTGGTGAAGATGCGGTCCTTGTCGTCCAACATCAGCGCGTCTTCCCCTGGAATTCCTTGAGCGTCGTCGGTCCGCCCTGCGGCTCCGACGTGCGGCGGCCGGACTGCGGGCCCGGCTTCGGCGTCTCGCCGCGCGCGAACGCGTCGATGATGCGGGTCATCGACTGCGGATCGAGGTCCTCGTAGAAATCGTCGCCGATCTGCACCATCGGCGCGTTGACGCAGGCGCCGAGGCACTCGACCTCGGTGAGCGTGAAGGTGCCGTCGGCGGTGGTCTCGTCGAGATCGATGCCGAGCCGCTTGCGGCAGGCGTCGACGATCTCCGCCGAGCCGCGCAGGGCGCACGGGGTCGTCGTGCACACGCCGATGACGTGCCTGCCCACCGGCGACAGATTGAACATCGTGTAGAAGGTCACGACCTCGTAGACGCGGATCAGCGGCATGCCGAGGCGGTTGGCGACGTACTCGACCGCCTCCTTGGGGAGCCAGCCGCCGCACTGGCGCTGGGCCAGATCGAGCAGCGGGATCACCGCGCTCGCCTGGCGGCCCTGCGGGTAGCGGGCGACGATCCTGGTCGCGAGCGCCTCGTTGTCGGCGTTGAACGCGAACGGCGCGCCCTGCGGCTTCAGCGGAACCGCGGTGCTGGTCATCGGTCGATCTCCCCGAACACGATGTCGAGCGAGCCGATGATCGCAACGACGTCCGCCAGCATGTGTCCCTTCGACATGAAATCGAGCGCCTCGAGATGGGCGAAGCCCGGCGCGCGGATCTTGCACCGGTACGGACGGTTGGTGCCGTCGGAGACGAGATAGACGCCGAACTCGCCCTTGGGCGCCTCGGTCGCCACGTACACCTCGCCGGCGGGCACGTGATAGCCCTCGGTGTAGAGCTTGAAGTGGTGGATGAGCGCTTCCATCGAACGCTTCATCTCGCCGCGGCGCGGCGGCGAGATCTTGTTGTCGTCGATCAGCACCGGGCCCGACGGCATGCGCTCGAGGCACTGGCGCATGATGCGGAGGCTCTGGCGCATCTCCTCGAGGCGGACGAGGTAGCGATCGAAGCAGTCGCCGGTCTTGCCGACCGGGATGTCGAACTGCATGTCGGCATAGGCGTCGTAGGGCTGCGCCTTGCGCAGGTCCCACGGCACGTTCGACGCGCGGAGCATCGGGCCGGTGAAGCCCCACGCCTGCGCGTCCTCGGTGCTGACGCGGCCGATGTCGACCGTGCGCTGCCGGAAGATGCGGTTCTCGGTGAGGAGATCGTCGGTGTCGTCGATGAACTTCGGGAACGTGTCGCAGAACTCCGCGATGTCCTCGAGCAGCGACGGCGGCAGGTCCTGGTGGACGCCGCCCGGACGGAAGTACGCGGCGTGGAGCCGCGCGCCCGAGGCGCGCTCGTAGAACTCCATCAGCCTCTCGCGCTCCTCGAAGCCCCACAGGAACGGCGTCATCGCGCCGACGTCGAGCGCCATCGCGGTGATGTTGAGGATGTGGTTGAGGATGCGGCTGATCTCCGCATACAGCACGCGGATGTACTGGGCGCGCGGCGGCACGGTGATGCCGAGCAGCTTCTCGACGGCGAGCGCGTAGCTGTGCTCCTGGTTCATCGGAGCGACGTAGTCGAGCCGGTCGAAGTACGGCAGCGCCTGCAAGTAGGTCTTGTACTCGATCAGCTTCTCGGTGCCGCGATGCAGGAGCCCGATGTGCGGATCGGCGCGCTCGACGATCTCGCCGTCCATCTCCAGCACGAGGCGCAGCACGCCGTGGGCCGCAGGGTGCTGCGGCCCGAAGTTCATCGTGTAGTTCTCGATCTTCTGCTCGGGCACGGCTCAGCCCTTTGTCGGAGGGGTTGGACCGGCCGGCACCGTGGGCGACACGGGGGCGTTCGGCGGCACGTCGGCCTTCTCGTCGCCGGGCAGCAGGTTGCCGTGCGGCGGCTGGCCTTCCCACGGGCTCAGGAAGTCGAAGGTGCGGAACTCCTGCGTCAGCTTGACCGGCTCGTTGACGACGCGCTTCTGCTCCTCGTCGTAGCGGACCTGAACGAAGCCGGTGAGCGGGAAGTCCTTGCGCAGCGGGTGCCCCTCGAAACCGTAGTCGGTGAGGATGCGGCGGAGATCGGGGTGGCCGGAGAACAGGATGCCGTAGAGATCCCACGCCTCGCGCTCGAACCAGCCCGCGGTCGGGAACACGCCCGCCAGCGAGGGCACCGGAGTGACGGCATCGGTGACGACCTTGAGGCGGATGCGACGGTTATGGCGGATCGACAGCAGGTGATAGACGACCTCGAAGCGCTGCGGCCGGTCGAGATAATCGACGCCGCAAATGTCGAGCAGGATCGTGAACCGGAACGCGGGATCGTCGCGGAGCGCCGTGGCCACCGCGATCAGCGATTCGCGGCCGACGGGAACGGTGAGCTCGCCGCGGACGATCGTCCCCCGCTCCTCGCCGGGAAACTTCTGCGCGAGGGCATCGGCCAGCGCCTTCAGGCCTTCGGTGGTGGGCAGCGTCACGACGAGATCCGATCAGCGGGCGATGGTGGAGGTGCGGCGGATCTTCTTCTGGAGCTGAAGAATTCCGTAGAGAAGCGCCTCGGCGGTCGGCGGGCAGCCGGGCACGTAGACGTCCACCGGAACGACGCGGTCGCAGCCGCGCACCACGGAGTACGAGTAATGGTAGTAGCCGCCGCCGTTGGCGCACGACCCCATCGAGATGACCCACCGCGGCTCCGCCATCTGGTCGTACACGCGACGCAGCGCCGGAGCCATCTTGTTGGTCAGCGTGCCGGCGACGATCATCACGTCGGACTGGCGCGGGCTCGGACGGAACACCACGCCGAAGCGGTCGAGGTCGTAACGCGACGCCGCGGTCTGCATCATCTCGACGGCGCAGCACGCGAGACCGAAGGTCATCGGCCACAGCGACCCGGTCCGCGCCCAGTTCACCAGGTTGTCGAGCTGGGTGACGAGGAAGCCCTTCGATTGGATCTCGGCGACCGCCGCGTCGAGCGCGGGATTGCCGCTCGCCGGAGGAACGTCGCCGGGACGGAGAAGTGCGGTGTCGGTCATTCCCACTCCAGCGCGCCTTTGCGCCACTCGTAGACGAAACCCACCGTCAGGACGGCGAGGAACACGACCATCGACCAGAAGCCGAAGTTGCCGATGTCGCCGAACGCGACCGCCCACGGAAACAGAAACGCGACCTCGAGGTCGAAGATGATGAACAGGATCGACACGAGGTAGAAACGCACGTCGAAGCGCCGACGCGCGTCCTCGAAGGGCTCGAAACCGCACTCGTAGGCCGCCAGTTTGTCGGTGTCCGGGCGCTGCCGGGCGACGATGTAGGACGCGCCGACCAGGATCGCCGCCAACGCGACGGCGATGCCGAGGAAGATCAGAATCGGCAGGTAGGCGGTCAGGAGCGCCTGCATTGAAAACCTTCCGGCGGGCGGGAGAGCGGGCGAATTCGTGTGGTGGGAATATAGGAATCCCACGGCTTATTGCAAAGCAAACTTTCCAGAAAAAGCCCCGCAGAACAGTCTTATCCGGGCTGCGCGCAGCGCCGATCCGAGACCGTCGCGAGCGACGCTTCAGCGCACCGTCGGCGTCGAAGGCTTGAGTGTGGAGAAGAGTGGCGGGAGTGACGGGACTTGAACCCGCGGCCTCCGGCGTGACAGGCCGGCGCTCTAACCAGCTGAGCTACACCCCCGCAGAGGGATTCGGCCTCCCGGCAAGCCCGGCGGCGCGAGGGCCGTGGTGTACTGCGCGCCCTCCGCCCTGTCAAGGAATGTCCGGTTGCGCGCCAACGAACTCAGGGACTTGCGCCGCACCGGATGAGGTAAACGCCGCCTTTCAGCGGCGACGTCGCGAGCCGCCGTGCGTGGTGGGCGGTGACGGGATCGAACCGCCGACATCTTGCGTGTAAAGCAAGCGCTCTACCGGCTGAGCTAACCGCCCCCCGCACAGGCTCGCGGCGTAGTGATAGCGCGCGACGGCGGCGCCGACGAGCGCAAAGAAAAACCGGCTGCCGCAGCAGCCGGTTCGGAACGGGTACGAAACCTACGGCGACGCTTAGTTGACGGCGTCCTTGAGACCCTTGCCGGCGCGGAACTTCGGCAGCTTGGACGCGGGAATCTGAATCGCCTCTCCGGTACGCGGGTTGCGGCCCTGCGTAGCGGCACGCTTCGACACGACAAACGTTCCGAAGCCGACCAGCCGGACTTCGTCGCCCTTCTTCAGGGACTTGGTGATGACATCGAATACTTCGTCCACGGCACGCGTGGAGTCCGCCTTGGACAGTCCGGTGTTGGACGCCACCGCGGCCACGAGATCGTTCTTATTCACCTTGATACCCCCTCTTTGCAGTAGATCGCTTTCGACCAGGGCACGGTGACCAGCCGAAATCAACAGAGGGACTAGAACGCGAAAAACCGCGGGCGTCAATCGCCCGCGGCCGAGTTTTCCCCGTATTTTGCGCGTATCTGCGGTGTTTCCGCGGAGGCGGAAGCGGGTGTCGTCACCTAGTGGGTGACGACACCGTGCTCGCCGTCCGCCGGCTTGGCGGGAACCTGAGCCTCCTCCGGCTCGGTCCATTCGATCGGGACCAGCGGCCGGATGAGGGCGTGCCGCAGCACCTCGTCGACGTCGGAGACCGGGATGATGTCGAGCCCCTTCTTCACGTTGTCGGGGATCTCCGCCAGGTCCTTCTCGTTCTCCTTCGGGATCAGCACCGTGCCGATGCCGCCGCGCATCGCCGCGAGCAGCTTCTCCTTGAGGCCGCCGATCGGCAGGACGCGGCCGCGGAGCGTGATCTCGCCGGTCATGGCGATGTCCTTGCGCACCGGGATCTGCGTCAGCGCCGAGACGATCGCGGTCCCCATCGCGACGCCCGCCGACGGGCCGTCCTTGGGCGTGGCGCCCTCGGGCACGTGGACGTGGATGTCACGACGGTCGAACAGCGTCGGCTTGATGCCGAAGGCGACGGCGCGGGACTGCACGTAGCTGCGCGCGGCCTGCACCGACTCCTGCATCACGTCGCCGAGCTTGCCGGTGATCATCGTCTTGCCCTTGCCGGGCATGACCACCGCCTCGATCGACAGGAGCTCGCCGCCGACCTCGGTCCAGGCCAGCCCGGTGACCACGCCGACGAGATCCTCCGCCTCCGCCTCGCCATAGCGGAAGCGGCGCACGCCGGCATACTTGCCGAGGTTCTTGCGGGTGAGCCGGAGCTTGTCGGCCTTGCCGCCGACGATCTCCTTGATCGCCTTGCGCGCGAGGTTCGCGACCTCGCGCTCGAGGTTACGGACGCCCGCCTCGCGGGTGTAGTAGCGGATCAGGTCGAGCATCGCCTCGTCGGTGATCTGCCACTCCTCCTCCTTGAGCCCGTGCTGCTCGCGCTGCTTCGGGATGAGGTGCCGCTTGGCGATCTCGAGCTTCTCGTCCTCGGTGTAGCCGGGGATGCGGATGATCTCCATGCGGTCGAGCAGTGGCTGCGGCATGCGCAGCGTGTTCGCTGTCGTGACGAACATCACGTCCGAGAGGTCGTAGTCCACCTCGAGGTAGTGATCGTTGAACGTGCCGTTCTGCTCCGGGTCGAGCACCTCGAGCAGCGCCGACGACGGATCGCCGCGGAAGTCCGCGCCGAGCTTGTCGACCTCGTCGAGGAGGAACAGCGGGTTCGACGACTTCGCCTTCTTCATGCCCTGGATGATCTTGCCGGGCATGGAGCCGATGTAGGTCCGGCGATGGCCGCGGATCTCCGCCTCGTCACGCACGCCGCCGAGCGACATGCGCACGAAGTTGCGTCCGGTCGCCTTGGCGATCGACTTGCCGAGCGAGGTCTTGCCGACGCCGGGCGGTCCGACGAGGCACAGGATCGGCCCCTTCACCTTGCCCATGCGCTGCTGCACGGCGAGGTACTCGAGGATGCGCTCCTTCACCTTCTCGAGGCCGAAGTGGTCGGCGTCGAGAACCTTCTCGGCGTGACGGATGTCGTCCTTGGTCTTGGTGCGCTTCTTCCACGGAATCGACAGCATCCAGTCGAGGTAGTTGCGCACGACCGTGGCTTCGGCCGACATCGGCCCCATGGTCCGGAGCTTCTTGACCTCGGCCAGCGCCTTCTCGCGCGCTTCCTTGGAGAGCTTGGTCTTCTTGATCCGCTCTTCGAGCTCGGAGGCCTCGTCCTTGCCGTCCTCGCCCTCGCCGAGCTCCTTCTGGATCGCCTTGAGCTGCTCGTTCAGGTAGTACTCGCGCTGCGTCTTCTCCATCTGCCGTTTGACGCGGTTGCGGATGCGCTTCTCCACCTGGAGGACGTCGATCTCCGACTCCATGTGGGCGTAGACCTTCTCCAGCCGCTCCGCGACCGACTCGGTCTCGAGCAGCGTCTGCTTCTCGGCGATCTTGAGCTGGAGATGCGACGCGACGGTGTCGGCGAGCTTGCTCGGATCCTCGATCTGGTTGAGCGAGACCAGGACCTCGGGCGGGATCTTCTTGTTGAGCTTGATGTACTGCTCGAACTCGGTGACGACCGAGCGCGCCAGCGCCTCGGTCTCGCGCGCCTCCTGCGGGCGCTCGTCGAGTCCCTCGGCGGTGGCCTGGAAGTAATTGTCGTTGTCGACGAAGCCGGTGATGCGCGCACGCTTCACGCCCTCGACCAGCACCTTCACGGTGCCGTCGGGGAGCTTGAGGAGCTGGAGCACCGTGCCGACGGTGCCGACCGAATGGATGTCGCCAGGCTGCGGATCGTCCTGGGCCGCGTTCTTCTGGGCGACGAGCAGGATCTGCTTGTCGCCGCCCATGACCTCCTCCAGCGCGCGGACGGACTTCTCGCGTCCGACGAACAGCGGGACGATCATGTGCGGGAACACCACGATGTCCCGGAGCGGAAGCACGGCGTAGACCTCGCCGGCTTTCGTGGTGGGGGACGTCGGGGTCTTGGGTTGATCGCTCATACTGGGGTATCTCCTGGGCCCCGGACGGAGGGGCGGAACGTGACTGAATTCCGTCGACTATGTTTGCGTCACTTACGCTTCAGTCAAACAAGCAAATGGCGTGCCACCGGATTTCATTCAAGGGGCACGCCACCGCAGGTCCAAGTCCGGCTCCGGCCGGCTGCTCGATCACGCGCTCGTCGGGGCGGCGTCCTCCCGACGCTCGGAGTAGATGTAGAGCGGCTTCGCCCGGCCTTCCACCACCTCGCGGTTGATCACCACCTCTTCCACCCCGTCGAGCCCTGGCAGCTCGAACATGGTGTCGAGGAGGATGGTCTCCATGATGGTGCGCAGGCCGCGCGCGCCGGTCTTGCGGTTGAGCGCCTTGCGCGCGATCGCCCGCAGCGCGTCCTGGGTGATCTGGAGACGCACGTTCTCCATCTCGAACAGGCGCTGGTACTGCTTGACGAGCGCGTTCTTCGGCGTGGTCAGGATCTCGATCAGCGCCTCCTCGTCGAGGTCCTCGAGCGTCGCCACGACGGGCAGACGACCGATGAACTCGGGAATGAGGCCGTACTTGAGCAGGTCCTCGGGCTCGACATCGCGCAGGAGCTCGCCGGTCTTGCGATCCTCGGGCGCGCGCACGTCGGCGCCGAAGCCGATCGAGGTGCCCCGGCCGCGCGAGGCGATGATCTTCTCGAGGCCGGCGAAGGCGCCGCCGCAGATGAACAGGATGTTGGTCGTGTCCACCTGCAGGAATTCCTGCTGCGGATGCTTGCGCCCGCCCTGCGGCGGCACGCTCGCGACCGTGCCTTCCATGATCTTGAGCAGCGCCTGCTGCACGCCCTCGCCCGACACGTCGCGGGTGATCGAGGGGTTCTCGGACTTGCGCGAGATCTTGTCGACCTCGTCGATGTAGACGATGCCGCGCTGCGCGCGCTCGACATTGTAGTCGGCCGACTGCAGCAGCTTGAGGATGATGTTCTCGACGTCCTCGCCGACGTAGCCCGCCTCGGTGAGCGTCGTCGCATCGGCCATCGTGAACGGCACGTCGAGGATGCGCGCCAACGTCTGCGCGAGGAGCGTCTTGCCGGTGCCGGTCGGGCCGACCAGCAGGATGTTCGACTTCGCGAGCTCGACGTCGGTCGCCTTCTGACCGTGGGAGAGCCGCTTGTAGTGGTTGTGGACGGCGACCGAGAGCACGCGCTTGGCGCGCGACTGGCCGATCACGTAGTCGTCGAGGACGGCGCAGATCTCGCGCGGGGTCGGGACCCCGTCCTGGGAGCGGACGAGCGTCGTCTTGTGCTCCTCACGGATGATGTCCATGCAGAGCTCGACGCACTCGTCGCAGATGAAGACCGTCGGCCCCGCGATGAGCTTCCGAACCTCATGCTGGCTCTTGCCGCAGAAGGAACAGTAGAGGGTGCTCCGGGACTCGCCGCCGCTCGCCTTACTCATAGAAACTCCATCCTCTGACCCCCGGGAGTGACGGCCACCCGCCTCACAGCCACCCACCCGAGCTTCATGTTAGACACAGTGAAATGGGGTCGACAACGTTAATCCGCGAGTCCAGACCCAACCTATTGTGTTCCGTCAACGGCAACCGCGCGCAGGAAGGTCATTCCAGCAGAGCGCGCTCAACATTCCGTTAAATGACGAAACGGCCCAATGCTTCAATAGCTTGAGCCTTAAACGGTTGCGGGCGTCGCGAAGTTCCCGCCGGCATCGCGTGCGCGAGCGCGCATGCCACGCCTGCGGGGATCAGTTCGCCGTGCGGCGCGTCAGGCGGGCGTCGCCTCGGCGGCGGCGACCGGGCGGCTCGTGACCACCTGGTCGATGAGGCCGAAATCCCTGGCCTCCTCCGGCGTCATGAACTTGTCGCGATCCATCGCCCGTTCAATGGCCTCGATTTCACGGCCGGTATGCTTGGCGTAGATGCCGTTGAGGCGGGCGCGCAGCAAGAGGATCTCGCGCGCCTGGATCTCGATGTCGGCGGCCTGCCCCTGAACGCCGCCCGACGGCTGGTGGATCATGATGCGGGCGTTGGGCAGGGCGAAGCGCTTGTTGGCGGCGCCGCCGGCGAGCAGCAGCGAGCCCATCGACGCAGCCTGACCGATGCACAGCGTCGTCACGTCGGGGCGGATGTACTGCATGGTGTCGTAGATGGCGAGGCCCGACGTGACCACGCCGCCCGGGGAGTTGATGTAGAGCGCGATGTCCTTGTTCGGGTTCTCTGCCTCGAGGAACAGAAGCTGGGCCGAGATCAGGCTCGCCATGCCGTCGTGGACCGGGCCCACCAGGAAGATGATCCGCTCCTTCAACAGGCGCGAATAGATGTCGTAGGCCCTCTCGCCGCGGTTGGTCTGCTCGACCACCATCGGCACCAGGGTGTTCATCGTGAAGTCAGCCCAATCGCGCTCAGCCATCTGATCCTGTCCTCTACGGAGATAAACGGCGCCCGGCGTCTGCCGGGCCGTCCGCCCTACTCGTCCTTGTCCTTCTCCAGCTCGGCGGTGAGATCGGCGACCGCGATCTTGCGGTCCTTCACCTTGGCGAGTTCGAGAATGAAGTCGACGACCTTGTCCTCGAAGATCGGCGCGCGCAGCCGCGCCTGCGCCTGCTGGTTGGTCTTGTAGAACTCGACGACCTGGCGCTCCTGGCCGGGGAAGCGGCGCGCCTCGTTGGCGATCGCGCGCGACAGGTCCTCGTTGGTGACCTCGATGTTGTTGCTGCGGCCGATCTCGGACAGGAACAGGCCGAGGCGCACGCGGCGCTCCGCGATGGTGCGGTACTCCTCCTGCTCCTTCGCCTCCTCCGGCGTCGCCGGCGGCTTCACCTCCTGCTCGGCATGACCGTGATCGTGGTCATGGTCGCAGTGCTCGTCGTGGACGTGACCTTCCTCGCCATGGCCGGGATTCTGCTGCTGCTTCATCGCCTGCCAGATGGTCTTGAACTCGTCGTTGACCATCCCGGACGGCACTTCGAACTTCACCTTGTCCGACAGCGCATCGAGCAGATTCCGCTTCACGCGCTGGCGCGCGACCTGGGCGTATTCCTGGCCCAGCCGCTCGCGGATCGCGGTCTTCACCGCGTCGAGCGTCTCGAACCCGAGCCGCTGCGCGAGCTTGTCGTCGACCGCCATCGTCGAGCGGGCGCGGATCTCCTTCACGTCGACCTCGAACTCGGCGTCCTTGCCGGCGAGGTCCTTGGCGCCGTAGCTCTCGGGGAACTTCACCTTCACGGTGCGCTTCTCGCCCTTGCGGACCCCGATCAGTCCCTCGATGAACCCCGGGATGAATCCGGTCGATGACAGGTCGAGCTGGAAGTCCTTGGCCGAGCCGCCGTCGAAGGCGTTGCCGTCGACGCGGCCGACGAAGTCGACGAGGATCGCGTCGGTGTTCTCGGCCGGACGGTCTTCGGCGATCGCGGTGTAGGTCTTTTGCTCGTTGGCGACGCGCTGCAGCGCCTCATCGACGTCCTTTTCGGTGACGTCGACGACCAGGCGCTCGACCTCGACCGTCGAGAAGTCGAACGGCCCGACCTCCGGCATCAGGTCGACGCGGACGGAATACTGCAGGTCGGCGCCCTCGGCGAACGACTTGATCTCGACCTTGGGCTGGGCGGCCGGCTTCAGGTTGCGGTCGGCCAGCGCCTTCTCGGTGTTCGTCGACACGGTGCGCTCGAGCACCTCGCCCATCAGCGACGGCGCGTATTCCTTGCGCAGGATAGCCATCGGCACCTTGCCCGGCCGGAACCCCGGACGCGCCACGCGCGTGCCGATCTCCTTGAGGCGGGTCTCGATCTCGGCCTCGATCTCGGCGGCGGGGACGGTAATGAGGAGCTCGCGGCTCAAGCCCTCGGTGGTGGTTTCAACGACCTGCATGGAACTCCTCGTTACGGTCTCGGCGCGCGCCTGGGACGGCGCGTCGTGCGCTGGTGCGGGCGGAGGGACTTGAACCCCCACGACTTGCGTCGCTGGAACCTAAATCCAGTGCGTCTACCAGTTCCGCCACGCCCGCAAAAGCAGCAGTTCGCGGCGGCGCTCACAAGGATTTAAGGAACGCGTACGGCGAAGGTGCCCGCCCCCGCGTAGGGGCATGGGTCTTAGCATTGAAAAAGCGTCCTCGCTACCCTCTTGGCGGAGGCAAGTGGGGCCCGCCGGCCGGCCGAACCCGGCGCCGGAGAGCCGCCCCGACGCCCAGATACGGCAAACCCGCCGCGGGGGCACGGCGGGTCCGGAAACACAAAACCCGCCGCGCGGAGCGCGACGGGCGGGGGATCAGGCGGCGTAGGTTTCGGCGAACCGCTGGAGGGCGAGGATGCGCGGCCCCTGGGCGAGCGGCGCGCGGTCGGGGCGGCTGAAGACCACCTCGTAGCGGACGTGGGGGATGCCGAACGGGTCGTTGTCGATGGCGATGACCTTGGCGGTTTCCACGGTGCGGTCGGCGCGAACGCGGCGGTAGACCGCCCCGGTGCGGATCGCATCGAGGTCTGGCGCCTTCCGGGCGAAGCGAAGCCGGGCGAACATCGCGGTCTCCACCAACTTCAACTGCTGTTTCAACATCGACTGCATGGGAATTCGCCAAAACGTTTGTGCGTGTTATCGCGCTATCACCAGTACTTCACTTTTACAGGAGCAGCCTTTAACCACGGGTTAAAGCAGCGCCGATGTTTGACGAAAATTTTCAAGGCTTTTGCTAGTAAATCGAACCTTGCGGACGGACCTGTTCGCCCGCCTTTTTTCAGGGTGCCTGTTGCCGCCGGAACAACGCCACGCCGAGCCGGGTTTCGGGTGCGGTTTGCTTAAGCGTTGGTAACTTGCTTAAGCGCTCGTAAAACCCCGGGCACGAGGTCGGGTACATCCTCGGCGATCAGCCCGGGCCCGAACGAATCCGCGGCCGCCCCGTGAATCCAGGCGCCGGCGCACGCCGCGTCGAACGGATCCATTCCCTGGGCGATCAGACCGACAATGATCCCCGCCAGCACGTCCCCGGCCCCCGCCGTGGCCAGCGTCGGCGGCGCATTGCCATTGATGCGGGCGCGACCATCGGGATGGGCAATCACGGTATCCGCCCCCTTGAGCAGCATCACGGCACCGGTGACCGAAGCCGCCGTCCGGGCGCGTTCGAGCTTTCCGGCGGTAAGGTCGATCGTGGCGGCGCGCCGGAACAGTCGGGCGAACTCGCCGTCATGGGGCGTCAGCACCGCGGCGGGCCCGCCGCGGCGATCGGCGGCGGCCTTGAGCGCCTCCACCAGGTCCTGCGGCCGATCGGCGAACACGGTCAGGGCGTCGGCGTCGAGCACACACACCCGCCCAGCCTCGAGCGCCAGCAGGACATGGGCCCGGGTCGCCGGGGTAGCGCCGTTCCCCGGACCGAGCAGAACGGCATTCTTGCGCGGGTCGTCGAGAAGCGCCGCAAAGTCCGCAGGATGGGCGATCGGCATCGTGAGCACACCTGCCATCGCCGCGGCGTAGATCGGGAGCGCCTCGGGCGGAGAGGCAACCGTGACGAGGCCGGCGCCGACGCGCTGGCAGGCGCGGGCCGCAAGACGCCCGGCGCCGGTCATCGCGGCGCCGCCGACGACGACCGCATGCCCTCGGCTGTACTTATGTCCGCTGAGCCTCGGCCACGGGAAGGCACCGGCCCAGAGCTCCGGCGCGTTCTCGGCTGTCCGCGGGCGGATGGTGTCGAGCATGGACTCGGGAATCCCGATATCTGCGACACGGACGTCTCCGCACAATTCCCGTGCGGGAACAAGCAGGTGGGCGGCTTTCTTGCGAAAGAACGTCACTGTTGCCACGGCACTCGGTGCGCCCTCGCCCGTGCCGAGGACGCGGCCGGTATCTCCGTGGACTCCGGACGGAAGGTCGACGGCGATCACCGGCAGCCGCCGCCGATTCAGCTCGCCGACGACAGCCAGGGCGACGCCTTCCAGTGGACGCGTGAGCCCGGCTCCGAACAGCGCATCGACGACGACCGCGCCCTCGGCCCAATCCAGCACGCTCTCGGAGAGCGGCACGGCATCGGCGTCGTACATGGCCGCCGCGATCGCCGCATCGCCCTTCAACGTTGCGCGGTCGCCGAGGAGCGCGACGCGGACCCGGTGCCCCGCCTCGGAGAGATGACGCGCCGCGACGAAGCCGTCGCCGCCGTTGTTGCCGGGTCCGCACAGCACGACCACCGGTCGGCCCGGATACCGTCCGCGCACGTCATCCGCCACCGCGCGCCCCGCCGCTTCCATCAGCGCGATGCCGGGCGTGCCCGCCTCGATCGTCTGGCGATCGGCTGCGGCCATGTCCGCGACCGACAGGACCTCGAGCCCGCGGACAGGCGCGGCCGGCGTTTCCACCGGCGCGGCGAAGAAGTCCTCGGGCAGCAGCGGAACCGAGGACCGCTCCGCGGCGCGCAGCACGTCCTGCTGACGGCGCGCGGGGATGGTCCCGCGCTCGTGCCAGCCCTGCACGGTCGTCGCCGGAACGCCGAGCAGCCGCGCCAGTGCCCGAATACCGCCGAGGCGGGTGATCACGGCACGCGCGGGATTGTCGTCGCGCGATCGAATGCGAGGAGGCCGACCCATGCTCCCCTTATACGATAAACGCGTGCGCCCGCGCGAAACGCGTGCGCCTGGCGTCCAGGTTCTGGCCCAATTTCGCCGCGCCCCCTATATAAGGAGCACCTCGCGGCCGCATTCCCGGCCGACCCAAGGGACAGTCCCGTGAAGGTTCTCGTGCTCGGTGCCGGCGTGGTCGGCACCACGACCAGTTACGCCCTCGCTCGTGACGGCCATTCCGTCACGGTCGTCGACCGCCGCTCCGCTCCCGGCGAGGAGACGAGCTTCGCCAACGGCGGCCAGCTTTCGGCCTCCGGCGCTCGTCCGTGGGCAAATCCCCACGTGCCGCGGCTTGTCCTCAAGTGGCTCGGCAAGGCCGAGGCGCCGCTCGTGTTCCGTCCGCGTCTCGACCCGACGCTATGGCGCTGGACGATCGAGTTCCTCGCCAATTGCCTGCCGGCGCGCGCCGACCGCAACATGGCCAACATCCTGCGTCTTGCGCTGCTGAGCCGCGACGCGTTGGCGTCGATCGTCGCCGAGACGCAGGTCGGGTTCGAGCACCGCTCGCGCGGCATCCTCCACGTTTTCCGCGACAGGGCGACGTTCGACGACGCGGCCAAGGACGCCGCGCAGTTCGCCAAGCTCGGACTGCCGTTCGAGGTGATCGAGCGCGAGCGCATCCGGCAGCTTGAGCCCGCGCTCGCCCCCGCCCTGCCCCGCCTCGCGGGGGCCACGTACTGCCCCGACGATCAATTCGGCGATGCCCATCTGTTCACGGTCGAGCTCGCCCGACGCGCGGCCGACATGGGCGTCGACTTCAGATTCGACTGCAACGTGACCGCGATCACGGCCGATGGCGATCGCATCGGCGGCGTGCTGACCGACCACGGCAGACTCGACGCCGATCTCTACGTGCTCGCGTTCGGCAGCTATTCGCCGCTGCTGACGAGGCCCCTCGGTCTTCGCCTGCCGATCGTGCCGGCGAAGGGCTACTCGGCCACGGTGCCGATCGTGAACCGCGCCGCGGCGCCGTCGCTCTCCGTCACCGACGAGGACGCCAAGGTCGTCATCACACCGCTCGGCGACCGGCTGCGCATCGCCGGCACGGCGGAGTTCGGCGGCTACGACACGACGCTCAACGAGCGCCGCGCGCGCAGCGTGCTGATGGACGGACTCGATCTCTTCCCGGGCGCCAGCGTCGCCGAGCAGGCGACGCTGTGGACGGGGCTGCGCCCGCTCACGCCGGACGGCGCGCCGATCATCGGCCCCTCGCCGTACCGCAACCTGCTTCTCAACACCGGGCACGGCACGCTGGGCTGGACGCTGTCGGCGGGATCCGCGCACGTCATCGCCCGGCTCGCCGCGGGGAAGGAACCCGGCGTCGATCTCACCGGGCTGACGCTCGCCCGTTTCCGCTGACCGCTTCGGTCAGCGCGACGAGAGGTCGCGCTTCTTCTCCAGGTATTCGTCTCGGTTGATCTCGCCGCGCGCGTAGCGCTCCTCGACCACCGACAGGCCGCCGTGCCCGCCGTGGCGATGGAACGGACATCCGCCGTGGGTGAGCAGCCTCGTCACCGCGATCACGATGGCGATCAGGCCGATGAGAGCGAAGAGGCAGACCACGGCGAACAGCCAGCCATGTCCGCCGTACGATCCGTCGCCCCAGCCCATCATCATGCGCGGACCGTAGCCGTACCAGCGGCCGGGGCCGTCGCCTCCGCCGGGCCCCGGACCAGGCCCCGGCCCGGGTTGCGCCAGCGCCGGACCGGCCAGCAAGGCCATGCTCAGAATCGCGCCGCCGCCCGCTTTCATCCCACTACGTAATGTCATCACACGTCTCCCCGGCGGAGAATCCGCCACGCGTCATCCATAGCGCGGAGCGCACAGGATCACGTTGATCCACCTCAAGCGGACCGAACCGGCCGACCGAACGCCGCCGACAAAAAAAGCGGCTCCATGGGGGAGCCGCTTTTGCGCCGCGAGGTGGTGGGCAGTTACTCGCCCGACCCTTCGTCCTTGAAGCGTTCGTTGATGTCACTGCTGCCGGCAACCGGCGCCAGGTCCGTGGACGGAGATCGTACGGTGCAGGCGGTGATCGACAACACTGAGCACGCGAGCAACATGAGCAGGAGCACCTTCGTCATCGTAACCTCCTTGCGTTATTTGTTCTTTTTATTCTTTGTTGCGGCCGAGCCGCGTTCGGCGAGTCGCCGTTGTCCGGCGGTCGCGCCGCCGTTTCCCTCGTCTACTCCGAGGCGCCGATACGCGCTTTGACTCATCTCAACCGCGCGATGGCGAAACGCACCGCGCCTTCAATCGACTGCGCGCCGCGTGTCAGTCGGAGCTGTCGTCTTTGAACTGCTCGGTGCCTTCGCGGGTGCCGGCGATCGGATGCAGATTGGTCGGCGCGACGGTGCAAGCGGCCGCCGGCAAAAGAACAGACGCCACGAGAACAACCAGGAGTGCCTTGCGCATTCCAGTCTCCTTCGGCTTCCTGAAGCGACAACACCGAAGGAGGCGGATTTATTTCCCGGGCGTCCGGTCCTGATCCGTCTTCACGAGCCGGTACGTGCGCCGATCCACCTCGAGCACACCGTCGGCGAATCGCAGGTTGATGCGCACCGAGCCTTCATTGCGCTGCCACGGGATGAACTCCATCAACCGCTGCCCCGCCGCGGTGTACGGCTCGGCCAGCCCGATCGACTCGGCCTCGCTTCGGTTCGCCGCCCGGATGATGATCATGCCGGCGCCGACCCGGTTGCCGGTCTCGTCGACGAACGGCCCGGCGCCGAACAGCACGCCGCGCCGCTCGAGGTCCAACAGGTACTCGTGGTGGACGATCCGCATCTCCTCGGCCGGCCGAGGCATCGGCGGCGCGTCGGGATTGGGCCGCATCATCAGCACGTAGCACTGCTCGCGCGAGAGCGACGCCTGGATCGCGGCGGCGCGGGCTTTCGCGTCGTTGGCGGGATCGTCGGGCATGTCGCCTCCGCGCTCTGAAATCGCCGCGAATTCGGCGGTTTCCACCCGAATTGTGGGTTGTAGGTGAAACTGACTATAATCCGCCGCCCTGCCCGCTACGAGCGGGCACGGCAATCCAGGGGAGAGCAATGACAGTACCCTCGGCGCTTCGGCCGGCGACGCTCCACCACGTGCAGATCACCTCCGAGCAGCCCAAGGTGCTGGCCGAGTTCTATGGGCACGTGCTCGACGGCGAGGTCAACGAGATCGGCGGCGCGTTCCACGTCGCCGGCGCCGAGCGCCACCTCCTGATCGCTCCCGGACCCAAGAACAAGCTCGCGTTCGCCGGATTCGCGCTGCCCGACGAGGCGCGCCTCGCCAAATACCGCGCCGAGATCGCCGCCAGGGGAATCAACAGCCGCCCGTCACCGACGCCGCTGTTCGCCGACGGCGCGTTCGCCGTCGATCTGCCGGATGGGGAGCAGTTTGCGTTCGGCGTGCCCCGCAGCAAGTCGGCGAAGCCCGACGCGCGCCCGGGGCGGCTACAGCATGTCGTCGTCGCCTCGGACCAGCTTCCGGCGATGGCCGATTTCGTGACCAAGCTCGGCTTCCTCGTTTCCGACCGCGTGCTCGACGGCGATCGCGATACCACCGCGATCTTCATGCGCTCGGACCATGAGCACCACAGCTTCGCGACCTTCCGCGCGCGCGGCCGGCAGTTCGACCACTATGCGTTCGAGGTGAACTCCTGGAACGACATCCGCGACTGGGCGGATCACCTCGCCAGCCTGCGCATTCCCGTGGGCTGGGGACCCGGGCGACACGGGCCCGGCAACAACCTGTTCTTCATGCTCAACGATCCCGACGGCAATGCGCTCGAGTTCTCGGCCGAGATCGAGCACTTCACCGAGGATCAACCGACCCGCGAATGGCCCCACGAGCAGCGCACGCTCAACCTGTGGGGCAGCGCGTGGATGCGGTCGTAGACATCCGTTTCTTTCGTCCAACCAAGCAAGAAGAGATCCGATGAAGCTTCTCAGTTTCCGTCACAACGGCAAGGACACCTACGGCGTCGTCTCCGGCAACGGCGTGATCGACCTCGGCAAACGGCTCGGCGCGAACTATCCCGACCTCAAGTCGCTGATCGCCATGGGCGGTCTCGACGAGGCGAAGAAGGCCGCCACCGGCACCGCCGATGCGTCGCTCGACGCGATCGAGTTCCTGCCGGTGATCCCGAACCCGGGCAAGATCGTCTGCGTGGGACTCAACTACAAGGCGCACCGCGAGGAGACCGGCCGCGCGCCGACGGACAACCCGGCGCTGTTCATCCGCTGGGCCGACAGCCAGACCGGCCACAAGCAGCCGCTGGTGAAGCCGAAGGCGTCGAACATGCTCGACTACGAGGGCGAGCTCGCCGTCATCATCGGCAAAAAGGCGCGCCACGTGAAGGAGGCCGACGCCTTCGGCATTATCGCCGGCTACTCCTGCTACAACGACGGCAGCGTGCGCGACTGGCAGAACCACACGCCGCAGTGGAGTCCGGGCAAGAACTTCCCGCGCACCGGCGGCTTCGGGCCGTGGATGGTCACCGCCGACGAGATCCCCGACGTCAACCAGATGACGCTGACCACGCGGCTCAACGGTCAGGTCGTCCAGCAGACCGGCATCGACCTGATGCTGTTCCCGATTCCGGTGGTGATCGCCTACGTGAGCACGTTCACCGAGCTCCATCCGGGCGACGTGATCTCGACCGGAACGCCGGGCGGCGTCGGCTTCAAGCGCAACCCGCCGCTGTTCATGAAGGCGGGCGACAAGGTCGAGGTCGACATCTCGAAGATCGGCGTCCTCGAGAACACCATCGTCGCGGAATGACGACCGCGCAGTGACGACCGGAACACCGGCGTCATCAGAGACAGGGAGAGCAAGATGAAAGTGACGTACGTTCTTCGTGCCGGCGGAGTCGCCGCGCTCGTCGCCCTCGCCGCCTCCACCGCGGCGGCGCAGGGCGACCCGGCGGCGGCGTTCAAGGGCAAGACCGTGACCGTCTATGTCGGGCTGTCGCCGGGCGGCGGCTACGACACCAATGCCCGCGTGCTCGCGAAGCACATCGGGCGCTACATCCCCGGTGAGCCGAACGTCATCGTCAAGAACATGCCGGGCGGCGGCGGACTCGTGATGACCAGCTACGTCGCCAACGTCGCGCCGAAGGACGGGCTGCACATCGGCGCGCCGCAGCGCGGCATTCCGTTCGAGCCGCTCACCGGGGGCGACGAGTCCCACGCCAAGTACGACCCGCAGAAGCTCAACTGGCTCGGCAGCATGAACGCCGACACGAGCGTCGCGGTGGCGACGAAGGCGTCCGGCATCAAGTCGTGGCGCGACCTCAAGAGCAAGGAGCTGATCGTCGCCGGCACCGGCGTCGGCACCGAGAGCGTCGTGGTCCCGTACGTGCTGCGCAACGTCCTCGGCCTCAAGTTCAAGGTCATCGCGGGCTATCCCGGCGGCAGCGAGATGAACCTCGCGATGCAGCGCGGCGAGACCGGCGGCCGCGGCACGTTCTCGTGGACGAGTCTGAAGCCTCAGAAAGCCGCGTGGATCGATTCGGGCGAGCTCGTCGTGCTGTTCCAGATGGGCCTCAAGAAGCACCCGGACCTTCCCGACGTGCCGCTCGTCACCGAGCTCGCCGAGAACGACGAGCAGACGAAGCTGCTGGAGCTCGAGTTCACCGGGTTCCAGCTTGGCCGCCCCTACTTCCTCCCCGAAGGCGTGCCGGCCGACCGCGTGACGCTGCTCCGGCGGTCGTTCGACAAGGCGATGGAGGACAAGGACTTGATCGCCGAGGCGACGAAGCTCGACCTCGAGGTCAACCCGACCAGCGGCGAGGAGATGCAGGCGATCATCAAGCGGGTGTACGCCACGCCGAAGAACCTCGTCGCCAAGCTCGCGGAAGCGAGCAAGCTTCAGCCGGACCTCCAGGTCCTGAAGGGCGCGAAGTCGGACTAGGACATACAGGGGCGATCCGCCGCATAAGGCGGACGCCGCGCGAGAGACGCCGGCCGCGAACACACGCGGCCAGCGGAGCCACGGGAGGCTCGGATGGACGGATGGTTGCAGCGCGCGGTGCGCCCTCGTGTCGGTGTTGTCGCCTGCGCGGCTGTCATCGCTGCAGCGGCCGCGACGGTGTGGGACGCCCCGGCGCAGGCCGACGACTACTTCAAGGGCAAGACGATCGTCATCAATTCCGGCGGCGAGACCGGCGGCTACGACGTCTACGCCCGCCTGCTGATGAACCACTACCCGCGCCACATCCCCGGGAATCCGGGCATGATGGTGAAGCTGATGCCGGGCGCCGGCACGCTGCGCGCCGCCAACTACATGTACGAGGTCGCGCCCAAGGACGGCAGCCAGATCGGCACCGTCGGCGGCGGCACCGCGACCGCCGAGCTGTTCAAATCGAAGGGCGTACGCTTCGATCCGCGGCGGTACGTATGGATCGGCAGCATGAACAGCGAGGTCGGGCTCGTGCTGGCGTGGAAGTCGGTGCCGATCAAGTCGATCGACGACGTGTTCCATCGCGACTTCCTCGTTGGCGGCGGCGGCCCGACCTCGGGCAATGTCGTGTTCCCGAACGTGATGAACCGCGTGCTCGGCACCCGGTTCAAGATCATCTCCGGCTACAAGAGCACCGGCGACATCGCGCTCGCGATCGAGCGCGGCGAGATCGAGGGCACGGCGAGCTACCACTACTCCAGCATCATCACCCGCAACCCCGACTGGCTGATCAACGACCGCGTCACCGTGCTGCTGCAGGATTCGCTGCGGCCGCACAGCAAGTATCCCGATGTCCCCGTGGTGGTCGATCTCGCCAGGAACGACGAGCAGCGCGCCATCCTCGAGCTGGTGTTCTCGCGCCAGGAGATGGGGCGGCCGTTCATGCTGCCGCCGGGTACGCCGGCCGAGATCGGCAACGTCCTGCGCCGCGCGTTCGACGAGACGATGAGAGACCCCGCGCTGCTGGCCGAGGCGGCCAAGACCCAGCTCGACCTCAACAACCCGATGACCGGCGAGGAAATCCACGCCCTCATCGACCGGCTGTACACCGTCTCGCCGGAAATCGTCGCCAAGGCGGCCGAAGCGACCGGCGAGAACGCGGAATAGCTGTCGCCGCTACGCGCGCTTGGTGACGACGACCTCGAGGTACTCGCTCGGCAGCACGAGCGTGCCATCGCCGGCGATGTTGAACGCGTCGATCAGCGCGTGGATGTCCCGCTCCAGCGCCGCCCGCGCATCCTCGTCGAGCGCGGCGAACGCCTTCACCATCGGGCCGTAGTACTGGCGGAAGACCGCGACCCAATGATTGGCCGAGCGATAGCGGAAGACGAAGTTCCGCCGCGCGGCGGTGATGACCGCCGAAGGGCCGAACAGCGCGTCGAGGTGCTCCCGCCTGCCCCACAGCGCCGGCGACTTCACGCCCGGAGCGGGCGGGATGTACTTGGCGATCGTCGCGAACAACCGGCCGATGAAGCTTTCCGGCGTCCAGTTGGCGAGGCCGATCTTGCCGCCCGGCCGGCACACGCGCAGCAATTCGCGCGCGGCCTGCTCCTGGTTCGGGGTGAACATCACCCCGAACGTCGACAGCACGACGTCGAAGCTCGCATCGCCGAACGGGAGCGCCTCGGCGTCGGCCTGCTGGAAGACGACCGGCAGCGCCTCGGCTTGCGCTCGGACACGCCCCCGATCCAGAAGCGACTCGACGTAGTCTGTCGAGACGACGTCGGCGAAGCGCCGCGCCGCCGCCAGCGTCGCGTTGCCGTTGCCGGCGGCGACGTCGAGGACGCGCTGGGTGCTGCGGAGATCGACCGCCTCGCACAACGTCTCGCCGACGATCTGGAGAGTCGTGCCGATGACGGCGTAGTCGCCGGAGGCCCATGCGGCCTGCTGGCGGCTCTTGATGGTGGAGAGATCGATGGTCGCGGTGGCTTGGGCCTGAGTCATGGCGCTATTCCTTCTGAAGAACGGATCAGTGCGGGGCCGCGCTATTGCGGCCGGTCCTTGAACCACCCCTCGTAGGGGATGCTTTGTGTGTTCTCGCTCGCCGGGTCCGGGAGGCCGGCCTCGGCCGGGCCGTCCGGCGCGCATCGCGCGACGGCGAGCGTGCCGAGCAGCGCGACGGCGATCGCGATGGCGGAATTGGTCCACTGCATCTTCATGTACATCTCCTATTCCACGTGCATCATTCGGCCACCGTTTCGCCGGAGCCGCCGAACGCGGCGGGGAAATCCCTGAGCTTCGGCAGCCCGTCGCGCATCGGCAGCACCGTCTCGGCGTAGTTGATGTGCAGCCCCGGCACGAACGCGAGCGTCGGCAGCGTCGCCGCGTAGACATCGACCACTCCCACGGTCGGGTGGTTGGTCATCAGGTGACCTCCGCAGCGGCGGCAGTACTGACGCTCGCTGAACGCAGTCTTGTGGTACGTCGCGACATGCTCGGCGCCCGCCGTGACCTTCACCGCCTCCGGCTTCCACAGCGTGAAGGCGTTGACCGGACTGGCCGACCACGACCGGCACGAGGCGCAATGGCAGTACCCCATCGCCTCCGGCGATCCGCTGACCTCGATGCGGACCGCGCCGCAAAAGCATGTTCCGTGATGAGTCACGTCGACCTCCTCGAGTTCGCCACACGCGGACCGCGTACGCGGCTGATGAGGACAATCCTAGAGGCGAGCGCCGGACGGCCGCTTGATGCGGCGTCCGTGTTGCTTGATATCGCGTCGCTATTTCGCGTCTGTGTTGATGCAGCGTCCGCAAACCATGTTCGCGCGTCCGCGACGCTTGACTCACGCTCGGCCGGCAGCCCTGATATCCCGCTCCACGCGGGCAAAGGGGGGAACGCCAGATGGATGCTCTGTCCGACGTTCTCAGAGCGATACGGCTGACCGGCGCGACCTTCTTCGAGGTCGCGGGCTCAGCGCCGTGGGTCGCGGAGCAGCCTGCGCCCGAGAGACTGCTGCCGAAAATCTTCCCCGGCTCCGGACATCTGATCTCGTACCACGTGGTCACCGAGGGCCGCTGCTATGCCAGCATCGTCGGCGGCGAGCCGATTCCCCTCGAGACCGGCGACGTGGTCGTGTTTACGCGCGGCGATGCCCACGTGATGGCCAGCACCGCCGGGATGCGGACCAAGCCCTATTCGCCCAGCAGGATCGACGCGCGCACGCGCATGCAGCTCCCCTTCGCGGTGAGCTACGGGCAGGGGCCAGTCGCCACCCGGCTGGTGTGCGGCTTCCTCGCGTGTGACGCGCAACCGTTCAATCCGTTGCTCGAACATCTGCCACCCGTCATCACCGCCGGCGATCGCGGCAGCAACCGCGGCTGGCTGCGCCAGTTCATCCAGCTCGCGACCGAGGAGTCCACCGACAAGCGCGCCGGAGGCGAAAGCGTGCTCGCGCGCCTGAGCGAGCTGATGTTCATCGAGGTGATCCGACGCTACCTCGATGCCCTGCCGCCGGAGCAGGCGGGCTGGCTCGCCGGCGTGCGCGACCCGTTCGTGGGAAAGGCGTTGTCGCTGCTCCACGGCGATCCGTCGCGCGAGTGGACGATCGAGGCGCTCGCCAAGGGCGTTGGCTTGTCGCGTTCGGTGTTGGCCGAGCGCTTCACCGATTTGCTCGGCATGCCGCCGATGCACTATCTCGCGAAGTGGCGGATGCAGATCGCGTCCGGACTGCTGTCGCGGGGCGACGCGAACGTCGCCGCCGTTGCCGCGGAAATCGGCTATGGCTCCGAGGCCGCGTTCAGCCGCGCCTTCAAGAAGATGGTCGGCGTCGCGCCGTCGGAGTGGCGTCGCAGCCGCGTCGGAGTCGACTAGAGCCCGAGCAGCCGCGCCGCATTGCCGCCGAGGATCGCCGCCTGGGTCGCGGCATCGAGTCCCGGCGTCCGTCGGATCAGGCCCACCGGATCGTTGTCGCCCATGTCGAACGGGCTGTCGCTCCCCATCAGGATCCTGTCGCTGCCGACGAGGCCGACGAGATAGGCCACCTGCTCCGGCCGGAACAGCACGGTGTCGAGCCAGATCTGCTTCAGCACCTCGCCCGGCGAGCGCGCCAGATTCACCCGGCACTCCGGCCGGGTGCGCCACGCCTGCTCGAAGCGTCCGACGTAGAACGGGAAGTAGCCGCCGCCGTGCGCGGCCACGAGCTTGAGGGCGGGATAGCGTTCGAACACCCCGCCGAAGATCATCTGCGCGAGGGCAAGAGTCGTCTCCAGCGGATTGCCGACGGCGTTCTCCATGTAATAGGCCTCCAGCCGCTGCGGCTGGGTGAAGCCCTGCGGATGCAGGAACACCACGGCACCGAGCGACTCGGCCTTGGCCCAGAACGGATCGAAGCGGCGGTCGCCGAGCTCGAGCCCACCGACGTTGGTGCCGATGCGCACCCCCCTGTGACCGAGCGCCATCAGACGCTCGAGCTCCGCGACCGAGGCGGCGACGTGCTGGAGCGGCACGTTTCCCGTCGCGACGATGCGGTCGCGATGGTCGCGGGCGATCCGCGCCACCTCGTCGTTGGTGATGCGGGCGACGGCGAGCCCGGTCTCCTCGTCGGCCTTGAAGAATCCGCGCGGGGGCGACGGCGTCAGCACGGCGAGGTCGACTCCCATCGCGTCCATGCTGGCGAGCCGCGCGTCGATCTCGACGAGGATCGGCGCCTTCGACGGATCGCTGAGCCCGCTCGACCCCGGCTTCGGCGGCTTCGCGGGCGCGCTCCGCCCCTCGGCCATGCGCTTGCGCGCCGGACCGACGTTGATGTGGGCGTGGAAGTCGATGACCCGCGTCGCCATGCCCTACTCGCCCTGGACGACCGGGTTCTTGATCGTGCCGATGCCCTCGACTTCGATCGTCACCGTGTCGCCGGGCTTCAGGAAGATGCCACGGGGGCGGCCGACGCCCGACGGCGTGCCGGTCGAGATGACGTCGCCCGGCCGCAGCGTCAGCCGCTCGCTCAGGTACGAAATCTGCTCGGGGATGTCGAAGTGCATGAACTTTGTCGATGAGTCCTGCATGAGCTGGTCGTTGACCCAGAGCTTGATGGCGAGATTGTACGGGTCCTTGACCTGGCTTTTGGGCGTGATCCACGGACCCATCGGCGCCGAGGTGTCGAAGCACTTGTGGGCGAACCAGTCGACGCGGAAGTTCCAGTCCGTGCGCGAGCCGAGGTCGCGCAGGCTGAGATCGTTCATGATGGTGTAGCCGGCGACGTAGTCCATCGCCTCCGACTGCTTCACGTTGCGCGCCGGCTTGCCGATGACGACGCCGATCTCGGCCTCCCAGTCGACCTGCTTCGAGATCTTCGGCAGCTTGATCGCGTCGCCGGTGGCGATGATCGAGTGCGCGGTGGTCTTCGGGAAGAAGTACGGGCGAGTCACCTTCTTGTCCGGCGGCTCGCGGCCCGACATCTCCTTCATGTGGTCGGTGTAGTTCGCGGCGGCGCAGAAGATCCCGGCGGGATAGAGGATCGGCGCCAGCAGCCGCGTCGACGACAGCGCGCGCACGGCAGCCTGGAGGTGCGTCGCCACGCCCGACGGCGTGCCGAGCTCGTCGGCCAGCGCCTTCAGCTTCGGCTCGAGGCTCTCCCACTGCTGCAGCACCGCAAGCGTGCTGTCGACCTTGAGGCCGGCCTTGGCGAGGTCGAGCACCTGATCGCCGACGCGGATGCCCGGGCACGGGCGGTTGTTCTCGTCGGCGAAGGTCAGCAGGTAGAAATCGGTCACGAACGTTCCCCCGGGAATTTTTCGATACGTTAAGGCTTGGAGCCGGCTCTCAGGCCCCGCCGTCGGGCGGGATAATAGACGGAAGACCCCCGCGGTTTCGACCGCCAACTGCGGGTGCCGCCGGCGAAACACAAGCCTGTGGAGCGCGGCGCTGCGGCCCCCGTAAAATGTGGGACAACAGGCGTTCTTCCGCGTGTGAACGCCTACCTCTTCGCCTGCTCGCGGACGTAGTAGATCAGGTCCAGCGGCGGCGGCGCGACCGCCGTCTGGCTGAGCTGGTCGTGCACCTGCCCGCGGTGGTGGGTCTGGTGATTGAACATGTGGGCGAGCACGAGCTGCATCGGCGTTTCCGCGCGGTCGCCGGCGATGGTCGTGTAGTAGAGCGTGCAAGCGAGCTCGTCCGGCCCGAGGTCCTCCATCAGCCGGATGATGCGCACGTCTTCGGCGGCCCGCGCCTGCGAGAGCGCCGGCAGGTCGTCGTAGAGGATCTCGTCGTAGCCCTTGGCCTCGACCGTCAGCCCCTCGATACGGGCGAGCCAAGCGCGGTCTCCGACCATGATGTGGTTGAGCGTGCCCTTGATCGAGCCGAAGAACGCCGCGCGGGGCTTCCCGTACTCGCCGGGCGGCAGCTTGGCGCACGCGGCGTAGAGCCGTTCGTTGGCCCAGCGGTTGTAACGGGCGAGCATCTGGAAATAGGCGGCGTCCATCTCGGCCTCTGCGCTTAGAGGCGCGAAGGGTACACGCGCGGCATCGCGAGGCAACGGTCAACGCCGCGACCGAGCGTTGCCTCCGACGCAGAACGGGCGGCACCGGTATCCCGATGCCGCCCGTTCCGTCCCCGGAAAGGATACCGCGTTACGCGGCCTTGATCCGCCCGCCGCTAAGCGGCCTTGATTTCCGTGAGGAAGCTGGTCACGGCGCGGCGCAGCGCCGCAGCCTCCAGACCGAGACCTTCCACCGTGGCGAGCACCTTGCTCGCCGCGTTGCCGGTCTCGTCGGCCACCGTGCGGACCCCGCCGATGCTCTCGTTCACGCCGGTCGCACCCTCGCGGGCGCCGCCGACGTTGCGCGAGATCTCGGTCGTCGCGGCACTCTGCTCCTCGACCGCGGCGGCGATCGAGCCGGCAATCGCGCTGATCTCCTCGACCGCGCCGACAATGGCGGCGATCGCGGAGACCGTCTCGGCGGTCGACTTTTGGATGCCGCCCAGCCGCTGCGAGATGTCGTCGGTCGCCTTGGCGGTCTCGTTCGCAAGCGCCTTGACCTCCGACGCGACCACGGCGAAGCCCTTGCCGGCAGCACCGGCGCGGGCGGCCTCGATGGTGGCGTTGAGCGCCAGCATGTTGGTCTGCCCGGCGATCGCGCCGATGGTCTCGATGATCTCGCCGATCTTGTCGGCCGACTGCTTGAGGACCTCGACCGACTTGCGAGTGCCGCGGGCGTCCTCAACGGCGCGCGACGACTTCGCCGCGGTGTCGGACACCTGCTTCGAGATCTCCTGGATCGACGACGCGAGCTGATCGGTCGCGGCCGCGACCATCTGCACGCTGCCCAGCGCGGTGTCGGACGCCTTGGCGGCGGTCGAGACCTGCGACCGCGTCTGGTCGGCGATCGCGGCCATGCTCTCGGCGGCGCCGCGGAGGTCGTCGGACGACGACGCGAGGCGGCCGAGCATTCCGGCGACCTGGTCCTCGAACTCCTTCGCGCGCTTCTCGATCTGGCGCGCCCGCTCGGCGCGCTGCTCGGCGCGTTCGGCGGCTTCCTTGGTCAAACGCTCCTGTGCGGTCCGCTGCTCTTCGGCTTCCTTTGCGAGCTGCGCGTTGCGGATCAGGTTGTCCTTGAACACCTGGACGGCCTCGGCCATCGCCCCGAGCTCGGCGCCGTGGTTGCGGGCCGGGATGTCGGTGTTGGTGTTGCCGTCGGCGAGCTTGCGCATGGCGATGGTCATCGCCTTCACCGGGCGGGCGATGCCGGTGCCCATGGTGATCGCAAGCAGACAGGCGATGACGGTGGCGATGGCGGCGATCCCGAGCGTCAGCTTGAGCGCGGTACCGGCGGCGCCGGTCGCCTGATCGGCGAGTTCCTGCTGGTTCTCGCGGAGCACGTCCACCACTTTGTCGATGCGCTGGAGCACGTCGGTGTCGAAGCGCTCGACCGTGCCCGACATGATCCGATCGCGCGAGGCGACGAGATCACCGACCGAGGAGATCGCGGCGTTGTACGCGACGATATCGTTGGCCACGTCCTCGAGCTTGGACTTCAGGTCCGGGACCTTCTCGGCAAAATCGCGCAGCAGCTTCTCGGCGCGCTTGCCTTCGTTGCGCGAGCGCAGCGAGGTCGCTTCCGAGGCTTCGAGAATCGTCTTCTGGATGCCCCACGCGGAGACGAGGAAGGCGTTGAGCGCCTGGCCGGTGACGCTGGCGACCTCGGCCTGGTTCTTCTCCTCGGCGGCGCGCTGGAGCGTCGAGAGATCGCGCTCGATCTTGGAGCCCAGGCGGTTGAGCGCCTCTTCCATCAGTTCGTTACGCTTGAGCTGCAGCTCGATGAGCTTCTCGAAGCCCTCGCTGTACTTGGTGATGGCGGTGTTAAGCGCCGTGAACGACTCGGTCAGTTCCTCGTCGCCGGCGAAATCATCGGCCAGCACCTTCATCGCCTCGTTGGCCTTCAGGACCTGCGCCCGGCCCTCGATGACGTTGGTGATGTCGCCGGTGATCATGAACTGGCGCACGTTGCTCTGGACGCGCAGCGCGGCGCTCTGGAGATCGGCCGAGGTCGAGATGTCGCGCGAGAGCCGCAGGTAGCGACCGAAGTCGGAGGCGACCCCCGAGAGCGACACCGCGCCAAGGCCGCTGATGACGACAATCAGCAGCACGACCGCGCCGAAGCCGCCGTAGGCCTTCCACGCGATGCTGATGCGGTTCAGCGACAGCCACTTCGGCATACGCGGGCGGAAGCGAAGCTTGGACAGGGCCACCATCGTTTTTCCCCAGAACAGAAGTTGCGCAATGAGTCGCACGCACGAGCCGAACGGTCGGTCCGCGACGGCGCCGTTTCGCAGTAATCTGCGGGAGGCCGATTAAACGAGGGTTAACAGCCCGTGATTTCTTGTCGCACGGGTCTGTGCGGCACTTCGGCGTCGGGGCTCTGGAGAGGGGATGGGGCGAGTGACCGGGATCGAACCGGCGACATCCAGAACCACAATCTGGCGCTCTACCAACTGAGCTACACCCGCCGCAACGCCGAGGCTTGCGGCGCTATCTTGCGCGCGCGCCTCTTTAGCGGCAACGGCGCGCGTGCGTCAATGACGAAACCCGGACCGAGCCGCGTGATCTGACGCTCCGGTCCGCCGCCTGACCGCGCCGAACGCGACAGCCGGAGCTGTCCGCCGGCGAGCGGTCCTGACGTTCCTGGCCCGGTCACGGCCGAGGCGCCATTCGCTCATACGGGCGCCGCAAAGCGCCTGCCCTCAACATGGGCAGGGCAGATGATTAAAAAATAAGCACTTGCCTAAAATATGCCTCAAGCGATGGTCCGCTATACGGCCGAGCCTCTGTTTTCGCGGGGTTTTCCGGCCAAATCAGCAGTCCCGATTTGGCACGCGCCATGCTATCAGCATCGGCCGAAAGCACGTGCCGGCCACGGTCGCGGCGGGGACGCCCCATGCCCCGCAACCGGCATTAAGGGAATGTCATGAAAAAGATCGAAGCGATCATCAAGCCGTTCAAGCTCGACGAAGTGAAGGAAGCCCTGCACGAGATCGGCCTCCAGGGCATGACGGTGACCGAGACCAAGGGCTTCGGTCGCCAGAAGGGACATACCGAGCTCTATCGCGGCGCCGAGTACGTGGTCGACTTCCTGCCGAAGGTGAAGATCGAGATCGTCATGGACGATTCGATGGTCGAGCGCGCCATCGAGGCGATCACCCAGGCCGCCCGCACCGGCCGCATCGGCGACGGCAAGATCTTCGTCTCCACCGTCGACGAGGTCATCCGCATCCGCACCGGCGAGAAGGGCCGCGACGCCGTCTGAGTCGCTCCCCGCGACCTCCACCTCTCGGTCACACGAAGACCAACCGATAACACCTACACACACCTACACAGAAGGGAACATCATCGATGTCCGACGCTGACGTGAAAAAAGTCCTGCAGATGATCAAGGACAACGACGTCAAATACGTCGATTTCCGTTTCACCGATCCGCGCGGCAAGTGGCACCACACGGCGCAGCACGTCCGCACCATCGACGAGGGCACGCTGTCCGAGGGCATCATGTTCGACGGCTCCTCGATCGGCGGCTGGAAGGGCATTCAGGAATCCGACATGAGCCTGATCCCGGACTGCGCGACCGCGGTGATGGATCCGTTCGCCGCCCAGCCGCAACTGATCCTGTTCTGCGACGTCTTCGAGCCGCTCACCGGCCAGCCGTACGCCCGCGACCCGCGCTCGATCATCAAGAAGGCGGACGCCTATCTGAAGCAGACCGGCATCGGCGACACGGTGTTCTTCGGCCCCGAGGCCGAGTTCTTCGTGTTCGACGACGTCCGCTACCAGGTGACGATGAACGCCGTGTCCTACGAGGTCGACGGCGAGGAAGGCCCGTGGAACAGCGCCAAGGCGCTGCCCGAGGGCAACTCCGGCCATCGCCCGGGCGTGAAGGGCGGCTACTTCCCGGTCGCGCCGGTCGACTCCGCGGTGGACCTCCGCGCCGAGATGCTCACCGTCATGGGCGACATGGGCCTCGACATCGAGAAGCATCACCACGAGGTCGCGACGAACCAGCACGAGCTCGGCATGAAGTTCGGCACGATGCTGACCATGGCCGACCAGATGCAGATCTATAAGTACGTCGTGCAGATGGTCGCGCACTCCTACGGCAAGACGGCGACGTTCATGCCGAAGCCGATCAAGGGCGACAACGGCTCGGGCATGCATTGCCATCAGTCGATCTGGAAGGGCGGCAAGCCGCTGTTCGCGGGCTCGGGGTATGCCGACCTCTCCGAGACGGCGCTCTACTACATCGGCGGCATCATCAAGCACGCCAAGGCGATCAACGCCTTCACCAACCCGACCACCAACAGCTACAAGCGCCTGATCCCGGGCTTCGAGGCTCCGGTGCTCCTCGCCTACTCGGCGCGCAACCGCTCGGCCTCGTGCCGCATCCCGGTCGCGTCGAACCCCAAGGCGAAGCGCGTCGAGGTCCGCTTCCCGGATCCGCTGGCGAACCCGTACCTCGCGTTCGCGTCGATGCTCATGGCCGGAATTGACGGCATCCAGAACAAGATCCATCCGGGCGACCCGATGGACAAGAACCTCTACGACCTGCCGCCGGAGGAGCTGAAGAACATCCCGACGGTGTGCGGGAGCCTGCGCGAGGCGCTCCAGGCGCTCGACGCGGACCGCGCGTTCCTGAAGAAGGGCGACGTGTTCACCGACGACCAGATCGACGCCTACCTCGAGCTGAAGTGGGAAGAGGTCTACAACTTCGAGCACACGCCGCACCCGATCGAGTACGCGATGTACTACTCGTCGTAAGCGACGGCGTCCTCGGGACGATCGAGGGGCCACCCGCAAGGGTGGCCCCTTTTTTCTTTTCTTGTCGGTCGTTTGCCGGCGCGGAAAGTTGCCTCGGACCTTTCGGTGTTTCGCCGATTATCATCGGGCCCGATCACCGGAGGAACGCCATGCCCGGCCACCGTCTCAAGCTGACCAATGCGCTCTACGACTACATCGCCGAGATGTCGGCGCAGGAGACCGACGTCCAGCGCTGCCTCCGCGCCGAAACCCGGAAGATGCGCGGCGCGCAGATGCAGATCAGCCCCGAGCAGGGCCAGTTCATGGCGCTCCTCGTCGAGTTGATCGGAGCCCGACGGACGATCGAGATCGGGACCTACACCGGCTACAGCACGCTCGCCGTCGCCATGGCCCTGCCCGACGACGGCCGTGTCATCGCCTGCGACGTGAGCGAGGAATGGACGGCGGTTGCGCGCCGCCACTGGCGCGATGCGGGAGTCGACCGCAAGATCGATCTCCGTCTGCAGCCCGCGCTGACCACGCTCGACCGGCTCCTCGCCGACGGCGAGGCCGGGCGATTCGACTTCGCCTTCATCGACGCCGACAAGGAGAACTACGACGCCTACTACGAGCGCGCGCTCAGGCTCCTGCGCACCGGCGGGCTGATCGCGATCGACAACGTGCTGTGGGGCGGAGCGGTGATCGACTCGAGCGACCGCACCAAGGACACGCGCGCGATCCGCGCGCTCAACAAGAAGCTCCGCGACGACGAACGTGTGACCGTCAGCCTGACGCCGATCGGCGACGGCCTGACGCTCGCGCGGAAGCGGTAGTCACCCGCAAAGCTAACAGGCGTTCGCCGGCAGCACCGCCTTCAGGTAGCGGCCGACCAGGAGCGCCGCCGGGTACATCACCTGCTCCTCCGTCTGCGCATGCAGGATCAGCTTCTCGGCAAAGCGGGCGACCTCGGGCTTGCCCTCCGCACCCGCCGCGTCCACCAGCGCGACCAGCGCGCCGACGATCGCCCGATGCTCCTCCAGCATGGTCGGCAGCTCGGCCTCGAGCTTGTCGGTGAGCGCCAGGACGGCGGCCATACCGGGCGTTGCCGCCCCGCTCGCCAGCAATCCGAGCAAGCCGAGCGGCGGCAATGCGTACGCCTCCTCCTTGAGGAAGTGCGCGTGCAGAAGCCGCGCGACTTCCTTTGCCGCCTCTTCGGTGCGACCTCCGGCGCGAGTTGCGCGGGCGAGCAGTTCCTGCAACTCGTGATGCTCGGCCCTGACCGACTCCGGAATGTGGATGTCCATCTCTGCGCTCCCCTTAGTCCTCGTGATGCGGCGGCGCCTTGCCCAGCAGCAACTGGTGCACTGCCTCCGCGTAGGTGATGAATCCGAGTTCCGCGCTGATGCGCTCGCGCGCCGCGTCGACATCGGCCTCGCTCGACGGTTCACGCGATGCCTTCTGCAGCTCGCGGACGTGCGCGAGCCGCTCGCCGAGCGCATGCTCGACCTCTTCGGCGACCACCGCCCGGACGGGCTGGAGATCGCCGGTCTCTACCGCGCGCTCGGCCGCGGGGATCATCGGGCCGAAATCGATCCCGCCTGGCTTGAGCCCCGTGTACGCCACGCCCTCGCCTGCCCGGTGCAACCTGATCGCCGTTTCGAGGAACGAGCGGTCGGCCAATGCGCGTGCGTCGGGTCCGAGCGCGCGGACCTTGCGGGCCTCGGCGAACGACGCCTTCAGCTCCGGCTCGGCATCCGCGGGCGCGTACGGCAGCACGAGGTAGACGTTTCCGGTATCGAGCGCCTTGGCGACGGCGTGCGCCACCGGCCCGTCGACGGTGTCGCAATGTGCAAATGCCGCGCGGGGACCGGCCAGCAGGGCCGCGGCGGTGATCAGGATCGCAAGTCGACGCATCGGTGCCTCCATCGCTGATTGTCGTTCAACTTTGCCGCAGAGGCGATGGCCGGCATTGATCTGCCGCAGGGCGACGCGGCTGAGCCGGACGGTGCCACGGCCCAGCCTTGCTCGCACGGCCGCCGATCACAGCCATATGAAGCCTTCCGGCGGGCGCCCCGGCCGGACTTTCCCTATATGTAGTGGCGCGCCCCCGGCGCCCTCCCCTAATATGCCGCCGCGTTAACGACTCAGAGTATCGCATCGCCCAATGGCCGACCTGTTCAGCAAAGCCGCCAAAGCCGCCCCCGCCCGCAAACCCGCCGCCGACGATGGCTACTCGGCGAAGCACATCGAGGTCCTCGAGGGGCTCGAGCCCGTGCGGCGCCGCCCGGGCATGTACATCGGCGGCACCGACACGGCGGCGATGCACCACCTCGTGGCCGAAATCCTCGACAACGCGATGGACGAGGTCGTCGCGGGCTACGCCAAGCGCATCGAGATCGCGGTCGAGAAGGACAACTGGATCACCATCTCGGATGACGGCCGCGGCATCCCGGTCGATCCCCATCCGAAGTTCAAGAACAAGTCGGCGCTCGAGGTGATCCTCACGACGCTGCACTCCGGCGGCAAGTTCGACGGCAAGGTCTATCAGACCTCGGGCGGCCTGCACGGCGTCGGCTCGTCCGTCGTCAACGCGCTGTCGGACAAGCTCGAGGTCGAGGTCGGGCGCGACAAGAAGCTGTGGCGGCAGGAGTACAGCCGCGGCAAGCCCAAGGGCCCGCTCAAGGCCGCCGGCGCGGCGAGCGGACGCGGCACGAAGATCCGCTTCCATCCCGACCCCGAGATCTTCGGCGAGGCCGAGTTCAGCGCCCAGCGCCTGTTCCGGATGGCGCGCGCGAAGGCCTACCTGTTCGCCGGCGCCGAGGTGCGCTGGTCGTGCGATCCGGCGCTGATCGACAAGGACTCCGACGTTCCCGCGCAAGCGGTGCTGAAGTTCCCGGGGGGCCTCGGCGATTATCTGTCGGGCCTCGTCAACGGACGCGGCACGCTGACCGAGAAGCCGTTCGTCGAGCAGGCCGACCTGCCCGACGAGGCGGGCCGCGTCGAGTGGGCGATCGCGTGGCCCGAGGACGGCGACGGCCAGGTCTCGTCCTACTGCAACACCGTTCCGACTCCCGAAGGCGGCAGCCACGTCGCCGGCCTGCGCTCCGGCCTGACCCGCGCGCTCAAGGCCTACGGCGATCTGACCGGCAAGCGCGGCGCCTCGGCGATCACCGCCGACGACGTGATGGACGGCGCCGTCGTCGTGCTGTCGCTGTTCTTCCGCAACCCGCAGTTCCAGGGCCAGACCAAGGAGAAGCTCGCGAGCCCCGAGGCCGGACGCCTCGTCGAGGCGGTGGTGAAGGATCACCTCGATCACTGGCTCACCGGCGATCCCAAGAGCGCGGACGAGCTGCTCGCCCGCATCATCGAGCGCGCCGAAGAGCGCGCCCGCGCCAAGAAGGCGATCGAGTTCTCGCGCAAGACGGCGACCCGCAAGCTCCGCCTGCCCGGCAAGCTCGCCGACTGCTCGCGCGAGAACGCCGAGGGCACCGAGCTGTTCCTGGTCGAGGGCGACTCGGCCGGCGGATCGGCGAAATCCGCGCGCGATCGCGAGACCCAGGCGGTGCTCCCGCTCCGCGGCAAGATCCTCAACGTCGCGACGGCGTCGATCGACAAGTTCCAGGGCAACCAGGAGCTCGCCGACCTCGTCCAGGCGATGGGCTGCGGCATCCGCGACCAGTTCGTGGTCGAGAAGCTCCGCTACGAGCGCATCATCATCATGACGGACGCCGACGTCGACGGCGCGCACATCGCCTCGCTCCTCATCACCTTCTTCTATCGCGAGATGCGCGGCCTCATCGAGGCGGGCCGCCTCTACCTCGCCCAGCCGCCGCTCTACCGCATCACCCAGGGCGGCACGACCGTCTATGCGCGCGACGACGCCCACAAGGACGAGCTGCTGCGCACCTCGTTCAAGGGACGCGGCAAGATCGAGATCAGCCGCTTCAAGGGCCTCGGCGAGATGCCGCCGGCGTCGCTCAAGGAAACGACGATGGACCCCACCAAGCGCACGCTGCTGCGGGTCGTCATTCCGCAGGGCGAGACCGGGTTCACCGCCCAACGCGTCGAGAGCCTGATGGGACGCAAGCCGGAGCTCCGGCTCGCGTTCATCCAGGAGCACGCGCGCGAGGCGCAGAACCTCGACGTCTGAGCAAGCGCCGTCTGAGCAAGCGCCGCGCGCCGCCGAGACTGTGCCGTTCAGCGAGACGGGGCAGTATTAGGCTCACAACTTTGCAATGCGTTTCCGCCGCGCCTTCGGCGCAGACGCGCTTACTTTTATCGGCTCCCGAATCGAAACGATTTCAAGGAGGAAGCCGATGCGACCTTCACGCGTACTCCTTTCCTCGGCCGCGGCGCTCGCGCTCGCGGCCTGCTCGCAGACGTCGATGTCCGACACCAGCGGCTCCGCCGCGAGCTCCCGCTCCAGCACGGCGACCAGCACCCAGGGCCCGACGGGTCTTCGCGCATACCTGCCGCACTCGGGCATCACGTCGAAGCATGTCGCGGACCAGTTCAGCTTCAACGACGTGGCGCTCGAATCGCGCGGCAAGCCGATTCCGCTCGTCGTCGTCGGCGATCCCCTCGGCGCCGATCGGCAGGCGCTCGGGCAGGCCATTGCCCAGGACCTGCACGCCTCGAACTGGGCGGGTCCCGGTGTGAACTTCGCGCCGACGACGGGCGCCGCGCTGGCTCAGAGCCACCTCATTGACGACCGCAGCATCAGCCCCTACTCGCTGATCATGATGATCAACGGGCCGAACAACATCACCGCCCAGAACCTGTGCAGCAACCCGGCTATGAACGTCGGCGTCGCCGCGGCGACGCCGCCGGCCGGCTCGTCCAGCCTGAACCGGTCAGGCACCACCGGAGCGAGCGGGACCGCCGCGCGGTCGGGCGCGGCCGCCGGCGCGAGCTCGTCGGGAGCGGCCGCCGGTGCCGCGCGTCCGAGCGCCACGACTGGCGGCAACATGGCGACCGTGGTGAGCGCGCTCTGCCGCAACGACAGGGAAGTCTCCAGCGTGGTCGGCCGGACCAACGTCACCGGCGTGCAGGACCCCGCGTTCCGCGGTCTGGTGAACGCCACCCTGGCGGAGATGGGCGGTCCGCAGTCGACCAACGCAAACGACACGATGCAGTACGACAAGTAGCCGTCGGTCCCCGCCCACGGCATCGCCTCGCCCCCCTTCCTCGCGGAAGGGGGGTTTTATTCCCGGCCGGGACGAAAATTTCGCGCCGCGCCGTTCTTGTTCCGCGTGCGATTAGCGCCTAGCCTCGCTGGATTCCCAGCGATTCCGGGAGCTTCGCATGCGCCTCTATCGTCTTGCAGCAACCATGTTGGTGACCGTGACGGTCGCGGGATGCACCCGCGCCGACGGCATCGCCACGGTGTCATCGATCAACAACGACATCTACGACAGCGCCGACATGTCGCGCGAGATCGCGGCGAAGGACACGCTCGTCGTGGTTCGCGGCAGCGCGTTCGGGCTCGACCAGCGCGCGCTCGAACAGGCGATCGTCAGCGACATGCAGGGCGCCGCATGGGGCCCGCAGCCTCGCCTGACCACCACACCCGGCAGCAACGTCGGCCAGATGTGGTCGTTCGTGATGATGGTGAACGGTCCGCGCAACGTCACCGCCGCGGCGCTGTGCCGCGACCCGGCCCAGGCGCCGGCGCTGACCGAAGCTCTGCCTGCGGGCGAATTCCGCCTCGTCGGCGGCCTGTGCCGCTTCGACAAGAACATGACCGAGGTCACCGGCCGGCTGGAGGGCGTCACCGGCGCCGACGACCCCCGCGTCCGTCGCCTCATCATGGCGGCGACCCAGGAGCTGACCACGCCCACGACGGCCGATCGGTTCCTGCACCAGAACGACAGCAGCGGCAGCAACGAGCGCTAGATCGGGTGCCCGGGGACAACGTGCCCCGCCCCGGGGTCTTAACCTTGCCCAAGGCGCCGTCGCGGCCGTTCCGGCCGCGAATCGGCCCGCTTTTCCGCGCAATCTCGGAACGATGATTTGACTTTTTGGGGGCGACGCCCACTTATAAAGCGCCCTCGATGGGCCGTTCTGCCGTTGGGGCGGGACGATGCGAAGCAAGGTGATCGCACCCCGAATGACTTTTGAAGAGTTGGGCTTAAGCCCTGAAGTGCTCCAAGCCGTCACGGACGCCGGCTACAAGGAGCCGACGCCAATCCAGGCGCAAGCTATTCCGTACGTCCTGATGGGACGCGATATCCTGGGCTCCGCCCAGACGGGCACCGGCAAGACAGCGTCCTTCACTCTCCCGATGATCGACATCCTGGCATCCGGCCGGGCGAAGGCGCGGATGCCGCGCTCTCTGATCATCGAGCCGACGCGCGAGCTCGCGCAGCAGGTCGCGAAGAACTTCGAGACCTACGGCAAGTACAACAAGCTTTCGATGGCGCTGCTGATCGGCGGCGAATCGTTCGGCCCGCAGATGCAGAAGCTCGATCGCGGCGTCGACGTGCTGATCGCGACCCCGGGCCGTCTGCTGGATCACTTCGAGCGCGGCGGCATTCTCCTCAACGACGTGAAGATCCTCGTCATCGACGAGGCCGACCGCATGCTCGACATGGGCTTCATCCCCGACGTCGAGCGCATCGCCTCGATCATTCCCAAGATCCGCCAGACGCTGTTCTTCTCCGCGACCTTCCCGCCGGAGGTGAAGCGCCTCGCCGACGCCTTCCTGATGAACCCGAAGGAGATCGCGGTCGCCCCGCCCTCCTCCACCGCCGACACCGTCGAGGCGTTCCTCGTCCGCACCAGCGCCCGCAACAAGCGCGAGACGCTGCGCGAGGTGATCGCGTCGGAGCAGGTCCAGAACGCGCTGATCTTCTGCAACCGCAAGCGCGACGTCGACGTGCTCGCGACGTCGCTCCGCCGCCACGGCTTCAAGGCCGCAGGCCTTCACGGCGACATGGCGCAGTCGCAGCGCACTGCGACGCTGCAGTCGTTCCGCGACGGCGCGCTCAATCTGCTGGTGGCGACCGACGTGGCCGGCCGCGGCATCGACATCCGCGGCCTGTCGCACGTCTTCAACTTCGACGTGCCGTTCCACGCCGAGGATTACGTCCACCGGATCGGCCGCACCGGCCGCGCCGGCCAGAGCGGCCGCGCGATCACGCTGGTCACCTCCGACGACGGCAAGCTGGTCGATGCGATCCAGCACCTGATCAAGAAGTCGATCCCGGTGCTCGCCACCGTCGCCGGCACCGAGGAGGAGCCGGCGGCAGAGGTCGAAGCTCAGCGCCCCGCCGACGCCGAGGCTCAGCGCCCTGCCGAGGCCGAGGAGCGTCGCGGACGCCGCCGTGGTCGCGGACGCGAGCGCCGGCCGGAACGCCGTCGCGACGATCATGCGCCTGCGGGCGAGGCGCCGCACGAGATCGCGGCCAGCGAGCCCGCGCCCGAGCGCCCCGCGGCGCGCGAGCCGGTCGCCCGCGAGGTCGCGTCGCGCGAATCCCAGCCCACCCATCGCGCACGTCCGCAGAACGATCGCTCCGAACGCACCGGCGGCGAGCGCAATGGCGGCGACCGAAATGGCGGCGACCGCAAGGTGGTCGTCGGCCTCGGCGACCATGTGCCCGCGTTCCTGCAGCGGCCCGCCCGGCGCACCGGCACGAACTGAGCGCTTCGGGCGATCGCTGACCTTTCGAGGATCAGGAAAGGCGGCGGCGACGCCGCCTTTTTCGCGTCAGGAAGGCTGCCGCCGCGTCGTCGGCCGCACCGGATGCGGCGGGACGAGCTGCGCCTGCGCCGTCCGCAGGCAGCGCCACAGCTCCTCGATGTAGGGCGCGATCTCGATCGCCACCGCGGCGCCGAGCGTCGTCACGACGTAGGCGACCGGCAAAGGCGGCGTCTTCCACTGCAACGCCCAGCTCGCCGTCTCCGGGCCCGCGCCGAACAGCGCCAGGAACTGCCCCCAGTGGATCACCAGCAGGAGGAGGAGCGCCGCGAACGGCAGCACCTCGAGGAAGCTGTGGGCATGCTGCTCGACGTCGGTGATGTGGCGCTTGCCCGTCGCATAGCCGATATCCCACCAGCCGGTGACTTCGTGGAGCGCCAGCAGCACCATCAGGAGCGCGATCACCAGCGCGTTGATCTCGAACATCATCGCGAGCACCAGTCCCGTCCCCGCCTCCGCGAACATCGCGAGGTGCATCAACGACTCCTTGGCGCCGGTCGTGTGCTGGATGTCCGATGCGCGATGGCACAGGTAGTCGACGACGCCCCACGCCATCCACAGCGGGATAATGAAGAAGAACATCAGGTCGATGACGGCCGTCGTTTCCATCCCACCCTCCTGCGCCAGGGTCTGTCGCTGGCCTCGGGTGGGAACGCCGGGGCCATTGGCGGGTTCCGCCCTGCGGCCGCTCGGCGCGAGCGTCGGAAGGGCCCAAAGACAGGGCATTTCAATTACTTCCCCGCGCTCCGGCAGTTGACTCGGCGCGGGCGCGGCGCGACCATTGCGGCCCTTCCGAAACCGCCGCTTCCGGGACCTCCGATGAACGAGAGCACGCCTGCGATCAAGGACTACGCCACCCGCACCGCGGACGGAAAGTACGTCGTCGGCGGGCTCAAGTACGACCGGCCGTTCCGCATCCGGCGGCTCGGACACTTCGGCTTCAACGTCGCCAGGTACGACGAGGCGGTGAGCTTCTACACCGACCTCCTCGGCTTCGACATCTCGGACGCGCGGAGCTACGCCGACCGCCTCAAGCCGGAGCAGCTCGATGAGCTCGAGAAGCGGGGCGGCAAGCCGTTCGGCTGCTTCACCCGCTACGGCACCGACCATCACGCGCTGGTGCTGTTCAACAAGCAGTACCGCGAGGTCGCCGATCCGCCCGGCCGCTGGCGCCCGGGCGTCACCATCAACCAGATCACCTGGCAGGTCGGCAGCCTCGGCGAGATCGGCGACGCCATCAAATACTTCCAGCGCGAGAACGTGCCGATCCTGCGCTCGGGCCGCGACATGCCGGGCTCCAACTGGCACACCTACATCCACGATCCCGACGGCAACACCAACGAGCTGTTCTGGGGCATGGAGCAGATCGGCTGGGACGGCTACTCGAAGCCCAAGGCGATCTACTACCGCGCCTTCCAGAAGGCGCCCGAGCTGCCGCAGATGTCGGAGTTCGATGAGGTGCAGCAGGCGCTCGCGAAGGGCATGGACATCACCCAGGGCTACCGCGTCGCCGAGAAGCCGCCGGCGCGCTTCGACGTCCAGGGCCAGATGCTGCCGCGGCCGTTCAAGGTCGTGCGCCTCGGGCCGGTGCGCCTGTTCGTCGCCGACGTCGAGATGTCGCTCGACTTCTACGTCCGCAAGATGGGCTTCGTGCCCACCGAGGAGACGACGTACAAGGGCCACCGCTGCGTGTTCCTGCGCTGCTCGAACGAGCACACCGCGGTGGCGCTCTACCCGCTCGCGCTCCGCGATGAATTGGCGAAGTACGGTGTCTCGGGGCACAGCACCAGCTTCGCGATCGGCATGCAGGTGGCCAATTACGAGCAGCTCAAGGCCGCCCGCGACTACCTCAAGGACGCCAAGGTCAAGACGCTCGATCTTCCGTTGGAGCTGTTCCCCGGCATCGACTATATGATCAACGCCCAGGATCCCGACGGGCACCTGGTCCAGCTCTACTACTACATGGAGCAGATCGGCTGGGACGGCCGGCCGCGCGCGGCATCCGCGCGCCGCAAGGTCGAACCGGGCGTGTGGCCGGATGCCCTCGAGCCGATGTCCGACAGCATGATGGGCGAGCCGTATCTCGGACCGTGGGGTTAGGCCGAGACCCATCGCTGAGCTTCCTGGGCGGGTGGTGACCCGCCCTTCTTTCGTCTAGTGCACTCCAATCAGGGGGAAACAATCCGTGGCTGAATACCGCTTGCTGAACTACGCCGGCCCGAAGGGCAAGGCGCTGCCGGCCATCCTGGTCGACGACAAGGTGCTCGACCTCGCCAAGGCGATCGCCGTCTACCGGCGCAAGAACCCGGTGAAGTTCGGAATCGAGTCGACGCTCGCCGTATTGGCCGACTGGCCGAAGGCCAAGGTCGCGCTCAAGAAGATCGCCGACGAGTTCACGAAGAACCCGAAGAGCGCCTACGCCAAGCTCGCCGTGCCGCTGAAGCGCGTGAAGCTGCTGGCGCCGATCCTCTATCCGTCGTCGGTGTTCTGCATCGCCTCGAACTACCGCGACCACCGCGCCGAGATGGGCAACCAGGATCCGATGCCCGACAAGGCGACCCGCACGCCGGTGTTCTTCCAGAAGACACCCGCGCAGACCATCGTCGGCCACGGCGCCAAGATCAACCTGCCCCACACCTCGACCGCGATCGACTGGGAAGCCGAGATCGCCGCGGTCATCGGCAAGCCCTGCTACAACGTCGGCGTCGACAAGGCGCTCGACTACGTCGCGGGCTACCTCGTGCTCAACGACATGTCGATCCGCGGCCCCAAGGCCGAGGAAGCGACCACGCCCGAGCTCAAGAAGTTCCGCAACGACCGCTTCCGCCGCAAGAACTGGGACGGCTCCTGCCCGATCGGTCCGTGGCTGACGCCGAAGGACTTCGTCAAGAATCCGTACGACCAGTCGATCAAGCTCTGGGTCAACGGCGAGCTGATGCAGAACGGCAACTCGGGCGACATGCACTACACGATCGAGGAGCAGATCGCGTATCTGTCGCAGCACATCACCCTGCAGCCGGGCGACATCATCACCACCGGGACACCGGCTGGCGTCGGCAAGGGCAAAGGCATGTACCTCAAGGCCGGCGACAAGATCACCACGACGATCGGCCAGCTCGGCACGCTCGAGACCAGCTTCATCCCGCCCAAGGCGTAACGCGAACCGGGCGGGCGGAGCGATCCGCCCGCCCGACGCGCCGCGACGCGGTCGAGCGTCGCGCAACAAGGCAGCTCACATGAAGATTTGTCGCTTCAACGAAGATCGCCTAGGCGTCGTCCAGGGCGAGCACGTCTACGACGTGACCGCCGCCCGCGACCAGGTGCTGCGCGGCTACACGCCCGAGCGCTGGGCCGATCCGGTGATCGCCAGGCTCCCGGCGCTGATCGCCGCCATCGGCGACGCCAAGCGCTGGGGCGACCCGATCCCGCTCTCGTCCGTCCGCCTGCTGAGCCCGGTGAAGAACCCGAGCAAGCTCGTCGCCGCGCCGACCAACTACCGCGACCACATCAGCGAGATGCAGAAGGTCTCGGAGAACAACCCGGTGAAGCGGCCGCAGGACATCGGCGTCGCCGGCATGTTCCTCAAGGCGACCTCGGCGCTGGTCGGCCCCTCCGAAGGCGTCCGCCTGCGCCACACCGAGCGCCGGAACGACCACGAGGTCGAGCTCGCGGTGATCATCGGCAAGACCTGCGACCGAGTCTCACAGAAGGACGCGCTCGACTATGTCGCGGGCTACGCCATCGGCCTCGACATCACGCTGCGCGGTCCCGAGGACCGCAGCTTCCGCAAGTCGATCGACACCTATGCCGTGCTCGGACCTTGGCTGGTGACCGCCGACGAGATCGCCGATCCCGACAGCCTCCAGCTCCGGCTCGGCGTCAACAACGAGCTGCGGCAGAACGCCAACACGAAGGACATGGTGTATTCGGTGCGGCGCCTGATCGAATTCTCGTCCGACTTCTACACGCTGCACGCCGGCGACGTGATCTACACCGGGACGCCGTCGGGCGTGAGCCAGATCAAGCCGGGCGACACGCTCGTCGCCGAGATCGAGCGCGTCGGCCGCATGGAAGTCGCGGTGCAGGCCGCCTGATCCCACCACCATCACCGAACCGGAACGGATTCCCATGAAGGCGATCGTCATCCACGAGTACGGCCCGCCCGAGGTCATGAAGTACGAGACCGTGCCCGATCCCGAGCCGCGCATGGGCGAGGTCCGGATCAAGGTGTACGCGGCGACGATCAACCGCACGCTCGACGTGTCGCTGCGCGCCGGCAAGCAGATGCAGCGCGGCGCCAAGCTGCCGTTGATCCCCGGCGTGGACTGCGCCGGCATCATCGACAAGGTCGGCCCCGGGGTCACGAAGTGGAAGGTCGGCGATCACGTCGCCGCGGCCGGCCGCATGCCGCTCGACCCGTGCCCCGAGGACGGCAAGGGCTACACCGGCCCCGACGGCATGATGGGCATCAACCGGCCCGGCGGTTTCGCCGAGATGATCGTCGTGCCGGCGTGCGCGCTCGATCCGCTGCCGAAGGAACTCAATCTCCACGAGGCGGCCGTCGTCATGCGCCACTGCCCGACGGCGTGGAACCTGCTGATGAACGTCGCCCAGCTCAAGGCCGGCGAGTGGGTGCTGATCATGGGCGCGTCGGGCAACCTGGGCTCGATCGGCATCCAGATCGCGAAGAACGTCGTCGGCGCGAAGGTGATCTGCGCGGCGGGCTCGGACGACCGCGTCAAGGTCGGCATGGATCTCGGCGCCGACTTCGGCATCAACTACAACACCCACGACCTCAAGGACGAGGTGATGAAGATCACCGGCGGCAAGGGCGTGAACGTGCTGTACGACAACATCGCCAACCCGAAGGTGCTGCCCAACGCGTTCCACGCGCTGGGCGAGAACGGTCGCCTCGTAACGGCGGGCGCCCACGGCGGACCCAACGTCACCATCGACTTCTTCCACCTCTACGACAACAAGATCACCATCAAGGGCATGCCGGGCCATCGGGCCGCCGACCGGCCGAAGTGCTTCGAGGCCGCGGCCCAGGGCAAGATCAAGGTGAAGATCGCCAAGATCCTGCCGCTGTCGAAGGCGGTCGACGCGCACCGCATGACCGAGGCCGACCCCGGCATGGGCAAGATCGTCCTCGACCCGACGCTGGGCTGAGGCGTTCCGACGGAGCGGCTCTAGACCGCGCCCAGAGCGCGGGCGTGGGCGATGATCTCGCTGCCGGTCGCGCGCCAGACCGCGGCGTGTCCCGTGATGTACGCGAGCGCGCGGTCGAGCGCATCGATCCGGTGCGGCACGCCGATCAGATACGGGTGCAGCGCGATGCACATCACGCGCCCCGAGGCCTCGCCCTCGCGGTAGAGCACGTCGAACTGACGGCACAGCGTGTGCTCGAACGCCTCGGCGGTGTAGCGCAGCGTCGTGAAGCAGTTCTTGTCCGCCGCCTCGACGGTGTAGGGGATCGCCGCGATGCGCTTGCCCGCGCCGAGCTCCATCGCATACGGCTGGTCGTCGTTCACCCAGTCGCACACGTACTCGACGCCCTCGGCGACGAGATGATCGAGCGTGTTCCACGTCTCCTGCAGCCCGGCGCCGAGCCAGCCCTTCGGCCGCGCCCCCGACGCCCTCGCGATACGGTCGAGGGTGGCACGGATGACGTCGCGCTCGGTGTCGGCGGGAATTGCATTGAGGCGGCGCGTGTTGGTGAGGCAGTGCCCCATCAGCTCCCAGTTGCGCTTCAGGCAGGCATCGACGATCTGGGGATGATGGTCGCAGAGGTTGGCGTTGAGCGCGACCGTGCCGCGGATGTCGTGCCGGTCGAGGACGTCCATGAGCCGGAACACGCCGACGCGGTTGCCGTAATCGCGCTTGGCCCAGTTGGGCACGTCGGGCACGCGGCCGGTGCCCTCCGGCACCGGCTCGTCGAGCGCGAAGAACTCGATGTTAGGGACGACCCACAGCGCGACGCGCGCGCCTTCCGGCCATGTGACCGGGCGGCGGCCGACGATCGGCCGATAGGGAAACGGGCCGTACGGCGCCGGGTGCATCGCGTCAGTTGCCCCGGATCATGGCGGCGGCGCGCTTCACGATCGGCTCGGGCGTGGCGTAGACCTGCTTCAGCAGGTCCTCCATCTCGGCGCCGGTCGACGGATTGATCTCGATCCGTGCCTTGGCCGCCTCGTCGAGGAAGGCCCGGTCCTTCACCGTCGCGTCGAACGCGGCGCGCAGCACCGCCATGCGCTCGGCGGGAACGCCGGGCGGCGCGACGAACGGCCGCCCGATCGCCTGGCGCGCGAACACCACGCGCATCGCCGCACGGTCGTCGGGCGACTTGGCGAGGTCGAGAACCACCGGCACGCCCTTGAGGTCCGGATGCGGCTCGAGGTTGAGCTGCGCGAGCACGTAGACCTTCTTCTCCGCGATCCAGGTCGGCGTCGCGGCGACGAACGACGACCACGACACGCCGCACACGCCGTCGAGCTCGCCACGCTCGATCGCCGCCTGCACCGCGCCCGGTCCCGAATAGCCGCGGATGGTCTCGAACCTGGTCCCGAGCGCCACGTCGAGCACGCGCGCGAACGACTCGTAGTCGCTGCCCGGGCCGGTGGACCCGAACTTGAGCGGCTTGCGGGTCGCGTCCTCGATCGTGCGCACGCCCGTCGTCGCCCAAGTGTAGCAGATGCTCGCTTCCTTGTTCGCGTTGCCGATCCAGTTGAACTCGAGGATCTGCTTCGGCGGCATGCCCTTACCCGCCTCGCGTTCTTCGAGGATCACCTCGGTGAGGATGTTGCGCCCCATCGCGAGCATCGTCGTGCCGTCGCGCGGCGCCTGGTTGTACAGGTATTCGGCGGCGATCAGGCTCGTCGCGCCCGGCTTGTTCTGGACCACGATCTTGGGATTTCCCGGGATGTGATCGGCATAGTGCCGCGCCACCAGCCGCCCGTAGAGGTCGTAGCCCGAGCCCGCGTCGAAGCCGACCAGCATCGTCAGCGCCTTGCCGCGGAAGAACGCCTCGGGCGTCTGCGCCGATGCCTCGGCAACGACCGCCGCACACAGAGCCAACGCCGCGCCGATAACGTGTCTCATCGCCTTCCCCCTCAGGATTGCTGCGCCAGGTACGCGTCGACGATCTCGGAGCCGGTGGCGAGCCACACGCCGTCGTGCCCGCACACGTATTCGAGCGCGCGCGCGAGGGCGTCGATGCGATGCGGCACGCCCGACAGGTTGGGATGCAGGGCAATCGCCATCACGCGTCCGGAGCGCGCGCCCTCGCGATAGTAGACGTCGAACGCCGCGCGGATCATCGCCGCGAACTCGTCGGGCGTGTGCTGGTTGCGCACGTAGGCCGGGCGGTCGTTGATCTCGGTCGAGTACGGGATCGACAGGATGCTGCGGCCGCCGCCGAGGTCCATGCGATACGGCTCGTCATCGTTCACCCAGTCGGCGACGTACGACACGCGCTCCTCGACGAGATGGTCGAGCGTGTCCCAGGTCTCCTCGAGCCCGGAGCCGAGCCACCCGCGCGGCCGCACGCCGGTCGCCGTCTCGATCCGCGCCAGCGTCTCGGTGACGATCGCCCGCGCCGCCGCCTCCGATCCGGCGCGGCCGAGCCAGCGTGCGTTCGACTGGCAGTGGCCCATGAACTCCCAGCGACGCTCGACACCGGCGCGGACGATCTCCGGGTGGTGATCGCAGATGTCGCTGTTGAGCGCGACCGTTGCTCGGATGCCGAAGCGGTCGAGCACGTCCATCAGCCGGAAGACCGCGATGCGGTTGCCGTAGTCGAATTCGGAGAAGCCGCGGACGTCGGGCACCGGGCTCTTGCTCGCCTGCACCGGCTGGTCGAGCGGCATGAACTCGATGTTCGGGATCACCCACACCGCGACGCGGGCGCCGTTCGGCCACCGGATCGGCCGACGCTCGGTGATCGGCGTGTAGGGAAAGGGCCCGTATGGGCGCGGCTGCATGGCGACTCCCGGCGGGGCTTCATCGTCCCCGCGTCGAAAGACTAGACCCGTTCAGCTCCGTGCCGGAAGGGGCTATCGTGGCGCGGCCTTTCCAGACCGAGTGCCCCCGATGGACCATCCGCTTCGCCTCACCTCCCACGACGGCCATCAGCTCGATGCGTATCTCGCGCGGCCGTCCGGCCACATCCGCGGCGGCCTCGTCGTCGCCCAGGAGATGTACGGCGTCACCGACTACCTGATGTCGGTGTGCGACTTCTACGCGGCGCACGGGTATCTCGCGATCGCGCCCGCGCTCTACGACCGCAAGCAGCGCGACCTCGTGCTCGCGTACGACGAGGGGCCGCAGCACAACTACGCCCAGGAGCTGTTCAACACCTGGGACTGGCCGAAGGCGCTCGAGGATCTCGACGTCGCGAAGTCGGCGGTCGCCGACGCGGGGCATGTCGGCATCGTCGGGTTCTGCTTCGGCGGCTCGCTCGCGTGGCTCGCGGCGTGCCGCTACTCGTATGCCTGCGCCGTCGCCTATTACGGCTCCGACATGCCGAAGTACGCGGACGAGACTCCGAAGTGCCCGGTGATGGCCCACGTCGGCGACAAGGACAAGAGCTTCCCGCCGGACCAGGTCGCCGCGTTCCGCGCCAAGCACCCCGAAGTCGAGTTCCACATCCACGCCGGCGCGCCTCACGGCTTCGACAACACGAACCGCCCCGCTCGCTACCACGCCGAAGCCTGCACCACGGCCCGCGAGCAGACCTTGGCGTTCCTTTCGCGCTACGTGGGCTGAGCCAGCTTGCGGCTTCTCAGCACGGGCAATGCCAGCGCGAGCCCTGCGCACTGCGCGACGATGAACGCCGGCGCGTCCTCTGGATGTATGCCGGCGAAGCTGTCGGTGAGCGCGCGGGCGATCGTCACCGCCGGGTTGGCGAACGACGTCGACGATGTGAACCAGTACGCTCCGGTGATGTAGGCAGCGACGGCCGCCGCCACCGCCGGAATTCCGTAGGTGCTCGCGCCACGGATCACCGCCAGCAATCCGAACGTCGACACGGCCTCGGCAAGCCACTGCCCCGGGCCGGTGCGCACGTGGCTGCCGAGCGCGAGGATCGGCAGATCGAACATGCGATGGGCCAGCCATACTCCGGCTATGGCGCCGGCGATCTGGGCGACGATGTGCGCCGGCGCGTCGCGCCAGCGGAACACGCCGCACGCGCACGCCATCACCGTGACCAGCGGGTTCATATGCGCCCCGCATCGCGAGGCGAACGCGACGATCAGCGCGAACAGCGCGCCGCCGGTGGCGATGGCATTGGCCAGCAGCGCCAGCGCGGCGTTCCCGCCACTCAACCGCTCGGCCATGATTCCCGAGCCGACGATCGCGACCAGGAGGAACGCGGTTGCGATCCCCTCGATGACGGCGTCTCGAACGCTCACGACGATCGCCCGATATCGGCGATCTGGATCTGCGCGGCCGATCGTTCGAGCGCCTCCGGTGTCAGCGCGACGAGAAGCTTCACGCGCCGCTCGATCGTGCGGAAAGCGTCGCGGAACGCTTCCTGAACATGCAGCTCGCTTCCGGCCACCGCCGCCGGGTCCGGCATGCCCCAGTGCGCCGTGATCGGCCTGCCGGGCCACACGGGACAGACCTCGCCGGCGGCGTCATCGCAAACGGTGATGATGAAATCCATCGACGGCGCGCCGGGTTGCGCGAACTCTTCCCAGCTCTTGCTGCGCAAACCCACCGTCGGCATCCCGAGGCTGTCGAGCAGCTTGAGCGCCAGTGGATGCACGGTTCCCTTCGGATGGCTGCCCGCGCTGTAGCCGCGAAACCGCTCGCCGCCGCAGTGGTTCAGGACAGCCTCGGCGAGGATGCTGCGCGCCGAGTTCCCGGTGCACAGGAACAGGACGTTATGGACATTGCCCATCGTGGTTTACGCCGCGCAACCGCAGCGCGACTGCTTTGCTGCCGCCGCTTTGTCCGGCGATGGCGCGACGCAACACGTCCCCTGCCGTTGAGACGCGGCCGGAGGCGGTTCGCAGCAAACCTCGCGCTGTTCGGCCCCGTCGGCGTCTCCCGCATACACCGTGCTATCGCCCATGGTCAGGAAGGATTCCCACGACACTCCCTGGGGGTCCTTGATCCACCATTTATCGCTCGTGGCATAGCAGCATGTCGTCCCGGGCTCGGCGACGAGCGGTCCTTCGGCGCGCACCAACCGGTCGTGAACCTCGGCGAGCTCGCGCTCGTCCTCGACCTGGATCCCAAGATGCTCTATTCCCGCGGCGGCGCCGCGCTGCGAGATCGCGAAATTTACGCGTGGATCGTCCAGCATCCACTTCGCGTAATCCGGCTTCAGAACCGTGGGCTCGGCGGCGAACATCGCGGAGTAGAAGCGCACTGAATCGGCGAGGCTCTCCACCGCGACGTGGACGTGAAAGCGTTTCATCGTGATCTCCTCACGCCCTTGATGGAATCCGCGGATGATTGGACTGCGGGATTGCACGCCGGACCGCCGCTGCCGCCGCAGCAGTTCTCGGTGAGGTAGCCGATGAGCTCGTTCATCGCCGCGAAGTCCGTGGAGTAGATCAGTTGCCGCCCGACGCGACGCTGCACGACGAGCCCGGCGCGGGAGAGCTGCGATAGGTGGAACGACAGCGACGACGCCGGAACGCGCAACGCCTCGGCGATCTCGCCCGCCGGCATCCCGTTGAGCCCGCGCTCGACCAGCAGACGATAAAGCGAGAGGCGCGTGTCTTGCGCGAGGGCACCCAAGGCGGCGATGACGGCGTCGGCTTTCATCACTTTCACTATACGATCTTTCTAGAATTATCGAAATGTATTCGATACCCTTTCTCCTCGGGTTTCCGCCGCTTTTCATGTGCGTCCCCCTCCTTGACAAACCCTTGTAGCAGGCCGATTTTCTAATCTGACCGATTTGATCTTGTTTCTTCCCGGGAGCTGTGGCATCACCCCGCTCCGCACATCGAAACCGCTGAAACGGTTGAGGAATTCGTGATCCGGCTGAGCCGCCTTGCCGACTACGGCGTGGTCCTGATGACCCGCATGGCCCAGGACGCCCACCATCCCGGCGATGGGGGCGAATGCCTGGGCGTGCACACGGCCGTCGGTCTCGCCGAGTGCACCGGGATTCCGACGCCGACCGTGAGCAAGGTGCTGGCGACGCTGTGCCGCCAGGGCGTGCTGAAGTCGGTGCGCGGCGCCCACGGCGGCTACACGCTGACCACCGCGCCGCGCCAGATCACCGTCGCCCAGATCATCGCCGCGATCGACGGGCCGATCGCGCTGACCCAGTGCATCGAGGACGGGCCCGGCGCCTGCGGCGTCGAGAACCTGTGCCTGACCCGGCGCGGCTGGAAGCTGATCAACGAGGCGGTCTCGAGCGCGCTCCAGGGCGTGACGCTCGCCGACATCGTCGATGCGCCGATGTTCCCCGAGATCCCGGCGGCCGCGCCCGCCGCGAATGCCCCCGCCCCGAATCGAAAGCCCGCGGAGTAGTTCATGACCGCGCTCGAGACCGTCCGCAAGCTCGCCGAGACCGACTACAAGTACGGCTTCGTCTCCGACATCGAATCGGAGTACGCGCCGAAGGGCCTGTCCGAGGACATCGTCCGCTTCATCTCCGCGAAGAAGGGCGAGCCCGAGTGGCTACTCGAATGGCGGCTCGACGCGTTCCGCCACTGGCAGACGCTGGGCAACCGCGAGCCGACCTGGGCCCGCATCAAGCATCCGCCGATCGACTTCCAGGACATCCACTATTACGCCGCGCCGAAGTCGAAGGAGAAGCCGAAGAGCCTCGACGAGGTCGACCCCGAGCTGCTGCGCACGTACGAGAAGCTCGGCATCCCGCTGCAGGAGCGCGCGGCGCTCGCCGGCGTCGCCGTCGACGCGGTGTTCGACTCGATCTCGGTCGCAACAACCTACAAGGGCAAGCTCAAGGAGCTCGGCATCATCTTCTGCTCGATGTCGGAGGCGGTCCGCGAGCATCCCGAGCTGGTGCGCAAGTACCTGGGCTCGGTCGTCCCCGTCACCGACAACTTCTACGCGACGCTCAACTCGGCGGTGTTCTCCGACGGCTCGTTCGTCTACGTGCCGAAGGGCGTGCGCTGCCCGATGGAGCTGTCGACCTACTTCCGCATCAACGCCGCCGAGACCGGCCAGTTCGAGCGCACGCTGATCGTCGCCGACGAAGGCTCCTACGTGAGCTACCTCGAAGGCTGCACCGCGCCGAAGCGCGACGAGAACCAGCTCCACGCCGCGGTCGTCGAGCTGGTCGCGCTCGAAGGCGCCGAGATCAAGTACGCGACGGTCCAGAACTGGTATCCGGGCGATGCCAGCGGCAAGGGCGGCATCTACAACTTCGTCACCAAGCGCGGCGCCTGCCGCGGCGCGCGCTCGCGCATCTCGTGGACCCAGGTCGAGACCGGCTCGGCGATCACCTGGAAGTACCCGAGCGTGATCCTCGAGGGCGACGATTCGGTGGGCGAGTTCTACTCGGTCGCGGTGGTCAACAATTACCAGCAGGCCGACACCGGCACCAAGATGATCCACATCGGCCGGAACACCCGCTCGACGATCATCTCCAAGGGCATCTCGGCGGGGCGCGGCCAGAACACCTACCGCGGCCTCGTCCGCGTCCAGCCGAAGAGCGACAACGCGCGGAACTACACCCAGTGCGACTCGCTTCTGATCGGCGAGAAGTGCGGCGGCCACACCGTGCCCTACATCGAGGTGCGCAACCGCACCGCGCGCGTCGAGCACGAGGCGACGACGTCCAAGATCAGCGACGACCAGCTCTTCTACTGCCGCTCGCGCGGCCTCTCGACCGAGGACGCGGTGTCGGTGATCGTCAACGGCTTCTGCAAGGAAGTGCTGCAGAAGCTCCCCATGGAATTCGCCGTCGAGGCCCAGAAGCTGCTGGGCGTCAGCCTCGAAGGCGCGGTCGGTTGAACGTGATCGGTTAGGAAGCGACGATGTCCGCGATGCTCGAAATCCGCGACCTGCAGGCTCAGGTCGGCAACAAGGTGATCCTCAAGGGCCTGACGCTCTCGGTCCCGGCCGGCGAGGTGCACGCGATCATGGGCCCGAACGGCTCGGGCAAGTCGACGCTCGCCCATGTGCTGGCGGGCCGCGAGGGCTACACCATCACCGGCGGCGAGGTGCTGTTCCAGGGCCGCAATCTCCTCGAGATGGCGCCCGAGCAGCGCGCCCGCGCCGGCGTGTTCCTCGCCTTCCAGTATCCGGTCGAGATCCCGGGCGTGCCGAACGCCACCTTCCTCAAGGCCGCGATCAACGCCGCGCGCCGCGAGCGCGGCGAGACCGAGCTCGACGCCATCGAGTTCCTCAAACGCGCCAAGGCGACCTTGAAGCGCCTCAAGATGGACGACGCGGTGCTCGCCCGCGCCCTCAACGTCGGCTTCTCCGGCGGCGAGAAGAAGCGCAACGAAGTGTTCCAGATGGCGATGCTGGAGCCGAAGCTCGCGATTCTCGACGAGACCGATTCGGGCCTCGACATCGACGCGCTCAGGATCGTCTCCGAGGGTGTCAACGCGCTGCGCGCGGCCGACCGCTCGATGCTGATCATCACCCACTACCAGCGCCTGCTCGACTACATCGTGCCCGACAAGGTGCACGTCCTGTCGGGCGGCCGCATCGTCAAGACCGGCGGCAAGGAGCTGGCGCGCGAGCTCGAGCGCACCGGCTACGCCGGATTGGCCGCCTAGCATCACCGCAGGAAAGTATCGCAGCAGGAAATCCATGGCCGCCGTCCCGCACGCCACCGCGCTCCGTCCCGCCCCCGCCTTCGGCGAGGCGTTCGCACGCGTGCGCGGATCGCTTCCCGGCGCGCGCACGACGGCGCTGAGCCGCGCCCGGGAAGAAGCGTTCGCGCGCTTCGTGCGCGTCGGCGTGCCGACGACCCGGATCGAGGAGTGGAAGTACACGAATCTCGCGCCGCTCGCAGGCAGCCCGTTCCAGCTCGCCGAGCCTGGCCGCCCCGACATCCGGCAGTCGGAAGTCGCGCATTTCCGCCTCGCGGGCCTGTGCGAGCACCTGCTGGTGTTCGTCAACGGCCGCTTCCGTCCCGAGCTATCCGATCCCGACATCGCCGACGACGGCGCGTGGCCCAAGGGCATCACCGTGTCGCCGCTCTCAACCGCCGCCGAGCCCGAGCTCGGCACCGTGGCGACCGCGCTCGCCGACAGCCCCGAGTTCCCGGCGCTCGCACTCGAAACGCTTAATGGCGCGTTCGCGACCGACGGCGCCGTGGTCCAGATCGGCGCCGGGACGAAGCTCGATCGGCCGCTGCATCTCCTGTTCCTGTTCGACACCGGCCCGGTTCCGCCGGCGATCGCGGGCGCGCAGTTCCTGCGCACGCTCATCGTCGCCGAGGAAGGGTCGGAAGCAACCATCGTCGAGGGCTACGGCACGCTCGGCGCGGGCGCCCCGGGTGCCTGGACCAACGCGGTGACCGAGATTCACGTCGGCCGCGGCGCGAAGATCCGCCACTACAAGATGCAGATCGAGGGTCACGAGGCGGCGCACACGTCGAGCACCGCCGCGACCCTCACCTCGGCCGCCGAGTACAACCACTTCGTCCTCGCGTCGGGCGGCGCGCTCGCGCGCCAGGAAGTGCGGGTCGAGATCGCCGGTCGCGGCGCCAAGGCCGGCGTCTGCGGGCTGACTCTCGCCCGCGGCCGCCAGCACATCGAGCACCGCACCGACATCCTCCACGACGCCGAGGGTGCCTCGTCGACGCAGTTCTTCAAGACCGCGGTGACGGGGCGCGCCCACGGCGTGTTCCAGGGCAAGATCGAGGTGGCGCCGGGCGCGCAGAAGACCGACGCCCGCCAGAACAGCCGCAACCTCCTCCTCTCGGACCGCGCCGTCGCCGATTCCAAGCCCGAGCTGATCATCAACGCCGACGACGTGATGTGCAGCCACGGCTCGGCAACCGGCGACCTCGATCCCAACGAGGTGTTCTATCTCCGCTCCCGCGGGCTGTCCGACGCCGAGGCACGCGCGCTGCTGGTCGAGGCGTTCGCCTCCGACCTCATCGACGCGATCGCCGAGGAGCCCGTGCGCGGCCACTTCCGCAACCAGTTCGCCCGCTGGCTCGAGGCGGGCCTCGAGGCCTAGATGACCGAGACCGCGCGCAAGACCGCTCCCCTGCTCCGTAACGTCAAGTTCGACGTCGAGCGCGTGCGCGCCGACTTCCCGATCCTGGCGCGGCCGATGCGGGGCAAGCCGCTGGTGTTCCTCGACTCGGCGGCGAGCGCTCAGAAGCCGCAGGCGGTCATCGACGCGGTCTCGAAGACCTACGAGCAGGACTACGCCAACGTTCACCGCGCGGTCTACGAGCTGTCGGACCGCGCGACCGCGCTCTACGAAGGCGCGCGCAAGAAGGTCGCCCGCTACATCAACGCCCGCAGCGAGCGCGAGGTCATCTACGTCCGCGGCACCACCGAGGCGATCAACCTGGTCGCGCAGTCGTGGGGCCGCGCCAATCTCAAGGCCGGCGACGAGATCCTCATCACCGGCATGGAGCATCACTCCAACATCGTGCCGTGGCAGATGCTGCGCGACTCGATCGGCGTGAAGCTCGTCGTGGCGCCGATCGACCTCAACGGCGATCTCGTCATGGACGAGTTCAGGAAGCGCCTCACCTCGCGCACCAGGCTGGTCTCCTTCGCCCATGTCTCGAACGCCCTCGGCACCGTCAATCCGGTCGAGGAGCTGGTGGCGCTGGCGCACAAGGCCGGCGCGCTGGCGCTGGTCGACGGCGCCCAGGGCGTGCCGCACTTCCGCGTCGACGTCCAGGCGATCGGCTGCGACTTCTATGCGTTTTCCGGCCACAAGCTGTACGGACCGACGGGCACCGGCGTGCTGTGGGGCCGCGAGGAGCTGCTGAACGCCATGCCGCCGTGGCAGGGCGGTGGCGACATGATCCGCTCGGTGACGTTCGACAAGACCGAGTACAACGACCTCCCCTACAAGTTCGAGGCCGGGACGCCCGCCATCGCCGACGCGATCGGATTGGGCGCCGCCGTCGACTACCTCGACGCGCTGCCGTGGGACGCGGTCGAGGCCCACGAGGCCGAGGTCCTCGCCTATGGCGCGGAGCTCCTGCGCGCGATCCCCGGCGTCCGGCTGATCGGCGAGTCGAAGAGGAAGGCCGGCGTGCTGTCGTTCGTCATCGACGGCGTGCACCCCCACGACGTCGGAACCGTCCTCGACAGCGAGGGCATCGCCGTGCGCACCGGCCATCACTGCGCCCAGCCGGTGATGGACTTCTTCTGCATCCCGGCGACGGCGCGTGCTTCGCTCGGGCTCTATACCAATCGCGCCGACATGGAAGCGCTCGCCCGCGGCGTGCGCAAGGTGAAGGAGTTCTTCCGCGTATGAACGACCTGCGCGAGCTTTATCAGGAAGTGATCCTCGACCATTCGCGGCATCCGCGGAACTTCGGCGCGTGCCCGACGTGCAACCGCGACGCCAAGGGTCACAATCCGCTGTGCGGCGACCGGCTCACGGTGCAGATCGACCTCCAGGGCGACACCATCAAGGACGCGCACTTCGAGGGTCAGGGCTGCGCGATCTCGGTGGCCTCGGCATCGCTCATGACCGAGATGGTCAAGGGCAAGAAGGTCGCCGAGGCCAAGCGCCTGTTCGACCGCTTCCATGCGCTGGTCACCGGCGGCGACGCCGGCGACGGCGAGGACCTCGACAAGCTCGAGGTGCTGGCCGGGGTCCGCGACTATCCCGTCCGGGTCAAGTGCGCGACGCTCGCCTGGCACACGCTTGCCGCGGCGCTCGAGGGCAACCATATGCAGGTGGCCACGGAGTAACCGATGCCCGACGACACCCGCACGCACCTGTCCGTCCCGGCCGAGAACGCCACGCCGGAGAACGTGACCCCCGACAACGTGACGCCCGCAAGCGTCACGCCGTCGGTCGCGCCCGCCGTCGAGCCCGCGGCACCCCGGCCCGAGCGCCCGGTCTACACCCCCGAGGCCGCGGCGGCGCCCGGCGTCCACGACCGCGTGGTCGAGGCGCTGACGACCATTTACGACCCCGAGATTCCCGTGAACATTTACGAGATGGGACTCGTTTACGATGTGGACGTGTCCGCCGACGGGGACGTGAAGATCCTGATGACCCTGACCTCGCCCACCTGCCCGGTCGCCGAGAGCCTGCCGCCCGAGGTGGAGGCCAAGGTCGGCGCCGTCGAGGGCGTCCGCGACGTCAAGGTCGAGCTCACCTGGGACCCGCCGTGGACCCCGGAGAAAATGAGCGAGGCCGCCAAGCTCGAACTCGGATATCTGTAGCAGCCAGGGATTGGGAGCGATCCGATGCGCGCACTGCCGAAAGCCGTAACCCTCACCCCCGCCGCCGCCGAGCGCGTGAAGGCGATCCTCGCCGCGCGCAAGGACAAGCCCGCCGTGGGCCTGCGCGTCGGCGTCTCAACCAAGGGTTGCTCCGGCAACAGCTACACGCTCGACTACGCCGACGAGATCGGACCCCACGACGAGGTGGTCGAGGATCACGGCGTGAAGATCCTGATCGACCCCAAGGCGACGCTCTACATCATCGGCACCGAGATCGACTACGTCGTCGACAAGCTGTCGGCGAGCTTCGTCTTCAAGAACCCGAACGAGAAGGGCCGCTGCGGCTGCGGCGAGAGCTTTACGGTCTGAGCCTTCGGAATTGCTTTTTCGCGTCAAACACCCCGCCGGCATCCGGCGGGGTGTTTTCATGGTGCCCTGCCGCCCTGGGCTCCGCTAAGCTTCCGCGCAGTACGGACGCGGTCGCGCGGTGGAGACCATGCGCTTAGCCGACTGTCACAACTTTCATGACTTCCGGACCCTCGCCCGTCGCCGGTTACCGGGGCCGATCTTCAACTACATCGATGGCGCGGCGGATGACGAGGTGACGCTGCGCCAGAACACGGCGAGCTTCGAGCGCTGCGATCTGGTGCCCAACGTCCTGCGCGGCGTCGGCGCGATCGACCTGTCGGTCACCGTCATGGGCCAGAAGCTGGCGATGCCGGTGTATCTGTCCCCCACCGCGCTGCAGCGGCTGTACCATCCTCGCGGCGAACTTGCGACCGCGGCCGCCGCGGCGAAATTCGGCACCATGTTCGGCGTCTCCTCGCTCGGCACCGTCAGCCTCGAGGAGGTGCGTCGCGCCTACGACACGCCGCAGGTCTATCAGTTCTATTTCCACAAGGACCGCGCGCTCAACAACGCGATGATGCAGCGCGCCAAGGACGTCGGCGTCGACGTCATGATGCTGACGGTCGACAGCATCACCGGCGGCAATCGCGAGCGCGATCTGCGCACAGGATTTTCGATCCCCTTCCGGCTGAACCGCACCGGCATGCTGCAGTTCGCCGTCCGCCCGATGTGGGCGATCAACTATCTCACCCACGAGAAATTCAGCATGCCGCAGCTCGACGAGCACGTCGACATGAGCGGCGGCGCGATGTCGATCGGGCGCTACTTCACCGAGATGCTCGACCCGGCGATGAGCTGGGATGACGTCGCCGACATGGTGCGCGTCTGGAACGGCCAGTTCTGCCTCAAGGGCATCATGTCGGTCGAGGACGCCAGGCGCGCGGTCGACATCGGCTGCACCGGCATCATCCTGTCCAACCACGGCGGCCGGCAGCTCGACGGATCGCGCGCCGCGTTCGATCAGCTCGCCGAGGTCGTCGACGCCGTGGGCGACCGGATCGACGTGATGATGGACGGCGGGGTTCACCGCGGGACCCACGTCCTGAAGGCGCTGTCGCTCGGCGCCAAGGCGGTCGGCATCGGCCGCTACTATCTCTTTCCGCTCGCGGCGGCGGGGCAGGCCGGCGTCGAGCGCGCGCTCGGCCTCATGCGCACCGAGATTGAGCGCGACATGCGGCTGATGGGTTGCTCCTCGATCAGCCAGTTGTCGCGCGCCAATCTGCGGTTCCGGTAGAGACGTCGCTAGCGATTGCCTGCCGGGCACCGCGATTATGTCGGCCGCCCACGATTTTGAAGCGCGCCGGCCCCCGAAGCGCTCGGGAATCGTGTTGTCTCGGCACACCGCTGGTCACATTATTTGCAAGACAGCACGACAAACGTCGGAACAGGACTGGCGATGTTGACCCCGCAGGAGAACGAATTCCTGACTCGCATCGGCCTCGGCACGCCGGCCGGCGCGCTGTTGCGCCGGTATTGGCACCCGGTTTGTCCGGTGGCCGAGTTGACCGCGCAAAACCCCAAGAAGCGGATCCGCATTCTCGGCGAGGACCTGCTGCTGTTCCGCGACGGCAGCGGCCGCGCCGGACTGATCCCCGAGCACTGCCCGCATCGCAGCGCGTCGCTGTATTACGGCTTCGTCGAACCGGACGGCATCCGCTGCCCCTATCACGGCTGGAAGTTCGACGTAGCCCGCAAATGCCTCGAGCAGCCGTTCGAGCCGGGCAACACGCGGCTGCGCGAGCGGGTCGCGCCGTCCGAGTACCTGGTCGAGGAGATGGCCGGGCTGTTCTGGGCCTACATGGGCCCGAAGCCCGCGCCGCTGCTGCCGCGCTGGGAGGCCGCGGTGTCGACCCGCGGCACGCGCCGCCTCAACGTGCTGCCGATCATCGATTGCAACTGGCTGCAGATCGTCGAGAACTCGGTCGACCCGACCCACACCCACTATCTGCACGCGCATATGATGATCGCGCTGGGCATCCGCGATAAAGGCGCTTATCACGCGCGGCCGATCCAGGACTTCGACTTCGAGATCGTCCACGAGGACACCTGGACCGGCGTGCGCAAGATCCGCATTTGGGGCGGCGAGAACGGCGAACGGGAACTGGGCCATCCGCTGATCTTCCCGGGAACGCTGCTGGTCCCGGCCGAAGAGCTGATCGTCATGCACTTCCGCGTACCGGTCGACGACACCCACACGCGCGTCATCCGCATCCAGTACGCGCCGGACGCCGACGCCACGGAATTCGACCCGAACAATCCGCCGATCGACTACTTCCCACCGTTCAAGAACGAGAAGGGCGAGTACGACCTCCGGACGTTCAGCGGCCAGGACGCGATGGCGTGGGAAACCGAAGGCCCGATCGTCGATCGCTCGAGGGAGCTCCTGGCCTCGTCCGACCGCGGCATCGCCCTCTACCGGCGCATGTTGAAGGAACAGATCGTCGCCGTCGCCGAGGGTCGCGATCCGATCGGCCTCATCCGCGACCCCGCGAAGAACCGCGAGATATCGATCGCGGTGTCGACGGGTCAGGCGCGGATGGCGCGCAGGATGAAGCAGGCCGGCTGACGCCGAGTCGATCAGCGGGTTACACGGTCGGCGAAGGCTGCAAGCACGATTTTTCGTCATTGCCGCGTAAGCGGGAAACCAGATTTTTCCCCCTCTCCCTTGAGGCAGAGGGCCGGGGTCAGGGTGAAAACTCCGCGTTGCGATCCCCTCGCCCCTCCCTCTCCCCAACGAGGAGAGGGCAACAGAACAGCTCGCTGCTCCGCAACGCCTCCTGCCGACTTTGCACAGCCCTGCCGGCGACACCCCTCGTTTCTCCACAGCCCCCTTGCGCCTCTCGTTCCACGCGCGCATCGTCTCCGCATCGCGACAAGCGAGGGGAGCTATTGCGCATAGCGACCCCAGTTCGAGCGAAGAAGCCGCGAGAGGCCCCCGACAACTGGGACACCGGCGCGGTGGATGAGTAGTTGAGAGGCAACGGCGCTTCCCCCTCGGGTCGCGACGCACTTCTTCTCAGGTACCGATAACAACAGCGTCGCGATCCGCGACAGAGAGAAGCAATCGGTAGGACAGAGCTACGCTTTAAACGCAGCGTGATGGCACCTGCTGACCTCACTGGGAAGGTAAAAGCCGGGTTTCGCTGACCCGACGACGACGACGTGTGTCCGCGCCGAGGTAGCCCCAGAGCGCGAACCCACCGGCCCCTCACCAGCCCGCTCCGGATTGACAACCCGGAGCGGGCTTCGGTGATTCAAGAGAACGTCATGACGGGCGAGCGATGACGGAATGCACTTTCAACGCCGCCCCGGGCAAGCGGGCGGCCAGAGCCGCCGCTCGGAATCCGAAGCCCTGGATTTCCGCTTACGCGGGAGTGACGAGAAAGCTAAGCTTGCCAAAAAACAGGGAGACACGAGTGGCCGACACACGCCCGGATTACGCCCTCGACCGCCGAACGCTGCTGCGCGCGCTGCTGGCGGCGCCCCTCGCCTTGGCCGCGCGCGCCGCATTCGCCGCTGACGCCAAGAGTGACGATTGGAAAGAAGACTGGGACCGCACCCTCGAGGCCGCCCGCAAGGAAGGCGAGTTGATCGTCTCGGGTCCGGTCGGGCGGCTGTGGAGCGATTTTCTGGTTCCGCGCTTCAACAAGGAATTCCCCGGCATCACCCTCAAGATGACGCCGTTCGCGGCGCGGGACTTCTGGGTGCGCGTCATCAAGGAGCGCGAGGTCGGCCAGTACCTGTGGGACCTGCGGCTGGGCGGCACCGACCAGGCACTGTTCTCGCTGATGCGCCAGGGCGCGCTCACGCCGACGCGGCCGCTCCTCGTCCTGCCCGAGAACACCGACGACGACAACTGGTGGGGCGGCATCGACGGCCTGTTCGCCGACAACGCCAAGACGACGCTGCTGACATTCGGCTTCCAGACCTCGCAGACCAGCTTCTACAACAAGGATGTGATCCCCCAGGGCTTGTCCGCCGAGGACCTGGTCAAGCCCGAGTGGACCGGCAAGATCTCGCTCGACGACCCGCGCGGGGGCTCCGTGTTCAACCAGCTCGCGGTGCTGCTCAAGGTCTACGGCGAGGACTACGTCCGCACGCTGCTCCTCAAGCAGAAGGTCGTGATCCCGGGCAGCAAGCGCCAGCAGGTCGAGTGGATGGTGTCGGGCCGCTATCCGATCGGCTTCGGCGTCGTCGCCGAGGACATCATCGAATACGGCCAGCGCGGCGCCCGCGTGGACATGATCGTGCCGCTCAAGTCGCCGGCGCAGTCGTTCACCCAGGGCTTCGGCGGCATCTCGCTGATCGACCGCGGGCCGCACCCCAACGCCGCCAAGGTGTTCATCAACTGGATCCTGACCAGGGACGTCCAGACCGACCTCGACCAGGCGGTGAAGATCAACAGCCGCAAGAAGGGCGTGCCGCCCGGCGCGCCCTACAACACCGTCGACACCTCGCGGCTCGACCAGTACTTCGGTCACCAAACCGAGGCCTTCAACCCGTATCACGAGCGCGTCGCCGCCATCGTGCGCGAGATGCAGCGCTGACGCGTTTTTGAAACGGCCGCACGCGTGACGCGCCCGCCAGCGCGCGCTACGCTGAGCGCAACAGAGACCGGGTTCACCCGGCGGGGCTTCACACAGGAGACGTCATGCTTTCGCGCGAGGACAACGAGCGGCTGACCCGCGTCGGCCCCGGCACGCCGATGGGCGAGCTGATGCGGCGGTACTGGATTCCCGCCGGCTTCTCGAGCCAGATCGCGCAGCCCGACAGCCCGCCGGTTCGCGTGAGACTCCTGTGCGAGAACCTCGTTATGTTCCGCGACAGCAAGGGACGCATCGGGCTCGTCGACGAGAAGTGCCCGCACCGCACCGCGTCGCTGTTCTTCGGCCGCAAAGAGGACAGCGGGATCCGCTGCGTCTATCACGGCCTCAAGTTCGACGTCGACGGCAACTGCGTCGACATCCCGTGCGTGCCGCAGGCGAGCGACGCCGAGCGCGCGAACATGGCGAAGAAGCTTGCGGTCAAGGCCTACCCGTGCACCGAGCGCGCCGGCATCGTCTGGACCTACATGGGCCCGAAGGAGCTCAGGCCCGAGTTCCCCGATCTCGAGTGGACGCTGATCCCGGACAGCCATCGCATGGCGAGTCGCCACATCCAGGAGTGCAACTGGCTGCAAGGGTTCGACGGCGGATTCGACTCGAGCCACCTCTCCTTCCTGCACAGCGGCGCGATCGACATCCGCAAGGGCGCCGCCGACAAGGACCGCAAGATCGTGCCGACGCGCTACGACGTGGTGCCGCTCGATTGCGGATTCGCCTGCGGCTCGGCGCGCGAGCTCGAGAACGGCAACAACTCCTGGCACGTCGACGTCATGCTGATGCCGTTCCACAAGATCATTCCCTCGGCGCCGATCGCCGCGCATGTCTGGGCGCCGATCGACGACGAGAACACCATGCTCTACAGCGTCACCTTCAACCCGCACCGCCCGTTCACGCCCGAGGACCTCGCCCGCGAGACGGCGTTCCGCGGCATCCACACCGAGAACATCCCCGGCACCGATCGCGCGATCCAGAACCGCGACAACGACTACATGATCGACCGCGCGCAGCAGTCGGACGGCCGCTCGTACACCGGCCTCAAGGGCCTCGGCATCCAGGACTGCGCGATGCAGGAATCGATGGGTCCGATCGCCGACCGCACGATCGAGCACCTGCTACCGAGCGACATGGCGCTGACGAAGATCCGCCGCCTGCTGCTGCAGATGCTCGACAACCACGCGGCGGGCAAGCCGCTGCCCGGAATGAAGGCCGCCGATTACCGCGTGCGGTCGGTCCGGTACGAGGCGCCGAAGAGCGCCGCGTTCGCCGACACCGTCGCGCGCCACATCGCCATCGACGGCATGGTCGCCGCGCAATAGCCGGCGACGCCGGGGGAACACGCGTACCGTGCAACAACGGGGGATCATCATGCTGCGTGCCGTGCTGTGCGTATCCGTCGCGTTGGCCGCCTCGTCCGTCGCTCATGCGGATGATTTCTACAAGGGCAAGACGATCAACATCGTCGTCAGCACCGGCCCCGGCGGCACCTACGACTCGATCGCGCGCCTGCTGCAGCGCCGCATGGGGCAGTACCTCCCCGGCAACCCGAATTTCGTCGTCCAGAACATGCCGGGCGGCGGCAACGTGCTCGCGACCAACTACATGTTCAACATCGCGCCGAAGGACGGCACTGCGATCGCGACCATCAACAACGCGATCCCGCTCAACCAGGTGCTGGATGGCCGCGGCGTCCGCTACGACGTGAGCAAGTTCAACTGGATCGGCTCGCCCGGCGCCTACAACACCATCGCCATGGTCTGGCACACCGCCGGCGTGAGGACCATCGAGCAGGCGCGCGAGAAGGAGCTGACGTTCGGCGCCACCGGCGCGGGATCGAGCAACGTCATCATCCCGACCGCGATGAACAACACGCTGGGCACCAAGTTCAAGGTCGTGCTCGGCTACAAGAGCGTGTCGGAGATCTACATCGCCATGGAGCGCGGCGAGGTGCAGGGATTCACGACGAGCTACACCGGGGCGCTGATCGACCGCCCGGCGTGGTTCAAGGAGAAGAAGGTCGACATCCTCGCCCAGGTGGGTGCCGCGCGCGACAAGGACCTGCCCGACGTGGCCCTCGTGACCGAGCTCGCCCCGACCGCCGAGGCGCGCGAGATCCTGAAGCTGATCTCCTCGCCCAACGCCTTGGGCCAGCCGTTTCTCGCCCCGCCCGACGTCCCCGCCGACCGCGTCGCGATGCTGCGCAGGGCGTTCGCCGACACGATGAAGGACAAGGAGTTCGCCGCCGAGATGGCGAAGCTCCACATCGACATCGCCCCGATCAGCGGCGAGGATGTCGCCAGGATCGTCCGCGAGACCATCAACCAGCCGCCCGACATCATCGCCATGGCCAAGGCGGCGATGGGCCCGCTGGAATAACCGAAAATCACGACAGACGGCGCATCAGGGAGACATTCAGCGATGAGTCAGACGTTCGAGTTCACGCACCAGGAGCCTCCGAAGGAGTTCAAGCGGCCGAAGCCGTTCTACGACCAGTGGCAGGACGGCGAAGGCATTCCCGTCTACAACGCCTTCCATATCTCCGACCTCGCGACCCTGGAGCTCGCGCCGTGGAAGCGCTACGGCGGCAAGGCCGCGTTCGTCAACATGGAGGACCCGCACCTCACCGCCGCCATCGTGCTCGAGCTCGCGCCCGGCGAGACCCTGAAGCCGATGAAGCACATGTTCGAGACGTGGTGCTACATCGTCTCGGGCCGCGGCGCGACCGCGATCCAGCAGAAGGGCCACCAGGATCAGACGGTGAAGTGGCGGCAGCACACGCTGTTCGCGCCGCCGCTCAACACCACCTACACGCACCGCAACGTCGAGACCGACAGGCCCGCGCGCATCCTGATGGTGCACAACGCGCCGTTGTGCATGAACCTCTACCACAACGAGGAATACATCTTCGAGAACGACTTCGTGTTCAAGGATCGCTACCGCGGCGAGCAGGGATACTTCAATCCCTCCCCCGAATTCCTCGGTGGCCGCATCTTTCGCACCAATCTGATCGAGGACTTGCGGGACTTCGGCCTCAAGGAGTGGAACGAGCGCGGCAAGGGCAACCGCACCATCTTCCTGTCGATGAGCCACCACACGATCGGCGCCCACATCTCGGAGTTCGAGACCGGAACCTACAAGAAGGCCCATCGCCACGGGCCCGGGGCTCACGTCATCCTGCTGAAGGGGACCGGCTACTCGCTGGTGTGGCCCGAAGGCAAGGAGCCGACCCGAGTCGACTGGAAGCCGGGCACGATGTTCGCGCCCCCGGACATGTGGTACCACCAGCACTTCAACACCGGCCCCGAGCCCGCGCGCTATCTCGCGTTGAAGTCCGTCGGCAATCCCGAGCACCGCATCCGCCTCGGCGCTCCGGGCCCGAACATGGACCCCGCGTTCGCGCAGCTCCACCAGATCGAGCACGAGGACGAGCCGGAGTGGATCTTCGACATGTACGTCGAGGAGCTGAACAAGCACGGCGGCACGCTGCGCCAGGAGCGGCCCGCCTACCGCAAGACGTGAGTCACGCCGCGTACGATCTCGTTCCGAGCGAGGAGTGAATCGTGAAGCTGTGCCATATCATCGCACTCGGAGCCGTCGCCACGCTCGGGCTGGTGGGCGGCGCCGTTGCCGCCGACCTGCCCAAGGCGACGCAGGCGATCCTCGCCAAGGGCAACTTCGACGCCTCCGTTCTGGCCGGGCTCGACGGCGAACTGACCGTGCCCGCGGACTGGCTTGCCCAGGCGGCGAACGAGCCCGAGCTCAAGGTGCTCGCGTCGTGGGACCCGAGCCAGTTCCGCGACTTCGCCGCGCCGTTCCGCGAGCGCTACCCGCAGCTCAAGGTCCAGTACAACCGCGGCGGAACCTACGACCGCGGCATCAAGACCATCGTCGCCTACAACGACGGGCGGTATATCGCCGACGTCCTCGGCAGCACCAGCAATGCGTGGATCAAGCTCAAGGAGATGGGCGGGCTCACCGATCTCTCCGACCTGCCCAACTACAAGGTGCTGGCGGACGGCCGCCACGATCCGGACGGGAAGTGGGTCGGGCAGAAGCTCGCGTTCCGCTGCATCGCCCACAACACCGACAAGATCAAGACGGCCGACCTTCCGAAGACCTGGGACGACCTGACGACCAACCCGGTGTGGCGCAACGGCACACTCGCCATGCCGGACGTGCCCGATGTCTGGGTCGCGATGCTGTGGCAGGCCAAAGGCCCGCAGTGGACCGCAGACTTCCTCACCAGGTTGTTCAAGGAGGTCAAGCCGCAGCTCCGCAAGGAAGGGACGAGCGCCGGCGTCGGCCTCACCGCCGCGGGAGAGACCCCGGCGTTCATCGGCGCCGCCGACTATCGGGTGATGCAGTCGGCGAAGAAAGGCGCGCCCATCAGTTGGCACTGCCCCGAACCGGTGCCTGCGGCGATCTCGCAGCTCATGGTGCTGAAGGGAAGCCCCGCGCCCTACCGCGCCAGGATCTTCCTTAACTGGTTCCTGAGCCGTGAAGGCCAGGTGGCGCAGTACGTCACCGACTACTCGACCCCGGTCCACAAGGACCTCGAGCACGACCCCCGGTTCCTTCCCTATCCCGACGAGATCATCGGCAAGGAGATCGCGCTCCGCGACGAGGTCCGGATGCAGACGCTCTACGATCAAATGATGGAGGTCTACGTTCCGCTGTGGACCGGCGCCGGCGGCGCCCCGCGCGCGAAGGAGAAGGAGGAGTAGCGCACTCGCGCAACTCCGAAGATAGTTTTTGTCATGGCCGGGCTTGCCCCGGCCATCCACGTGTTCGAATCATAGACGAAGAAGAACGTGGATGCCCGCATTCGCGGGCATGACGGAAAAATGCTATCTCAAATCCCCGTCACGAACCGAGCCATGACGACGAGGATCGCGATCTGCATCGCGCCCTGCGAGGCGACGACGTAGATGTAGCGCTTCATCAGGCGCCCGATGCGCGCGCCGTCGGGCGCGGGCTTGCGCACCTCGAAGTACACCAGCAGATTCGTCGGCAGCAGGATGAACAGCCCCTGGACCGTCAGGATCGCGACGATGACCAGCGCCGCCAGCACCCACCAGAACTGCGGGTAGTCCATGTCGAGATAGCCGCTCTGCCTCGCGAGGAACCAGCCGGCGGTGGTCGTCATCGTCGAGACGGTCGGCAGCAGGAACAGCGTCTTCGGCATCAGCCGGGCGATGAACGCGCGCCGCGCCGGGAACGGCATCCCGCGCATCACCGGCCCGACGACGAAGCCCATGAACAGGTCGATGCCGGTCCACAGCACGCCGGAGGCGACGTGAACGAAGTTGAGGAACCAGTGCGCGCCGCTCAGGATCGCCGCGACCATGACGCCGAGCGCCAGCGCGCACCACACCAGGTTGAACAGCCGGATCGGCGGCGCGCCGGCGATCGGATCGAACGGAACGGCTTGAGCGGTCGCGGCTTGGTCCATCGTGCTCCCCTGTGCTGCCCGGCGATCTTGGCGCGCGCCGCACGACGCCGTAAAGAGGGTGCGGCGATCGGATGGCGCGTCGGTTGCCTAGTCGAGATAGCGCCGCGCAAACGCGATCACGTCGCCGCCCCAGATCGCCGCGCCGTCCGCGCCGAACAGCTCGTGGCCCGCGGGATTCGATGTCTGCCGCGGCGGCGTGTAGGGCGGGTAGATCTTCGCCTCGTGGGGGAGCCCGCGCTGCGTCATCGCTTCGTCGAGGGCCGTGACGGATTCCGTCGTCCGATCATTCGCGGCGACGAGCAGCAGCATCGGCGCTCGGGCATGCTCGGCGGCGTCGACGAGCGCGTTCCGCAGGGCGGCGCTGCGCTTCCACGTCAAGGCGCCGCCAGCGAGGTCGATCGCGACCTTGAACGCGTCGGTTCGGCTGGCGGAAAACACCGTGACGATGCCGCCGAACGAGTGCCCGGACACGCCGATGCGGCCGCTGTCGACGAACGGCACGGTCCGCAAGTACTCGGCCGCGGCGATCACGTCGTCGGCCTCGTCACGCAGGCGATTGATGAAGACCGTGCCGACGTCCTTGCCGACCGCCTCGCGGAACGTGAGGCCGTCCGACGTCCCATAGCCCCGGCGCTCCGGCACGAGCACGACGAATCCCGCCTTCGTGTAGACCGCGGCGATCCGCACCCACGGCACGGACTGCCGCTCGTGTCCCTCGCGCGAGCCGTGATTGTAGACGATGGCCGGAAACGGCCCGTCGCCGGCGGGCTTGTAGAGATAGGCCTGGATGCGGAGATCGCCGCTTCGGTAGAACACCTCGGTGTAGGGCTTCGCGTCCTCGGCGTGCGCCGCGGACGCGGTGCCCAACAGCAGCAGCGCGAAGATGCCTCTCACCACGTCCCCCGTCGCAGCGCGCATTCCTACCGGCTTGCCGTGGACCACCTAGCCGTCGCTATCAGTGTGAACTGGAACGGGTCAGCCCGCCAGCGCCCGCGCGGGCGCTCCATCGCCGCCTGCGTTTTCCTCGCGCCCATCGAGCACCTCCGCCGGAATCTGGGCGATGGCCGCGCGCAGCACGTCGGGTCCCGCGCCGGGCTTGTGGCCCTGCTCCGCGAGCGTGCGGCGCCACAGGCGGCCGCCCGGCTGGCCGGCGAACAGGCCGTGGATGTGCCGCCCGAGGCGGTGGAACGGCACACCCTTGCGCGCCAGTTCGTCGGCGTAGCCGATCAGGCCGTCGACGATCTCGCGGCGGGTCGGAACGGGCCCGTCGCCTGCGAAGATGTCGCGGTCGGCGCGCGCCAGAAGATACGGGTTGTCGTAGGCGGCGCGGCCGATCATCACCCCGTCGACATGGTCGAGGTGCGCGCGCGCGGCCTCCAGCGTCAGGACACCGCCGTTGATGGCGATCTCGAGCTGCGGGAAATCGCGCTTGAGCCGGTAGACGCGCGGATAGTCGAGCGGCGGGATCTCGCGGTTTTCCTTCGGCGACAGACCGCTGAGCCACGCCTTGCGGGCGTGGATGGCGAAGCTGGTGACGCCCACTGCCGACACGCGCTCGACGAAGGCGACCAGCTCCTCGTAGGAATCCTTGTCGTCGATGCCGATGCGGGTCTTGACCGTGACCGGCAGCGGGCTCGCCGCGATCATCGCCGCGCAGCACTCGGCGACCAGCGCGGGCTCGGCCATCAGGCAGGCGCCGAAGCGCCCGGTCTGCACTTTGTCCGACGGGCAGCCGACGTTGAGGTTGATTTCGCCGTAGCCGGACGAGTCCACGAGCCCGGCGGCATGGGCGAGCTGCTTCGGGTCGGAGCCGCCGAGCTGCAGCGCGACCGGGCTCTCGCGGGCATCGAACGCCAGGTGCCGGTCGGCGTCGCCGTGGACCACCGCCATCGCCGTGATCATCTCGGTGTAGAGCAGCGTTCGCCGGCTGATCAGGCGCAGGAAATAGCGCGCATGGCGGTCCGTCCGATCCATCATCGGCGCGACCGAGAGGCGGCGGGACAGGGGTGCCGAGGCGGATGCCGGCGTCGTCATGCGCCGCAGTCTACCCCGCCGTGCGCTTGCGTCGCCACGCCGCGCTTGTCCCCTCGCCGCCCCGGTCCCACAATCCGAGGCCCTCAAGCGAGGCCCAACCGGCCGTCATGATCGACACCCTCCAGATCCTGCTGTCGCTGCTGGTCGTCGTCGGCGCCGTCGCCGTCGTCGCGAAGCGGCTCGAGATCCCGTCGCCGATCCTGATGGTCGCCGCCGGCATTGTGCTGGCGCTGATCCCGGGCCTGCCGACCATCGAGCTCGCGCCGGAATTCGTGCTGCTGCTCGTCCTGCCGCCGCTGATCTACTCGGCCGCGGTCGCCATGAGCTGGCGCGAGTTCCGCTTCAACCTGCGGCCGATCGCGCTGCTCGCGGTCGGCGCCGTCGTCGTGACGACGGCCGCCGTCGCCGCCGCGGCCCATTGGCTGCTCGGTCTGCCGTGGACCGTCGGATTCGTCCTCGGCGCGATCGTGTCGCCGCCGGACACCGTGGCGCCCCTCGCCATCGCCCGGCGGCTCTACATCCCGCGCCGGCTGCTCGTCGTCCTCGAGGGCGAGGGCCTCGCCAACGACGCGACGGCGCTGATCCTGTACCGGTTCGCGGTCGCCGCCGTGGCCACCGGCGCGTTCAGCTTCCCGCATGCGGTCGGGACCTTCGGCGCGATCGTCGTCGGCGAGCTGGCGTGGGGCCTCGTCGTCGGCTGGGGAATGCTGCGGCTCAGGCGGTGGGTCGGAGATCCGCGGGTCGAGATCCTGCTGTCGATCCTGACGCCGTACCTCGCGTTCTGGGTCCCCGAGCACCTCGGTGGCTCAGGCGTGCTCGCGACCGTTACCGCGGGGCTTTACATCAGTTGGAACGGGCTGCGGCTGATCAGCGCCGCGACACGCCTCCAGGGAATATTTTTCTGGGACTTCCTGGTCTATCTCATCGAAGGCCTGGTGTTCGTCATCACCGGTCTGCAGACGCGCACGCTCATCGGCCAGATCGGCGACCACACGACGAGCGAGCTCGTGACCTCCATCGTGGTGGTGAGCGCGGTCGTGATCGCGACCCGATTCCTGTGGGTGTTCCCCGCCACGTACGTGCCGCGCTGGATCGTGCCGGGACTCGCCAAGCGCGACCCGCCACCGCCGTGGCAGATGCCGTTCGCCCTCGCCTTCACCGGCGTGCGCGGCGTGGTGTCGCTGGCGGCGGCACTGGCGATCCCGCTGACCACCGCGAGCGGCGCGCCGTTCCCGAACCGCGACCTGATCCTGCTGCTGACGTTCGCGGTCATCCTGGTGACGCTGGTCGGCCAGGGGCTGATGCTGCCGACGGTGATCCGCGCGCTGGGGCTCGCCCACAGCGGCCGCGCCGAGCGGCGCGACGAGCGCCACGAGGAGCACATCGCCCGGCGCGAGGCGCTGCACGCGGCGCTCGATCGCATCAACGAGGTCGCGGCGGAGCGCAAGCTGCCCCACGACGTGGTCGAGCCGCTCAGGATGCGCGTCCGCGACCGTATCCGCCACCTCGAGGACCTGAGCGACGGGGACGACGGTCACAAGAAACTGAGCGATCTCCGGGACTCGGTCGAGTGCCTGCTGATCACGACGGAGCGCGAGCACGTCAACCATCTCTTCCGCAATGGCAAGATCAAGGACGAGGCGCGCCGCCGGATCGAGCGCGACCTCGATCTGCGCGAGGCCCAGCTCCGCAACGCCATCGGCGACGACGACTGACCCCTCAGTCGAGCTGGAGCACCAGCGCCTTGAGATACGCGCTCTCGGGCAGCTCGGGATGGACCGGATGATCCGGCCCCGCTCCCGCCGAGCGGATGATGCGCCCGGAGCGATCGGCGGAGTGTATGCCGCGGGCGATTTCCTCGTGGAACCGCGCGGGCTCGATGTTGTGGGAGCACGACGCGCACAACAGGAACCCGCCCGGCTCGACCAGCGACGCCGCGAGCCGCGCCATCTTGCGGTAGCCCTTGGCGCCCGTCGCGAGATCGGCGCGCGAGCGGACGAACGGCGGCGGATCGGCGATGACGACGCCGAAGCGCTGGCGGGCCTCCGCAAGCCGCTCCATCTCGCCAAACACCTCGGCACGGGTGAACGTCACCCGCTCGGCGAGGCCGTTGAGCTCGGCCGCCTTCGCGGCGATCGCGAGGCTGCCTTCGGAGCGGTCCACGGCCGTCACGTGCTCGGCGCCGGCCTTGGCGCAGGCGAGCGCGAAGCCGCCGGCGTAGGTGTAGAAGTCGATCACGCGACGGCCCTTCGCGAGCGAGGCCATGAACGCGCGGTTGTCGCGCTGGTCGAAGAACCAGCCGGTTTTCTGGCCGCCCGTGGGGTCGGCGAGGTAGCGCACGCCGTTCTCGATCAGCTCTATCGGCCCGTCGAGCGTCCCCGCGAGCACCGAGGTGTCGCGCGGCAGGCCTTCGAGCTCCCGCACCGGGCTGTCGTTGCGCCCGACGACGGCGCGCGGCGCGAACCGCTCGGCGAGGACGTCGAGCAGCATCGGCATGAGGCCCTCGGCGCCGGCGGTGTTGGCCTGCACGACGAACACGTCGCCGAACCGGTCGACGATCAGTCCGGGCAGCCCGTCGGCCTCGGCGTGGACGAGCCGGTAGTGCGGGACGACGAACAGCGTCTCGCGCAGCGCGAGGGCACGGTCGATCCGCGCCGCGACGAAGCCGCGGTCGATCGGCACGCCCGTGCGCGGCGCGAGCACGCGGACGGCGATCAGACTCTTCGGGTTGAAGAACGCCGTGGCGATGCCGCGACCGTCCGCCCCGACGACGTCGACGATGGTGCCGGGCCGCAGAGCCTTGGTCGCCGGATCCATGGCGACCTCGTTCGAGTAGACCCAGGGGTGCCCGAGCCGGGCGCGCTTGTCGCCCGATGCGAGCCGGACTGTCGGCCGATGGGTGGAGGATTCTGTGGGCATGGAAAGGACTTACCGGCCGTTCTTGATGGATGCAAGAGCGGCGAGCGCGCGGCTCCGGGCGAACGCATGGTCAACGATCGGCCGCGGGTACGTGTGGCCGAGGCGGACGCCCGCATCGGCGAGGGCGAGCGGCGTCGCCGTCCACGGCCGATGGATCAGCGCCGAGGGCAAGCCCGCGAGCTCCGGGACCCAGCGGCGAACGTAGGCCCCATCGGGATCGAATTTCTCGCCCTGGAGCACCGGATTGAAGATACGGAAATAAGGTGCCGCGTCGGCACCGCATCCTGCCACCCACTGCCAGCTCGCCGCGTTGTTGGCGAGGTCGGCGTCGACCAGCGTGTCCCAGAACCAACCCGCGCCCGTGTGCCAAGGCTGAAGCAGGTGCTTCACCAGGAACGATGCCACGATCATGCGCGCCCGGTTATGCATCCAGCCGGTCGCCCACAGCTCGCGCATGGCCGCGTCGACCATCGGGTATCCGGTCCGTCCGCGCCGCCACGCAGCCAGCGCCCCTTCGTCGCCGCGCCACGGAAAGCGCCCGAACCCCCGTTGCAGCGGCTCCTCAGGAAGCTGCGGGAAGCGATTGAGAAGATTGTAGGAAAACTCCCGCCAGAGGAGCTGACGCAGGAACGGCGCGCCCGCCGCCTCCCGGTTTTCCGCAGCGGCCCTGGCCGTCACGGCATGCCACACCTGGCGCGGGCCGATCTCGCCGAAGCGGAGATGGGGCGACAGCCGCGAGGTGCCGCTGAGATCGGGCCGATCGCGGGCGGTCGCATAGGCTTCGATGCCCTGGTTGAGAAAATGGGTTAGCCGTTCGCGCGCGCCCTCCTCGCCCGGCGTCCATGCATCCCGCAGCCCACCGGCCCAGTCGGGCGCCGTCGGGCACAGCGACCAATCGCCGAGCGGCTCGCTCGCGGGCCACGGGTCGGGAGCCGAAAAACCCGTCGGCACGGGGATCGGCGCGGCGGGTGCCGGGCTCGCCAGCGCCGCCTTCCAGAACGCGGTGAACACGCGATAGCCCACGCGCCTCGGTCCCGGCATCGCCTCCGGCGGAAACAGAAGCTGGGATTCGAAGGCCCGGAACGTGATCGCGCGGGCGGCGAGCGCGGCGGCGATGCGCTCGTCGCGCGCCACCGCCCACGGCTCATGCACCCGGTTGCAGACGACCTCGGTCGCGCCGGTCTCGGCGATGACACTCGCGAGCGCTCTGCCCGCCTCACCGTGCCGCAGCACGAGCCGGGAGCCGAGGCGCGCGAGCGAAGCCGACAAAGCCTCGAGCGATCCCGCGAGCCACCAGCGCGACGCGGCGCCGAGCCGCCACTCACCAGGGCTGTCGTCGTCGAGGATGTAGACCGGAATCACCGGTCGGCCGGAGCGCGCCGCCGCGTCGACCGCCGCATTGTCGGCGATCCGGAGGTCGAACCGGAACCACAGGATGACGGGCGACGTCATCGCGCCCGCTTAGGCCTCCAGCAGATCGGCGACGTGCTCGGCGATCGCCATCGACGAGGTCAGGCCCGGCGACTCGATGCCGAAGAGGTTCACGAGACCGGTCACGCCGTGGACCTCTGGCCCGACCACCATGAAGTCGCGCGCGGGCTCGCCCGGTCCCTGGATCTTCGGACGCACGCCCGCGTACCCCGGCAGCAACGCGCCGTCCGCGAGCGCCGGCCAATAGCGGCGGATCGCCGCGTAGAAGCTCGCGCCCCGCTTCGGATCGACCGAGTAGTCGACGCGGTCCACCCATTCGACATCGGGGCCGAAGCGCGCGCGGCCGCCGAGATCGAGGGTGAGGTGAATGCCGAGACCCGCGAGTTCCGGCACCGGATAGACGAGCCGTTCGAACGGCGCCTTGCCGGCGAGCGTGAAATAGACGCCCTTCGCAAGGTAGTCCTTCGGGATCGTAGCCGCGGGAATGCCGGTCACGCTGCGCGCCACCTTCGGCGCCGAGAACCCGGCGCTGTTGACGACGATCTTCGCCTTGAGCTCGGTAGGAGTATCGCCGCCGACCGAGAGCCGGATGCCGTCGCTCTCGACCTCGCCGCCGACCACCGGCGACTTGAGGGCGAGCGCGCCGCCGCGATCTTCCACGTCACCGAGATAGGCAAGCATCAGGCCGTGGGAATCGATGATGCCCGTGGACGGCGACAGGATCGCGCCAACGCAGTGGAGCTGCGGCTCCATCGCCTTGGCCTCAGCGGCCGTCAGCCAACGCAGGTCCATGACGCCGTTGGCCTCGGCCGCGGCCTTGCGCGCCTTTAGCGAAACCATCTCGCTGTCCTCGACCGCGACGATCAGCTTGCCGACGTTGCGGTGATTGATGCCGCGCTCGGCGCAATAGGCGTACAGCCGCTTCTTCCCCTCGACGCAGAACCGCGCCTTCAAGCTGTCCTTCGGGTAGTAGATGCCGGCGTGGATCACCTCGCTGTTGCGCGACGACGTGTGGGTGCCGAACGCATCCTCGGCCTCCAGCACCACGACCTCGCGGCCACGCAGCGCCAGCGCCCGCGCCACCGCCAGCCCGACGACGCCAGCACCGATGACGGCGCACTCGACGGATTCGGTCATCTCTCCCCTTCCTACCTGAACCAGCGCTTCGGCGCCGTCCCCAGCTTGGGCCGGAGCGCCGCGAATTCCTTGCGGGCGCGCTGGCGCTCCCTGTCCTCGGCGTCGCCGAACACGGCGTCGAGGTCGCGGCATGCCTTGGGGCCGAGCGCCTCGGCGTCCTTGGCCAGAGTCCGCGCGAGCGCGCGTGCGTTCACCGCGTCGTTGTAGCGGCCGAGCACGTCCTGCGCCTCGGCGAGCGCGCCGTGATAGGCCTTCACCCCGCCCTTCTCCATTACCGGGCGGAAGAACTCGACCGCGTAGCGGAGCTTCTTGATGCGGATCCGAAGGGCGTGCAGCTCCTTGCCCGACCGCCGGCCGCTGCCGACCAGCCGCTTGGCGAGGCCGCGATGGCGCTGAGCCAGCAGCTTGCGCCCGAGGTCGCGCGCCGATTTCTTCCCCGCGCGGGTGAGCCGGACCGCGGCAGCAAGTCGCGGAAGGTCGCGCCGCACGCGCCGCATCGCCGCGCCGGCGAGCGCCGCGCGTACCTGGCGGTAGGCGCGACGGTGCGGCTCGTGGGCGGCGCCCGCGAGCAACCGCCGCGCGCCGTCGTTGCCGAGCTTCGGCAACACCTCGTCGAGAAAGACGTCGAGATCGCGGGCGGGACCGAGCGCCTTCTGCAGGCGCTTCAGATCGGCGGCAACCCGCTTGCGCTCCGGTTTCGGAAGCACCGAGCGGAATACCGACAGCAGCGCCCGCAGCCGCCGCACCGCCACCCGCGCCTGGTGGACGGGATCGGGTTCCGGCCGGGCGAGGAAGGCCTCGGCGTTGCGGCCGAGATGCCTGAGGCCGGACTCCGACAGGGCCGCGAACGTCTCCACAACCGTCGCATCCACGGAGAGTTGAGGATGCTCGGCCCGGATCGGTTCGACGGTGGCGAGGTCGGAATCGCGCGGCATGCGCCCGTTCGTCAACGATTGTAAGGACTTGGCGGACATCATCTTAGCGGTGGCGAGGGTGCCGCACCAAGCGCGTAAGTGCGCCGAGCCCCTTCCCCCGAGGGGGCCGCGTCACTATGTTATGCGCCGTCCGCCCCAGCCGCCGGCCGGGGCGGACGCATTTTAAGGGCACAGGCCCGCTCACCCCCGTCAAGGCTCGGTTCAGGCTCGTTATGGAACTTCGCAACATCGCCATCATCGCTCACGTCGACCACGGCAAGACCACGCTCGTCGACGGCCTCCTGCGGCAGAGCGGCACCTTCCGCGAGAATCAGCAGGTCGCCGAGCGCGCGATGGATTCCAACGAGCTGGAGCGCGAGCGCGGCATCACCATCCTCGCCAAGTGCACGTCGGTGGTGTGGAACGACGTCCGCGTCAACATCGTCGACACCCCGGGCCACGCCGATTTCGGCGGCGAGGTCGAGCGAATCATGAGCATGGTCGACGGCGTCGTCCTGCTGGTGGACGCGGCCGAGGGCCCGATGCCGCAGACCAAGTTCGTGCTGTCGAAGGCCCTGGCGCTCGGGCTCAAGCCGATCGTCGTCATCAACAAGGTCGACCGCTCCGACCAGCGCGCGTTCGAGGTCCAGGACGAGGTGTTCGACCTGTTCGCGGCGCTCGATGCGAACGACGAGCAGCTCGACTTCCCGACCCTGTTCGGCGCCGCCCGCGACGGCTGGGTCGCCGAAAGCCCCGAGGGTCCCAAGGAGAACCTCAACCCGCTGTTCGATCTCATCGTGCGCCACGTTCCGCCGCCGAAGGTCGAGCGCGACGCGCCGTTCCGGATGCTGGCGACGACGCTCGAAGCCAACCCGTACCTCGGCCGCCTGCTCACCGGCCGCGTGCATTCGGGAACCGCCAAGGCCAACATGCCGATCCGGGCCCTCGCCCGCGACGGTAGCGTCATCGAAGACGGACGCATCACCAAGATCCTCGCCTTCCGCGGGCTGCAACGCTCGCCCGTCGACGAGGTCGAGGCGGGTGACATCGTCGCCATCGCCGGGCTCACCAAGGCAACCGTCGCCGATACGCTGGTGGCGACCGGCGTCACCGAGCCGCTGCCGGCTCAGCCGATCGACCCCTCGACCCTCGCCATGACGTTCTCGGTCAACGACAGCCCGCTCGCCGGCACCGAGGGCAACAAGCTCACGTCGCGCGAAATCCGCGAGCGCCTGTTCCGCGAGGCGGAAGGCAACGTCGCGATCCGCGTCAAGGAATCGGAGAACAAGGAGGCGTTCGAGGTCTCCGGCCGCGGCGAGCTGCAGCTCGCCGTGCTGATCGAGGTCATGCGCCGCGAAGGGTTCGAGCTCTCCGTCAGCCGCCCGCGCGTGCTGTATCAGTTCGACGACAACGGCAACCGGCTCGAGCCGATGGAGGAGGTCGTCATCGACGTCGACGAGCCCTACACCGGCGTCGTGGTCGAGAAGATCTCGACCCGCAAGGGCGAGCTCATGGACATGCGCCCGACCGGCGGCAACAAGATGCGCCTCAAGTTCATCGCGCCGTCGCGCGGCCTGATCGGCTACCACGGCGAGTTCCTGACCGACACCCGCGGCACCGGCATCATGAACCGCCTCTTCCACGGCTACGGCCCCTACAAGGGCCCGATCGCCTCGCGCATCAAGGGCACGCTGATCTCCACCGAGCAGGGCGATTCGGTTGCCTACGCCCTGTTCTCGATCCAGGAGCGCGGCTCGCTCTTCATCGGCGCGGGCGAGAAGATCTACACCGGCATGATCATCGGCGAGAGCAGCCGCGACGCGGACCTCGAGGTCAATCCTCTCAAGGCGAAGCAGCTCACCAACATCCGCACCCATGCCAAGGACGAGGCGCTGATCCTGACGCCGCCGATCCGCATGACGCTCGAGCGCGCCGTGTCCTACGTCGCCGACGACGAGCTGGTCGAGGTGACGCCGAAGTCGGTGCGGCTGCGCAAGCGCTTCCTCGATTCCAACGAGCGCAAGCGCGAGTCGCGCAAGGCCGCGGCGGAAGCCGAGGCGTAAGCTCTCGGACACGCCACCAACGAAACCGCCGCACGGCTCTCCGTCGCGGCGGTTTTATTTGTGTCGTCATACCCGCGTAAGCGGGTATCCAGGGCGGCCACTCGAACTGCGTGACCCTGGACTCCCGCTTTCGCGGGAGTGACGAAGAAAAACTGGATGCCCCGTCCGAAGCCTATCCCCGCGAAGGCGGGATGCGGGCATCCAGCTTCGGCCTCATTCCCGCTCGCGCGGGAATGACGACGAGGACACGCCTAGCGTCGTCCCCGCGTGAAATCCGACGCAGCCCGCGCCCGCATCCGATCAAGAACGCTCGGCAACTCCGTCCGACCGAGATCGGTGACGACGAAGCTCGCTGTCGGCAGCGGCAAGGCGAGGAACTGCCGGTGCTCGGTCGGCACCTCACGGAGCCAGCCGAGCCGCTCCATCTCCGACCACAGGCGAAAATGTCCGCTGTCGATGCCCGCCGCGATCCGCCGTCCCGGCGCGCGCACCGCCGCGTCGAGTGCCGACAGCTCAGCCCCGTCCAGCGCGCCGAGATCCTCGGCGATCCGCGCCGCTTGCTCCCGCTCCATGATGCCCTCGCCTCTGTTCCGGCCGGTCTCCGTCGGCCCTGCAGCAAGGGTGACCTCCGCGCGTTAACGGCGCAGAAATCATCGCGGTCATTTGACGCGAATGCGGGAGAGAATGCCTCAGCCCTCGACGACGTCGATCAGCACGTTGTCGTTGTCGCACATCTGGAAGGTGCCGAGGCCGGCCTTGGCGACCATCTCGCGCCGGCGCTCGGTCTCGGCGCTGCGCGCGAGCGAGCGCGCCTCGAGGTCGGGGTTGCCCGAGCCGATCCGGGCGACGTCGGCCTTGAGCGCGTCGATGCTCTCGACCTTGATGCCGATGTGGTCGGGCCCCGGGCTGACGATGCCGGTGCCGTCGTAGTCGGTGATGCGCCACGGCACCAGCACGAGCTTCACCCGCCCGTCGCTCAGGATCCACTTCTCGTCGTCGGGCTTGCGGTTGGCGAGCGCGAAGCCGAACACGTCGGCGTAGAACTCCGCCATCTTCTCCGGGTTCATGGTGCGGATTGCGAAGTGGCTGATCGTGCGCGGCTGCTCCCAGCCCTTCTCGGAATCGAGATAGATCTCGGCGCGGTTGGCCATCTTCTTCTGCGACAGGTCGAACACGTTTCCGTCGGGATCGTGGGTCGTGAGCCCCGCGAACGGCCGGTTCGACGGGCGCTTCAGAGCCCTGACCTGCGGATACCGTTCCTTCATCCGCGCCAGCGTCGCCTCGGCGTCGTCGACCTCGATCCCGAAGTGATCGAGCCGCGCCGGGCGGCCCGGCTTGCGCGGATTGATGTTCACACCGACGTAGCCGTCGCCGACGGTGATCGCGTTGACGATCCGGTCGTTGCTGGGCGCCTTGAATCCGAACACCGCCTGGTAGAAGCGCGCCGTGGCGGAGAAGCGCTCGCTCATGATCGCGACGTGGTTGATCTTGGCCGGCATGATCGGATGTCCTTCGAGGGGTTGATTACTGGCCTTCCTTGAGGAAGGCGCCCGCCGCCTTGAGCACGTCGGGCGGCGCGTTGACGACGCGCTTCAGCAGCGCCGCGATCTCGTCGCCGCTGACGTAGCGGATCTCCAGCTTCTGCTTGGCGGCGTCGGCGAGGAAGTCCTTGTCTTCGAGCGTCTTCTTGAACGCGGTGCGCAGGTGCTCGGCGCGGTCGCCGGGTACGCCCGGGGGCGCCAGCACCGGCCGGTCCATGAGCTGGTCGGCAAACAGCACCTCGAGCACCGTGCGGTCGCGATCGCTCTTGGCGAGCTCGGTCAGCATCGGCACCCCGGCGAGCTCCGGGTCGGGCTCCAGCGAGGTCTGGACCACGAAGTTGATCATCTTCTTCTCGATCCAGTCGGGGCGCGTCGACTTGATCGACGTCACCGACAGGCCGCAGCGCCCCATCACCTCGCCGCGCTCCATGGCGAGCCCGACCTCGGTTCCGCTCTTGTAGCCGGAGATGACGCGGATCTTGGCCCCGAACATCGCCGCCATCGCGTGCGGATAGGTCTCCATCTGCGAGCCGCCGCCCGAGCCGCCGACGATGTACTCGTGGGTGAGCGTGTCGCTGAAGGTCTTCACGGGCGAGTCCGCCATCGAGATGCAGACCTTGCCCTCCTTGTTGACCGAGCCGATCCAGGTCACGGCGAGCGGATCGAACTTCGCCTCCTCGATGCCGAGCGCCGGCGCGAGCGCCACGCCCGAGTGCACCATGCCGAGGGTCGCGCCGTCCTTGGGCGCCACGGAGTGGATGTACATGAACGCGCGGATGCCGCCCGAGCCCGGCATGTTCTGGACCACGACCTTGGCGTCGGGCGCGAGCTGCTGGCCGAGATGGCGCGCCATCAGCCGCGCGTAGGCGTCGTAGCCGCCGCCGGTGGCGGTCGACACCACGAAGTTGACCTGCTTGCCTTTGTAGAAGTCGGCGGCGGATTGCGCCGCCGCGCCGTGCGATGCCAGCGCCAATGCCGCCGCCGCGAAACCCAGTGCACGCATTCCACTCTCCCTGGCCCGGACTGACGCCGGTTGTTATGAGGTCAGTGTAGGAGCGTGGGAGGAAGGGGGCAATGAGACGCTAAGCCCCCTTCGTCATGCCCGCTTGCCCGGGCATCCACGTGTTTCTTTCGTCAACGACAACAACAAAACGTGGATGCCCGCTTACGGACGGGTTGCACCCCGTCCGTTTTTAAAAAGAGGGGGCGCGGGCATGACGACAAAAGATGCACACGTGCCAAGCGAAGGCCAGTCACCGTTTACTCGGCACATTCATCCCCCTACTTCCCGACACTCGCCCAGGTGGCGTTCCACAGCTCGATGACCCGCGGCCCGACGTCGGCCAGCAGCTCCGGGCTGCGGAACGCAACCTTTTTGCCGCGGAGGTTGTCGGCATAGGCGACGAAGCGCTCGTCGTTCTGGAACGCCATGTGGGTCGGAGTGCCGCCGTCGGTTTCGTACTGCGACACCTGCCCTTCCTTGCTCAGCGCCCAATTGACGAACAGGCGCGCCGCATTGACGTTCGGCGCGTTTCGCATGATCGCCATCTCGTTCGTCGACCCCGGCACCGGCTCCGGGCAGTGGAAGCTCACCGGCGCGCCCTTGCTTTCCATGTAGCGCGTGCGGTAGCCCGAGGTCGGCACAGTGGCGTGCATCTCTCCGGCGCCGGTCAGGCCGATCACGGCGTTGATGCCTTCCTTGCGCAGTTGCGGGTTCATGTCGCGGAACAGCCGGGCGATGTAGTCATCGACCCATGCCTCTCCCTGCGCGCCAGCCAGCGCGATCAGCCACAACTGCGGCCGGTCGCCGAGCCCGAGATGGTGGTCGCGCAGCTTGGCGTTGCTGAGAAGGTCGTCCCAGGTCCTGGGCAGGTCGGCCGGGCTCAGCATCGTCTTGTTATAGGTGATGCAGTAGTAAGTGAGCTGATGGCCGGCCCACAGCCCGCCGGGATCCTTCATTTCCGCAGGCACGTTCGCGACGTTGGGAATATCGGAGATGTCGGCCAGCGCTCCCGCCTCCTTGAACATGAGGAAGCTGCCGCCGAATCCCGTCAGCACATCGGCGCCGACACGGCCCTGCTTGAACGCGACCAGCAGCGCGATCGAACGGGTATTGAAGCTGCCGCGGGCATAGTCGATCTTGAGGAACGGATAGCGTTCCTTGAACGGACGTGCGTACTGGTTGAACACCGACGGATCCCACGATCCGGATATCCGCAGCCGGCCCTCTTTCCTGGCACCGGCGACCCAGGCCGCCGGAACCTTCAGCTCGACGTCGAGTCCATCGAGCACCTCGGGACCCATGTTGAGCGAACGCAGGATGTCATGCGTCGAATCCGGCAGCGGATCGGAGGCGTAGGTTGTCACCGGCCCGGCTATGAGCGCCACCATCAGCGCGATACACGCGAAGGTCTTCATCATGGCGGTGCCCCTGTCCTTCGCCCGCCGGTTACGCGCCGGCGATCGCGATGTCATGCGGTCGCTTGCCGAGGCGGCGGCCGCCCTGGGGCGTGACGACGATGGTGTCGCCCCACACGCATTCGCACGCACCGTCGGCCGAGCGGAGCGAGGGTTTGAAGATGAAGACCATGTTCTCCTGAAGACGCGTCGCGAGCTGCTCCGGGCGATGCTGGCTGCGGGTGATCAGCGGGCCGTCGTCCCCCGCGCCGCGGCCATGCATGTTGAGGCTGCCGGTGGCTCCGGCCGCCGGACCCGTCTTGGGCGCGAACTTCACCGCGAGTTGCTCCGTGAGATCGCGTATCTCGCCGAGTGTGATGCCGGGGCGCAGCCGCTCGAGCAAGCGCGCGTAGACCTCGCGATGGACCTTCATCATCTCGGCATACACCGGATCGGCGACGGCGACGAACACCGGCTGGACGGCCTGCGCGCGATAGCCGATCCACGACGCCTCGATCTCGTTGAGGATGATGTCGCCGCGTTGCAGCACGCGACGGCTCGGCAGGGTCATCGGGTGCCGCGCCTTCGGCCCCGACACCCAGTGGGTGTGGAATGGCAGCTCCGAGCCGTTCTTGACGAGGGTCGCCATGACCTCCGCCCACACCTCCCAGTCCTGGACCCCGGGACGTGCAAAGGCGATCTTCGCGGCAACGGCTTTCTCGATGATCTCCTGCGACTTGGCGAGGACGGCGATCTCCTCCTCGCTCTTGACGTAACGCACCTGCTCCAGCACGGACGTCGCGTCGACCAGCTCGGCGTCGGGGAACGCCTCGCGGATCGCCTTCCAGAAGCCATGCAGGATGGTGCCGAGCGGCGTGCGCGTGCCCGCACCGAGACCGGTGATGCCGATGCGGCCGCGCTCGACACCGAGCTCCTTCAGCCGCTCGACAGTGGGCTTGGCGTAATTGCGCCGCGCCTCGCGGACGTCCTTGGTCCAGCACTGCACGGCCTCGAACCAGTGATACTTCGCCTGGTTCGCGACCGCGGTGATCTCGCCATCGAGCGGGAACACCACCGCGATGTCGGCGTCGCCGCCGCCGCCGACGTGGGACAGGTAGCGAGCGTTGGCCTGGAAATCGGTCGAATGGCCGGTGTTGTTGGGGACGACGATGACGTCGAGCTTCTGCGCGCGCATCAGGGCGCGCACCGCCGCCCAGCGACGATCGCGCTCGGCGAGCGAGAATTGCGGGTAAAGGCCTTGCTGCTCGACTCCGTCCACGCTCTCCCCCTCAGCACATGCGCCGATTCACGGCGTCCGGAACTCGACGAAATTCGCGCCCGGGTCCCTGACATACAGCGACTTCGCCCACCCGACCGAGCGCGGATGAGCGACCGGCCCGACCAGCGAGAGTCCGGCGTCGCGCGCGCGTCCGGCGACGATCTCCAACTGATTTTCGGGCACGACGAACGATGTGCGCGGCGCGCCCACCGTCAGCTCCTCGGGCGGCTCCTGGTCGTGCTTCGTGGCGAGAAAGATGCCGAACACATCGCGGCCGGCGTTGAGAAACATCTGCATGTTGGGGCGGGCGATCAACGGGTTCTGGCCGGGAGCGACATAGAAGCGCTTGTCCCAGCGACGGGTGCCGGGCGCCATGTCTTCCTTGCCTTCGCCCCAGGCGGCGGCGCGCTCATAGTCGGCAGTCGAGGCCCCGACCAGATGGTTCACCGACAGACCGAGGCGACCGACATAGAACAGCTCCATCCATTCGATGTCGATGCACTGCACGCCGACGTGATCGATCGCGGCGATTCCCGGACCGCCTCCGGCCGCGACGACCAGTTGAATGCGGTTGCCGAACGGATCGAGGACATAGCAGTTGTCCGTCTTCTCCGCGGGACGATCCTCGCGATAGGTGGCGACGGGAATCTGCCGGGCCGCGAGACGGTCGAGAATCGCCCGGCGCACATCCGCCGTGACGCGATAAGCCTGATGAATGCCGGTGTCGGCGGGCGGTAATGCGGCATCGACGGTCAGCGCAACGCGCTGCCCCGAGGCCGCGGCGACGACGCGGTGGCGGCCGCACTCCGGCAGCAGATCCGAACCGGCATCGGCGAATCCCAGCACGTCGCAATAGAAAGCGCGCGCGGCGTCGAGGTCCGACACCGCGACCGCGATGTGACCGAGACCGGCGACCGGAACGCATTGCGCCGGCAGCGCGACGAGGGCGGGAACGCTACTCGACATTGATGTACCGCCGCTTCTTCGGGTTTGGCTCCTCGTCCCGCCGCCACAGCACTTCGAGGAAGTTGCCGCTCGGATCCTTGAAGTAGATCGACTCGCCGAACGGGCCGTTGACGGGATGCGCGTTGGGCCCCTCGAAGGGCACGCCGTGGCTCTTCAGCCGCTCCATCACATCCCCGAACTTCGCACGGGTGACGACGAAGCCGTGACGGAACCCGTGGGCGCCGCGCAGCTTGCCCTCGTCCGGCATCGGCATGAAGCCGGGCGCGACGCCGAGCGCGATCAAGTAATCCTCGACGATCACCGACTGGAAGACAGCGACGCCGGCCAGCGCGTCCTCGGTCGAGAAGTTGGTGCGCTGGTGCGGAGTGGCGCCGAGCACGTCGCAGTAGAAGCGGACGGCCTGCGGCAGGTCGTGCACGCAGATCGCCGTGTGATTGATGCTGTCGATATCGGCCACCGATACCCCCTCTGTTCCGATCAGACGGCCGAAGCCGCCGCGCACGGGAACGGGATTGCCTGATCGGGCTTCCAGTCCTTGCGGATGACGAGTTGGTTGGTATCGACCAGCACATGGCCATCGTCGGCGATCTCGACCGGATGGGTGCGCAGCGGCGGCAACCCCTTCATGTGGCTGATCGACACGCCCTTGCGGTCGTAGGTCGCCTTGTGGAATGGGCAGTAGAAGGACCAGTGCTCCGGCCGCCAGCGCAGCTCGCCGTTCATGTGCGTGCACCAGTGCGACAGCGCGAGGAATCCTTCGGGCCGGCGCACCAGATAGAACTGCGCGTCCTTGAAGTGGGTGACCGAGCCGACGGCGAAGGCCTCCGCCGCACCGCAATCGATGCGGCCGATCGACGCCTTGAGCAGCTCGTAGGCGTCGGGCCCGATCGCCTGGACCTGATAGCGGTGGCCGTCGGGATCGAACACGTCGAGGCTGATCTGGCCGCGCGCGCGGAACGCGGCGCGGGTGTCGGCGATCGGGAATCCGGCGGCGGCACGGCGTTCGCAGATCCGCTTGTGGGCCTCGACCGAGAGCGCCAGCGCGTGATGGATGGCGGCGCTGTTCGGGCGGAACGGGAGAATCTTCTCCTTGGTTTCCACCAGCAGGAACATGTGGCCGTTCTGCGTACGGAGCAGGCTGTTCGGCCCCTCCTCAGCCACCAGGTTGCGGCCGACGACGTCCAGGCCGAAGGTGTCGCGGTAAAACGCCTCGGACCGATCGAGGTCGCTGACCTGGACCATCAGATGATTGAGGCCGAGCACGACCGACATGCTGCGCCATCTCCCTGCGTGACGTGGCGGCGAACGCTCCGCCTGGCGCTTGATCCGCGCCTTTGAAGGACAGGGATTTTACGGACTTCCCGCCCGGCACCGCTAGGCCGAAATACGCAACTTAGATTTTCGCCAGAGCGGATAATCGCCGGCCGCGAGCCCGACGCGCGAGAGTCACCGCCAGTGCTCGGGCCCGAGGCTCGGGCCGCCGATCTTGCGCTTGTAGGCGGCGGCACGGCCGCCCTCTTGCTCCGGGAACACGACCATCACTTCCTCATCGGGCGCGACGTGCTCGAACTCCACATCGCGGTCGGGGAACAGGACGATCTGCGTCGTCCCGACGTGGACGGTGATGCGCGAGCCGCGCTCGACAGCGTCAGCAGCGCTCGCCTTGAGGTCGGAGTAGTAGGGCTCCTCGCGCCACGCCTCGGGGAAGTCGGGGTCGACGTAGACGTGGGCGTTGATGCCGTCCTCGAGCACCTCGATCACCATGTGCGAGGTCTTGGGATACCAGTGGTCGCCGACGCCCTCGTTCATCAGGTACTCGCAGAACCACGCCCGGCAATCGTCGGGTCGCATCGCGTGGATGCCGCAGCCCTGCCCGACCACGCAATGCGGGCAGTATTGCCACTGCGGCTTCTGCAGCACGTCGACCCGGATCACCTTGCAGCACAGCGTGCATCCGTCGCAGGCGCGGGGGGAGTCGGTTTCCGGGGCCGCCTCAGTCATGACGAAGCGCTTTCTTCAGTGTCATGGTCGGCGAAGGCCGACCATCCACGCGTTTTTGCTCTGTGGTCAAAGAAACTCGTGGATGGTCGGGCCAAGCCCGACCATGACGAAAGAAATCCGTGCGCGCGCTCCCTACCCCACCACCGCCGTGACCTCGATCTGGACCACGAGGTCCTTCGGGATCTCGGTGACGAAGACTTTGCGCACCGGCCGGTTCTCCTCGTCGGGGAACATCTTGAGCCACTCCTTGTTGAGGAGTTCGCGGGTCGACATGTCGTGGACGTAGAACAGCATGCGGCCGATGTCGTCGGTCGTGCCGCCGGCGGCCTCCATCGTGATCCGGACGTTGCCGAAGGCGTTGGCGACCTGGATCGCCGCGTCCTTCGGCACCTCGCCGGTCTTGGGATCGTAGCCGCCGATCGACGACGAGAAGACCATGTTGCCGAGCTTCACCGCGTTGGGGATCGGGTTCTTGTGGCGGGGAACGCCGGGAACGTGAACCACCTGCCGCTTCTTGGCCATCGAGTCCTCCTCTAGCCCTATCGTCGTTCGGGTCGTCTTGGCGGAACGTCTTCTTACAGTATCGGCCCGTCGGGCGCATAGCTCGCCCGGTGATCCTCGACCTCGATCACCCACACGTCGGGGTCGCGCTTGATCGTCCGCGCGACGAACTCCTCGGCCTTGGCTTCGTCGACCAGCTCGGCGCCGAGCGGCCGCATCCACGCCGGCCTGCCGTCGAGGTCGCGGGTCTGGCTCAGCGCCAGCACACCCTTTCCGGGGCGGTTGACGAGGAGCACGATCGCGCCGGCGTCGGGGTCGCCGCGGCGGCGGACGATGAGCGGGATGTTGTTGATGTCGCAGCGGCGGAGCTGGGCCTGGACCCACAGCTCGGTGCGCACTCGGGGCTCGGTCATCGGCCCATGATAGCGCGCGATCCGGCCGCGATCACAGGGGACTTGGGCGACGGCTCAGTTGGTGGCGCGGTCGACCTGGGCCTGCCGGGCCTTGGCGCGCAGCTCGTCGGCCATCGCCTGGAACTGCGCCGCCGAGGTGATGCCGCTGACCATGCGGTCGCCGATGACGTAGGCCGGCGTGCCGTCGACCTTCAGCGACTGGGCGAGCGCGAAGTTGGCGCGCAGGATCTCGGTGATCTCCGGCGCATCCATGTCGGCCCTGAGACGCTCGATGTCGATGCCGACCTGCATCGCCATGCCGAAGATCTCGGAGTCGCTGAAGTCGCCGCGGTGCGCCATCATCGCGTCGTGGAACGGCAGGTACTTGTGCTGGCGGATCGACGCGAGCGCCGCGCGCGAGGCGCGCACCGACGGCGCGCCGAGGATCGGGAATTCCTTGTAGACGATGCGCGCGTTGCCGTCGGCGGCGAGAAACGCCTTCTCCTGCGCGACGCCCTGCTTGCAGAACGGGCAGCGGTAATCGAAGAACAGCACGATGGTCACGTCGCCGTTCGGGTTGCCGGCGACCTGCGACGTGGCGTCGTCGTAGAGCCGGTCCTGGTTCATGGCGATGGCGTCGCGCGGGTCGGCCGCGGCGGCCGGCTGCGGGATCTGCTCCGCCTGCAGCCGCGTCACCGACTCGAGCACGACCTCGGGGTGACGCATGATGTAATCGCGCACCCTGTTGTCGAAGGCGGCCGAGCTGTCGACGCCCGGCATCAGCCGCGCGCTGCCGATCACCGCGAACACGGCGACGACGCCGAGCGCGATCAGGAAGGACAATGGACGGGCAAAGGGTCGCTTCATCGAGTCTCTTTCGCTCCGCGGGCGTGTGCGCGGCCAACATCGCCGCCCGGCGTGCGCCGCGCGGACCTCTCCATAGCAGAGGTTCGGCGATGTTGGTTAACGAATGGTGACGATCACGAGAAGTTGCCGCCGCCGTTGACGTTGACGACGTCGCCGACCATGTAGCTCGCCCCCTCGCCGACCAGGAAGCAGGCGACCTCCGCGATCTCCTCGGGGCGGCCGATGCGCCCGAGCGGCACGCGCTCGGCGAGCTGCTTCAGCGCCGCCTCCGAGTAGTCGGCGGTCATCGCCGTCGCCGTCGAGCCCGGGCTCACCGCGTTGACGCGGATGCCGTGCGGCGCCAGCGAGCGGGCGAGCGAGCGCGTGAGCCCGATGATCGCCGCCTTCGATGTCGCGTAGGCCGGGCCGCCGCGACCGTGGCCGCCGACGCCGCCCGAGTTCATCACCGTGGAGCTCGCCAGCACGATGGCACCCTTGCCCGCCTTCTTCATCGCGGCGGCCGCCGCCTTGGCGATCAGGAACGCGCCGGTGACGTTCACCGCCATGATGCGGTTGAACTCGGCTGCGTCCGCCTCCTCCCACGTCATGGTCGAGTGCAGCGCCGCCATGTGGATCAGGCCGTCGAGCCCCCCGAAGCGATTCACCGTCGCGGCGACCGCGTCGCGGCACTCCTGCTCCGACGACACGTCGGCGCGGAGTGCGATGAGGCGCTCGCGCGCTCCGTTCGCGTTGGTCAGATCGCCGGTGAGCGGCTGCATGTCGAGCGCGGCGACGTTGTGACCGTCGGCAAGGAGCTTGTGGGCGCAGGCGCGGCCGATGCCGCTCGCCGCCCCGGTGACGATGTAGGTTTTCATGAGATCCCCCGTTTAGAAACAACCCTCACCCTTCCCTCTTCCCGCAAGCGGGGCGAGGGTTTTCATTTAACCCTCTCCCCAGAGGGGAAAGGGTTGGGTGAGGGGCACAGAGAAAAACGGCCGGTGACGTGAGTCACCGGCCGTCGTTCATTGTTTCGCTCAACGTCCGCTCAGCCGAGCATGACGTGGATCGACTTCTCCTCGGTGTAGGACAGCATCTCGTCGGTCGCTTCCTCGCGGCCGGTGCCGGAGTTGCGATAGCCGCCGAACGGCATGCCCTTGTAGTGGGCCGAGGTGCCGTTGATCCAGACGTAGCCCGACTTGACGCGGAGCGCGGTCTTGAGCGCAGTCTGCAGATTGTTGGTCCACACCGCGCCGGTCAGGCCGTACTCGACGTTGTTCGCGGCCTCGAGGCACTGGTCGAGGTCGCTCCACTTGAACACCGACAGCACCGGCCCGAAGATCTCCTCGCGGGCGATGCGCATGTTCGGCTTCACGTCGGCGAACACCGTCGGCTCCATCCAGAAGCCCTTCTCGAACTGCTTGCCCTCGGGACGCTTGCCGCCGGTCATCAGCCGCGCGCCGTCCTCCTGGCCCGCCTTGATGTAGTACTGCACCTTCTCGTACTGCGCCTTCGAGTTGATCGGCCCCATCTGCGAACTCTCGTCGAGCGGCTCGCCGAGCTTCAGCGCCTTGACCTTGGCGACCAGCTTCTCGAGCACCTTGTCGTGGATCGACTCGTGCAGGAACAGGCGGCTCGTGGAGCCGCACGACTGGCCCTGCCAGGCGAAGTTCATGCCGGCGATGGCCCCGGCGACCGCCTTGTCGACGTCGACGTCGGGGAACACGATCATCGGGTTCTTGCCGCCCAGCTCGAGCGAGAAGATCTTCACCGCGACCTCGGCCGCCGCCTTCTGGATCGCCATGCCGGTCTTGGCCGAGCCGGTGAACGCGAGCCGCTTGATGTGCGGGTGGCGGACGATGGCGTCGCCGGCTTCCATGCCGAGGCCGGTGACGATGTTGACGACGCCCGGCGGCATGATGCGCGCGCATTCCTCGGCGAGGATCGACGCCGACAGCGGGCTCTGCTCCGACGGCTTGATGATGACGGCATTGCCCGCCATCAGCGGCGCCGCCATCTTCGAGATCGCGAACATGATCGGATGGTTGAACGGGATGATGCGACCGACGACGCCGTACGGCTCGCGCACCGTGAAGTGCAGGTTGCCGACCGACGCCGGCACCGTCATGCCCTTCAGCTCGTGGGCGACGCCCGCGTAGAACCGCAGCGTGTCGAGTCCTGAGCCGACGTCGAAGCGCATCTTGGCGATGGTGTTGCCGGTGTCCATCACCTCGATGTGGAGCGCCTCTTCGGCGCGGGCTTCCAACGCGTCGGCGAGCTTGCGCAGGTACTCGGCGCGCTTGCCGGGACCGATCGCCTCCCATTCGGGCTGCGCCTTGGCCGCGGCCTGGTAGGCGCGCTCGACGTCCTGCTTGTCGCCGCGCGGCACCTCGCCGAGCAGCTCTTCGTTGGCCGGATTGATCGACTCCAGCCAGCGGCCGCTGGCGGCCGCGCACAGCTCGCCGCCGATCAACATCTTCATCTTGCCGAGCGGAAGCTTCGGCAGCTTCAGTGCGGTGCTCATGGCTCTCTCCCTCAGGGAAATATTTTTTGAAACAACGGGTGATGTCGGATGGAGCCGTATTCTGGCCCGGCGCACGGGCCCGTTTCCAGCGTGAAATCCGCGCGCGCCGTCAGACCGCGGAATGGCGGCGGTTCGGCTGAATTGATCGCCGCCCGCCCGGCCGTATACTGCGCGCCCGCAACGACAATTCGCCAGGCATCACAACGGGAGCGCTCCTTGAAACCGTCGGCTTACGGCCCCTTCCCTTACGTCCCCGCGCCCAAGCGTCCGAAGATCACCTGGCCGAACGGCGCCAACGTCGCGTTCTGGGTGGTGGTCAACTTCGAGTACTTCCCGCTCGACCAGCCGATCCCGGGCGGGCACGGCAAGGTGCCCGACGTCGTCGCGTGGTCGCGCCGCGACTACGGCAACCGCGTCGGCGCGTTCCGGATCATGGAGCGGATGAGCCGCTACGGGGTGCGCGGCACGGCGAACATCAACGCCGATCTGTGCGAAGCGCATCCGGAGATCGTCGCCGAGGCGAAGAAGCTCGGCTGGGAGTTCATGGCCCACGGCCGCTCCAACAGCCGCGCGATGCATCACCTGCCAGCCGACCGCGAGCGCGACGAGATCCACGACGCGATCGAGATCATCACCAGGGCGACCGGCACGCGGCCGAAGGGCTGGATGGGGCCCGGCATGCACGAGACGTGGAACACGCTCGATTACCTCGCCGACGAGGGCATGCTCTACAACGCCGACTGGATCAACGACGACCAGCCCTACGTCATGAACGTGAAGGGCAAGCAGATGGTCCAGATCCCCTACGGCGAGCAGCCCCACGACAAGGGTGCGATGGACCGGCTCCACTACACCAACGACGAGTTCGTGCAGATGGTGAAGGACCACTTCGACACGCTGTACGCCGAGGGCGAGAGGTCCGGCAAGGTGGTGGTCGTGGCGCTGCACCCGTTCGTCGCCGGGCAGTCGTACCGCATCCAGATCGTCGATCGCATCCTCAGCTACATCATGGGGCACCCGAAGGTGTGGGCGGCGACCGGCGGCGAGATCGCCGAGCACTTCCTCAAAGGCCCGACGTTCTAGGTGAGTTCAGGTTGCTGCGCCGCGATGCCGAGCATCCGGCGCAGCAGCCTCCCGCCCCGGGTCTTTTCCGTCTGGAACGCGCGGCGGCACTCGGCTCCGCGATAAACAACAATGTTGCCGCTGTCGTCGTGGGCAGCGTCTCCGAAGCCCCACAATCGCGCGGACCGGGCGACGATGAGGCCGATTTCGCCGTGGGCGGCTCGCGGAATCAAAGTGTCACGCACGAATGCCCCTGCAATGCGAGATGATGGCAGCCGTCGCGCGGCGCGGCGGGCGACAGCGCCTTCCTTGGAATGATAGGGAACCAGCTGGATCACGCACATGTCCCCAGTATGCTCCTCGCGAATGTCATCGCCGAAGGTACAGGACGCCCACGCATAGCCGGGATGATCGCAGAAACGGTTCTGCAGATACACATAAGGAACGCCGCCCGTCAGGTTGCTCCGGAGCGCCGCGACGAACTCCGCGTTATCCCGCTCGTATCCATGATCGTGCGGCGAGAGCCCGGGGTTGAGAAAAAGAAGGTAGACCCGCGCCGTGCGAATCGGCCCGACCCACGGGACGGGCACGAGCTCGGTCGCGAAATGCCCCTCTCCGACGACATCGCGGTCATGGGGATGAACTTTGCGATCACCGAGCGCGGCCCAGTAGGAGATGAGCTCATCCGCGTCGACGGTTTTGCTGGGATGCGTGCACGCGTCCATTCGGGTCCCGAGTCTCCTGATTGCTCCGGCGCTCGCCGCGGCTCCATTGAGAGAGAAGGATTATGCAGCAGCAGATTTCTGTCATCACCCTCGCCGTCGCCGATCTCGCGCGGTCGCGACGGTTCTACCGCGAGGGCTTCGGCTGGTCGCCGGCGTTCGAGAACCCGGAGATCGTCTTCTACCAGATGAACGGTTTCGTGCTCGGCACCTGGCTGCGGACCGCGCTGGAGCAGGACATGCGGCGCACCACGGACACACCCGGCGGGTTCTCGCTCGCGCACAATGTGCCGACCCGCGAGGACGTGCAGCCGCTGATCGATCGCCTCGCGGGGTTCGGAGGTCACGTGCTGCGGCGCGCCGACGCGCCGCCCCACGGCGGGTACCGCGGCTACGTCACCGACCCCGACGACCACGCATGGGAGATCGCGTGGAATCCGGCGTGGCCGATCAGTCCCGAGGGCTACGTGCGGTTCGCGACGTGACGAATATGCGCGCCGCGCTCAGTGCTCGCGGCGCTCGGCGACCTGCGGCGGGATCTGCGGCACGCGGTCGAAGGTCTTCGGCACCAGCGGCGTCGGCGCGGCCACCGCGTTCGCGGCGACGGCCGGCTGCGGATCGGGCTCGGCGCTCGCGCACGGGCCCGGCCGGTACGTCGCGCGGCACAGCGCGATCGTTTTGGCTCCGGCGAAGCCGATGCTCTTCGCCTGCGCGACCGGGACCGCGCCGCTGCCAAGCAGCGGCTGGCCGGCGATGACCCAGAACGACGCGCCCTTCTGGCCGGAGTCGCCCTCCAGCGGAACGACGATGGGGCTGTAGAAGCGGCCGGCCACCACCGCGCGGTCGGCGTTGGCGAAATCGGGGAACTCGCCCAGCGCGAGAAACGTCGCCTCGCTGTTGTCGGGCCGAGGCGGCAGCGGCGTCCGCGCCGGAGGCTGCGCCAGCGGCGGCGGCGCATCGATCACCGCGACCTCGGGCTCGGCGACGCGGTCGCGGCACAGCACGCCGCTCTCGATCAGGCCGAAGGTCGAGCAGTCCTGCCCGCTCACCGCCGACATCGCGTGGTCGCTGACGCTCTTGCCGGTAGTCGCGAAGGTCGCGCCGTTGGCGGCCACCTGGGCGACGGTCAGCGCTGCGGGCGCGGCGCAGCCCTCGAGCGACAGCAGGGCGAGCATCGCCGCGCCGACCAGCAGCGCCGCCGTCGAGACTCCTCCGTGCATCGCCCGCGTACCCATTGGCGTTCTCCGCCGCGGAATGCGGCAGTGGACGACAGGGTCTGCCCGGCCCTTTAACCGGAGGTTAAAGATTGGGCGCGGTCGCGCGGTTTTCGCGGAAAAAGAGCGGAAAAAGCGGCGGGGCCAGCGATTCCGCCGCGCGGCGCGTTTCGTTTTCCGCCGATCCGCCGCACGGCCTAAATGTTCGTCGACACCTCGATGTGCGGCGGGAACACCTCCTCGGGCTTCATCAGCCGCCTGGCGATGCCCTGCTCGTACGCCCACGTCAGCCACGCGGTGAGCGTCGGCCGGTTGGCCTCGATGCCGTAGCTGTGGGTGTCGTCGCCGAACACTTTCTTCAGGCCACGCGAGTAGTCGGTGAGCCACGGCACCGGATACGACGAGATCGCGTTGTCGTTGATGCGGTGCAGGCTGTTCCGTTTCGACTCCTCGAACGCGGTGAACAGATTGCGCGCGACCCACGGGTGCTTCGCGAGCACCGAGCGCTTCATCGCGATGATGTGCATGATCGGGAAGATCTTCGTCTTCGCGTAGTACTCCATCTCGATCGCGCGGAAGTCCGGAAACAGCCGCGCGACGTCCGGGTGTCCCTTGCGGAAGCAGCTCGGCTCGCGGGCGATCATCGCCGCGTCGATCTCGCCTTTCGCCAGCATGTCCGACAGCGTCTTGTCGGCGATGCGCTCGACCTTGATCCCGTTCGGGAGATCGAGCTCGACCTTCTCGATGCGGCCCGCCTGCTCGGTGCCGGCCTGCACCCAGTGGATCTCGCTCAGCGGAATGCCGACGTCGTGCATCAGGTAGCCGCGCGTGTAGACGGCGGCGCTCTGCGCCCACTCGGGCAGGCCGACGCGCTTGCCGCGGAGGTCGGCCGGGCCTTTGATGCCCTTCCTGGTGTTGATGTAGAACGACGAGAAGCGGAACTGCCGCGACGGAAACACCGGCAGGCCGATCAGGTCGCTGTCGGGCTGCGACACGAGGTTGGCGAACTTCGCCGACGACAGCTCCGAGACGTCGAACTCGCGGTTGAAGATCATCCGCGAGAACACCTCGTGGATCTCCATGCAGAGATAGGTGACGTCGATGCCCTCGGGCCGCACCAGGCCGAAGCGCAGGTCGCGCAGGTGATCGTAGTCGTCGGTGGCGATGGTGATCGGAACGTTGGGCACGCGGGCTCCCCTCTTCTCTGCGCCGGAGTCGGGCGGCGCGGATCGTAGCGGGGAGACGGACGCAGCGAAAGGGCGCCTCGCAGCGCCTACCGGAACACCTTGAGGTTGAGCTCCGGCATCGCGCCCACCCGTGGGGCGTGGGCTGCGTGGCTCAAGGTCGCGACGCGACCACCGATTCGATGAACGCGACGGTTTCGTCGATCGAAGCGGTCGGCGCGTCGAAGTGCTCGACCTGCGGCTCGAACAGGCGGGTCAGCGGATTCTTCGGAACCGCGCTGAACAAGTTCTTCGAATACACGCCAAAGCCGTGGGCGACATCGCCCGACGAGACGATATAGAGCACCGGCAGCTCCGGCGGCAGCGCGGCGATGTTGCGCTTGAAATTGAGCGGTCCTTCGGGCTCGAAATACGACAGAATCGCCGCCGCCGGAGCGCGCACGGGGAAGCGCCCGACGTGCGGCTCGAATTCGCGGAAGGTGATCTTCTCGCCGCCACGGCCCGCGGTCACGGCGTCGCGCAGCTTCTGAACCTCATCGGCAAGAGTTTTGATGTAGGTGGGATTCTCGGGAAAGGCCCCGGGTGCGATCGCGATCACGCCGTCGAGGGGATGGGCGACGGCGTAATGGATCGCCACCACGGCGCCGATGCTGTGGCCGGCTAGGAACACGCGCCGGGCGCCCTTGTCACGCAGCGCTTTCAGGCCGTTCTCGATCTCGACGTCAGACTGCTCAACGCTGACGTCGTACTCGCGGGCGCCCCATGCCATCCCCGGGTTGGCAACGAGGTAGCCCCGCTTCTCGAGCGCGTTGGCGAGGCCGCCGACGTAGGACTTCTTCCCCTTGCCGTGCATCACGAAGACGCCGACCTTCGCCTCCTGGGCAAGCGCGCCGTGCCACGACGCGCCGAGAACCAGGACGACCAAGACCGAGACGAGAAGCCGCCATCCACCCATGTGTTTCCCCACCCACCCGCGCGCCGTGCGTCGCCGGCGCTTGTCGTTACGTGGCGGGCATCATACAGGCGGCGCGCCTCGGAGCAACGCGGTCCGAAGATATCTCGCCCCTACCGGAACACCTTGAGGTTGAGCTCCGGCATCGCGCCCATCCACAGCGCGTGCTTGGTGTGGTCGGCGAGGTCGTCGCCGGTGTCGGGGTGCACCAGCACAACGAGGCGGCCGCGGTTGAGCGCGAGCCACGGCACGACGCGGCCCATGTCCTCGGGCCGGAACAGGATCTGGAACATCGGCAGCGGGTGCGGGCCCACGGGCTGGTCGTGGACGCGCCCGACCACCACCTCGAACTCCTCGGCGATGCGCGTCCGGAGCTTCAGCGCCTCGTCGCGCGTCATCGGATCGAAGTAGACGTGGGCGTGCCACGCCTCGATGCGCGGGGCCCGCGAGATGATCGCGGCATCGCGATCGGCCATCACTGCGCCGGCTGAGCGGTTCCGCCCGACGGCGCGGGCGACGGCGGCGCGGGCGCGTTGAAGCTGCCGATCGGCCCGCCGGGCACGCGCTGCGGCGCGGCCTTGGGCAGCGCCTGCGGGTACGCGGCGAGGATCTTCTGCTGCACCTCGTTCACGTTGTAGGCCCCGGTCGAGAGCCGCGGCTCGACGCGCACCTGGACGCGCACCGTGACGTCGACGACGGTGCGGCGGTCGCGGCTGTAGTACGGCGCCGGATAGAAGCCGGGCCCGCAGGTGCGGCAGGGATAGCCGCGGTAGCCCCACGGGTCGTAGAACGGGTCGTCCTCGACGTCGACGCGCACGTCGTTGTCGCGGTTGAGCTCACGGAACGCCGGCATGTTCCGCGTCTGCGCGAGATCGGCGGCGCGCAACAGCGCCATGTCGTGCGCCATCGCGGTCTGGTCGGCGACGACGCGGTCGCGGGTCGCGCGGCCGTAGGCGTAGGTGGTGTAGATCGGCGCCCGGTACGTCACCTCGTAGGTGTCGGGGCCGGTGGCGCGGTCCGCGTAGCCGTAGGTCGAGCCGCCGTAGGGAACGTACAGCGGCCGCTCGCCGGCGCAGCCCGCGGCGAGCAACATGAGCGCGAACACGGCGGCGATGCGCGCCTTCGTGAACGGCCGAACCATCGTCATCCTCATCTCCTTGCGCCGAGCTGTCTGCGCATCGTACCGCGCCACCGTTACTGAAGGGTGGGCGCGGGGAAACGCGCGACCGACGCATGCCCGTACTGATCGACGAGGCGCACGCGCACCGACCACTGCGACGCGGTCCGCCGGTAGGTGTCCGGGTCGGCGAGCTGGAACCGCGCCACCGAGCGCGTCGCATTGTCCTCGCGCTCGTAGCCGCCGCCCCCGAGCGGGAAGCCGATGCCGAGTCCGACCGCGGTACCGCTGTGGGATCCCCCCCACGAGCTCATGCCGACGCCGATGTTGCTGCCGCTCCCGGCGGTGTAGTCGTAGCGCGCCTGAGTGCGGCTGATGTCGTTTGCCGCGAACGCCTTGCCGTCGGGCGCCACCAGCTCGACGCGGTCGACGCGGTAGAACCGCGCGGAGTCGATCACCTCGACCCACACCACGTCGCCCTGCATGCCGCCGCGCCAGTTGACCGCGGGCCCGACCGGCGCGCCCGGCACGGTCGACGGAGTGCCGGCCGGCGGGTTCCAGCGGATCGGGCCGTCGCCCGCGACCGGCGGTCCGGACGGCGCCGGAGCCGGTGCCGCTCCCGTGGAGGTGCCTGTCGAGGTGCCTGTCGAGGTGCCTGTCGACGGCGCGGGTGCCGGGAGCGTGCGCGGCGCGTTCTGCGCCGACGATCCCGCCGCGGGCTCATTCCACTGGATCGTGCCGCCCGGCGCGGGAGCGGCTCCGGCCGAAGGCGCGGTCTCGGCGGTGGGCTGGACGGGCGTGCCCTGGGATTCGCGCGGACGATCGGCGCACGCGGCGAGCGCGAGCGCCGCCGCAGCGGCCACGGCGAAACGGGCGATGGCCAGACGGCCGGAAGCAACACGCGTCATGGGGACTGTCCTCTTCGGTGCACTCGTCGAACGCTGGGGCGCAAGCCCCGGAAGAGAAACGCCAGAGCAACACCGAAGCGTCCTCCGTAAAATGGGCAAAATAAGGACACGGTTCGCCCCGGCCGCCGGTTACCGCGGCGTGAGCACCTGCCGGATGTGTGGTTCGCGTGTGTGGTTCGCGTTGTACCGGGTCACGGCTTGCCCAACGGCGACACCGCCGGGGCCTGGAGCGGTGCGCCGTCGCTCGCGAACTGGGAGCCGTGGCACGGGCAGTCCCAGCAGACCTCGAAGCTGTTCCAGTGCACCGTGCAGCCGGCGTGGGTGCAGGCGGCGAGCCGACGGGTCACCGCGCCCGATCCGTCGCGGTACACGGCGTTGAGCTTGCCGTCGACCTTCACCAGCGCGCCCGTGCCGGGCCGGACGGCGTCGACCGACTCGGCGCTGGCGCCCTCCTCCTGCGCGCCGAGGCCGATCATCTCCTTGGCGGCGTCGATGTTCTCCTTCACGTACTCGACGATGCCGCGGGTGATCTTGCGCGCGGGGTCGTAGAGCGCCGCCCACAGGTTGTCGCGACCGGCGACGAGATCGTTGAGGATCAGCGCGGCGGCGACGGCGGTCGTCATGCCCTGCCCGCTGTCGCCGGTGACGAGCCAGACGCGCTCGTGCTCGGGGCTGCGGCCGATGAAGCCCGCGTAGTCGGCGGGCTCGTACACCTGGCCCGACCACCGGTGGGTCACCGCGCCCATCGCCGGATAGCGCTCGCGGGTCCAGCGCTCGAGCCGCGCGAGGCGCTCGGTCATGTCGTCGGCTTCGCCGGACTTGTGATCCTCGCCGCCGACGATCAGAGAATCCTCGCGCTCGCCGGGCTGGATGCGGACGTAGTGGTAGGGGTCGAGCGTGTCCCACACCAGCGCGTCGGGCGCGCCGCCCTTCGGCACCGAGGCGGCGAACGCATACGTGCGATACGGCGCCTGCTTCGAGTGCACCGGCACTTTCAGATGGAATGGCGAGTTCGTCGCCACCACGACGTCGCTCGCGACGATCTCGCCGCCGCCGTCGATCTTCGCCGTCACGCGCCTGTCCTTCTCCTCGAGCGACACGATCGCCGTGTTGGCGTAGAGCTGGGCGCCGCGCTTCTGCAGGGCGCGGATGAGGCCGTTGAGGAACTTGACGGGATGGAACCGCCCCTGGCGCGGGAAGCGGATCGCCGGAGTCTTGAGCCACGCGAGCGCTCCGGCCTCGACCCACGCGGCGTCGGCAAATCCCGCCGCATGCGCCGCGTCGAGCTCCTTGCGCAGGAGATCGACGTCGTCGTCCTTGGCCGGCACGAGGAAGCCGTCGAGACGCGCGAAATCGCAGTCGATGCCCTCCTCGCGGCAGATCGCCTCGATGCGGTCGACCGCGGCGCTCTGGCTCTCGTACCAGCGACGGGCATCGTCGCGTCCGCGGAGATCGGCGAGCTCGGTGTAGAAGTCGTCGAGCTCGAACGCGAGATGCGCGGTGGTGCGCGCGGTCATCCCGCGCGCGAACCGGCCGCGGTCGACCACGGTGACGGAGCGCCCGGCGCGCGCGAGCTCGTAAGCGGTCGTCAGCCCGGCGATGCCGGCGCCGATCACCAGCACGTCCGTAGCCGCGCCCCCGGTCAGCGCCGGCAGCTCGATGGCGGGCTCGTCCATCCACAACGACCGGCTGCGCTCCTGCTCGACGTTGGCCATGCACACCTCCGCATCGCGGCCGCGGAAGGCGGCCTCGCGCGATGAGAACGGCGCAGCGGGCGAAACGTTGCGTCTCGGGAGGGAGCGCCCGCCCGGACAGGACATTCGGACACGAAAAAGGGGCGGGTTTCCCCGCCCCTTCGTCCGTGCGAACTGGCTACGGCTCAGCCGATGGCGGCCTTGATCTTGTCGGGGGTCAGCGGCAGGTCGCGGAGCCGCATGCCGGTGGCGTCGAAGATCGCGTTGGCGATCGCGGCGCCGCTCGGACCCTGGGTCGCCTCGCCGGCGCCGAGCGACGGCAGGTCGGAGCGGTTGATGAGGTGCGTCTCCACCTCCGGCGTCTCGGGGAAGGTGAGGATCGGGTAACCGGCCCAGTCGCGGCTGGTGATCCGGGTGTTGTCGAACGTCACCTGCTCCTTGAGCGTCCAGCTCGCCGACTGGATGAAGCCGCCTTCGAGCTGGTTCGCCATGCCGTCGGGATTGATGTACTGCCCGGCCTCGCCGACGATCGTCGTCTTGAGGAGCTGCACCGCGCCCGTCGTGCGGTCGACCTCGAGGTCGACGACCATGGCCGCGTAGCACTTTTCGTTCTTGTACTGGGCGAAGCCGACGCCCTGCCCGCGCATGCGGCTGCCGTTGCCGCTGGTCGCGGCGTTCGGCGCGGTGCGCTCGCGCCAGCCGGCGCGGCGCGCCGCCTGGGTCAGAACCTCGCGGGCGCGCTCGTCCTTCAGGTGGTTGAGGCGGAACACCACGGGATCGATCTTCGCCTTGTAGGCGAGCTCGTCCATGAACGACTCGATCGCGAACACGTTGGCGTAGGCGCCGAGCGAGCGCGTCGAGGACACGCGGATCGGCATCGCTTTGACGAAGTGCCGCACGATGCGCGCGTCGCCGACGTCGTAGATCGGATCGGCGTTGCGGTGCTCGCCGTAGTGACGGCCGTTGTTGAGCTCGGACTCGGGCAGCGGCATCGCCTCCGCCTTGTGCCACGCGGCGGTGAGCTCCGAGCCCGGCGGCTTGCCGCGCGGGCGGTTGCCGTGCGACGTGCTGTAGAGGTCGTAGTTCCAGTAGGCGATGCGGCCGTCCTTGAGGCCCGCCGACACGTCCATCACCATCGCCGAGTTGTACGGCTCCCAGCCGTGCTCGTCGTGACGCATCCACTGCACGCGCACCGGGCGGTCGGGGAATCCGGCGGCGAGCATCGCCGCGTCGCCCGCGGCGTCATCGGCCGCGTTGTGGCCGTAGCAGCCCGCGCCCTCGGCGTGGATGACGCGGACCTTCTCCTTCTCCATCTTGAGCATCAGCGCGATGGTGTCGCGCAGCGGATACACGCCCTGGGTGTGGCTCCACACCGTCAGCATGCCGCCGGTCATGTGCGCGACCGCGGCCGAAGGGCCCATCGAGCCGTGCATGATGTAGGGCTTGGTGAACGTCGCCTCGACGCGATCGACGCCGTCCTTGGCGATCGGATCGGGCACCGGCGCGTCGGGCTTCGGCGTGCCGTCGACGACCCGCATCACCGACGTGACGTTGGACCTCAGCCAGTCCGGCATCGCGTTCATGTCGGGCAGGTTCTTCTGCTCCTGCCACTTGGCGGACGCGCGCAGCGCCTCCATGGCGCGGATCGCCTGGTCCTCGCGCTCGGCGATGACGCCGAGGAAGCTGCCGTCGCGCATCACCTTGAGCACGCCGGGCAGGCGGGCGACGCCCGCCTCGTCGGCGCTCACGAGCTTCGCCGAGTAGCTCGGCGGCTGCACGACGCGGCCGTGGACCATGCCGGGCAAACGGATGTCCTGCACGTAGGCCGGACGGCCGTAGACCTTCGCCGGAAGATCGAGGCGCTCGACCGAGGTGCCGACCACGGCATAGCGCGCGGTGTCCTTCGGCTTGACCTTCCCCTCGGCCTTCTTGTCGAACTTCTTGCCCGCCAGCAGGTCGCCGTAGGTGACGCTCTGGCCTCCGCCTCCGGCGACGCGCACCGCGCCGTCGGCGGTTTCGAGCCGGTCGGCCGGGACGTTGAGCCGCTCGGCGGCGAGGCCGATCAGGATCGCGCGCGCCTCGGCCGCCGCCTGGCGGATCGCGCTGCCCGAATCCTGGATCGACTGGCTGCCGGCGGTGTAGCCCTCGTTCGGCGTCTGCGCGGTGTCGGCGGTGATCATGCGCACGCGCGCGATCGGCAGATCGAGTTCCTCGGCGGCGATCTGGGTGAGCGACGTCCGGATGCCCTGGCCGAGCTCGGCCTTGCCGGTGAACACGGTGACGGTGCCGTCGGCCTCGACGCGCAGCCACGCGTCGAGATCGGCGTCCTTGCTGAGGCTGCCGGGGAGCCTGGGCCCGCGCGCCTCCTGCGCCATCAGGCGCGGCGCGAGCGTGAAGCCGATGACGATGACGCCGGTGGTGCCGAGGAAGGCGCGACGCGAGATGGTCGATGCAGAGGTCGTCATGATCAGGCCCCCATGTCCTTGGCCGCGCGCTTGATCGCCTTGACGATGCGCGTGTGGGTTCCGCACCGGCACAGGTTGCCGGCCATGCCCTGACGCAGCTCGGCGTCGCTCACCTTGACGTTGTGATCGAGCAGGGCCTTGGCCTGCATGATCATGCCGCTGGTGCAGTAGCCGCACTGCGCCGCCTGCTCGGCGACGAACGCGGCCTGCAGCGGATGCGGCTTCTCCGGCGTGCCGAGGCCCTCGACCGTGGTCACGTCCTTGCCGGAGACGGAGCCGACCGGCAGGCTGCACGAGCGCATCGCCTGGTCGCCGACCATCACCGTGCAGGCGCCGCACTGCGATAGTCCGCAGCCGTACTTCGGCCCCGACAGGCCGAGGTCGTTGCGGAGGACATAAAGAAGCGGAGTGTCCGCCTCGACGTTGAGGGTTTGGGCCTGACCGTTGACCCGGAGCGTGATCTGCGCCACGAGCGCCTCCCGAGACCAGCACCGGCGCCTTGCGCGCCGGCCGTTGACGGCTCGGACTGTATCATAACGTCCGATGTCGGAAATGGGGCTTCGCGGCTACAATTCGCGGCGCCAACCCTTTTTGCGCAAAGAGGAATTTCGAGGTGAAGCGGCCGGCGAAAGCACCGAGGAAGTCCGCGGCGACCTCGCCCGCGCTCAGCGTGCGTGTCGACTTCGGGGCGTTCGGCGCGATCGGGCCCGGCAAGATCCGGCTGCTCGAGCTGATCGCGCGCCACGGCTCCATCGCCACCGCCGGCCGGGCGATGTCGATGTCGTACCGCCGCGCATGGCTGCTCGCCGAGAGCCTGAACGACGCCTTCGAGCGCCCGCTGATCACCACCCAGCGCGGCGGGAAGGCCGGCAGCGGCGCGGCGCTGACGCCGTTCGGCGCCGCGGTGATCCGCCGCTATCGCGCGATCGAGGCCGACGCCGGACGCGCGGCGGCGAAGCACCTCGCCGCCTTGGGTCGCGCGCTCGCGGAGAAGCCGCCGGCGACGCGCCGCGTCTCGCCGCCGAAGCGGCGCGGGTGACGGCGAGACCGGGTCAGTTCAGGACTGCGAATCCCTGCTTCTCGAACAGCAGCCGCGCCGCGTCCGAGCCGACGAACGCCGCGAACGAATCGGCGCCGGGCGAGCGCGCTCGCGCCGTGAGCGCCATCGGGTAGCGGACCGGCGGGTGGCTCGATTCGGGAAAGGTCGCGACCACCCGCACGTTCGGCTCGGCGGCGGCGTCCGTCGCGTAGACGATGCCGAGCGGCGCCTCGCCGCGCGCGACCAGCAGCAGCGCCGCGCGCACGTTTTCCGCCTGCGCCACGCGGTCGCGTACGGAGTGCCACAGCCCAAGCGACTCGAGCGCGGTCCTTCCGTACTTCCCGGCGGGCACGGCGTTGACGTCCGCCATCGCGATGCGGCCGCCGTTGAGGACCGCGGTCAGATCGGTGCCTGGGCCGAGGATCAGCGGCGGGATCGGCGAGCGGCGCTCGGCGACCAGGACGAGCGAGTTGCCGAGGAGATCGCGGCGGGTGTCGGCGCGGATCAGGTTGCGCGCGGCGAGATAGTCCATCCAGTCCTCGTCGGCCGAGATGAAGAGGTCGGCGGGCGCGCCCTGCTCGATCTGCTTGGCGAGCGTCGAGCTCGCCGCGTACGACACGACGACCGGCGTCCCGCCCTGGGCGCGCCATGCGCGCACCACGTCGTCGAGCGCGGTGCCGAGGCTCGCGGCGGCGAACACGGTGACGCCGCCCGCCGCGTCGCGCGACGACTGGGCGCCGGCCGAACCGGCGAACGCAAGCTGCGCCGCAATCACGGCGAGACAGAGGACCCCGGAGCCGCGCATCGCACCCTCCCGTGACGACAGCGAAATATCCGGGAGGATATTTCGCCTTCGGCCCGCCTCAAAGCGGCTTTCGCCGTCTTGAGCACCCTGCGCCGAAGCCCTATTCTTGAGGGATGGACGACTCCCCGCCCCGCTTCGACGACCACGACGACGTGCTCGGCGCCGCGCGCGCGATCCTGGCGCGCGGTCGACGGGGCGCGCTCGCGACCGTCGTCACGACCTGGGGCTCGTCGCCGCGTCCGGTCGGCAGCCTGCTCGCCGTCGCCGAGGGCGGCGCGATGACCGGCTCCGTGTCGGGCGGCTGCGTCGAGGGCGCAGTGGTGTCCGAGGCGGACGCGGTGATGAAGGGTGCCCCCGCCAAGCTCCTCAAGTTCGGCATCACCAACGAGCAGGCGTGGGACGTCGGACTCGCGTGCGGCGGCAAGGTCGAGATCCACGTGGCCCCCCTCGCCGGCTCCGAGGCCGCGCTCGCGACCGTCGCCGCCGCCCAGAAGACGCATAAGGGCGCGGTGCTCGCCACCGATCTTTCGAACGGCGCGATGATCGCGCTGGTGGAGGGCGAGACGCCGACCGATCACTTCGGCAGGACCATCGCCGACGCGGCGCGCGCGGCACTCGCCTCCGATGCGAGCACCACGGTCGAGGTCGGCGGCCGCAGCGTGTTCCTCAATGTCTTTGCGCCGCCACGGCGCCTCGCACTGGTCGGCGCGGTGCACATCGCCCAGGCGCTCGCGCCGATGGCGGCGCTCGCCGGCTACGCGGTCACCGTGGTCGATCCCCGCAGCGCGTTCGCGACCGAGGCGCGGTTCCCGAACGTCGCCATCGTCCGCGAGTGGCCCGACGAGGCGCTCAAGGCGCTCGCGCCCGACCGCCGCACCGCGATCGTCACCCTCACCCACGATCCCAAGCTCGACGACCCGGCGCTCGCGGCGGCGCTCCGGTCGGATGCCTTTTATATAGGGGCGCTCGGCAGCCGGAAGACGCACGCCGCGCGCCTCGGCCGCCTCAAGACCCAGGGCTTCGACGACGCGGCGCTCGCGCGCATCCACGGGCCGGTCGGGCTCGCCATCGGCGCGATCTCGCCGTCGGAGATCGCGATCTCGATCATGGCCGAGATCACCCGCGAGCGGCATCCGCCCAGGGCCGAGGCCAGGACCGCCACCGCCGAGCCATCGTGAAATTCGGATCCGTCCCGCTCGACCAAGCCGAAGGCGCCGTGCTCGCGCACCGCGTCCGCGCCGGCGCGAAGACGTTCACGAAGGGCCGCGTGCTGACCGCGGACGACGTCGCGGCACTCCGTGCCGCAGAGGTCGACCGGGTCATCGTCGCCCGCGCCGGGTCCGACGACGTCGCCGAGGACGAGGCGGCCGGCCGCGCGGCTGGCGGAGTCGCCGGCGCCGGCGTCACCGTCGCCAAGGCGTTCACCGGCCGGGCCAACCTGTTCGCGGCGGTCGACGGCGTGTTCACCGCCGACCGCGAGCGGGTCGACGCCCTCAACCGCATCGACGAGTCGATCACGCTTGCGACCGTACCGGCGCTGACGCCGGTGAAAGCCGGCGACATGGTGGCGACCGTCAAGATCATCCCGTTCGCGGCACCGGCGAGCGCGGTCGCGAAATGGGAGGAGATCTGCCGCCGCAGCGGCGCCGCGCTCGGCGTCGCGCCGTTCCGGCCGCTGACCGCCGCGTTGATCCAGACGCGGCTGCCCGACACCAAACAGTCGGTCCTCGACAAGACCGTCGCGACCACGCGCGCCCGGCTCGACGCGATCGGCGCGACGCTCGTGTTCGAGACCGTGGTTCGCCACGACGAAGCGGCGGTCGCCGGCGCGCTCGCCGAGGCACGCAGGCACCGCGTCTCGCTGGTGCTCGTCATGGGCGCCTCGGCGATCCAGGACCGCCACGACATCATCCCGACCGCCATTGTCGATGCCGGCGGCCACGTCGATCACTTCGGCATGCCGGTCGACCCCGGCAATCTGCTGCTGCTCGCGAGCCATCCCGACATGGGCGCGGTGATCGGACTGCCCGGCTGCGCGCGCTCGCCCAAGATGAACGGCTTCGACTGGGTGCTCGAGCGCATCGCCGCCGGCATCCCGGTGACCGGCGCCGACGTGATGGGAATGGGTGTCGGGGGGCTTCTCGCCGAGATTCCGGCGCGCGGCCAGCCGCGCGCGACACCGCCGACGCCCGCGGCCACCGGCGCGCCGAACGGAACACCGCACGTCGCAGCGATCGTGCTCGCCGCCGGCCGCTCTCGCCGCATGGGCAAGCGGAACAAGCTGACGATCCCGGTGCTCGGCGCGTCGGGCGAGAAGCCGATGGCGGCGCAGGCCGTGGACGCGGCGCTCGCCTCGAAGGCGCGCCCGGTGTTCGTCGTGCTCGGCCACGAGCAGGACAAGGTCCGCGCGCTGCTCGCCGGACGCGACGTCGTGTTCGTCAACAACCCCGATTACGCCGAGGGGCTGTCGACGTCGCTCCGCGCCGGCGTGCGCGCGCTGCCCAAAGGCATCGACGGTGCCGTCGTGATGCTCGGCGACATGCCGCGCGTCGGCGGGCACGAGGTCGACGCGCTGATCGCCGCGTTCAACCCCGTCGAAGGCCGCTCGATCGTCGTGCCCACCCACCGCGGCAAGCGCGGCAACCCGGTGCTGTTCGGCGCCGGTTACTTCGAGGCGATGGCGAACGCCGCCGGCGATTCCGGCGCCAAGCACCTGATCGGCGAGAACGAGGACCAGGTGGCCGAGGTCGAGATGGAGTCGGACGCGGTGCTGGCCGACATCGACGACCCGGCCGCGCTCGAGTCGCTCCAGAAGCCGCCAGCGCGCTAGATCGCGCGCCCCATCACTCCACCGCCGTCGGGATCGGTCGCCCGGTGCGCACGTGGTGCTCGGGCATGGTCGGCCCGCTGCCGGCACCGGTCTTCTCGATGGCGGTCGCGATCTCGGCCATGTCGCTGTCGGTGAGTTCGAGGGTCGCCGCGCCGATCCAGCCGTCGACCTGCTGCGGCGAACGCGCGCCGACGATCGCGCCGGTGACGCCGGGCCACGCCAGGGTCCACGCCACCGCCACGGCGGCGACCGTCGTCTCGTGCACCTTGGCGACGCCCTTCAGCGCCTCGGCGAGCTTGAGGTTGCGCTTGAGTCCCTCGCCGGTGAAGTCGGCGCTGCGCCGCCGCCAATCGGCGGGCGCGAGGTTGCGTGCGCGCTCCTCGCTGAACGCGCCCGTGAGCAGGCCCGACTGCATCGGGCTGTAGACGATGACTCCGGTCGCGTGCGAGCGGCACCACGGGATGTCGTCGGCGGCGGCGTCGCGACGGATCGCCGAGAACGGCGGCTGCAGGCTGTCGACGTGGCCGAGCGCCTCGGCGCGCGCGAGCTGCGCGGCATTGTGATTCGAGAGCCCGACGGCGCGCACCTTGCCCTCGGCCTTGAGGTCGAGCATCGCCTGCCAGTACTCCTCGACCGGCGTGCCGTCCTCGGCGGGCCAGTGCATCTGATAGAGATCGATGCGCTCGACCTCGAGCCGCCTGAGCGATGCCTCGACCTCGCGACGGATGCTCTTGGGATCGCCGACGCGCTGCGCCGGATCCATCGGTCGCTTGGGATCGGCGATCAGTCCGCACTTGGTGAAGATCAGCGGGCGGTCGGCGCGCGGCACCTCGCGCAACGCCTCGGCGACCACCTCCTCGGAGTGGCCGATGCCGTAGATCGCCGCGGTGTCGATCCAGTTCACGCCGCGCGAGATCGCGTGACGGATGGCGGCGATCGAGTCCGCGTCCTCCTGCGGTCCCCAGCCGAACGACCAGTTGCCGCCGCCGACCGCCCACGCGCCGAATCCGAGACGGGTGATCTTGAGATCGGTGTTGCCGAGCGGGTGCATCGGCAACGCCGCGGTCAGAACGGTACGGCCCATGTGCTCCTCCATTGCAGACCGGCACGCGCGGCAGGCTTTCCGCCCGACCCGCGACCATGCCCCACTGTTGAAGCAAATGCGCGGCTTCGCGTTCCGGGCGGGCGCGATTTTCCGTCGTCGGCGAACATTAGGCTTCTAACGTGTGTCAGCGATTGCGCAACGCTGGGTCTGCCCGGCGTTTCATTGCCTTTCCTTGACGGAGCGGGACCGAAGCGGGATGCTTTCGGAAATTGCAGGCCGAACGGCCGCACATCCGGGGGCATCGCGTCGTCGCCCAGCGCCGCTTCGTGAGCGAGGCCATGCGCCCGGACCATCCGTCCCTCCATCCGGAGCGGACGCAACCGGAGACACGCGCATGAGCGAGACCATCACCCTCCACGTCAACGGCAAGACGCACCGGTTCCAGGCCGATCCCGACATGCCGCTGCTGTACGCCCTTCGCGACGAGCTCGGGCTCAACAACCCGAAGTTCGGCTGCGGCCTCGCCCAGTGCGGCGCGTGCACGGTCCACGTCAACGGCGAAGCAGTGCGCTCCTGCTCGATGCCGGTGTCGCTCGCCAACAACCAGAAGATCACGACGATGACCGGGCTCGGCACCCCCGAGAATCCCCATCCGGTGCAGAAGGCGTGGGTCGAGGAGCAGGTGCCGCAGTGCGGCTACTGCATCAACGGCTGGGTCATGACCACGGCCGCGTTCCTCGCCAAGAACAAGAACCCGACCGACGCCCAGATCCGCGAGGGCCTCGCCGGCCTCAAGTGCCGCTGCGGCACCCACACCGCGATCCTGCGCGCGGTGAAGCGCGCGGCGAGCGAAATGTCGAAGGCGTGAGGCGGGACGCCAGGATGACCACCACGATGAATCCGCTCGACAAGATTTCGCTGTCGCGCCGCGGCCTGCTCCAGGCCTCGGGCGCGCTGATCGTCACCGCCGCCGGCCCGCTGCCGTTCCTGTCCGCGGCGGCGGCACAAGAAGCCGGCTTCGGCGCGACCAAGCCCGCGCTGCATCCGACCCAGCTCGACACCTGGATCGCCATTTCCCCGGACGGCCGCGTCACCGCGTTCTTCGGCAAGATGGACATGGGCCAGGGCGTCGACGTCGCCGTCGCGCAGATCGTCGCCGAAGAGCTCGACGTCGCGTTCGCGAAGGTCAGCGTGATCATGGGCGATACCGCGCTCACGGTGAACCAGGGCGGCGCATCGGGCTCAACGGGCGTGCAGGAAGGCGCGCAGCAGCTCCGCTTCGCCGCCGCCGAGGCCCGCCGCGTGCTGGTCGAGGCCGCGGCCCAGAAGCTCGGCGCCAAGCCCGACGCGCTCGTCGTCGCCGACGGCGTGGTGTCGGTGAAGGGCAACCCGTCGAAGTCGGTGAGCTACGCCGACCTGATCGGCGGGCGCTACTTCAACACCGAGCTCGAGTGGAACAAGCAGTGGGGCAACCCGCTCAAGGTGAAGGGCAAGGCGGAGCCGAAGAAGGTCGCCGACTACAAGGTGGTCGGCACCTCGCCGCCGCGCGCCGACGTGCCGGGCAAGGTCTACGGCACCACCGAGTACGTCACCGACGTGCGGCTGCCCGGCATGGTCCATGCCCGCGTCATCCGTCCGCCGGTCGCCGGCGCGACGCCGGTCTCGGTCGACGCCGCGTCGATCAAGGGCACCGGCGCCAAGGTGGTGCGCGTGAAGGACTTCGTCGCCGTGGTCGCCGACCGCGAGTGGGACGCGATCCGCGCCGCCCAGAACCTCAAAGTCCAGTGGAAGCAGGTCAAGGCGCCGTTCCCCGAGCAGAGCGGCATCTACGACCACATCCGCAAGGCCAAGGCCACGCAGCGCAAGGACGAGCAGTCGGTCGGCGACGTCGAGGCGGCGTTCAAGGGCGCGGCCAGGACCATCACCGCCGAATACGAGTGGCCGTTCCAGTCCCACGCCTCGATGGGACCGGCGTGCGCCGTCGTCGACGTGAAGCCCGACGGCGCTCTGGTGTTCACCGGCTCGCAGAAGCCGCACTACACGGCCGAGGGCGTCGCCACGATGGCCGGGCTCCCGGTGGAGAAGGTGCACGCCGTGTGGGTACCGGGTCCCGGCTCCTACGGCCGCAACGACGCCGGCGACGCCGCCGCCGAGGCGGCGGTGATCTCGAAGGCGATCGGCAAGCCGGTGCGCCTCCAGGGCATGCGCCACGAAGGCACCGGCTGGGACCCGAAGGCGCCCGCCTCCGTCCACTTCGCCCGCGCCGCGTTCGACGCCTCGGGCAACGTGGTCGGCTACGCCTTCCACACCCGCGGCTTCTCGCGTCTCGACGTCAACTCGAACGAGAGCAAGGCGGCCGATCTCTGGGTCGCGCAGGTGCTCGGCGCCGAGACGTCGAAACGGCAGTACGTCTTCAACGTGCCGGCCGAGTCGTACGAGTTCCCCAACAAGAAGCTCGGCTGGGAGACGATCGCGCCGCTGCTCGATCGCGGCTCGCCGCTCCGGACCTCGCACATGCGCGATCCGCTCGGGCCGCAGCTCACGTTCGCCAGCGAATCGTTCATCGACGAGATGGCGAACGCGGCGGGCGTCGACCCGCTCGAGTTCCGCCTCAAGCACGTGAAGAGCGACCGCGACAAGGCGGTGCTCCAGGCGGTGGCCGAGAAGTCGGGCTGGAAGGCGCACACGAAGCCGCAGCGCATGAAGGGCCCGGGCGGCACGATGGTCGGCCAGGGCGTCGCCTACGCCCAGCGCAACGGCACCGTCGTCGCGATCGTCGCCGAGATCGAGGTCGATCCGGCGAACGGCCGCATCTGGGGACGGAAGTTCACCGTCGCCCACGACTGCGGCCTGATCATCAATCCGGGCACGCTGCACAACGTGATCGAGGGCAACATCACCCAGGGCATCAGCCGCGCCCTCTATGAGGAGGTGATGTTCGAGCCCGAGAACGTGCAGAGCATCGACTGGGCGACCTACCCGATCGGCGAGATGCCCGACACGCCGGGTGCGATCGACATCGTGCTGATCAATCGCCCGAACGTCGCGCCGTCGGGCGCGGGCGAAGGGTCGACCCGTCCTGTGGCGGGCGCGCTCGCCAACGCGTTCTTCGACGCGACCGGCGTCCGCATCCGCCGCGCGCCGCTGACGCCGGAGCGGGTGAAGGCCGCGCTGCAGGCGGTCGGCTGACGGAGAGCATCGGCGCGCGGATTCCCGAGGGGTCCGCGCGCCGGTGACCGCGCACCGCGCGTCGGCTCGACCGGCGCGCGCCATAACCAGGGAGAGCGATCATGAGCGACACGATGAATCCCCTCGAGAAGCTCTCGCTGTCGCGACGGCGGATGCTCCAGGCCGCCGGCGCGCTGATCGTCACCGCCGCCGGTCCGCTCCCGTTCCTGTCCGAGGCGGAAGCCCAGCAGGCCGGTGCCTCGTTCGGTGCGACGCGGCCGCCGTTCGTGCCGACCCAGCTCGATTCGTGGCTCGCGGTCGCGCCCGACGGCGGCGTGACGGTGTTCTTCGGCAAGATGGATATGGGCCAGGGCGTCGACGTGGCGATCGCGCAGATCGTCGCCGACGAACTCGACGTCGCGCTCGACCGGGTCACGGTGATCATGTGCGACACCGCGACCACCATCAATCAGGGCGGTGCCTCGGGATCCACCGGCGTGCAGCGCGGCGGCAAGGCGCTGCGCAACGCCGCCGCCGAGGCCCGCAGCGTACTCGTCGGCGCCGCGTCGAAGAAGCTCGGGGTGCCCGCGTCGTCGCTCGTGGTCGAGAACGGCGTGGTGATGGCGAAGGGCGACGCCGCGAAGAAGATCAGCTACGGCGAGCTGATTGGCGGGAAATACTTCAACCACGAGATCGAGTGGAACAAGGAGATCGGCAGCAACCTCGCGCTGACCGCGAAGGCGCCGCTCAAGAAGCCCGCCGACTACAAGCTCGTCGGCAAGTCGTTCCCGCGCGCCGACGTGCCGGGCAAGGTCTACGGCACCACCGACTACGTCACCGACGTGCGGCTGCCCGGTATGGTGCACGCGCGCGTCGTCCGTCCGCCGGTCGCGGGCCAGGTGCCGGCGTCGGTCGACGAGTCCTCGATCCGCGCCATGGGCGCACGCGTCGTCCGGGTGAAGGACTTCCTCGCCGTCGTCGCCGACCGCGAGTGGAATGTGATCCGCGCATCGCAGAACCTGAAAGTCACCTGGAAAGGTGCGAAGAATCCGTTTCCCGAGCAGGCGGCGCTCTACGACCACATCCGCAACGCGAAGCCCACGGCCGAGAAGATCGAGCGCAACGGCGACGTCGACGCGGCGTTCGCCAACGCCGCCAAGACGGTGAGCGCCGAGTACGAGTGGCCGTTCCAGTCGCATGCCTCGATGGGGCCGGCGTGCGCCGTCGTCGACGTGAAACCCGACGGCGCGCTGGTGTTCACCGGCTCGCAGAAGTCGCACTTCACCGCGCAGGGCGTCGCGGCGATGACCGGCCTCCCGGTCGAGAAGGTGCATGCGGTGTGGGTGCCGGGTCCCGGCTCGTACGGCCGCAACGACGCCGGCGACGTCGCGGCCGAGGCCGCCGTGATCTCCAAGGCGATCGGCAAGCCGGTGCGGCTCCAGGGCATGCGCCACGAGGGCACCGGATGGGACCCGAAGCCCGCCGCGTCCGTGCACTTCGCCAGCGCGGCACTCGATGCCAACGGCAACGTCGTGGCCTACCGCTTCCTGTCGAAGGGCTTCTCCCGGGTCGACGTGAACTCCAACGAAGGCCGGCCGCAGGATCTGTGGGTCGGTCAGGTGCTCGGCGCCGACAACTCGAAGCGCCAGTACATCTTCACGGTGCCGACCAACTCCTACGCGTTCGCGAACTCGGCGATCGGCTGGCAGACCATCGCGCCGCTGATGGAATCGTCCTCGCCGCTGCGCAGCTCGCACATGCGCGATCCCCTGGGGCCGCAGACGCAGTTCGCGAGCGAGCAGTTCACCGACGAGATCGCGGAAGCGGCGGGGATGGATCCCCTCGCCTTCCGCCTCAAGTACTCGACCGAGGAGCGCGACCGCGCGGCGCTCAAGGCCGCCGCCGAGAAGGCGGGCTGGAAGCCGCACGTCGGCCCGCAGCGCCTCAAGGCGGCCAACGGAACGCTGGTCGGCCACGGCATCTCGTACGCCCAGCGCAACGGCTCGGTCGTCGCCATCGCCGCCGAGATCGAGGTCGATCCGGCGTCGGGCCGCATCTGGGGCCGCAAGATCACGGTCGCCCACGACTGCGGCCTGATCGTGAACCCCGGCACGCTCAAGACCGTCATCGAGGGCAACATCGTCCAGGCGACGAGCCGCGCGCTCTACGAAGAAGTGACGTTCGACCGCGACAACGTGACCAGCATCGACTGGGCGACCTATCCGATCGCCGAGACGCCGGACGCGCCCGGCGCGATCGACATCGTGCTGATCGACCGCCCCGACGTGCCGTCGGCGGGCGCGGGCGAATCCTCGACGCGGCCGCTCGCCGCGGCGCTCGCCAACGCGTTCTACGACGCCACCGGCGTGCGGATCCGCCGCGCGCCGCTGACGCCCGCGCGGGTGCGCGACGCCCTGCGCGCCGTCGGATGACGGCCGTGAGCGCGCCGACCGACCTCTCGCTCTCGCGGCGCCGGCTGCTGCAGGCCACCGGCGCCCTCATCGTCGGCGCTGCCGGCCCGCTGCCGTGGCTGTCGGCGGCGCTCGGAGCGGACGCGGATGCCTTCGGCGCGACCAGGCCGGCGCTCGACCCGCGCGAGCTCGACACCTGGATCGCGGTCGGCCCCGACGGCCGGGTGACGGCGTTCTTCGGCAAGATCGACCAGGGCCAGGGCGTCGATGTCGCCGTAGCCCAGGTCGTCGCCGAGGAGATCGACGTCCCGTTGCGCGACGTTGTCGTGGTCATGGGCGACACCGCGACCAGCGTCAACCTCGGCGGGGCGTCGAACTCGACCGGTGTGAAGGAAGGCGCGAAGCAGCTGCGCGTCGCCGCGGCCGAGGCCCGCATGGTGCTGGTGCAGGCCGCCGCCTCGAAGCTCGCCGTGCCAGCCGACTCGCTGACGGTCACCGACGGCGTCGTCGCCGCGAAGGACGGCCGCTCCATCAGTTATGCCGATCTCGTCGGGGGGCGCTTCTTCGAGCACCGCCTCGACTGGAACGAGAAGTGGGGCAACGCGCTCCAGATCAAGGGCAAGGCCAAGCCGAAGGCGCCGGGCGACTACAAGATCGTCGGCACCTCGCCGCCGCGCTCCGATGTCGCCGGCAAGGTCTACGGCACCACCGACTTCGTCACCGACGTGCGGCTGCCGGGCATGGTTCACGCCCGGACGCTGCGTCCGCCGGTCGCGGGCCAAGTGCCCGATGCGATCGACGAATCGTCGATCGCCGGCACCGGCGCGCAGGTGGTGAGGATCGGCGATTTCGTCGCGGTCGTCGCCGACAAGGAATGGAACGCGGTTCGCGCCGCACAGATGCTGAAGGTGACGTGGAAAGGGCCGAACGCGCCGTTCCCCGGCAGCGCCGGGCTCTACGACCACATCCGCGCCGCGAAAGTCACCCGCGAAAAGGTCATCGTCGACGAGGGCGCGGTCGACGCGGCATTCGCCGGCGCCGCGAAGGTCGTCACGGCCGAGTACGAGTGGCCGTTCCAGTCCCACGCCATCATGGGACCGTCATGCTGCGTCGCCGACATCGGCGCCGACCGCGCGACGGTGTTCACCGGCTCGCAGAAGCCGCACTACGTGGCCGAAGGCGTCGCCGCCGTCACCGGGCTCGCCGTCGACAAGGTGCACGTGGTGTGGGTGCCGGGCCCGGGCTCGTTCGGCCGCAGCGACGCCGACGACGCCGCGGCCGAGGCGGCCGTCATCTCGAAGGCGATCGGCAAGCCGGTGCGCGTCCAGGGCATGCGCGAGCACGCCACCGCCTGGGACCCGAAGGGCCCGGCAGGCGTTCATTCAGCACGTGCCGCGCTGGATGCCGATGGCAACGTGCTCGCCTACGAATTCGTCGCCAAAGGTTTCTCGACGCTCGACGTCGACTCTCACGGCAGCCATGCCAAGGACCTGTGGGTGGGCCAGGTGCTGGGCGCTCCGGTGGACAAGATCGCCTACTCGCTCAACGTCCCCGCCGAGTCCTACCGATTCGCCGCGAAGCGGATGAAGTGGCAGACCGTGGCGCCGCTGATGGCGCGCGCTTCGCCGCTGCGCACCTCGCACTTCCGCGACACGTCCGGGCCGCAGATCCACTTCGCGAGCGAATCGTTCATCGACGAGCTCGCCGAGGCGGCCGGCATGGACCCGGTGGCATTCCGTCTCAGGCACCTGACGAAGGAGCGCGACAAGGATGCGGTGCGCGCCGCCGCCGATCTCGCCGGCTGGATTCCGCGCGCCGCGCCGCGCCGCATGAAGAACGGCAACGGCGTGATGGTCGGCCAGGGGATCGCTTACGCCCAGCGCGGCGGCACCGTCGTCGCGGTGGTCGCCGATGTCGAGGTGCATCCGTCGGGACGCATCTGGGCGCGCCGCTTCGCGGTCGCCCACGACTGCGGGCTCATCGTCAACCCGACGATCCTGAAGAGCGTGATCGAGGGCAACATCGTCCAGGCGACGAGCCGCGCCCTGTTCGAGGAAGTGCAGTTCGACCGCGAGGCCGTCACCAGCGTGGACTGGGCGACCTATCCGATCGTCGAAACGCCGGACGCGCCGGAGACGATTGCCATAGCGCTCATCAACCGGCCGGACGTGCCGTCGTCCGGCGCCGGCGAGCCGTCGAGCCGGCCGCTGGCGGGCGCCATCGCGAACGCCGTCTACGACGCGACCGGCGTGCGGCTGCGTCGCGCGCCGTTCACTCCCGAGCGGGTGAAGGCGGCGCTCGACAGCATCGGTTGATACCAGCCCGGCCGGGCCCCGCCCGAGCCGCTCCCCCGGGCGTTCATCGTGTCGCAGATCGCACCGGCCTCGCCCCGCCTTGCCTCGAGCACGCCGGGCGACGAAAATGCGCGCTACGCCGTCACACGTCGTCAGGGAGAGACTAATGCTGAAGACCAAAGGGCTGGTCCACTTCACGATCCCGGTCACCGATCTCGACCGCTCGGAGAAGTTCTACACCGAGATCATGGGCTTCAAGAAAGTGCGGCGGAATCCGCACATGGTCTTCATGCGCTCGGGCAAGGACCTGTTCGTGCTGACGCACTCCGAGAAGCCGATCGACCCCAATCCGGGCGAGGAGACCGACATCCACACCGCGTTCATGGTCGACGGCACGGAATACGAGGACGCGCTCAAGTTCCTCGAATCGAAGGGCGTGAAGGTGCTGCACAAGGAGGAGCGCCGCAAGGGCACGTTCCACGGCTACAGCGCCTACTTCCACGACCCCGACCGCAACGTGATCGAGATCATCCACCTCCAGAACGACCCGCTGTCCGACACCGGGAACTGAGCCGGGCCGTCTGGGCGCGCCCCGGTCGTCGCCGACGCACATTCGCCTGGGGGGCCATAGCTCAGACGGGAGAGCGTCGGTCCTGCAGTCCGAACGTCGCCGGTTGGACTCCGACTGGCTCCGCCACCCCACATCGCGTGGCGGCATCCATATGAAGTGAAGGCCGGGCGGAGCCTTTTGCGCCGCCCGCGTTTTTTTGGTAATTCAATGGGCCGCGGCGGCTCCGCCGCTCCCCGGGATTTCTCCCCACACGCCTGTTTCGAGGACAAGGACCCCCATGGGTGAGTTTGGTATTGGCCAGCCGGTTCGCAGGAAGGAAGACGTCCGCCTGCTCACCGGAAAAGGTCGCTACACGGATGACATCAACCTGCCCGGGCAGCTCTGGGCCGCGTTCCTGCGCTCGCCGCATGCCCACGCGAAGATCGTCTCCGTCGACGCCGCCGATGCCAAGGCCCTCCCCGGCGTGGTCGCGATCTTCACCGGCGCCGACCTCAAGGCCGACGGCCTCGGCATGCTCGGCTGCGAGGCCAACTTCAAGTCGCTCGACGGCAAGGAGATGTTCAAGCCGGGCCGCCCGGCGCTGGCCATGGACAAGGTCCGCTACGTCGGCGAGCCGGTCGCAATCGTCGTCGCCGAGACCCACAACCAGGCGCGCGACGGCGCCGACCAGATCATGGTCGAGTACGACGACCTGCCGGTCGTCGCCTCGACCGCCGACGCCGCGAACGCCGACGCGCTGGTGTGGCCGGAGAACGGCTCCAACGTCGCGGTGCATTGGCAGAACGAGGACGAGAGCCGCTGGCTCGCCGCCAAGGCCAAGGCCGCCAAGCTGGTCTCGGTCGAGCTCGTCAACAACCGCGTCGTGCCGAGCCCGATGGAGCCGCGCGGCGTCCTCGCCGACTACGACCCGGCGAGCGACCGCACCACGATCTACTCGCCGACCCAGGGCGGCCATCGCGTCCGCCTGACGCTGGCCAAGAACATCTTCAAGCTGCCGCCCGACAAGATGCGCGTCGTCGCCTACGACACCGGCGGCGGCTTCGGCGTGCGCTCGAAGTGCTATCCCGAGACCGTCGCCACGGTCTACGCGAGCCGCAAGCTCAAGCGCGCCGTGAAGTGGCGCGGCGACCGCTCGGAGACGTTCGTCTCCGACGTCCACGGCCGCGACCAGCTCAACCGCGCGTGGATGGCGTTCGACGCCAACGCGAAGATCCTCGGCATGAAGGTCGAGACCTTCGTCAACTGCGGCGCGTACCTGTCCGAGAACGGCCCGCGCCTTCCGATCAACGGCGGCGGCAAGATCCTGTGCGGCGCGTACGACATCCCGGTGCTGCACTTCTCGGTGAAGCCGGTGTTTACCAACACCGTGCCGACCGACACCTATCGCGGCGCCGGCCGGCCCGAGGCCAACTACATCCACGAGCGGCTGATGGAAGCGGCGGCCGAGGCGTTCGGCGTCTCGTCGCCGGAGATCCGCCGCCGCACGCTGGTGAGGAAAGAGCAGCTTCCCTACAAGACGCAGATGAACCTCGAGATCGACTCGGGCGACTTCGTCGGCACCATGGAGCGCGCGCTCAAGTCCGCCGATTGGGACAGCTTCGAGGCGCGGCGCAAGCAGGCGAGCGCCCGCGGCAGGCTCCGCGGCATCGGCATGGCGTACTTCATCGAGGGCGCGGGCGGCCGCCCGCTCGAGGAGATGAAGGTCCGCATCACGCGCGAGGGCAAGGCCGAGATCGTCTGCGGCACCTACTCCCACGGCCAGGGCCATGAGACCGTCTGGGCTCAGCTCATGAACGAGTTCATGGGGATGCCGCTCGAGGACGTGAAGCTGATCCAGGGCGACACCGACACCATGCCCGCCAGCGCCGCCGGCACGTTCGGCTCGCGCTCCTCGATGATGGGCGGCGTGGGCATCAAGAAGAGCTGCGAGGGCCTGATCGAGAAGGGCAAGGCGATCGCCGCGCACCTCCTCCAGAAGCCCGCGACCTCGGTCACGTTCGAGGACGGCGTGTTCAAGTCGGGCGCGAGCTCGGTGACGCTCGCCGAGGTCGCCAAGGCGGCGCACGACCCGAAGCGCCTGCCCGACGGCATGCAGGTCGGCCTCGAGTCGGGCTACGTCTACAAGCGCCGCGACGAGAACGACCAGAACTTTCCGAACGGCTGCCACATCGCCGAGGTCGAGGTCGACCCGGACACCGGCGTCGTCGAGGTGGTCTCGTTCACCGCGGTCGACGACTGCGGCACCGTGCTCAACCCGTTCATCGTCCATGGCCAGATGCACGGCGGCATCGCCCAGGGCCTCGGCCAGGCGCTGTTCGAGAACGTGAGCTACGACCGCGAAACCGGCCAGATGCTCACCGGCTCCTATATGGATTACGCGATGCCGCGCGCGTTCAACATGCCGCGCATGGAACTCGACTTCAACGAGGTGCCGGCGCTGATGAACGAGCTCGGCGTCAAGGGTGCCGGCGAAGCGGGCTGCTGCGGCGCGCCGCCGGCCATCGTCCACGCCACCGTCAACGCGCTCAAGGATTTCGGCATCCGTCACATCGACATGCCGCTGACGCCGGAGCGCGTGTGGCGGGCGATCAACGGCCACGGCAAGAGCCGCGCCGCGTAAGACGGAGGGCCCCCTCACCCTCCCCTCTCCCCCGAACGGGGGAGAGGGTTGTAAAAATCGGGAGAGGGAGTCGCGCTTCTTTATTTCCCCTCGCCCCTCGTAGAGGGGAGAGGGATGCGGAGGGTTGGCGAGCTGGTGCGAGCCTTACCCGAAGCTGGGTGAGGGGTACTGGTTTCTCGTCACTGCCGTTTTCGCGAGGATGACGAGTTAGAAGGAGTGACGTCGTGGAACTGAACGACGAGAAGCGAATCCCCGCGCCGCGCGAGGCGGTGTGGCGGGCGTTGAACGACCCCGAGGTGCTCAAGGCCTGCATCCCCGGCTGCGAGTCGGTCGATAAGCGCTCGGACACCGAATTCACCGCGCGCGTCGTCGTCGCGGTCGGCCCGGTGAAGGCGAAGTTCACCGGCGAGGTGAACCTCACCGACATCGACCCGCCCAACGGCTACACGATCTCGGGCAAGGGCTCGGGCGGCGTCGCCGGCTTCGGCAAGGGCAGCGCCATTGTGAAGCTGCGCGACGAGGGCACCGGCACGGTGCTCGCCTACTCCGTCAACGCCAGCGTCGGCGGCAAGCTCGCCCAGATCGGCCAGCGTCTGATCGATTCGACGGCGAAGAAGCTCGCCGACGATTTCTTCGCCCGCTTCGTCGCCCAGGTCGCGCCGCAGGCCCCGGCCACGCCGCCGCCGACTGCCGCCGCGGCGCCGGCCCCGGCGCCCGCCGCACCCGCCGCCGTCGTCGAGAGGGGCTGGCTCAAGGTGCTCGCCGTCGCTGCGGCGGGATTCGCCGCGCTCTGGTACATTGCGCACCGCTAAGGGGATACTCCGCACCCGATGGTTCGCGCGGAACCGCATTCCGGCGTCATTCCCGCGAAAGCGGGAATCCAGAGCCCACGCTGTGCCGCTGCCCTGGACCCCTGCTTTCGCAGGGGTGACGAAAGAGACGTAAGAGACGATTGCTAGGAAGGGACCCGTCCGTGAAGAAGAGCGTCACCCTCACCGTCAACGGAAAGCGCGTCAGCGCCGAGGTCGAGCCGCGCACGCTGCTCGTCAACCTGCTGCGCGACCAGCTCGGGCTCACCGGCACCCACGTCGGCTGCGACACCAGCCAGTGCGGCTGCTGCAACGTCCACTACAACGGCAAGGCGGTGAAGAGCTGCACCATCCTCGCCGTGCAGGCCGACGGCGGCGACGTCGTCACGATCGAGGGCCTGGCGCCGTCCGACGACAAGCTGCACCCGATGCAGGAGGCGTTCCGTGAGCACCACGGCCTGCAGTGCGGCTTCTGCACCCCGGGCATGGTGATGGTCGCGGTCGACATCGCCCGCCGGCTGCCGAACGCCGACGAGAAGACGGTGCGCCACGAGCTCGAGGGCAACATCTGCCGCTGCACCGGCTACGAGGGCATCGTCGACGCGATCCTCGACGGCTCGAAGAAGATGCAGGCCCAGAAGAACGCCTGAGCCGAAGCGACAGCGAAGCCCGAACGGGGAACACAGATGTACGAATTCAACTACCACCGCCCGAAGACGCTGGCCGAGGCCGCGCAGCTCCTCTCCTCGCTCGACGACCCCAAGGTGCTCGCCGGCGGCATGACGCTGATCCCGACGCTGAAGCAGCGGCTCGCCTCGCCGTCGGACCTCGTCGACCTGCAGGACATCGGCGAGCTCAAGGGCGTGAAGCGCGAGGGCAACGAGATCGTCATCGGCGCGATGACCCAGCACTGGGACGTCCACACCTCGCCCGAGGTGAAGTCGGCGATCCCGGCGCTCGCGTATCTGGCCGGCCTGATCGGCGATCCCAGCGTGCGCCATCGCGGCACGATCGGCGGCTCGGTCGCCAACTCCGATCCCGCCGCCGACTATCCGTCGGCGGTCTTGGGCCTCGGGGCGACCGTCGTGACGACCAAGCGCAAGATCGCGGCCGACGACTACTTCAAGGGCCTGTTCGAGACCGCGCTCGAGCCGGGCGAGATCATCACCTCGATCCGCTTCCCGACGCCCGAGAAGGCCGGCTACCAGAAATTCCCGAACCAGGCCTCGGGCTACGCCATGGTCGGTGTGTTCGTGGCCAAGACGAAGGGCGGAGTGCGCGTCGCGGTGACCGGCGCGGGGCCGTGCGCGTTCCGCGTGCCGGCGATGGAGCAGGCGCTGGCGAAGTCGTTCGCGCCCGACGCGGTCGCGACCATCACCATCCCGCACGACAACCTGCTGTCGGACATCCACGGCAGCGCCGAGTACCGCGCCCACCTCGTCACCGTGATGGCCAAGCGCGCTGTGGCTGACGCTAAGTAGTCGGATAGCGGGCCCATTATATAAGAAGAGCCGCAGGGCGACCTGCGGCTCTTCGTTTATCTCGACTGAGCACTCTTTGATCGCTCGGACCTAACCCTACGCACTATAGCAATCATCTCTTCTTCCATCTTCTTGCCTCGCACGCCGAAATGGGCCTCGCGATGATCGTTTGGACAAAGCGCGATCACATTATCTACGCGATCGCTACCGTCATTCGCTAACGCAATGATGTGATGGCACTCGAGATACGGCGCTCCACTCACCCCTGAAAATCCGTGCTGCCCGCAGTATTCGCATTTCCCTGCAGCACGGAGCAGAACCTGGCTTCGCACTCGTGAGTCGCGCGCGTATGTCATGCCCGAGGTCGGCACGCGAGGTGGTGCATCGGTCCCAAGATCGTTGATGGCGTCGGAGAATTGATCTGCCGTGGCCTGTGCTCCCCCCGTGAGAGCAGTTATGGGAACGAGCCTTCTAACGAATGACCAAGCGGCCCGGTTGCCCCTGCCGCTCAGCGCCTTTAGTGCATCGGCAATTGCGTCGTAGTCGGCCTTGCTAAATTGATACGCCAACGATCGCCTGATAATCGCGTCGCGGTCCTGATGGCTGATACCGTTCCCGGTCCAAGCCTTCCGATTTACCTGTAACGAGCTCTCGCGAACTTTAACCAAGGCAAGAAGCGGAACCTTAGCCAGTGCAGCGGCAGCGTCGAGGAGGTCGCAAACTTGAGCGACCATCCGGGAATTTTTACCTGGGTCGCGGCCAAGTGCTTGAGCTGCCGTTCGGTACGTGAGAAGCGGATCGTTTGGTGACCTCGCCTGAATAATCCGAAGCAGCTTGCGCGCCACCTTATGCTGAATGTCGCTCATGACACTCCTCTCCGTTGAAGCGCCCGCATCAACGACGAGTGCGTCGCCCCCTTATTATCGCACGATTGTTCATCGAAGCACGATGGGAAGTCCGGCCGTCTCTGTGTGCCCCTAAGCTGTCCCGCCGCCGATCCGCCGAACCCGGTCGGCGATGGCGCGCGCGCCGGTGATCAGCCGCTCCGGCGGCAGCTTCAGCGTGACCTCGGTGCCCTCGCCGACCGCGCTTTCGATCACGAGCTTGCCGCCGTGCAGTTCGGCAAGCGCCTTGGAGAGCGCAAGCCCGAGCCCGGTTCCCTCGTAGCGGCGATTGAGGCCGCTCTCGACCTGCACGAAGGGACGGGCGATATGGGCCAGCCTGTCGGCCGGGATTCCGATTCCCGTGTCCCGGATCCGGATGCACGCCCATCCGTCCTCGGGGGTGAGCGATACCGCCACCTTGCCGCCCCGCGGCGTGAACTTCACCGCATTCGAAAGCAGGTTGATGATGATCTGCTTGATCTTGCGCTCGTCCGCGCAGACGAGCGGCAGCCGCGGAGACGACATCGTTTCGATGCCGATGTTGCGTTCGCCCGCGCGACCCTGGACCAGCGCGACGCTCGCCCCGACCACGGCGCGCAAATCCACGTCCGTCTCGTCGAGCTCCATGCGTCCGGCCTCGATCTTCGACACGTCGAGGATGTCGTTGATGACGCTGAGCAGGTGCAGCCCGCTGTCGTGGATGTCGGCCGCGTAGCCCTTGTACCGGCTGTTGACCATGGGGCCGAAGTGCTCGCCCGACATGATCTCCGAGAAGCCGATGATCGCGTTCAGAGGCGTGCGAAGCTCATGGCTCATGTTGGCGAGGAACTCGGACTTGGCCCGGCTCGACAGCTCGGCTTCCTCCTTCGCGGCCATCAGGGCCTGCTCGGACGCCTGAACGATCTCGACCTCCTTCTGAGCGACCGCCAGAGCCTTGGCGTTCTCGGTCGCCCGGACGAAGACGAAGCTCGCGGCGCCCGCGCACGCGAGCAGAAACAGCCCGCCGGCGCCGTAGAGCGGCAGTGAACTCCGCCAGGCGGCGAGGATGTCGTCGCTGCCGTACATCACGGCGACGACCAGCGGATAGTCGGGCACGCGCCGGTACGAACCGACGACGGCGCGCTTGCGCTGCGCCGTGGTTGTGCGGAGCACTCCGGTCTCCGCCTTCGGAAGAAGGTCGGTGAACAGCAGTCGGTCCGCCAGGGACCGGCCGACGTACCTGTCATGCTCAGGGTAACGCGCGACGATCCGGCCATCCGTATCGACCAATGAGATGTTGCCGTTTGCGCCCATGTTGATCGCGCCGTAGAGCGCGACGAAGTAACGGACGTTGACGGCGGTCGCGATGACCACCCTCAAGCTCCCGTCGGGGTTGTAGACGGCGCGCGTGACCGGAACGAACCACGCGTCGCTGATATCGCCCATCATCAGCGGGCCGAAACGGTTCCCCTCGAGCGCGCTTTCCGGCTGGCCGACGTATTTCGCGAACCACGGGATCTTCGACCAGTCCCCGAGCCGATCCGCTCGGATCGGCTTCAGCGTCGCGATCGGCTTGCCGCTGCCGTCGACCACCGCGAACCAAAGAAGCTGCGGGAGATCATGGAGGCGGAGGCGGAGGCGCTGCTCCACCTCGTCGCGCTTGGGGCCGAGCAGGCCATCGACGTTGCCCTCGATGACGTCGAGAGCCTCGATAACCGGCTGGATGGTGCGGCTGGTGTGGTCGGCAAAGACGGTCACGAGATTCTGGGTCTCGCGTGCGGCGTCGTCGATGGCGGCGACATACCAGCGCCATGCATCGAGCGCGAGCGCGGCAATTGCCATCGCCGCAATGCCAAGCGCCACGCAAAGAGCTTTGTGCCGAACGCTCACGCCCCACCCCCAACGCTCGTCGGGCCGATGGGCTCGGCATCCGGCGCGCCGTCCCCCGACCCGGAACGGCTGGGTGGCAGCATGAGACGTGGTGGTTAATATCTCTGTAAAATGTGCCGGGTCCGGCGCCGCCCTGTAGGGGTCGCGATCGGGGGCGCGCCGCACCGCGCGCGAACGAAGGCCCGGCCGTCGCAACTCGCCGGGATCCCTGCTCCTCCCTCGCGCCCCAGCAAAGAAGAGTCGCCGCGGCCGTCGTGCGCCTCCCCCCTTGCGCTTTCCGTCGCGGACGCTATGAAGACGCGCGCCGGACCGCCGGCGTTCACAGCGGCGCCCTTTCCGCGGCGCCCATCAAGCGTACGAGTTTGCGTCATGTCCCTCGCGATCAAGCGAACCGAACACGGCCTCGGCCTGTTCGCCACACGCCCCTACGACAAGGGCGAGTACATCATCGAGTACTTCGGCAAGCTGCTTCCCGCCGAGGAGGCGGACAGGAGCCGCTCGCGCTACATCTTCGCGCTCACCTCGAAGTGGGCGATCGACGGCACCGACCGCGCCAACGTCGCCCGCTACATCAACCACTCGTGCAAGCCCAACGTCTACGCCGTCGGCTCGAAGCGCCTGTGGATCCACGCGGCGCGGCGCATCAAGGCGGGCGAGCAACTGACGCTCGACTACGGCGAGGAGTACACGCGGGCCTTCATCCCGGTGTGCAAGTGCGATCACTGCAACGGCACCCCGCGCGGCAAGGCGCGCGCCAACGGCGCGAGGAAGACCGGCTAGGGTCGACGCGCGGGCGCGCCCTCACGTCGAGCGCGACGCCTCGGCCTCGCTCGGGATGCGCCCGTCGGGCGTGAGCTTGTCGACGGCGGTCGGCAGCACGGTCTTGAGCCGGGACAGCAGCTCGTCGCGCGACAGTCCGGTCTGCTGGGTGAGCGCGCCGATCGTGTCCTCGCCGAGCGCCTGCTCGAGCTGCGTCGTGCCGATGTCCTGGTTGGGCCCGGTGCCGACCCACGACCGCGCGACGTCGCCGTGGCCGCTGCCGGTGAAGCGCTCCACCAGCTCGCCGAGGCCGCCGCTCAGGAGCGCTCCGGGCGAGCCCGCGCCGAGCAGCCCCGACATTAGGCCACCCTGGCCTCCGCCGCCGAGCAGGCCTTGCAGTCCGCCGGGCGACGCGCCGGCACCGGCACCAGCCCCGGAAGCGGGCGAGCCGCTGCGGGCCTGATTGGTGAACTGACCGAGCATATCGCCGAGCCGGTGGCGGTTCTGGTACCCGGCCACGGCCAGCAGGCCGAGCAGCGCCGTCATGCGCGAAGAGGGCATGGATCGTCTCCGTGATGGTCGGCTCGGACGCGGAGCCGTCTCACCAACGCGGCGTTCGCGGCGATGTTCCCGGACGCGGCGGGTCGGGGGCGACGCTCGTAGCCCGTCAGTGACGGCTCACGCCGCCGAGGGCGCGCCGCGATCCGACGAGCCGCGGGCTTCGACGCTCGCGTCGAGCAGCCGCTCGGGCGGCAGCCTGAGCGTGACCGTCGTCCCCTGCCCCACGGCGCTCTCGATCACGAGCCGACCCTGATGCAGCTCGGCCAGCGCCTTCGACAGCGCAAGGCCGAGGCCGGTGCCCTCGTAGCGGCGGTTGAGGCCGCTCTCGACCTGGACGAACGGACGCGCGAGCTGGGCGAGACGATCCTCGGGGATGCCGATGCCGGTGTCCATGATCCGCACGCACGCCCAGCCGTCCTCGACCGCGACCGTCACCGACACGCGGCCGCCGACCGGCGTGAACTTCACCGCGTTCGACAGCAGGTTGATGACGATCTGCTTGATCTTGCGCTCGTCGCCGCGCACCCGCGGGCGCACCGGCCCCGGCGTCGCGTCGAGCGCGATCGAGCGCTGGTCGGCGCGGCCCTGGACCAGCGCGACGCTGGCCGCGATGGTGCGCCACAGGTCCACCTCGCGCTCGTCGAGGTCCATGCGTCCGGCTTCGATCTTGGAGACGTCGAGGATGTCGTTGATGACGCTGAGCAGGTGCTGGCCGCTCGAGCGGATGTCGGCGGCGTAGGCCTTGTAGCGGTTGTTGCCGAGCGGCCCGAACGGCTCCGTCGCCATCATCTCCGAGAAGCCGATGATGGCGTTGAGCGGCGTGCGCAGCTCGTGGCTGATGTTGGCGAGGAACTCGGACTTGGCGCGGCTCGACAGCTCGGCCTCCTCCTTGGCGGCGATCAGCGCCCGCTCGTCGGCGACGCGGTCGGTGATGTCGCGCAGGATGACGGTGAACAGCCACTCGTCGCCGACCTGCAGCTTGGCGATCGACGCCTCCGCCGGGAACTCGGTTCCGTCCTTGCGCACGCCCGAGATCCGGCCGCGCCGCGACATCAGCCGGCTGGTCTCGTCGCCGTCGCCGAACGCCCGCATCATGCCGTGGTGGGCGGCGCGGAACCGCTTCGGCAGCAGGATGGCGAGCGGCTGCCCGATCGCATCGGCCGCGGCGTGGCCGAAGATCTGCTCGGCGCCCGCATTGAAGAGCTGGATCACGCCGCGCTGGTCGACGGCGATGATCGCTTCGGGGGAGATGCCGAGGATGCCGGAGAGCCGCATCTCGCTCTTGCGCTGCGCCGACTCCGCCTCGCGCAGGTTGGTGATGTCGAGGACGATGCCGCGCAGCCCGGTCGGCCGGCCGTTCGCGTCGCGGACGACCTCGCCCTCCTCGTGGACGATGCGCACCGTGCCGTCGGTTCGGACCACGCGATGGTCGAGGGCGTACGGCTTGCCCTCGAGCGCCTCGCGCACGCCCCGCTCGACGGCGGCGCGATCGTCGGGGTGGACCCGCTCGAGGAACGCGGGATAGCTCGCGCCGAACTGCTGCGGCGTCAGGCCGAAGATTCGGTACACCTGGTCGGACCAGGCGATCTCGTTGGTGACCATGTCCCAGTCCCAGTTGCCCATGTTGCCGATGCGCTGGGCGTGGGCGAGGCTTTCCCGTGCGCGGACGAGCTCGCGCTCCGAGGCCTGGACGACCTCGACCTCCTTCTGGGCCACGGCGAGCGCCTTGGCGTTCTCGGCGGCGCGGGTCACGCCGAACGCGGCGATGCCGGCGAAGGCGACGATCGCCGCCGCCGCGAGGCCGTAGAACGGCAGCGACCGGCGCCACGCGGCGAACATGTCGTCCTCGCCGTAGAGCACGGAGATGACCAGCGGGTAGTCCGGCACGCGGCGGTACGCGCCGAGCACCGTGCGGCCGTCGACGGCGGTCGTGAGCCGCATCAGGCCACGGGGCGCGTGCGGCAGCAGCTCGGAGAACAGGCGGCCGCTTTTCGCCGACCGGCCGACGAAGCCGTCGTGATCGGGATGGCGCGCGACGATGGTGCCGTCGTCGTCGAACAGGGTGATGCTGCCGCTCCGCCCGACGTCGATCGTGCTGTAGAGCGCGGCGAAGTAGCGGACGTCGACCGCGGTCGCGACCACCGCCTTGAGGCTGCCGTCGGGATTGCGCACCGCGCGGGTCACCGGGATGAACCAGTTGCCGGTGTAGGCGCCCTTCATCGGGGGGCCGAAGATGTTGCCGCCGTGCGCCCTGTCCCCGCCGTCGAGGTGGCGCGCGAACCACGGCAGCCCGGACAGATTGCCGAGCGAGTCGCGCGCGCCGGACTGCATCGTCGCCACCGGCACGCCGTGCGCATCCACCACCGCGAACCACAGGAGCTGCGGCAGGTGTCCGAGTCGCGCGCGCACGCGCTGATCGGCGGCATCGTGGTTCGGCCCGAGCAGCGCGTCGACGTTGACCTCGAGCACGTCGAGCGCCTCGTACACCGGCTGGACGGTGCGGCTGGTGTGGTCGGCGAAGACCGTGGCGAGGTTCTGCGTCTCGCGCTCGCCGTCCGCGACCGCGTCGACGTACCAGCGCCACGCGTCGAACGCGAGCGCCGCGACCGCCAGCGACGCGATCGCCAGCGCCACGCAGAAGATCTTGTATCGAACCGACACGCCCGCTCCGACTCTTCTGCGATGCGGCTGCGCCGCGGCCTGCTCTGCCCGTTTTCCGGGCAAGTCCCGGTTGGCAGCATCGCCGCTCCGGGACCAAAATTTGGTAAATTTTGCTTTACCGGGCGCGCTCTCGCGCGAACGTGAGCCGTTAACCCAGGTTGGGTCGAGGTTGAGGCCGCCGGCGCCCCGCGCCGCTCCGCTCCGGCCATTCGCTTTGGGCAGGTCTGCTCCGCGACCGCGCAGTCGCGCCGAAGGGACCCCGTTGAATCGCCGACGATTCCCGGCCGTTGGTAAACGTATTAACCTAAATACCTAAAATTAAAGGCAAATTTCGATTGAGTTCGCGTCAACTCCCCGCGAATCATCTCGCCATTGAGCACGCGTGGCGTGAGCGTGCGTTCAGGGGAGCATCAAGAAAATGCCTGAGGCCGTCGTCCTGTCGTTCAACACCTACCGCGAGCCCGACACCTTCCACCCGCGCGTGGAGGTCAAGGCGATCGACGTCGCCACCGCCCAGCCCGTCGTCGAGCTGTCGCTCGGCGAGATGGCCCAGTGGCTGAAGAGCCAGGGCTTCCGCTGGTCGACCGGATCGTCCGGGGTGTGGGAGCGCGCCGCCTGACCGCCGGCGACGTGCCGACCCGGCCCGTGTCGACCGGGCCGCGACCGGCGTCGACCCGGCGGGCGTCGCGGCGATCGACGCGGGGGCGTTCGGCCTGCCGCCGCCCGCGGCGACGGATCCGCGACCTCCCGGAATGCGAGCGGCGCGACGCCGCCGGCGTCCCGGACACCGTCAACAGAACTGTGCAGTAAGTCCTCCGAAAGAGTCCGAACTCGACCCCGGCGACCTGAACACAGGCGCCGGGGTTCTTGTTTCGGCCCAACCCGCGGACTGACAACCAGCGGACTGACAACCAGCGGACCGGCAACCCGCGGACCGGCGCCGCGCACGGCGACCTCGACGAGCGCCGGGGTTCTTCGCGGCCGCGCCGCCGAGTTTTCCCCAGGCGAGGCGGCGTAAGTGAAAATCCGCTGGCGCGACGCCGCCCGACCCCGGCTAAAGTGCGCCGGGGTTTCATGATGACCGACGCCATCGCGCGTGTCCGCCAGGTTCAGGGCGAGTCTCGCCGCGGCATCGCTCGCGGTCGCGGCGCTGACGCCGGCCGCCGCGCACGCCGATGCGATCGGCATCGTCGCGATCGGCGACAGCAACTTCGATCCGCCCGGCGTGCGCGCCGAGAACTTGTATCCGCCGCAGCTCGAGGCGGCGGCAACGCGGCGGTGGGTATGCGCACGGTGCCGCGGATCGAACAGCTCATCGAGCGAGTGAGCGCCCGGCGGTGACCGTACGGGCGAAGGGGAGGAGACGATGACCGACACCATCGCGCGTTTTCGCCGCGTTGCCGCGTTCACACCGATCGCGTTCGCATTCATCGCGTTCGCAGTGCTCGCGCTGGGCGCGGCGGGCGCCCACGCCGATCCGATCCGCATCGTCGCGATCGGCGACAGCAACTTCGACCCGCCGGGCGTCGATCCCGACAAGACCTATCCGCCGAAGCTCGAGGCCGCGCTCCGCGCCAAGGGCCACGACGTCGTCGTCGTCAACGCGGGCCACCGCGGCGACAAGACGCGCGACGTGGTCCATCGCCTCAACCGCGACGTTCCCGAGGGCACCGACATCGCGCTGGTCACCGTCGGCGTCAACGACAAGGCCGAGAACGTGCCGAGCGACACGATCAACCAGAACCTCACCACGATCGTCCGCCGCCTGCGCGAGCGGAACATCGAGGTGCTGCTGTTCGGCCTCGGCAATCCCGACGATCCGACGTGCTGCCGCGGCGGCGATCTCGCGAAGATGTACGGCGCGGCGTTCTACCGCCAGTTCCAGGACGGCGTGATCGACGACCCCGCGCTCCACGTCGAGAAGCAGCGCCCGGCGCCGGGCAGCACGCTCATCAACGGCAGCAAGAGCGCAACCGCCTGGCACCTCAACGCCGCCGGCTACGACGCCGTGGTCGCGCGCACGCTGCCCGCCATCGAGCAGCTCGTCGAGCAGGTCAAGGCCAAGCGGTGAGCGTTCGGTGACGCTGCGCGCGGTGCTGGGCTGGACGACGCGCGCGGCGAACATCGTCGCGCTGACGATGCTCGTCGCGCTCACGCCGCTGCTCATCTTCGTCGGGTATGTGTGGGCGCCGCTCGTCGTGCTGTTCCTCTGGCTGGCGAGCCACGGTGACTGGCGCAATTACGGGACGCTGCGGCTGGCGTTGAACCTGCCGCTCGCGATCGCCGTCGACAGCGGACTGCTGTGGGGCCTCGCCCGACTTACCGGCAAGCTGTAGCGACCGCTGCGCATCGGCAAATTGCGAGCCGCGCGTGTCCGCGGGTTCGACCCGGGCGCCGCACCCGTGCTAGCCTGCGCGGGTTCGCGATTCGTCGCGGACACCGCACGGGTGGCCTCCGGGCTGCCTTAGGCCTTACGTCGCGTCCGTGGGCGCAAACGCGGGCGTGATGAGTGCGGGGCCGTCCGCGGGCCAGCGCGTGGGTCGATCGCCTTCTCTCCCCACCGCCCCCGCGGACGTCCAAACGCCGCGCCCCCGCCGGCAATCCCGCACCCCCCGCCCGTTAACCCTAACGACCCCCGTCGCGTTAACGATTTCGGCCTCCGAAAACACTGGACGGACGCGTCTGGCCGCTTAGGGTACGCGCCCGATAAGGACCGCCCCCGCGCGGAAAGTGGGGGCGGCCGATAGGGAGCGTCGTGACAAGCGTTCGGATTCTGACCAGGGCCCGGCCTGCCCGGCCGGCCTGCCTTGCGCGCACCCGTACACGCGCGCGCACGTGCACGCGCGCGCACGCGCTCGCGCGGTGCCTGCGGCTGCCGCTGCTCGGCCTCGTCGCCGCGCTCATGGCGATGGCGGCCGCGCCGCGCGCCCACGCCGATCCGATCCGCATCGTGGCGCTCGGCGACAGCCTGGTGCTGGGCTCCCCCTCGGTGAAGGGCCGCGTGCCCTTGACCCAGGCGTTCCCGGCGGCGATCGAGCGGCTGCTGCGCGAGCGCGGCTGGGACGTCGAGGTCGTCAACCGCGGCGCGATCGGCGACACCGCGGAGACCGCGCGTGCCCGCATCGAGAGCGCGGTGCCGTTCGGCACGACGCTCACCATCGTCTACGTCGGCCGCACCGACATGCCGGAGCGCGTGGCGGTCGCCGACGTGCTCGAGGGCATGCGCGCGCTCGCCCACACCGTGCGCACCCGCGGCAGCGACGTGCTGATCGTCACCAACCACTCGGGCCCCGGCCTCGTGACGTGGACCGAGGGGCTGCGCAACGTCATCAGCTACTATCCGCCGCCGCAGCACGACTCCGGCGACCGCGCGCACCTCGACGGCGCCGGCAACGAGATGATCGCGCGCCGCGCCGTGGTCGACATCGAGGAGGTGCTGAAGCGGCGCGGGCTCGCGCCGCGCACGTTCGCGAGCGACGAAACGGCCGACGAACAGGTCGCGGCCGTCCCCTAGCCGGCGCGATCGGCGGCGCGCTGCGCCCTGGCGCGCACGCCGCGCATCGTCCGGTCGGCCTTCTCGCGGATGTGGGTCTTGGCGTTGGACGCCGCCTCCTGCTTGGCGCGCTTCTCGCATTTGGCGCGCAGCTCCTCGATCTCCTCGTCGGTCAGGCGCTCGATGCCGACGAACATGTTCTGCACCGTCGAGACGCGGATCAGCTCGTCGAGCTTGACCTGGATCGCGGCGTTGTCGCGGTTCTGCGAGTTCTGGATCAGGAACACCATCAGGAAGGTGATGATCGTCGTCGCCGTGTTGATGATGAGCTGCCAGGTGTCGGAGTAGCCGAACACCGGCCCGGTGACGATCCACACGACGATGGCCAGCACCGCGAGCGCGAACGTCGCGGGCTTGCCCGCCGCCCGCGCCACCGCGTTGGCGACGTTGCCGAACCAGTGCGCCACGGGGTGCGCCGGATGGCCCTCCGGATGGGCCGGATGCTGTCTCGATTCGTCGGTCATGGCGCCCGCTGGCTGGTTTCCGCGAGGGACTTGTGACGGAACGTCCCGGCGACGCTCGGGTTCCGGCGCAGGCGGGTTCCTGGGGGCGGGTTCCGCGACGCATCAGCCCCCTCACCCCCGCCCTCTCCCTTTTCTTCCAAGCCCTCTCCCCGTTGGGGAGAGGGTTGGGTGAGGGGATCGCGATGCATCAGCCCACACCCCCCTCACCCCCTCCCTCTCCCCCAATCGGGGGAGAGGGAGAAAAAAGGGCCTCTGCCGTCGTTGGGGAGAGGGAGACAAAAGAACCGCCTCTCGCTGCTGGGGAGAGAGAAAGAATGTTCCGGATCGGGAGAGGGAGAAAAAATATCCCCCGAGCCGCCACCCGAGCGCGTCTTGGCAGCGAAAGAACCGCGTTGGTCGCTTGAAGCGGCCGTGGGACGCGCTCATGCTTCCCGTCAAAGGCTTCACTCACACGAAAAGTCGGAGAGCGCGCTGACACAGCGCGCGCTCACATAGAGCGCGCTGACACAGGGAGACGGAGCATGGGACAGGATTCCGGCCAAGAGGCCAAACGCGACGCGATAAAATCGCGCGGGCCCCGGTGCATCGCACTGGTGGGCCCGTTCCAGAGCGGCAAGACCACGCTGCTCGAATCCATCCTGTTCCGCACCGGAGCGATCCCGCGACCCGGCACCGTCGAGGCCGGAACCGCGGTCGGCGATTCCTCACCCGAGGCGCGCGCCCACCACATGGGCCTCGGCCTCGCCGCGGCGACGACGACCTTCATGGGCGACAGCTACGCGTTCGTCGACTGCCCGGGATCGGTCGAGTTCGCCCACGACATGCGCGCGGCGCTGCCGGCGGTCGACGCCGCGGTCGTGGTGTGCGAGGCCGACGCGCGCAAGCTGCCGCAGTTGCAGCTCGTGCTGCGCGAGCTCGAGGACCTCGGCATCCCGCGCTTCCTGTTCCTCAACAAGATCGACAAGGCGACGACGCGCATCCGCGAGACGCTGGCGACGCTGCAGCCGGCGTCGCGCACGCCGCTGGTGCTGCGCCAGATCCCCATCTGGAAGGGCGACAGCGTCGCGGGCTTCGTCGATCTCGCGCTCGAGCGCGCGTTCCTCTACCGCGACCAGATGGCCTCCGAGGCGCGCGACCTCGACCCCGCTGACAGGCACCGCGAGAAGGACGCCCGCGGCACGATGCTGGAGCAGCTCGCCGACCACGACGACCGGCTGCTCGAGCTGCTGCTCGACGACAAGGCGCCGCCGCGCGAGGCGGTGTTCGACGACCTCACCGGCGAATTGCGCGACGGCCAGATCTGCCCGGTGCTGCTCGGCAGTGCCGCGCGCGGCAACGGCGTGCTGCGGCTGCTCAAGGCGCTGCGCCACGAAGCGCCGGGTATCACGGACACCGCGCGCCGCCTCGGCGTCGCCGACGACAACGCGGCGCTCGCCTACGTGATGAAGTCGACGCATTTGCAGCACGGCGGCAAGCTGTCGCTCGCCCGCGTGCTGCGCGGCCGGCTCGCCGACGGCGACGCGGTGATGTCGTCGGGCGGCAAGGCGTCGCGGATCTCCGGCATCTCGGTGCCGGGCCCTTCGGCGAACGGGGACGCCAAGCGCCCGTCGGCGTCGGCGGGCGACACGGTGATGCTCGGCAAGCTCGACACGGTGAGGACCGGCGAGACGCTCGCCACCGGCAAGACCGCGCCCGAATCCCTCGTCGAGATCGCGCCCGCACCGCCGGTGCTGGCGATCGCCATCGCCGCCGAGGACCGCAAGGACGACGTCAAGCTCGGCCAGGCGCTGGCGAAGCTGACCGACGAGGACCCGTCGCTCAGCGTCGTCCACAATCCCCTCAGCCACGAGATGGTGCTGTGGGGCCAGGGCGAGATCCATCTCCGCGTCGCGCTGGAGCGGCTGCGCGATCGCTTCGGCGTCGCGGTGAAGCAGCACGCGCCGCCGGTCGGCTATCAGGAGACCATCCGCAAGCCGACGACGCGGCGCGGACGGCACAAGAAGCAGTCGGGCGGCCACGGCCAGTACGGCGACGTGGTGCTGGAGATCAAGCCGCTGCCGCGCGGCGCGGGCACGGTGTTCCGCGAGACCATCGTCGGCGGCGCGGTGCCGAAGAACTACATCGGCGGCGTCGAGGAAGGCGTCCACGACGGGCTCGCGCGCGGGCCGCTCGGCTTCCCGGTGATCGACGTCGAGGTGACGCTGACCGACGGCTCGTACCACAGCGTCGATTCGTCCGATCAGGCGTTCCGCACCGCGGCGCGCATCGGAATCAGCGAGGGACTGCCCGACTGCGCGCCGGTGCTGCTCGAGCCGATCCACGTCGTCGAGATCGTCTGCCCCAACGACGCGACGGCGAAGGTGACGGCCATCGTGTCGGGGCGCCGCGGCCAGATCCTGGGCTTCGGCGCCCGCGACGGATGGGACGGCTGGGACACGGTGCGGGCGATGATGCCGGAAGCGTCGATCGGCGATCTCATCGTCGAACTGCGGTCGGCCACCGCCGGCGTCGGCGGCTTCACCCGCCGTTTCGACCACATGGCCGAAGTGACCGGCCGCGCGGCCGACCAGATCATCGCGAGCCACCGACCGGCGGCGTAGGGGGGCGGGTCGTGGGACTAAACGGCACTCGCTGCTTTCTGCCAATCCAAACCAAGAGCTCCATTCGACATAGCGGCGAGCATCGCCAATCGACCTCGTGGCCAGAAACTCGCTTGGTTAGTCACCGTCCAAGCGTTGTGAACCGAGCGGGCCAGAAAGCTTCTGCGGAATGCACGCAGTTTTGCTGCAAGAGCAGGCCGTTCCGCGCAAACCGGACAGCCGCACAGCTGTATTTCGGCGAGATCAGCGGCGTCCAACAGTTTGCGCGGTGGTTTAGATTGTCTGGGCCAGGCAACTAGCCGCTGGCTCTTCATGGGCAGAAAAATAGAGCCAAACCCCGCTGCCTGCCGCCAGCCAATCGAATCTGCGGAATCAGCACCGAATGCATATACAGCAGGAAAAGTACGCGTGCCCCCTGCGCCGAACACGTGAATGTTCGCCATTGGGAATGACCGCCTAACTCGCGTTAGGACGTGCGCAATGAAGCATTCTGGCGTTCGCTCCGATATTTCCGGGGTGAGATATTTTTTTTGCAACAGAGGCACCATGCCCCCCACCCCTACCCACTGTGGCTGAGGGGTGACGCTTCTGATCAACTGAATCGAGAGTTCAACTTCATCGTCGGTGCGACCATGCACCACCGGCATCAGCGTCTTGTTGGGAAGCTTTCCCAATAGAAATTCATAATTGCGCAGTGACGTCCTGATCTTGCTTCGGCGTCTTCGACCCGTGTCATTCGGGAGTGGAGGCAGATCGAGGCTGACGTAAATGTCAGCGTCGGTTTGAGCGAATGCCGCCGCAACGACGTCTTTCGTCCACCGTACCGCTCGCCGCTTCGAGAGAACAAACCCGCCAGAATCGACCATCAGAGCCCCCTCAATGCCCAATTTTGATCGGAGCAGGGGGGTGAAATGGGTGTGGATGAGCGAAGGTCGGCGTATCGCGCAACCAAGGCTCGTCAAAAAATGCCCTCGGCTAAGTGTAGGAACGCCCGAACAGATGCTGCTGGTGTCTACGCTCTGCCCCAGCCACACCGTTGGACCAGCGAGTTTGAGCACGTGTGTCTCAGCACCTGCTATCTAGATGCCGGCCGCGAGTTGCCGATTTTACCCTCGAAAATTACGCGGACATCGGAAAGCCCCGTCGGTGGCTGACCGAACTTTGAAAGCTCGTAGGTCTCACTATCCTGCTCGACAGTTTCGAGCATATTGGGGTCGGCAAGAAACGAATTGAGGATGGTACCGGCCGGTGGCAACAACTCGACATCGGCCAACGTTGGGGACGCTAGGTGATAGACGGAGCATTCCTTCGGCAAAGCATGCCAATGGATCGAATCCACATAGTAACGGTCACACAGAAGATTAAATATCTTGACCCTGCGATCACGATACGCGTGCCGTACATAGCTCGCTAGTCCGTCGGTAAACAAATCGGACCACATCGAACCTACTGACTGACCGCTCTCTGTATGAGAGTCCGACAGGTGCACGTCGTAGTTCTGAATGCACTCCTCTGGCTCAATTAGGCCATAAAGCCCTGACATGATCAGGACCCTCATGCGATTGCGATTCTGGAAGTAATTCTGCCAAGAATTCTCGGACACGGGAGCATATGTTCGCCCGCTGTAACGTTTCCAGGCAGGTAGGTAAAGGGCGTCAACGGCAGCGGGCGCCGTTCCTCCGAAATCGAACGCGTGGGTAAGAGTGGAGTTCGCCGGTTGATGCGCTCTATTGCCACCGCGCTCAAAACCATCGGCTATCTTGGCATCCTTCAACGTACTAAAAACGTAAGAACGTTTCGATAAAAAGCGCCGCCGTAGGCCTTGCTCACCTATCCAAGCGAGTGGTGTTGGACATCCGTGGCGGCCTCCCCCGGGGGTTTTGCCATGTGAGCACGCAATAACAATCAGGCGGTCAGGCAAGTCCGTGGTCACCACTGTCGCGGCTGGTGTCATATACGGCCGCCCCCGACTATTTTGAACTTCGTGAATGCGCTTGAGGATAACGTCCGCGACGTATGCTGCCGCATCATTGCTGCTCGCGAAGTTACGATGAGAGCCAGGAATTACACCACCGTCCCTATCATCTTCCGTAAAACCAGATTTTTTATGCGCCGCGATAACGCCGTCGCTTTCTATCTCGATATGAAAGTGCTTTGGACGAAACCTCTTCGAGTCGGCATTTCGAATCGCCTCCCGGTACGCGTCAAACACCGGCTTACTGTTTCCGATTTCCTGCACCTTGGGAAACGGAACGAGGCGCAAAATCATGTTACCAAACCGCGCCCCGCTCAGCGGTGTTCCTACGGTTATTACGGCGGCGATTCTCGTAAGCAGTCCGTTCGGGTCTTCTACTAGCAATTGGCGACATATTTCCCGCGCAACCAGCCCGCCGAGGCTATGGCCAACCAAATAGATCGGGTCGTGAGTTGAATAGGAGGTTTTGAGTCGCGTCAGAATCTGGCGCGCGCTTTTCTCGATATTCGCAATCCCGCAGAGGCTAGCCGCGTATTCGGGAGTCGCGGTTTCGAACTCAAGAACCTGCTTCACGAGATTTGGAACAGCACCCCAACTGTGCTTGTTCCCCATGAGTCCATGGAGAAATATAACAATCCCTGACATTGAATCCCCCACCTCAAGTTCGCGGATATTACACGGCCGACAGTGACGAGAACACTTTCAGTTCGCCCGTGCTTACACCCACGTGCTCCAGCGCCGCCAGCCGCACTGATCGCCTCACTTCGGCGCGACGAGTTCCTTGGTGAGCGCGACCAGCTCGGGCGACAGGCCCTGGAACTTCGCCATCTCGCGCTGGATCGCCTCGCCCGGGATCGGCGTGACGTCGAGGCCGGACTTCTCCGCCTCGGCGATGAAGTCGGGGTCCTTCATCGTCTTGTCGAACGCCGCGCGCATCGCGGCCACCGCCTGCGCCGGCACGCCCGGTCCCATCACCAGCGGCCGCCCCACCGCCGTCGCCGCCGAGTAGAGATCGACCACCTTCCTGCGCTGAGGATCGGACACGAGGTCCGACAGCATCGGCACGCCGTCGAGATCGTCCGCCGGCTGCAACCCGATCTGCACGATCGGAATCACCTTTTTGTCGCGGATCCAGTCGGGGTGGATCGCCTTCAGGCCCGACCACGACTGCCCGCCGCGGCCGCCGATCTCGCCGCGCTCGATGGCGAGGTCGAGGTCCTTCCCGCCCTGGTAGCCGGTCACGACATTGAACTTCGTGCCGAGCACGTGGTTCAGCAGGTAGTACGACATCGCGTCGGGCGACGTCTGCACCGGCGCGCCGACCATCACCTCCTGGCGCGTCGCGTCCTGCAGCGTCTTGACCGGCGAGGTGTGCCACATCGCGACCGCGATCAGCGAATCGACCGGGCTGCCGATCCAGTTGAACTTCGCCACGTCGAAGCGGACGTTCGAGTTGTCGAACACCTGGTTGAACGCCAGCGCCGGGTTGATCACGCCGACCACGCTGCCGTCCTGCGGCGCGACGCCGTACAGGTAGTTGGCGGCGATCATGCTGCCCGCGCCCGGCATGTTCTGCGGCACCGGCGTCGGGTTGCCGGGGAGATACTTGACCAGCGTGCGCGAGACGACGCGCCCGACAAGATCGAAGCTGCCGCCCGCCGACGTGCCGACCAGCACGGTGAGCTGGCCCTCTTTGGACTGTCCGTAACCCGCCGACGCGAACGCCGACACTCCGACCAACGCGCACGCGACCGACGCTGCCATGCTCCTGAACATGTACGCCTCCCGAGCTTCTTTGTGGCTACGCACCTCGATGGCCGACGCGAACTCCGCAATGCCGACGTGAACGAGCGCTGACGGTAGCACCGAACGACGGCCGATGCGCGGGAGCGCTGGCGGCCCTTCTCCCCTTTTGATCGCGTCATGGCCGGGCTTGCCCCGGCCATCCACGTGTTGTTTTCAGGACGGACAATGAAAAGAACGTGGATGCCCGGAACAAGTCCGGGCATGACGGCAGTGGATGGTCGGTCGGCCTCCCTCTTTTTGTACGGACCGCGCGAGCGCAGTCCTAAGGGCCGACCATGACGAAAGAAGAGGAAGAACGCCCCTGCGTGCCGGGGCACGACGAAAAGAGCGCGTTGGACCGCAACACCCTCGCGCCGTCTTTCCACAGCCCCTCGTCCACCGCCCCCGGACTTTCCACACCCCCCTTGTGCCGCGTCATGCCCGCGCGCACAGTCGACGCATCGTGTGACAGCGAGGGGGGCTATTGCGCTTAGCGCTCCCCGCGTCGCGCGAAGAAGCCGCGGCGATCGCCTCCGACAACGAGGACGGCCGCGGCGGATGAGTGTGTGAGACGGCAACGGCGCTTCCCCTTCGGGTCGCGACGCCATCTCTCTCGTTCGGTACCGACATAACCCGGCGTCGCACCCGCGACGGAGGGAAGCAATCGGTAGGGCGGCTTCGGTTTCAACGCACCGCGGCACCTGCTGACCCCTCCAGGGAAAGGAAAAAGTGGAATTCGCCGATTCCGCTGACGACGAGGTGTGCCCGCGCGACGCCCGGCAAGCCCGCGCGAGCCCACCGGCCCCTCACCAGCCCCCGCTCCCAGCGCAGCATCCGGGAGCGGGGGCGCGGTGAGTCCCTCATTCGAACCGGTCGCACCCGGTTCGGTCGACAGGAGAACCGGTCGCACCCGGTTCGATGAACAAGACGCCGCCCCGCCGCATCACCGAGCGAACGACAGGAGGACACATGAGACGCCTGCATCCCAACCCCGCGCCGCTGCCGCCGGCCGAATGCCGCCGGCGCTCGCGCATCGCGCTGGAGCGCCGCGTGATCGCGGCGACGATATGGTCGGGCCATTCGCTCGCGACCATCGAGCGCACCCCGCACATGCCGCGCGCCTGCACCGTCGAGGCATGGATCGCGCGCGACGCGGCGTTCCGCACGCGCTACGAGCGCGCGGTCGCCGAGCGCCACCACGTCGTCGGCGACGAGCTGCGCCGCGCCGCCGACGCTGCGTGGGAGCGGGCGCGAAGCCCGCGCGAGCGGGTCCGCGCACTGCGGATGATGCTCGGCGTCGCGAAGTGGCTGGTGACGAGCGAGGCCGCGGCAAGACAGGCGAACGGCGCGGGCGCGCAGACGAGCGCGAAGGCGAAGGGCCTCACCGCCGCGATGGCCGCGCTGCTGGTCGAGACACTCAATAAGGCCCACGCCGCGCGCAAGGCGAAGGCGGAACAGCGCGCGAAGGCGCCGAACGGCGATGGGCCGGATGCGAAGGCCGAGGCGGTGGCCGACGCGATGGACGCACACCTTTCCGCGTCACCCCCGCGCCCCTCTTTGCAAAGAACGGACGGGGTGCAACCCGTCCGTAGATGGGGGTCCAGGGCAACGGACTCAGCATCACAGTGTGGGGCTCTGGATTCCCGCTTGCGCGGGAATGACGAAGAAAAAGAAGAGCCAGCGCAGCCCTCATCGCCCCCTCTCCCCGCGTGCGGGGAGAGGGTTGGGGTGAGGGGCAACGACAGCGCGGGGGGCCCCCCCCCCCCCCCCCCCCCCCCCCCGGGGGG